>NZ_JBXCJA010000006.1:0-268854 GCF_056786435.1 Paenibacillus sp. Y916 | reverse complement strand
CGATATGTTGAATCATTTGGAAAGCCCGGACTTTCTATACATAAATTACGTCACACATTCGCAACTAAATTCCATAAAGAGAACAATGATCTAGCTAAATTGAAGGAGCAATTAGGACATGAAGATATGAATACAACTATGATTTACACGCATATAGGACATGAAGATCGTAGAGACTCGGTAAATAAAGCAGACAGTTGAAGTACATCAACCTACATCTATACACCTATACACCTATACACCTATACAGAGCATCCAACATTTATAAATTGCATGCTCTATCTTATTTATTGAGTTACATCCAATTCGAATTCGTGTAATAAATTAATTATCTTATACAACTATTCCTGGCGCTGACGAGTGTAAGTCTATATTTTTCATATCTTTTGTCGCGTCTTATGTGTAATTTTCATTATGGTTTTTACTATCCAATATGGAATAGGCATATACATGACTATGCATAACATCACTATTAATTTCGTATCATTGATCATGAGGTTAATAATTGTTATTGCAAAAACCATAAGTAGCCAAATGATCGCTCCTGTAAAATTAAACTTTTTAAACATCATTCATCCTCCATAATTCTTGTGAAAACCGATATAACTCCCTCCCACTACCAGTACACTAACATCACATTATCAACATTTGCTTACTATATTGCTCGAAAGTATAAGAATATCATCACCGTTATACTAATCCTTTAGTACATTTCTGAAATTGTTAATTCAGGTTTCAACTTTATCTACTCATTTATCGGTTTATGTCTTCCTTTAACTTAGACCATTTATATAAAGTTACGTTGTAAGCTTCTCTACATATGGTTCCAACGTATTAAGTGAAATTTAACTAAGCTTAACTACGACCTCATTTATTTAGCTATTGGTAAGTCGTCATCATATAAACCAACTGATAATAGCATTTCGTCCCAATCTGTATTCTGATCACCTATGTATTTCCTTAATTCCTTAGCTTTAGGGTATCCCTTATTTTTGTATGTAAATGATATGTATTCTGCTAATGAGTATGGAACACCAAGAACCTCCTTCACATTAAATAACGCATTAATACAATCTTTTTTAGTATATTTCGGGCTTGAAACTTTTGTCATCTTTTTTCGTTTAGTTCGAACAGGACTTACTTCTACTTTATTGATAGCAACTAGTTGTAGAATAACATTTTGCAAACTAACTCTATCAAAAAAGTATTCTTTAATAACCAGTGTATGGTCAGATCCCAACAGTTGGTTAATTGTATTTGCGATCATCTCTGTTGTCTCATTAATGTCACCAAATTCTCTTTTCAAATCGCTCGTTAACTGAAAAGTCTTTTTATGAATTGATTTTCCTGTTTCAAGTAACTCAATAATTACATCAATAGTTTTCATAGGTACTCCTTTTTAAAGTTATTCTATGTTAATTTGTACGCTAGTTCGCTTTGAAATAATAATTAAACGAAAAAACCTCGCACTTAGGGTATCCTAAATGCGAGGTTCTTCCTCGTACAAAGTATTTAATTATGTCTATTATAACGAATAGTTAGTAATTTGTAAATTGTTTTTATTAAATGATCTTAATATCATTAATGCAGTGCTTGCTCATTAATTTTTTTGTCTAGATGCGAGTTAGGTAACAATTTCACTTCATTAGTCTTACTTCAATTTCAATATTTACGTCTTCTCAATTGTTCTTTCATACAATATTTAATTATAAATTCACGATGGACTTCATTGATATGAGTGAACTCCATAGCATAATGACTATCCATTTCTTCATCTTGAACACGGACAACTCTTGCCTCATATGGAATTGAGCGGGGTTGGTTCTGTATATCAGGTAAATGAAGAACCCCTTTAATATTAGATGCCCCTTCTGCTAACAATGATTTTTTTGTAATAAATGAAAATCCACCACCACTTATGTCCTTTGTTGTGATGTTAATGCCTAAATATTTATCCGACGTTATCTCACCAGGAACATCAATATTCATACGAAAGTATTCTCTCTTTTGTATCTTAAGTATTCCTTCAAATTTTGGTTTAATTATGCGTAATTTTTTTAAGTTATTATCCAAAGATGAAATTACTTTTGATTTAAAATGGAAACGCTCCCCTGAAATGCCTTTAAAAAAAACATAAACGGGTTGATTTACTAGTGTATCGAAAGTATCTCTCTTTTTGGAAAAGATTGATCCAATTATAAAAGATTCTACATCGATTTTTTCGATTTGACCAACCAAAACATCTCCGTTCTCCCTTTCTAATTCAAGGTATTGATGTACAAAAAAATCATCTGTATTAAGCATAATTAATTCCTCCTAAAAATATAAACCTAAACAAAGAGAGCACGAACATATCCCATGGATATGCGCGTGCTTCGCGTTATAAGGTATTCAATTTAATTAAATAGTATCACAATCATTTAGCATGGTAAAGTTGGCATTCACTTTATAAGGATTATATCGAATTTATATATTCCCCTCTATTCTTCTAAGGTAGAAGATCAGCTCTTTTTAAGGCCACTTTCCAAGGAGTTGGTGACTTCCAAAATAAATAACGTACCTTAGAAAAGTTTATCAAGTTATGTGTTATAGCATACTCATTATACTCTGAAAGAAGGAATGTCGGTCCTAAAAACTTGGATGCAATTTTTAAATCATGAATTAACTCATCAATTTTTTCCGAATCAGAATCGTTATTAGTTACATTAATAACTCCAAGTGTTTCTAATAATTGGCCCTGTGTAATTAAGCCATTAAAATAGTCTATTAATTGAAGTGAATGATTTCGACTTGTTATTGAATTTATTAGATATATAAGACGTTTTATTTCATCATCAAATAATAGTTTATCGTCTTTAGAATCAAGCATCGCTTTTTGCAAATCAATATTCTTTTGTTGTAGATGTTCCCCAAGTGCTAAGAGCTGTACGATTAACTGGAATTTCTCCAATTTTCCACCACCATTTACATTTTATCAATACCTATTATTGGATTATACCATAAGCTGAAAATTCAAAAATCCTTGTTCATTCCATGGTAGATAAAACGAAGACAGCCTCACCCTAATAAGAGAAATCTAAAACATACCCGCTACGAGAAGGATGCTATCCAGAATCTAATAGAAATCCGGTGATATTCATTGAGCATATAACGCTGTTATATAGAGTTCTACTGAAAGGTAGCTAATAGACCAAAAGCAGCCATCCTCTGACGAGGAATGACTGCTTTTTTAATTTTTCCTATCACTTTCTCCAGTATGGTATATATTCCCTAAAAAAATAGTGTATTTGCGAGTCTCTCGAGTCGAGCATTCTTTTTGCATATAACTTTCAGGTAATTTATTTTACTCATTTATTACCTGTAGCATCCGATAAATCAACACAGCGCTTTCCGCTCTTGTGATATCTTCTTTTGGTTGAAAGGATCCATCCGGATACCCTTCTATTATCGAGTTAGAAGCAAGGATATGAACAGAAGTATTTGCCCATTTTGCAACTTTACTACCATCGTTAAATGATACCATTTCTTTATTTTCTGTTAGCCCATATTTATTCACTAAAATATTTGCTAACATTTTTGCTGATTGTTCGCGGTTTATATTCTCCAAAGGAGCAAATTCCGTTTTGCTGAACCCTATTGCGATATCATTTGCTAATGCTGCGTTTAGCTCAGAAATGTACCAACTAGATTTATTTATATCTCTATAGGTTATTTCTAAGGCATTATCTGGATTCGCCTTTGTAGCCCTTACAATTAGAGCCGCGAACTCCATACGTGTTATTGCACGATTAGGTTCAAACATTTTATCTGTTACACCTTTGATTATGTCCATTTCTGCCAAGTAGTTAATTTCCTCTCTAGCAAACGAAGCGTTGATATCATTAAAGTATAGGTTTACATTAACCTCCACATTATCTGGATTTTCTGCTTTATCCTCTGCTGTTTTTGGAGCAACAACTACTGTATTCGTAATTCCGTTATTAACCGTGCCATGACCTACAGTATCGTTACTACCACTATCTCCAGGAATCGGTTTAACCGGTTCTGGCTTAAGAGTAGTGCATTTAATTACGATCGGTTGGGATTTGTCGCCGAGCGAGTTCTCGGTCCAAATCTCAAAGGTATATTCCACGCCGTCTTTCAAATCTGTAAGAGTGAAGTCTAGATCTTGGCCACGATATATTTCTTTACCATCTTGTTCAATGATAAAAACTTCGTTTTTAAGTTCTGTTTCAAACGAGAAGGTGATCTCCTTCTCTTTATCAGTTGTGACGATTACTTCAAAATCAGAACTTGGTAAGATTACAAATTTGGGAATGGTAATTCCTTGTTCGGCATTTCCTACAGGGTTGTATGGAAGGACTATCCACTGATCATATATTTCCGAGCTAACTAGTCCATCTATTGTGATTGTTGTTTCCGTTGTAGATCCTAATATGTTTCCTTTTTCGTCTACTACGAGATAACCATCAGATCCTGGTACGTCATCCCAAGTTAAATGAACGGAGTCTTTTGTTACAATTGGTTCTTTAGTAAATGTCCCCCCTACATTACTAGGAAGTGTTTGCTGCGTGAATGCTGTTTTAGATCCTTCTCCATTAATGTTACGGGCCGCTACATAAATCGTAGTTGTTTCACCAGGTAATATGTTCGTTACTTGGTATTCTGTACCGTTAATGACACCTAGCTCTTTACCTGCATCATCTGTAATGACATACTCTGTTGTACTCGGTACCGCATCCCACCTTACGGTAAATGAGTCTGACTTAACTTCGACTAGTTTAACTCCGTTTGGTGCATAAGGTAGCGTTACAAAAGATCCATTGACACTACCACCAAACCCAGCAGAGTTACCTGTAGATATACTGTACTGGTATACTTCACCACCTGTGAGACCTGTGATGTGTAGTTCTGTATCTGATACATCGTATGTCTTCTCGTTTATTGTGATTTGGTACTTTGTTGCTCCTACCACAGCATCAAAACGGATGACTACGCTTGTATCAGTCATATCACTCAACGTTACTGTTGTTGGGTCTAGAGACTCTGGTAGCGTAGCAGCTATTAAAGTCTTTCTTTGACCTTCTCCACTACGGTTGATAGGACGAATAGTAAGTTGGAATAATTCTCCGGACCCTAGATTGGTAAAATTGTGATTTGTGATGCCTTTTGATAAGACAACATCCTGTCCCCCATTCAGAGTCAAAATATATCCCTCTGCGCCTTGTACTTCGTTCCATCTAACTGATAATTGATCTGTCCTAGAACTTGTAACTTCGAAGGATCCTACCTGAGAAGGTAACGTCCAAATATTATTAAGATATGAATACTCTCCATACCCTGTTAGATTCTCTGCTGATATTCGATAGTTATATACACTTCCTGCAATCAAATACTCATCTATGAACTGGTTGTTTGGCCCTCCATAAACCGCATGAAAGTCTCTCTCGAGATCATAATATGTTGCAGATGTTACTGTATTCCAGCGTAGATCAATACTTGTTTCACTAATTTGGACATCCGTAAAACCACCCGGTGTGTCTGGCAAGGATAGAAAACCTGCATAATTTGCACGACCCTCTCCATTACTGTTAATTGCAGATACACCAATAGTATAAAATGTACCCGACTCTAAGTTTAATACAGGTTGATATACACTTCCGGTTACAGTTTGGTTATACACTTCTTGTTGCGTCATGTTATCTTTTGCTGTAATCCGGTAACTTGTTGCTGATTCTACTTCAGAAAAAGTAACTAATGCACGATCGCTTTGTCTACCATCTTTTTCTGCCTTTATAGTTGACCCAGTGGGAGCTTCTGGTAAAGTAAGAGCTTCTACCATATTACTATTCAAGCTAGTACCCACATGATTCTTGGCATTCACTTGATACTGGTACTTCGAACCGCCTTTTAGAGAAGAATCCGTTAAAGTATTGGTGGGATACTGTAAAGTCCATATTTGACCGGTTGTGATGTTTTTTACGTTATACTCGTACCCGTCGGTGTAAGCATCACCTTTTGGCAAATCCCATTCTAAGGTTGCAGATGTTTCATCGGATGAGATAAGAACTAACTGAGGTATTGCTGGAAGATCCTGAATCTGCAATGCTAAAGTTTTTTCGACCTTTTCATTTCCTGCGTTATCAGTGGCTTTTGCATGAACATACCATATACCCTCGTCAGTAATCTTTACTGTTTGCTCATTTGAGATTGCATTCTCCCAAAGAGTCGGACCATCTGAACTATTAGTAACCTTAAATAAACGTAGATTATTATCTAATCCTGAGTTTGCATCATTATAAGTAATCTGTACTTCCAGAGGATCTTCTGACCACCCTCTACTATCCGTAGAAAAAGTGATATTTGGCGATATCTTATCAATATTCGAGACAATATAATCTACAGATCTTTGATTTCCAAAGTAATCTATATTTTTAAAAGTATAAGTTCCGTTTGAAGTTACGGTATAAGAGGCATTTGCGCCGCTAACCCAAGTTCCATCAGGTAATTGTGTCTGTTCCACAATTGAAATATCATCCCATCCACTAGCGTAAAGAATAACATCTTGATTCGTTGGTTTTGTTGTACTCGGGGAAACAACAAGATTTGGAGCACCTGTATCATTTATATAAACATGTGCTGGAGCAGATGCATTACCTGCATTATCGATAGCTGTAACATGAATATAATAATCCGTTGTTTTA
Source organism: Paenibacillus sp. Y916 (assembly GCF_056786435.1). Classification (NCBI taxonomy): domain Bacteria; kingdom Bacillati; phylum Bacillota; class Bacilli; order Caryophanales; family Paenibacillaceae; genus Paenibacillus; species Paenibacillus sp. Y916. The sequence continues at coordinate 262,150 of NZ_JBXCJA010000006.1, read as the reverse complement.
ACTCCAGTTACAACAAAGTCTGATGTAACTGAATCAATTATATCATCAGGAATTGTATCTGGTATTTTATCAATAACATATGAAAACCCTTTAATTCCAGTTGTGTTGACAACAGATGCAACATTTGACTCAATTTTTGATCCTAAACTCTCAGCAACAACTTTATACTTTGAAGAAATACCATTGTCTGTACTCAAGGCATTAACTTGAATACCTTCTCCCTCTTTATAACCCACATTTACTACAGGTGTATTGGGTGAAGCTGTATCCATGCCCACTCGATCTTGCCACGTTGTATTCGTAGTAATTTGTGATAAATAATAAAGAGTATTCGCTATAACCCTCGTTTCTACTTGAGAAATATTAGGGAATGAGTGACCTGAATTAATGATTGCTGTATTGTTGAAAGTATGTACAAAGAAGTTATTAGTACCACTTTGTCCAGTACTTGGAGAAACCGTGATTTCCTTAAAAGGTTCAGTAGAGTAACCCTGTACTTCTGCTGTTTTTATCCACACATCACCTTTACCAAATACACTCAACCCATGTTGGAAAAATATGTCATTTACTTCTCCAACAATACCTACTTTAAAGGGATATTCCGTCAAAAGCCCCTTCTTGGCTATTTCAATTTTATTTCCAGCGGGCCAATATATGGATTGATCACAAGGAGAACCGTCTAAGAGCTCGAAAGAAACCGACGGGTATAGATTTCCGTTTGCATCCCTTCCGCCATAGGCATTGTTATCTGTACTACAACTAGCATTTGTTTGTGTGGCAAATACTTCGACTCCCATCTCATTTGCCAATCGATTAACCCCTTTATCTAGCGCTCTATAACCTATGGTGTGGTGAGAAGTCATAAATCCCCCACCATCATTGATGAACGTTCGTAAATGCTCGACCGCTTGGTCATTTGGGTATATTACATCAGGAAGTAGGTTCCACATTCCATAAAAAACTGAATCATAATTCCAATGTCCAGTAGATTTATTTAAATATTTGGATGGATTATCATTAAAATCAATGATTGATACCGTTTCAATTTGAACCGAATTAATACCCTCTTTTTGAAGCCATGTTTTCAGTATCCCAGAGTCAGGAACAGATTTTCCATTTAAATCAACTTGCCCTTCAGATAATCCTGTATTTGTGACAGAATATATATGTCCCACGGGGTATTCAGGATAAATATTTAATACTTTTACAGTATCTTTAGCCGGTATACTTTCCCACTCTGAAGAATCATTCATGCGATAGACTCTAAATGTAGATCCACCTCCATACGGATTGTTCCATTCTAAATTAATCATATTCTTGTCAGTTACTGCATTTGCCGATAATTTCAAACCACTAGAAGCCTCCACTTCTCCAATCATTACACTTGGAATCAACGGCATTAACATCACGACAACAAGCATTCGAACAATAAAAGTCTTTATACCTTTTAATTTTTTTCTCATTTAAATCTTCCTCCCATAATTTTTTGTTGAAACAAAAAAACACCTCAAACATAGACGGATTTAATCTTCAGTTAATCCACTATTATGATATGGAGCGATCCCTCAATGAACATCCTTGTGATAAATAGAGATACTCCTATAAACGGAATCAAGATGTTTTTAAATGATTATACGTTTTGCAATGAAAAGACCGCAGTAGCATTTCGCTATTGCGGCCAATCATAATCATTTATTATTTATTTTGTAGCATATGGTAGATCAGTTCTGCACTCTCAGCTCTAGTTAGGTTTAGTTTGGGTCTGAATGAACCATCTGGGTAACCTTTGATTATTCCGTTAGAAGCCAGCACGAGCACTGAATCGTTCGCCCACCCTGCAACATCCAAGCTGTCATTAAATTTGTTAAGTCCCATACCTTCTTTCATCCCGTATTTTGTAACCAAAACGTTTGCTAGCATCTTAGCTGTTTGTTCTCGATTTATGTTATGCAATGGTGCAAATTCAGTTTTACTGAACCCAATTGCTATATTATTAGCGATTGCTGCATTTAACTCTGTCATATACCAACTTTTTTTATTTATATCCTTGTACGTTATTTCTAATGCACTGTCTGTTGGTGCCTCGGTTGCTCTTACGAGAAGTGCTGCGAACTCCATCCGTGTAATTGCACGGTTCGGCTCATACATTTTGTCAGTTACACCTTTGATGATATCCTTTTCGGAGAGGTAGTTGATTGCTTCCCTAGCGAAAGAGTTAGCACTTACATCATCGAAGTGATTTACGTCGTTTCCGTTGTTTCCGTTGTTTCCGGTATCTACAGTGTCATCGGGTTTAAGAGTCGATTCTTTAGCCGGTATTACAGTACCCGTCCCTGAACCATCTGTACTTCCCGCTCCGTTACCCCCAGTATCAGGCACTTTAGGTGCGGGGAGTGTTTTACCTATGAGCGTTTGTGGCTCTGATTTATCCCCTTTACTATTTTCCGTCCATACATCGAATGTGTATTCTTTGTTATCTTCTAATCCAGTAATGACTACCGTTGGATCTTGTCCGCGGTAGATCTCTTTTCCGTCCTGTTCAATAACGAATATTTCATTCTTGAGTACAGTGTCAAGGGTAACAGTCAGTTCCTTATTCTTATCTGCAGAGATCGTTATGGTGTAGTCATCGCTCGGTAAAGTCACGAACGGCGGTACTCGGTATCCCTCTTCCGCTGACCCCGCAGGGTTCTTAGGAAGAACAATCCAACCTTCCGTATCCTTACCGGACCCAATACCGCCAATAATGATATTGTTATCGTTTGTTGAATCTATACGATTCCCGTCTTTGTCGATGATGTCATACTCATCTGCACCGGGAACGATATCCCAAGTGATTTCTACAGTGTCTTCCGTCACAGTTGGCTCTTTTGTATCTTGACCACCAACGCTAGATGGTAAGGTTTGTTGCGTATACGAAGTTTTGGCACCTTCTCCGTTTACGTTGCTAGCAGAGATGTAGATTGTTGTCGTATCTCCCGGCAATAGGTTGTCTACTGTATAGTTAGTACCTGTTACAGTCCCTAATACTGATCCGTTAGCATCGGTGATGATGTATTCGGTCGTATTCGGTACTACATACCAACTAACGGTAAATGAATCAGAATGTACTTCATCCAGCTTCACCCCATTTGGTGAATAAGGAAGGGTTACGAATGACCCGGTAACGCTTTCTCCGTATCCCGTTAAGGTTCCTGCGGATACTTCGTAGGTATAGACTTCTGCACCAGTTAGACCATTCAGAATCAGTTCCGTGTTTGAGATATCGTACTCTACCCCGTTTACAGTCACTTTGTACTTCGTTGCACCATGAACGGAATCGAAACGAATGGTTGCACTAGTCTCTGTAATGTCGGTTACCGTGATCGTTGTACTATCTAACGCTTCCGGTAAGGTTGTGCTTACTAGAGACTTACTCTGCCCTGAACCGCTGCGATTTGTTGGTATGACCGTAAATACATACGTTTCGCCAGGTAAGAGATTGTATGCTTTGTACGTTGTATCATTGGATGGGAGAACGGCTTCTTGTAAACCGTCTTTCATCACGGTATACCCTTCAGCCCCCGTAACATTACGCCAAGACACGGTTACACTGTTTGTTGTTGCATTTTCAATTTCGAATACGGCTACTTGCGATGGTAAAGTCCAAATGTTATTAAGATACGAGTAATCTCCGTATCCTGTTAGGTTCTCTGCAGATACACGGTAATTGTATATCGTTCCACCAGTAAGAAAGTTATCTGTGAATGCGTTTAAGTTACCTCCATAGGCCAATCTTTCATCACGTTCTAATTCGTAATACGTTGCTGTTGTTACCGTGTTCCATCTTAAATCAATACTTGTCTCACCAATTTGCACATCTGTGAAACCAGTAGGTGAATCAGGTAGGGATAGGTACCCTGCATAACTTGCTCGACCTTCTCCATTGTCATTAATAGCGGATACCCCTATCGTATAAACGGATCCTGGTTCTAAATTGGAAATCGGTTGATATACCGAGCCCGTAACGGTTTGGTTATATACTTCTTGTTGCGTTGTATTGTCCTTTACAGTAATTCGGTATGTCGTTGCTGAAGGTACACCCGTAAAAGTTACAAGTGCACGATCTGCTTGTCTACCATCCTTCTCTACTTTGATATCTGCAGAAGAGGGTGCTTCTGGTAAGGTTAGTGCATTTACCTTATTACTGCTAACACTAATACCTACATGGTTCTTGACACTTACTTCATAACTGTACGTCTTACCGCCTGTTATTGTAGTGTCTGTATGGGTATTAGTTGGGTAAGGTATACTCCAAGATTGACCTGTTGTTAAGTTTTGGACGTTGTACACATAACCGTCAGTGTATGTTCCTCCAATTGGAAGATCCCACTCTAGTGTTGCAGATGTTTCATCTGCAGTTACAAGGGCTAACGGAGTTGGATCGGGTTGGTTTTGGATTTGCAATTCCCCTGTTATTACCTCAGTTGTATTACTTGCTTTGTCTAGAGCCTTGGCATGAATATACCAGATGCCTTCAGCTGTAATTTGGATATTTTCCGTATCTCCTGTGGCTGAGTCCCAGTTTGTTGGGGTTACAGAACTGTTTGTTACTTTATACAATCGATTATTTATATCTATGCCTGATAGTGCGTCTGAGTAACTAATTGTTACGTCTACCCCTCCATCAGACCAAGGTCGAGATGTTTGCGAAAACTCTATAGTAGGTGCGGTCTTATCGACATATGCATACGTATCGTAACCTTGAGTAACCCAACCTACGTTATCCGTTGCTCTAGATCCTATAGTTATTGTACCCTCTGTTGAGATTACGATAGGGGCTGTGTAGGATAACCAAGTTCCTGAACCTATACGGTACTCAGTGCTCGCTAATCCTGACTGGTTATCTGATCCCGGGTTTATGGTTACCGTTGCCTCTCGACCCCAAGTACCCGGTGTTACAGACGTACCTCCCGCATTCGGTGGTGTTTTATCTACTTTCACTGTTGTTGTAGATATAGGTTCGCTATTTATATTTCCTGCGTTATCAATTGTTCGTGCATCTACTACAGTTACACCGTCATCTGTTATGAAGAACGGAAACGTGTATGTTGTCCAAAGTCCACCGTTCAATCTGTACTCGGTATGTGGGACACCTGTTAATGCGTCTGTTCCTGATATCACGGTGACGGTCACGGTGTTCTTAGTCCATTCTGTCTCGGACGCTGTTACTGTTGGTGCAGTTGGTGGTGTTTTGTCTACCGTTATAGTAGATAAGTACGTTGTAGTACCTATACCGCCTTTGCCATCCTTTGCTGTGATAGTAAAGTTACCGTATGCTCCATCAGGTATTTCAGCTACAGTCCATGTTAAGGTGTACGGTTTGGCTGTAGATGGGCTTGCTACGGTTGTTGTTTTTGTTACCCCGCCCAAGGTCGCTGACACGGTTAAGGTGTCATTATCCGCATCGGTTACAGAACCAGTCACTGTTACGGTTGTTCCTGTTGCGTTTACCGTTACAGGAGTGCTTACGACTGTTGGTACTGGGAACATGTTGTTGGTTGCTTTCTTGACATACCAAAACCCGTCTGAGTGTATACCATCATTAGGGTAAGTCCCGTCTAGGTCTAGGATGTTAGCTTGCAAGAGCGTGCCTTTAATCTGAAATGTTTCTGGTATGCTTGTTTTACTATATCTAGTGGTATTGAATCCGTGCCTCTGTCCGTATATTGAGTGGAACACCTCTTTATACAAGATGCCATCTTGGGATGAGTTATACCAGTAAATATCCCTAAACTCTATATCTACGAAACTCCCAGTTCTAGTAAATAAGCCAGTTGCGGTATTATAGGAATATGAGTCATAACCTGAACTCTTACCAGAATTCTCGTAATAGCCCATTGATACCCAAGGTCCTTCTTTGTATACAGCAGTACTCGACACGTTATACTTATCCCAGTAGAACAAAGCTGTCTTAACTACCGTTAAAGTACCTGTGTAGGTCGTTGTTGCTCCCCCCCCACGTCCATCATCTACGGTTATAATCGGATTCGAAAAGTTACCCTGACTAGTGATGAAATCAGATGTAGTCCATGATAGTGTCCAAGGTTTACCTGTAACGGTGTTCGAAACCGCTAATTGTTTTGTTACCCCGCCTATTGTTGCGGATATAGAAACAGCTTCGTTATCCGCATCGACTACGGTGCCTGTCATCGTAAACGTATCAGAACCTGTTTTTAAGTTGATTGTTCTGTTTCCGGATTGGGTGACTGCTATTGTAGGTACGTTGTTTGGTATTGCACCTATTCTCAAATACCAATATCCGTCTGTATGCAATCCATTAATAGGGTAAGTGTTTTGTGCGGCTCTTATGTCTGCCTGTACTAAAGTTCCCTTAGTTCCCCCGTTATTAGTAAACTTGTTCCAGTAATAATAGACTTGTTGTATTACAGTGAGCGACCCACTGTAATTAGTCGTTGTACTCAATATTCCATCACTTACGGTTATAAGTGGCGTAGGATACACACCAACAGGTACTTCTGTTCCCGACCATGTTAACGTCCATGGTTGTATGGTGGCTGTATTTGAAATCGTTATTGACTTATTCACCCCACCTATTATTGCGTACACTGTCACAACATCATTATCAGGATCGGTAACTGTGCCTGATATAGTAAAGATTCCACCATCATTGTATAGTGTCTGATTTCCTGAGGTGTTAATGGTGAAGGATGGTGCGCTATTAACTATCCCCTTTCGAACATACCAAAAGCCATCGGTGTGTACCCCATCAGTAGGGTATGTATTATTAGCAACAACGTTAGCTTGTATTAATGCACCCCTAGTCTTAGGTGCTGGTGGTATAGCTGTTAATCCTGTTCTAACATAATCTGTTCTCACTTTTCCGTAGTTATCTTGCGATGTACTTTTTCTAATATGATAAGCGTCCGCCAAGTTTAAACTAGTGAACCTAACGTTCATATCACTGGGGATTCCCAGTAAACCGAGATGCAACCTGATGACACCTCCGGATGCTTCAGCAATGAAGTAATTACTTGATGACCAACTACCATCACTGGAATACCACCCAGATCTTTCATCGTAATTAGCATCCTCACTAGGTCCTCCATAATAGCTACCATAGTAAACTTTACTCGAATTCGGGATTATATAGAGGTCCCCCGAGATACCTGGTCCAGTCATCTTATAAACCGAAGAAGGATCTACTACAGCGTACTTATCATAGTAATAATTCGATGCTGCTTCTACCTCCATACTTGTCATTGCTGGTAGCATCGGGATCAACATTACTACGACTAATAGCTTAATCAGTACGTTTTTCCATCTCTTAAACATAAAAATCTCCCTTTCTTGTTGATTTATAATAGAGTAATACAGCTGATGAAATACATATAAAGTTAAATTAACCGCCTGTATTGCCCTGATTTATCAAATTTGGGTATAGGAGTTCATGAACGGTATAAGCTTCCGCCCATGACATCACACTTTTTTTATATACTCTAATATGGATTGCCGATAAGCCTTTCTCCAAAATTCGAGTTTAATCCGAGGCGATTCTGTTTGGCTCATTACTATAACAAGAGCTTCCTCTAAACTCTTATAACTTCTACTTTATCAAAGTAGAAGTAGATTGAACTGAATTCGAATCCCTCAACCCTTTCACTATGTGAAACATACTATAAAGTTTTCAAAGAACTAACATTATGTATTGCATCCCACTTTGGTAGTCAAAACAAAAAAAGCACCTCGTACACAGGCGTGAGCCTATGTGCGAGGTGCTTCCTCGTTTCTAGTATGCAATTAAATTAATTATACCGTTCCTTTGTTTTTAAGTAAATAGATAAAAAGTGATCCCCTCCCGACAATGTAGTTAACTCTCCCACATGATATCAAGGTTTTACCGGACAGAATTATCTACAAAGGGGGACCATTTTTCATGCTCGACAAGAGAACCAATAAAGGCAATGCAATCAAACAACAATTATGGAGTGGAAAAAAAGAATCTCGTGAAAAACTCATCGACATATCTATAATTGAAATGATGCCCGGACTTGCTGGAACTTATACCTGGAGTGGGAAACCTCGTAATGGAGAAATACGCTGCAACATCACAGGCAGTTTAATAAATCGGTCATAAACGGAGATGTTATATCGTTTTATGTTACTGGACCAATTACCATGAATGGTATAAACACAAATGCAACTTTAACACCGATCATAGTCATCGAGTTTGAAGGAGGAGAAGTCACACGTTTAATGAGTGATGACCGCTGGTTTAAAAATGAAACGTGTTTCAAAGTAATCACATAGAAGATTTGCAGTCATCCATATTCTAATTGTTATACTTATTAGAGTTAATATAAAAAAAGAAGCGGGACATTTATCCGCTTCTTCCTGTTCATTTTAATATGCTATTTATGAATCTTCCAAACTGCATTTGAATGTGATGGTTACTGCGAATATCATGTAGATTACACGAATGATCTAAACCAAGATACGGGATACCGCCACATCCACAACCTTAGTGCCCAAAATCATGTTTCTAAACAACTAAAATAGCATCCCCCAAAAATTTAGTATTTATTCAACATTTAGTATAATTAAATAAAATACATTAGATTGAAGGTGTTTTTCAAATGAATCAATTTTTTCGGAATATTATCGCATGTACGATTGGACTTATATTGTTTGGTACTGACCTTTTCACGCAATTCCCTACATTTGAAAGGTTAGACATTACACTTATTGGAGGATATCTCGGTATTTCAATATACCACGCATGGAAATTTGGATATGATAGATTAGATGGGTTTGAATCGCAAATCGTATTTTTGTTTCAACCACTAGTGTTCGCATTTTCCATCGTTGTCTGCATACTGTATGGACTAATCCTTTCTATTCCAAAATTTATCATTTCCTTTTTTCTGTTTTACTCTGAACGTAAGAAAAAAATGCACTTTACATAATTATATACAATCTAAATACTATGAAAACAGGTGAAATATTGACTCATATTAATTTAATCACCATCAAAAAGCCAGTCATTGATCAACAATCAATGACTGGCATACGAGATGCATTGGATAACCTTTCATCATATGGTGTTCTTGCATATCAAAGTAGTATCCTAATGTTCGAAGGTTATGAAGATACTGCAGAGCAACTTTATGAGATCAAACCGGTAAGAGACTGGATCACATCAATGTTTGACGTTTGCCCTTATTGCCTTTATTTTATTAATCCCAAACTGGACACTCATCTTACATTATTAGCTTCTTACGGAGACATAGAGACCTCTCTAGAGGGATATGTTCCTCTATCGCCAAATAAGTACATAGAAAAAGGAATCGATCCTATAATTGATCTTCCAAGGCATAATTTCAAAATCACATTATCTGATCAACAATATGAGCGTTTGGTTTATTCTCTTAATTATTTTGGTCGAGCCATTGGTGACAAAGATGGAGTAAATGAAACCATTAATATGATAAAAACTGTTGCAGGAAGAAATAATATATAATATTAGAAGACCCGAGAAAAGTAAAAAACCGATCCTCTAGAATCTCTTCTAAGGCTCGGTTTTTGTCTCGGGATGTATTTGACCCCTTTATTATTAAGCTTTTTTAACAACACAATCGTAGTTATACATCATTCCCCTTGTACCTTCCTTGTTTTATCAACTGTGTAATTACGATAGCTGCCTTTCTCCAAGATATCTTTGTCTCAATCCTACCAGCATCGTCCAACCATTTGAACTGAATTCCACTGCTATCGTAATTCTCCTCATGTACCTCTGAACCAATTGAATATCGTCCACCAGTTCCATATTCTGCTTTCAACATATCTGAAAATTGTTGAGTGGTTGGATTAGTTATTCCAAAATCAAAAATACGACTTTTCCCTCTTGCGAACCCACTTCCACCTAGCAGTACAATTTCTATTTTTTCTGCTTCCTTGCCCTCATGTGTGTCATTATTATTTACTCCAAAATCGAACAGAGTCATTTGTATCAGACCTTCATTGAATGCATACTCTATCGTGCCTTGGTTCTCTATCATGTGTATCTCTCCTATGAGTTCTTATATTTATTTCAGAATACAACTTAGATTGATAATTCCAACTGACCAAATGATTCTTCGTATTTATTAAATGTTAGTGCATTCCCTGATCCTGTACATAACTCAGGTAAATTTGCTCGAACCAATGCTTCTGCAAATGGAGGTGGTACTGAGTTTCCACACCTGGCATTCTGTTCTGTTATAGGATATTTTTTGCCTTCAGCATCAATATTGATAATGTAATTGGTAGGAAATCCTTGGGCTGCGAATAATTCATGTGGTTTTAGCATTCTCATCCCTATATCGACTATCTGGTATACGACTCCGTTGATTGTGACTAGGTTTAGACTGTCTCTTGATAAGATGGAAAGTAATCGGTCATTCATTTCTTTCTTTTCTGTTGAACCACAAAAGTTGAATAACAAATCTGTTACCTGTTCGCTATGACTCTCTCTGGTTACTCCGGTAAGAGGGTCCATGAAACTCATCTCAGTTCCATTTCTTTGACTTCCATCATGTTTTACTAGGAATACGGTAACTAAACTTGCTTTGTTGACCGCGGTGATTGTATTCAATGGTCTTTCTAATTCATGGCCAATTGAGGTTCCATAATGTTGAGCGATAAATGCGGAGACTATAACGCGTCTATTTGGTGAGTAAGCAATTGAAAAATTAGATAAGGGTTCAATATTATTAGTGATTGCCGTCATCGATTTTTTCAGTTTTCCATTACCGGATCCAATCATACCAAAACGTAGGATGAACGGATCTGGGTGATCTTTCACAAACTTTTTAATCCCTCGTGCGATCCTGCGCTGCGTCTTAGCAGTTAATTCTTTCTTTCGCTCAAATACGCTAACACTTGGTATCAACCAATCAATATTTTCAGAAACCATTTTCCAAGGTTTTAATGCACCAAACTTAACTGCATCACTCTTTGGGTCACCATGTGTTGGAACTGGCCATACAATCGATTTTCCATCACATCGTGCCACTAAGAAGAATCTTTTGCGTATAGTGGGTGCTCCGAAATCACATGCTCGTAGTTCTTTCCACTCGACTTTGTAACCCTGTCGCTTGAGAGCATTTATGAAGGAGTTAAATGTTCTTCCTTTTTGCTCTTCATCTGGGTAGCCATCTTTCATCAATGGTCCCCAAGACTTAAACTCTTCCACGTTTTCTAAAATGATTACTCTTGGTTTAACTGTTGCTGCCCATCGTATAGCTACCCAAGCAAGACCACGTATATGCTTCTCCACTGGCTTATTGCCTTTAGCTTTGGAAAAGTGCTTACAGTCTGGGCTTAGCCATACAAGACCCACTGAACGACCCTTCGTAATATCACACGGGGCGATGTCCCATACTGATTCGCAATGGTGTTCTGTCTCTGGATGATTTGCTCGATGCATAGCAATCGCTGCGGGATCATGGTTAATAGCTATATCTACAGGGTGACCAATTGCTAGCTCAATACCTACACTTGCACCACCACCACCAGCAAAGTTGTCAATTATCATTTCTCTCATAATTCTACCCTCAATCCAGAGTTGAACTCATTTATACTGATCCAATAAAAAACATTTATTGATCCTCCCTAAAAATAGTAAAAAGGCCGATAGGAATCGACCTTTTACTCCGAATGGATATTTGAAATTTGATAAATCGGTGAACAGGCTTATACGATATTCTTTGACAAAGAGTTTATTTCTTAATTTTCCCTTTTCTTTTAGTTTGTGTACTACATTTCATCATCAACTGTTACTAATTGCGACAACATATTGTTTATTGATTCATGTAGTTCCGGATCAAAAGATTTAATCGATTGCATTACGTCGGTTGTAATCTTATCTGGCGACTTTGGATGTATATCTGTCACTGCATCTTTTATAAGGCTTAGTAATTTAACAGCAGTTATCTTATCGTATCTCATTTAAATTCCCTCTTCCAATACTTCAGATTAACAATAGACAGTAATTACCTTATCCATTATTTTATCTTCGAACTAAACATTGTTATGTGTCTCATTCGACATAATCTTCGTGATGCGACATTACACATTCTCGTAAAGTTGTGGTTGTAGAGCGTAAAGCCACTCCTTCGCATCTACATCGTCAATGTTGATCTTGTCACCGATTAGTACATTGACAATATCCCATAGTGCTTTGATGTAATCAGAGCTGTCTTCGAAATAAATTGGAGATACAGCTTCGATTAATACCTGTTTTTCTTTTTCTGTGAGAGAGTTAATGATTTTATCAATTTTCTGCCTTTTCAATATTTATCAGTCCTTCCTTCGTATAATGTGTCATTAATTCACTTAATCTTCGTGATGTGTACTATTCAAATACAATTTTCTCGCATTTTTTACATATAGAAAGCGTTTCATTGTCATTTGCAAGACAACAAAGTATACATAGTCCTGCTTCTTCTAAATCATGGTCAGGAGTCCTCTCGCCACTATTTTCTGTTTTCAACCATATGTCATAGTCATGCGTTTTAATCAATTCTTGTGTTTTATTCATTGTTTTTTCTCCTCTTTATTTTGTCGCTTCATGTTCCTTAAGTGTTACTTGTTTTTCGCACTGCGGATTATACTAAGCTTCTATCTTCAATTAATCTTTCGACACTTACCTTGTAATTTTCGGGATATGCCTCTCTATGATTTGCAATATCCTCTACATCAATAAACATACGATAGGTCAAGTCATAGAACAGTTCATAGCTAACTAAACCTTCCCTCTTAAATACCTTAATTCTATTCTTGTACTTATAGATTTCCTTAATGCCAAAATCAGACCACATTTTTAAAAGTAACAATTCTAATTCATTCATAGATTTAACATCTCCTTATCTCATATTTTATGGCTCAATCGTCTTCATATAAAACCACTACCAAGGTATAATCTAGTTCACCAAAAACAGTAATTACATTGCATTAACAGCGCCTCCAATGAGTCATTATTATCACGAAAATTCTTTTCACAATTCCTATAGGAGTCATTTGACGAAAAAATAGCACTCACACTTAGGCCTATTTTAAGCGCAATGATTGCGTTTAATAATTAGGCACTAGTGTAAGTGCTATTTCATAAATAAAAGCTCTTTCCGACGCATGTCCAAGAACTGAATAAGATTTAATGTATAATATATAATCCTATATTATCACAAGTCTTATTCGAACGGTATACATGTATCACTGTCATAAAACAGTAATCCCATTTTTAAGCAGAGAAATTTCGAATAAGAAAGTACGACACCAACGTATCAAACTACTACCCAGTGTAAATAATTCAAATGACTCCACAGCTTTCATAGTTCAAATCACTCCTTACTTTAAAAATTTCTATTTCCATAATCCGCACTATTTAATGCTATTCATAAATATTGAAGCAAGTTCCTCAATCTCATTTCTCTTTGCAATTTGATTCAACCACTCATCAGGTATATTACTGTATCCATATGCAAGACCAGCTAAACTTCCAGCTACAGATGCAGTTGTATCCGCATCCTCACCGAGATTTACCGCTTCTAATACGACACTACTATAGTCATCATTTCTCAATAAACACCAGAAGGCTGCTTCAAGAGTTTCTATTACATAACCTCCTGAGTGAATTGATTCAATACTCTTATCCCGAATATCGTTATATATGAGAGAAAACATAAGCGTTTCAAGCTCCCCACCCAAATGTTTCTGAATGGACAATCGAGTCATATCATAACTTTCTGAAGGAGTGAATCCTTTAAGAAGATAACAACCCATCTCAACTAAAATAATACAAGCTATTTGTGACCTTCTATGTGCATGCGTTATAGAAGAAACTTCCGAAACGATCGTAGCTCGATCGTAAAATGATAATTTAGAAACGATGAAGATTAGTGGTAATATTCTCATTAAGGATCCATTTCCATTACTATATTCGTCAGTTAAACCGAACTTCGAAGGATTCTCATTGTTATTAAAGATCAGTTGATCCAACGCCATCTGGGTAGTACTGCCAATATCGAACACCTCACCATAGGGAGTCCACAACCCGTTCTGATACCATTCAATGAACTTGTTTGCCATTCTAGATAGATTATAATCTTCTATCAAACTCTCAACAGTACAAAGCATCATCGAGCTGTCATCAGACCACGTTCCTGCAGGCTGATCCCATGTACCAAAACTACGCATTCCTTTAACTGGGTTACGTAATAGTGAATTTCTGCTTCGAAATTCTACGGGCACGCCTAAAGCGTCACCAACGCAGCACCCAAAAATAACACCATACACTTGATCAGTAAGGAGTTGTTTATTCTTAATAATTTCATGTCCCTCTTTAGATAGAATAATTGGGTCAACTTTTTTCTTAAATAAATTAATCCACTTTCGCATATAAAAACCTCCAAGTTTCTTGAACTAATTATAGTTAGAACAAATTTTACTCAAATTTTTTAGGTCCGATAACATAAGCTTTCTGTTCGTATTTACGTCCAAACTTTCGTGCTAGTGTCAGATCTTCCATATAAATATCAATTTTATTGCCTTTTATAGCACTACCGGTATCCTCTGCTTTTCGGTAACCAATTCCTTCAATATATACCCACCATCCAAGTGGTATAACTGCAGGATCAACCGCAATGGTTTGGCCCTCAGTAACATGAGATCCTGAAAAAGTAATACCAAATGCTTCATCCCCTATAGATTTTCCTGTTGATTCAAATCCTGCCGTGTAAGCAGTTAACTCTACATGATCTAATGAAAACTTAAATTTCACCGGCTTCTCTTCTATCGTGACTATCTTTATTTTCGAAACATCCGATACGGTAGATCCATTTGGTATGCTTACTAGGTCCTTTTCGGGAATAACTAACGGCTCCAGTTTCTTAGTTCCGATGGCTATAACCTGTGGAATATATGGATACGTGATCGTTCGTCCAGAAGTATCCTCTTTTGCAATTAATCCATCGAACATCATTGACGCGACTGTAACTTTTACCTGCCCATTTTTACCTTCTTGAACTATTTGTTTCTGTCCCTCTAATAAGTCCCCATCATAGTACTCAACAGATTTGTATGGGATTTCTTCGAAAACTGTTTTAGATCCTTGTGAAACCCTGGTAACTCTGATTTGAACATCAGATACTAATCTTGTAGAAGGAAGTGGATCAACCAAATCATCTTCCCCAATGTATATCTGTAGATCACTTAACACATCACCAACAGTTAGAGCGTTAGTAATAATGTTGATATTATGATTATCTGCTAATACCTCAACTCTGTTTTCAAGTAGAGCGGGTTCTTCCTTCTCTTCATCGCCAACAAATGTAGTACTAATAAGGAAAATAAAACAAAGTACTGGAATCACCGAAGCCACAATCATAATTCTCTTTTTCAGTTGTCTCTGATACATATTTATCTCCCCATTATTAAAAACAAAAAAAGGACCAGAATCCTCTCTTGAGGTTCTGGTCCTTCCAGTTTTCCGAAGTATTTTATTGATGTGATTATTATAGTTCAAACCAATATAACCCGCAAGTGAACTTCATAATATAAATACGACATTTACCTTTGTAAATCTCTTGCCGAAATTATTAGATTCAGTAATATAATTCTATTCCCTATTAAATAAATGCTTGGTCATTCGGGTCATCAAAGCAACTGGACCACCATCCCGATTGAGCTGCAGCAGAATAAATCTGATAAGCACCTACTGCAGTTTTAAGTATAGGCACTATGTAGATATACCGCCCTACAAACCCATAATGTATATTACCTAAGTCTTCACCTGTAACAACTCTAACCTTCAACTTATATTTTTTTGTTACACCATGAGTGGTACTTTTATGATTGTTAGGGATGAGATTAGGAGTATTATTTCTTTCGTTGTGTGCAGTATACTGTCAGAAGACACTCTACTAATATAACAACTCTTATGCTAATATATTGACAATAGAATACTCATAAGTGGAAGAACCACGATTAGGCCCTCAAGGTCTAGTTGCGGTTCCTTTTCTATTGTTTTTTATTAAAAAATAATGTCCATCACGATTAATCACGTGCTCTAGGACATTATATTTATCGATCAATTCTTAAAAAGGAGTGTGTAGGTTATGCTTAATACATCGCTTGGTGTCTTATTACTTGTGCTGGTGCTAATTAATCTAATGAGTTTGTATTGTTTAAAAAAGGTGCTTTTAAAAGATTATCTCTTAGATATGACCTTAGTAACTGTCGCGATAGTCTTCTGTTCTATCTCCTTCATCTCAGGTGAACAAGCATATCTATTAGGAATTTTAATATGTGGAATAAAGATACTGGATATAACGGCTCTCCTAAAGTATATATTTCTATTTGGAGGAATAGGAATATCTATATTAACTGAAAACTCGTTTTACTCATACGTAAGTTTACTATTCTTGTTTCTCTTCTCTTGTATTCGTCTCGTTGAATCCATTATTGAACTCACTTTGTATACTCCAGATGTAAACGATTATGAATCACCATCTATTGAAGAGAGCATCGAATCCGACGAAAGTTTATTCACGTCTGATAAGCATAAAACGATTCTTCCTTAATCTCTTCTTGAGGTACCTAAAGTATTGGCTGGCTTAAACTCAACTTATGTATCAACAAACAAATAGACCTGCCGAAAACAGGTCTGTTTGTTTATATAAGTTATATCTAGATCTGAATTGCACGTTTATTCCGATAAGTATTTTCTGGACTAATCTAGTAGAATAAATTAAAATCCATATATAAAATGTTTGTGGATAATAAGAACAACAAAATTAATATACTTTTTTGGGAGGTTTGTTAATGAATTTAGACAGTTACACTACGATTATTTTAGAAGATAAGACGATCGATGGTTTGGGCCGTTGGTCCAAGAGCTTGAAACGCCCTATAGGGATTTCACAACTTCCCATTCAAGAGGGAACAATCCTAGTAGATATCAGCGAAACTGGTATTGGTTCCAACTTGCACATATATTTCAAAGAAGAGGAACATCGTATTAAGACTGAAATCTATATCGATCGACGTTTTCATACACAATGGTACATTAACAACCAACGGTCTACACTGAGTACTGAAGGCGCTATGCTAGAGTCAATTCCAGACAATGGAAAGGATTTTGAGATGATTCATCAGTTTAGTACAATTCTGACACATACCATGTGCTTTTTTGCTCTCTATTCTGATAATTCGAAGCTGGTTCAAATTTCAGAGAATGTTGATAAGAAAATTATTACACTTAAGATCCCTTCTACTCTACCTACTATACCTTCATCCATCCCACTTCAATCAAAGTCTAATGACATTGAATGTTCAAGCCATATCGAACTTGATTTGAATGAATCAATTAATAAACAAGTAAACACTCATTTGTCTGACTACTATCGTGATTGGGTGAACCTTAAAATACCTGCTTTAAAAGGAAAGACTCCTATTGAAGCGTCTACAACGCCTGAAGGTCGTAAGGAACTTCATGATCTATTCGAATATATGAGAAAGATGAATTCACCGGTACCATTTCCATTTGATGACATAAAGAAGGTACTTGGGTTATAAGTAGACAACAACTACGGTAGTCAGAGTACTGGCTTCTTTCTTTTTTTCATAAACTTAAACCTTAATGTACATGTATAAAAAGACACCCGCTCCTGAGAATCCAAGAAGCGGGTGTCTTTATTGTTACTGATTGATTCTGTTATGCACGGTTTAAATGTTCATTCTTTTCTCATAGTCTAGAATCTGTTCCCATGTCAGCCATTCGGGTTTTTCGTCGTCCTTAAAGCCATTCCAAAGGTCTTTCATGGTCTCGATTGTGCTCTTCCTTTCGCTTTCAACTATTCGACGGGCACATTCAATGTTTAAATGGGTGTCGCAATCGCTCTTTAGCCTGCTTAACATCATGTATTCAAACCTTTTGGGATTCTTAACAAAAGGTGTTGCAATGACAAATTCTTTTCGGATAAGGCTGTCCGGTTCACCATCAAAATCGTTCCCACTCACGGAACACAAAGTCGGCGTTTCCATATCTCCTAACTCAATGTCTTTCCATAACATTTCGTACTGGTCTTAGTAGACAGGACACCCCCAATAATCAGTACCAATATAGTTTAATTCTAAAACCTCTTTTTTGTCTGACTTTAATATATCTGTCATTTTCATTCCTCCAATGTATTATTATATTTATTAGATTGCCAATTCAATAACTTATGAAATAAGTAGTGTTTCAAGTTCTGCGGATCCAAGACTCGCATGTCCTTATTCGTTTGTAGTTTATAAAATCTCAATCTATCAAGCCATTAAAAAAATCTTATACTGATAGGACCTTTGCATTTATATTGACTATTGGAGATCATCCATGATCCCACTTAGTGGGATCCAATAAAAACCGATGAGTTCACCATATTTTAATCCAGGAACATTCACCGCGATCATTCGTCCATTAGAAAAGCTCCAATCGGTATAACTTAGAAACTGGCTTGGGAAATCATTAGCAGCTTCATCCGTTGTTTTATAACCTGAAGCAATGGGTTCTTCCTCCACGTCCAAATCGAATGATTCAAATCCCTTAAGAATTGCAGAAAGAAGAGGTTCTTCATGATTCTCAACATCAGCACCAGTAATAACGAATGTTTTTCCACCATATACGAATTCTTTGCCCTCTAGATCCATCGGAACGGATTCAACATACAAACAATCACGATCAGCATTTAAACCCTTTAGAGCATCTTTAAATTCTACTAACGACGTCGCGTCAATAACAACTTTATTTAATGTGATATTCATACGAATAATACCTCCGGATATTGTTTAATAAAAATAGGAAATAATCATCATTATCCCTTTTTCAATATTTATTTATTGTATTTTTGATCTCTTAACAAGATATTTCCCACGTGTCGTTCAAGTCATCAAAATATCGTATTGTTGAACTCCAAGTTATGCTGTCCAATAGTAGATTACTCTACTGGACTTTAATTAGCATAGGTAGCTTCCTTCTCTCTTAGAAAGGGAACAAATATATTAACGTGATACTGATCGATTTTTTCTTCAATTCCCGACTCTTTATTAGCTCTTGTAACAGTTGTCTCGTTAGCGTATGGTTCGATTTCACCATCATGATATAAATGGCGAACATATATCTTGATGCCACCATTCATGTACCTTAGATCACCAAACTCTAAAGAATGGCCAATATTCACCAACATATTTAGTTCAGTCTCCGTAATTCTTTTCGTATTAACTGAGAAATTCGCAATCTTCTCACGATAATAGTCTAAAGAATTTAACTCTTCAACTGAAGCGACTAAGTAGGCATTAATCATTCGTTTGAGGTATTCCGTTCCATTTGTACGAATTATTTGTCTACAAGATATCGATTCGAAAGGAATATCTCTTAATATCGTTAAGAATTCATCGCCACCATCAACTTGGTTGATAAAACAAAGGTCCTTATAGTAGAAACCTTGACCAAGACACCAATTTCCATGTTCAAGTTGCTTAATTAAAAAATCGATAGTCTTACATTCAGTCAACATGTCTTTCTGGAATATTGGATCAAATGAACAACTAATCCATGGATTGGACATCCCAATGTTATACCAGGTATCAAGCCACGTTGTATCGTGTTCACCAAGTTCTTTAATAATCCGGAATCCTTGATAATTATCACTTTTGGTAATCCTATTCTTTAATTTATCAAGTTCAAGCTCTGTTACTTGATCATCGTTCCATTGCATTCCATATTGTGATTTATAATAATATCCTACCTCGAACATATTCATTATTTTGAACCTCCGATAATTAGTTTTTAGGTAATTGATTAAAATTACGATCTCCAACTTAAGATATTGCTTACTGATTTTGCGAGTTCTTCTTTCGAATCGAAATTTAATTCACATTGATCCCAAGCGGAACGTAGTAGGTGTCGATAAGGTTCTGTCGCACCATCCACATCAAAAATAGGTTCGTTTTCTTTATCAAAAGCTATTAAACAATAATTTTCGGGAACTTTCCGTATTGTATCTGTTTGTTCTTCATATCGTGCGTAGCTTTTTGGTTGTTCACAGATCTCAAATTCTTTTTCAACTTCACAGTTCTTTTTAAATATTTTATTTCCATTCTCTTTGTCGTAATCATTCAAACTGAGATAGTCATGGTCAGTTATTATAATATGGTCTATTACTGGTATCCCCATCAACTTGCCAGCATCTACCATTCTTTCGGTCACTATGATGTCCTCTTCAGATGGAGTTAACACCCCGCTTGGATGGTTATGGCAAAGAATGATTTGAGCTGCGAAACATTTTAATGCCCTATTAAATACATCTCTTGGATTGGCATGACATGAACTTTGTGTTCCTATTGAAATAATTTGAGGCTCTCCGATGATAAGATTCTTTGAGTTTAGGAAAATTGAAATAAAATGTTCCTGCTGCTTATACCTCAACCTAGGTAACATTAGATCAGCAACTGTCTTTGCTGATTCAACAAGATAGGGAACGGCTTTTATCTTGGTATTCAATTGCTTACTTAGGTTCAGTAGAGCAATAATTTGGCGCGCTTTGTTTTCCTTGATGCCTCTGATTGAGGATAGTTCTTCTACACTGACATTCATAAGTTGAATCACAGTTGGATATTGCGAGAAAATTTCTTTAACGACATTAGAATCTGATTTTTCCTCGAGTGCCTCACAAAACATAGATTTAATTAATGACATTTCTTTAGCTTCCAATTCTTTAAACATTTTTTCATCCTCCTTGGATTAATTAATATTGGGTTGTACAGGCAAAAAAAATAACGCCTGACCTAAGTACCCAATGAAATCATTAGCCACTTAGGTCAAGCGTAATTAAAATAAAATTAGCACCTAAAGAGTAATTCATGCCTAAAGACATGTTAACTACATTAAGCGCTAATTATGTAGAAATAAAATTCATTATTAATGTTATTTTGTCACTGGAATTTTATCATACACTCTTTTTAAACTAGCTTCATCTAGATTAAAATAAAATCCTATCTTATCCATTCGATGAGCTTTTGTTTTACCTTTTTTCTCTTTACCCAAAATAACAGCTATATATTGGTCATCATTAAAAAAGTAACCCATATAACCATCCCAATTATTGTTGTCATCCTTTATATAATCAGGTCTTGAAAGAAAAATATCTTCAATTGTTTCATCTGATTGAGTTAATCCTCCATGTGTTACACTTAATGTTACCCCATTTTTGAATTTTACAGTTGATGTTTTAGGGTTTACAGCATAGACAACACCGGATTTATTATAATCAGGCACGAAAACAATTAATCCACATTTTAATTCATTAGTTGGAATAGCAACACCATCAATAACAGAATATTTGTACGTTGGAAATTTCTCTGTATTCAGTTTCTCAATAAACGCTTTCTCTGCATTTGATAACAGTTCCTCTTTAGTTTCTCCAGTGGCTTGCACTATCAATTGAACTAAAAGTGTCACCGTTTTAACATCATTTGATTGTTTCATAATTTCATCATCCTCCTATAATT
The DNA here is from genome assembly GCF_056786435.1 of Paenibacillus sp. Y916. Classification (NCBI taxonomy): domain Bacteria; kingdom Bacillati; phylum Bacillota; class Bacilli; order Caryophanales; family Paenibacillaceae; genus Paenibacillus; species Paenibacillus sp. Y916. The sequence continues at coordinate 240,565 of NZ_JBXCJA010000006.1, read as the reverse complement.
TTCTTCAGGTTTCAGGAAAAATTGAATACACCTGATCACAATGCCAAATATATGTATTAGCCACTCTGATCAAGTGTATTTATCCTTATAAGACGGTAATACTTATTTGTCCATCTAAAGAAAAATACCCCTTACACTTTGTGAAGGGGTATCCTACGAAACAAAAGCTTCATTATGAAGTTTTAGGAACATATATTATCTTAAGATGAGTTTACCAATTACAGTGTAATTCTTCATTTTTTTGCGTTGCTCCACTAGGTAGATAGCTTTCTCAATTTGTAGTTTAGACATGTTTTTTTCCTCCTTGGAATTTGGGTTTGGGTTGTATTCAGACAAAAAAATACGCCTGACCTTAACATCCAATGAATTGAAATCATTAGCCGCTAAGGTAAAGCGTAATTAATAAAAATATATAAAAAGCACCTCGTAGAGTTATTCACGTCAAAGGACATGATTAATCACACAGGGTGCATTATTGGTAGTTTTAGAATGAGTGGTCTGACGCTTGTCTCCACTAAGTGAAAAGGAAATAAAAATATAAGTTATGAACAAATCATAACATAAAGAATAAAAAAGTAAATAGTCTATTAAAAGAAGTTGTGAGATAGTTAACAATTCGACTATATACTGGTGATTATTCTACGAGTTTGGCACTATACTCTTTCACTATTGTTTGAATTTCTACGATACTGGCTCTTCCCAGGTTTCGTATATTTAATAACTCAAGCTCTGTTAATGAGGCTAGATCAGATAACGTGTTCACTCCGCGACGTTTCAATGCATTATAAGCACGTACTGAAAGATCCAATTCTTCGAGTTGAATCGCTTTAGATGTTTTGTCATCAACTACCTTTTCTCGAGTATTAACATCCAAAATCGTTTTATTTTCAAAACTCTTCATTCTACTCGCAACATCTTTTAGAATCATTTGATCTTCTTTACTGATGTTCGAAATAACATGTAGTAAGTCCTTACTCACGTATTCTAAGATTCTCAATAGTTGCTGGTCCTCACCAGATTTAAATTCAGAATGATGTGATGTTCCTTTTATCCAATCAAGAGATACACCGTAAAACAGGGCCAAGTCATTTAATTTTTCATCGTCAACGGGAACGCCTTTTTCTAATTGATGCAGTGTTATTGGTGGAATTGACGTATGTTCTTCAACATAGGAAGGTGAATACCGTTTCATTTTCCTAATGGTAAACAATCTATTTGCTCTCTCGTGATCTAATTTATTATCTTCATCTAATATCATAAAAGATAATTTATCATGAATTTTTTCAAGTACGCCACGTACTTGATTTGAGGAAATTCCAAATCTACTTCCAATTTCATTAAGAGTGTAGGATTTCTCATAGTAGTGATATAGACATAAATAATCTCTCTCATACAAGTTAAATTGGCCACTTATTTGATCCTCCAATAGATTGATATTTCTAGTGGAATATATCTGCTCAATTAACTCGTGTAACGATTTAAGTTTGGAATTTTTCGTATATTTGAACTCGCGTGGTACTATACTCAAAAGTTTCACCTCTATCTTCATAGTATATATTTAAATAATTTAGGTCTCGTTTACGATCCGACCTGATCACCTGTGTACTTTCTCGATCACGATCTCGAGCTTTTATTTAGCTCGTCTAACATAGATCGGACGTATCTTAAAAGACTTCTCTAAAGCCCTATATCACTAGCAGCATTTTCATCAAATATAGTTCCCAATTTAATATATCTCCTTACCATTTTTTCAGAACGATGTCGTGTTTGACTCATGATCGATCGTTCACTTTTTCCTGCCATTGCAGCTGAAGTTGCAAATCCAGATCGAAGACTATGACCAGCATATTCAGATTCATCAAGGCCCGCTGCATCGATATAGCGTTTAACGATTAAAGCAACAGATCTATCAGTTAAGCGTTTATCTGAAATCTGGCTATGCCTATTAATCGCTCTAAATACTGGACCTGTTTTGATTCCCGAATTTTCTATCCAGCCTAAATATGCACGAACCGGACATGTACCCTCCTTGGTACCATAAGGAATCCCGATCTTTTCGCCTGCACCCTCTTGGTCTGTCTTTGACTTCTTCAACCGTATTACAAGGCCTTCTCTCGTAATGGAGACGTCATCCACATCAATACTTACTAATTCACTTCTTCTAAAAGCACCCGCAAATCCAATCAGTAATAGTGCTCTATCGCGTATACCCGCTATATTGTCGTTCAAGTGTTCAAACATTAAATGAAGCACATCAATTAAGATTGGCTGCTTCCCTATCTCTTCAATACCTTGAGTCCTTCGGATTCCATCCCAGACCATTTTGATGTAGGTTGTTTTCGGTGTTGGATGCCCCGCCATTCTGTGAGCTTCTGTTATTGAACTCATTCTTCGTTTGATAGTACTGGTTTTGAATCCATCATATACAAGACTCGTTAGATATAGGGCATATGTTTCATCATCAGTTGGTAAATAAGGTAACTGATATAACATGCACCAGTTTGTGAAATGGGTCCAATCAAATGTATAAGACTTTCTAGTGTTTACTGATTTTGAATTATTCACATACATTTTAGTTTGTTTCGACAAAGAGTTAAGTTTCTCTTCAATTTCACTTAATGTTCTTTCTTCACTATTAACTAATTTCAATAAATTCACCCTCTATATGTAACAGTTACTTTAATTTATCCATAACGAACGACACCTACAATTGAAGAACTCTCCATAGATAATTGCATTACTAATTGGTCTATATGCTTTTATTGGGAAATAAACACCATTTGAACATCCAATGTTCATAATGAGTCTAATCCAGAAGATCTTAGATACCTGGTTGAAAAGTACCAACTGCATGGTGTATTGCTAATTAATGATCTCCATTGAATATGTAGGAAGTGTGTTACCAGAGGTCCAATTTTTCGCAGTCATTTTTATCCTCCTATACAACTTAATATTCATATGGTGTTCATAAGCTTTTTCCCACAGAAGGGACAAAATGTTATTAGTATATATGCAGAATTACCTCTTGAAACATCGGAGTCCATGGAAACTTCCATATTGAAAATATTATCCAGAGAATAAATCTCGACCTTCTCTGCTCCTTGTAATTCTTTTATTGATTCATTCAATTTTTCACAATGATGAATTTCCAAATCACTCAACTCCACACAATTTAATATTCAGACGGTGATCTTTTATATTTTAATTTTTCATACCAATATCCTAAAATTAATAGAATTATAGATATGAATGATAACCCACTAATTATTAAAAAAGAAAATCCTATTGCATACAATATTCTCATAAAATAGAATGCACTTATAGAGGATATGATCCACACTAGAAATAACAAAAAGTATAGCTTACAGAACATTTTGCGTTCCACATTTATACCTCCTTCATACAACTTAATATTCATTCGGTGTTCATTCTATATTTTTTTTCATAATACCGACCCACTATAACATTTAATGAAATCACCAATATGACAATAGTAAATGACGTTATAAGAAGTAATGAACGAGTAAAATCCACTTGAAATATACTTAGAAAAATAATATAAACAAGAGTAACTAGCATCATTATTAAAAAAGTTGCAGTTCCAGTACTCAATTTCACTTTTTCTTCAATAGTTAACTCATCAAATGTTTTCAATTATATCCCCCTCTTTATACAACTTAATATTCTTTCAATTCTGGATCTATTCATTTTGTTAATTTGATTCATACCATACATGATAGCAACAAACTAACCTATTTATCCTTTGAAAAAGAGTATTTGAAGCCTCCAACAAAAAACATGATAACTGCCATTACAACTGCAATATTATACAAAGGTTGTTTTAAGAAGGTCATACCAACAATTCCAACAATTGCAGTAACAATGCCAACTAGCTCGAAGGTATATTACTGCGTAAATCTTCTAAACCTCTATTTAAGATCTTTGAATTATATCCATACTTCAACAATTACAGGATCATCTGTAATATTACGATCCAATCTAACAAAGGTCGGAGGTATATTTTCATTTAGTAGATGTAAACTATCAGCTACGATGGCGAATTCAGTACACATATTTGAATCAAACAGTCTTGCTACAAACATAGTCGGGCAATCTATCGGATGATCATACACGACAATCATTGGAAAAACGTAGTTTTAAAAATCAAAATTATTAAATGTTAAAAGAACATTTGTTTCTACCATTTACTAATCTCCCTTCGACTTCAAACTAGATTTTATTCAGTTTAATTAGAAGTTACGTATTCTAATTATTGAAATTCTGCCACTCTAACGGAAATATATACTTTCCATCCAACACTGATATGACTACACTGTCGTCAGATGTAATTACCTTTATTTTCTTATGTGAATTCTTGTTCAGTTCGCAAAAATTAAAAATGTCATCAACATCGTCGAAATATACTGGCAATCCGTATTGACCAAATTCATCGTAACAATATATTTTAAACTCACCATTCCGAGCCCGAAGTAATTCTACATTACCTCCTTCGATCTGATGATTAATAATACCAAACGAAGGAAGAACTCCTATATCTGTTTTGGAATGATCCGGACCTTCCCAGTAGTATTCACATTTCAAACAGATGCGAATGACATACCAGCAAGCAAGTTGAGTGTCAAATGACCAATTTTCATTCTTATCTAAACATGTGCAGTTCATTTTAATCTTTTTCACGTCCTTTCAAGAGCCACTTTATCAATATTCGAGAATTTAATTGAAGCAATTTATGGTCAGATCAGATGATATTTTGATTAATTGTCTTTGAATTTATCCCTCACCTTTCTCATCCTTAATTCCTGCTTGTATCACTTTAAGATCTTGAATTAATCTATATATCTTCCACGCTCTGGTCGTCATGATGCTTTGATAAATTGCTACAATTATCAAAACGAATGTTAAAATTATATTAAGAAACCTATGATTCGTAGAATTAAATGTAATAATCGTGTGCGAAAACTTTATAAGCATTATACTCCAACATAAGATCGTATTAATAATATTCATCTTCATAAACGTTCCACCATCCTTCACTGATTTTTGTTCTCATTATGCATATAATACAGTCTTGCTAATACGTATTCGGACAATTTATCGGATTTTCACAAACGACAGTCATTGGGAATTTGTAGTTGCTAGTATCAATTTTACCACATGATAATTAATCGATATATGTTTGATGTTTTCTCTGAAGGTTGAATCCAAGAACTATAGCAATTCTTGTATTTTGTAGCATAAATGTAACTTCCCCCTTTTTGAAATTGGTTACTATACATCATCTTCGAACTATGCAGTAACTTCACTTAGCTTCAAATGTTTTAGACATGACTTACACATATGCTTTTTGTCCGTTCCATCGGGCATGTCAGTCTCAAAAAAGCTAGTGTCTTGACTGTATTTACCGCACAAACTTTTATTATTCTCAAATGCGTGATAATTTGCACGAGGATGTACCCAATCATGATCTGTTATATTGCTTTGCTTAACTGGCAATTGCCAGACGGTTTTCGACTTCTCCATAGGTTCTCCTCTCATGTCGCTTTTTGTGTCTACTGGACATCATCTTCGTACTGCGACACCACTACTCTTCACATAATGTGCCTTCTTCGACTCTAAATCTTCGTAATGTACATTATTCTTCTTCATGTAACCGTTCAATTTCCATTAACAGGAGACTAATATCTTGTTGTAGTTTTACATACTGATTAACGCATTTATATTTTTCAGCAAGCCTATCTTGCTGTGCTGAAGCCTTTTCTATATCCTTTTTAAGCTTAATAATTTCTTCGGTGTCGTAAGTTTCTATTTGATAGAGCTTAATAATGTCCTCTCCTTTCTACTGCACTATTCTAGTGTTAATGACGCTTCAAGCCTGATTTGCTCATCTTCAGAGATACAATTTTCAATAATCTCTTTATTTGATGGTGACTTACCATGTTCTGCGATATATTCAATCACAAATTCCCCGACCTCTTCCCGAAAATCCCCACCAAAAGGAGCATCAGGGTCATTACCTGCCAGTTCTACGTATTCATCCAAAAAAGTTCGTCTATAGCGCATCTTTACCGCCCTTTTACTGTTGTACAGTTTGTGTCTTAAATGTAATAAATCTTCGAACTGTACATTAAGATTAGTCAACAACTTTCCATTCAACCTGTATTGTCAACACTAAAATTTCCTGTTTGACTTGGTATTGGTTTGATCTTTTTACAACTTACTGTTTTTTCTTTTTGTTAGTGTTACCAGTGTCTTTAGTTGGGTAATCTTTCGACCCAGTTAACTTTTCCCTATCATCTTTTATGAGATTGGTGAAGAATCCTTCGTTACATTTACATAGAATACGTCTCTCTTCCATTACTTCCTTAACCCTAATTTTATTGAAACACTTTGGATTAGAACATTTATAAGTCAACGCACCATAAAGGGAATTGGCTAATCTCAGGTTTCTTTGTCTAGATTTTCTGTTCGCAGCATAACGCTTATTTTGATCTGCTTTTTGTTTTGCGGTCGTAGCTCTCACCACAGTATTTGTTGGGACACCGACTTTTCCTCCAGCCATTATTTCATCACCTTTCTTATGAACGTAGCTATATGAGTTTCTCTAATGACACCATCTTTTTTTAAACACTCCACCTGAATATACAAAAAAATAAGTTATTAAAATCCATACAGGCGCTGGTATCAACTTTACACCTCCTAATTAAATTCTATTAAAGTATCCGAAAATTTCAATATATCATAATGTTTATTATGTAAACCTATATGTCGTGTGGAATACGTATAATCTTTAATTTGATGATATTTTCATGTTCACTCTAAATCTACCTGGATAATATATAGTTAGTATCAATTTTCCCACATTGTAATTATTTGATATATGTTTGATGTATTTACTTCATACTACTTTCATTCCATATAGTGACTAATAAAGCACTGCAATTGAATTATACTAAATACTCCTATTAATCATCAATTAATGATGAATTACTGATTTTTGTTAAATTGCAATCCATTCCACTTTAAACACTCATCGCTTTATATGGGAATGCTGACAACGTGATAATCAACGTTCCAACCCTATCATCCTCTCTTTGTTCTCAAACAATCGCTATCCCACACCCTCTCTCCCTCTTTTTCTATGAAACTATCATGACATTCTAACTTCCGATACCTTTAAATTATCGGAAGTTAGAATTATCCTAATTATACCACCTTTCCATAGTGAATAGCCACTACTTTATACCATATTTTTATGATATAGTTATCTTATATATGAATGTTAACATGTTAACACCCATATATATAAGCATTTTAATGTTAACATTGGAGGTAACACAATGAGCGATGAACAATTGATAGATAATGAAAAAAGTGAATTTCTAGGGAAAACGAAAGGAATGCGCCTATCCCCTGCTACTCGTTCGATGTATGAGGAGATGAAAGGTGCTGCAGGTATCACAGACGATACATTTATCTCGGATTTACTTCAGATATCAAAGCTACACGATCTTCAAAAGACAAATCCAGAATTTAGTGAAGATTTTAAAGAACTACAAAAATATTTGAATCGGTTAATAAGTGTTTATATCCGAATGAGAGAAAAAGGAGAAGATTCGCTCGATGATTTAAGAAGCTCAAAATCTGAGGAAGTCAGTCGGTTAGAGAAAGAAATTCAAGGCTTACAGTTCGACTTGTCCAAATCGCAAAAAAAGTTGACTGCAAAAGAAGAAGAGCTTATTTCTTCTTATAAAGCAAATGATTCGCTTCGGATTAAGACAGATCAGCTAGAACAAACATCTACCGCTTTAAATGATATTATTCAACTAACCAATGAGAAGGTTTTGGGTCTGGAATTGAGGATTAAAGAACTTCTTCATACCCAGGAATTAGTAACACAAATCAAACAAGAACTTCAGGAAGTTCAAATAACAGCAAATACACAAATTAACGACCTACAAATAGTAGAACGAGATCTTCAACATCAGCTGGCTGAACAAGTAGAGAAGTATAAGGAACTTCATCGCCAGTTAGAAGAGAAAAATAAAGAACTCGAACGTCAACTGAAAAATTCAGAAGATGCTGCAGTTAGAATGAAAAAAGAGAGCGATCGAGCATTAGAAGTTTTAAACAAGGAAAAAGAGATGGAAGCAATGGAACTTCTCTTTCAAGAAAGATCTGCTTTTCAAACTAAAATATCAAATTTATCCGAAGAGCATTCCACAAAAATTACTGAATTACTTAATAAGATTCAAAGCATATCAACCCTACCAAGGGACCATCTTAATTAATTTGTTTATTGAAAAAGGGATCCCTTACTAAGGGATCCTCTAAATTATTTGTATATTTGTTATTCTACTTATTACATAAACGTCAATTGTGGTCTTTATAAACTACGTAAACAGGTCACCGCTTCTTTCATATCATTTATCCTTCACATCAAACACTTTACTCTTAGTAATCTCAATAATATTTCCTAATTCTGTTTTAACACGTAAGTACGGGCCATTACCTTTAATAATCGTTCCAATAACAGTTTGAGCTACAGGATACTTCAATTTACTATTTGAAAGTCCACTATATTTAATTACTTTCACGTTATTACCAGCCATTTAAACATCTCCTTTACTTCATAATTTGCTTCAAATACGCATTATTCGTTTTCTTCTTCAATTAAACTGCCCGTTAGGTTAGCGGTTTCCGCTGAACTTAATAAATCTTCCAACGAGGAAAATGTTCTTTCGTTCATTTATTTTGCCCTAGACTTCTTGGGGCTTACTCACCTACCATACCGTCCTTATCAGCATCGTGCATATATGGGTATAACCAGTGATCACTCGTTATTGGCATACTATAACCTGCTGCTTTAGCTTCTTTAATCGTCACCTGTCCATTACCGTTTGTATCAACACTGGATATATCACCGTTTGTATTTGAACTAGTTGAATCAGAAGGTTCACTGCCTGTTAAACCAAGTGATGCGTTTACTTCATCAGGATTCACATTGTCGAATTTATCGATGATCACATTACCCTTTAAAGTATAGGTATACTGATAACTTGAGGGGATTTGGGTTTTTGTATTCGGATATGTGATAATCGCTTCAAAATCAGTTGCTCCACCTGCTTTGCGTATCGCATCTTCCATATAAGCTTGATCACCATGTCGATTGAGTGTACTGTCCTGCGGGGTAATATTATACGCATTCGATACACCTCCGAGAGAATCAGCAATGACATGTCCTTCATCTAGAACGTCACTTTCGACACCAGGAACCTTTGCCTCGTCTGCGTAGTATCTGCCAGACGATAATACAGTTTCATTACGGTCGTCTTGCAGAATAATTTCGGTAGTAATGACACGCACTAGTTGCCCGTATTCATTCGTAAATGCCCAATATTCACGCTCCCCATAACCAACGTCAACAACAATGTTAGGTTCGCGATGCCCAGAAAAATCACCACCATCAACCTCGATAAGCTTGTATCCTGGAAACTGTTCGTTATTTGGTGGGGATTGTATTTCCTCCACAACAGGAACACTCGGCGTTTCCACTACAACTGGTTCGTCAACAACCGTAGTGACAGTTTCTTCTTTTTCATAATTTTTATTTGTTTCAACTGTGGCTACTACTTTTTGTGAATCTGTTTCTACATCTGTATTGGATGTATCTTCTACATTGGTACAAGCAACCACAAAGATGATCGTTAAAAGTAAGATTAAATAGTTCATTTTCTTTTTCATTTTAGGACTCTCCTTTAATAGTTTCATACTGTTCATTCTAAAAACGACGACATTAACTTATCTTATCTTACTCTTTAATCCTACCATAAAAGCCTAATATGCTATTGAATTATCCTGCCCGTTAGCTCAATGAGCAAAAACAACAATGACGTATAACAGAGCCTATTTATAATGTTTCAGTTTGCATTTTTTATTGGTATAATCTGCTGTTTCCCCTTACTTGTAGATGGGTTCACACAGAAATGGAAATGGAGAGAAAGTAACTTCTTACGGATATCGACTGGATTTAGTTTTGGAGTAGGTCAATGTATCTTTATAAGTTTCGGGGTTTCGTATTTAGTACGTATTCTTTCATAAAAGATAGAATTAGATTGATATTTTAATAGGAGGTGTCCAAATTTGGAAACAAAGATTTCGGTAACATGGAAATAACAAATATCGTGCAAAGGGCGACTTTCAGCTGCCTGTTTACTAACTTTCTTGAAAACATAGCTTTATATCCTCCTTATATTATTTTCAAGGAACAACGACATTTATTGCATCCCGCTTCGGCGAGTAGAAAAAAAAAGCACCTCGTACACAGGCGTTAGCCTATATGCGAGGTGCTCCCCCGTTCCGGTATGCAATTAAACTTATTATAATAGTACTATACTCATAAGTAAATAGAAGTCAGTCTCCGAATACACTTAATTTATTCTTTACAATAAGTATAATTATTACTGTATTGAAATGATTGATTTATACAATTATCTTTCTGAACAGAAATCTGATTTTAATGCAACTTATAAGTATATAAGTATACATCTGATCAATTATTTGATTATCTCTATTGTCCGATAGATTACTGCAGCACTTTCTGCTCGAGTGAGATTGGACTTTGGACGGAAGGATCCATCTGTATATCCATTGACAAGATTTTTTATTGCCAATGCTGTAACTTCATCTTTAGCCCAAGTGGATATTGTATCTTTATCGATAAATACCACATTTCCTTCTGGTATAAACCCACCATATAATACATTTCCGAGCATTTTACTTGCTTGTTCTCTTGTGATGTAGCCATTTGGTCGGAATTCAGTATCACTAAATCCTTGGGCCACACCCTTACTTATCGCTATATTTAACTCTGGTAAATACCAGGCGTTGGCATTAGTATCTTTAAACTTAAGATCTATTTGTTCATTAGATTCAAGTTTTAATGCACGAACAATCATAGCTACAAATTCCATTCGTGTAATAGGTCTTTGTGGTGCAAATTCAGTAGATGAAATCCCTTTTACGATCCCTTTCTCATACAGAGACAAGATTTCATTTTTAGCAAAGTTATTCTCAATATCATCAAAAACAATTGTGTTTAAATAACCATTTCCATCTAAAATATCGACGGTAATATTATCCTTGATTGAATTCTCTTGGCCATTGATATTGCCAGAATATCCGCCACCACTTGAAGTGTTTGTAGGTGTTAGTGCGGGTGCTACATATTTTGTCCTACCTATAATTACTTTTTCTTCCGACTTTTCTCTTTTTCCATTTTCAGCATGAACATTGAATGTATATACCGTATCATCCTTCAATCCAGTTAGGGAGAATTGTTTATCTGGTCCCCGATATATTTCTTTTTCCTTATGCCCTATCACAAAGATTTCATTTTTGAGTTCCGATTCAATTGTAAATGTAAGTTCTTTTTCCTTATCAGCACTTACTGTTACAACGAAATCGTTACTTGGCATAGTTTCGAACGTAGGGATATGAATTCCTTCTGAATCACCCACTGAATTGTACGGAATGACTACCCAATTTTGATATTGTTTTGAGCTGTCCAAATCACCTATTTTAATCGTATTGTCGCTTGTATTAGTAATTACGTTCCCATTACCATCAATTATCTTGTATCCTTCGGCACCAGGTACAGCATCCCACGAAAATTCCACTTGATTGTCTGTAGTTATAGGGGTGCTTACGGTTGTATTACCTGAGTTTGGAAGGGTCTGTTGATTAAATATCGTCTTGGATCCTTCACCATTTATGTTACGCGCTGCTACAAATATAGTAGAAACATCACCTGGTGATATTCCAATTCTCGTGTACCTTGTTCCTTGTACTACATCTAATTCATTTCCTGTCAGATCAGTTATAGCATACTCCGTAGCACTATCAACCGGATCCCATGACACTGTAAATGATTCTGCCGTAACATCTACTAGTTCTACAGTTGGTGCATATGGCAATGTAAGAAGTTCGCCATTCGTCATCCCACCATTTCCGGCCATATTTCCTGCAGATACACTATAGTCATATTTTTTACCACCGATTAATCCCACAACTTGTAATTCTGTGTCTGCAATTTCATACATTTTACCATCTAGTGTTATTTGATATTTCGTCGCTCCTAAAACGGCATTAAATTTAATCGTAACACTTTGCTCTCCAATATTTATTACATGTAAATTAGTTGCTACATCTGGAAGAGTTGTTGTGATCAAGTTCTTAACCCTACCCATGCCACTTCGGTTTATAGGACGAATCCCAAAATCATATATTGTCCCAGGATTTAATCCGTTTACGGTATATTCCGTTTCCCCTTGAGGGATCAATATATTCTGTTGGCCATCAACAGTTAAGATATAACCTTCAGAACCAATTACAGATGGCCATGATAATTTGATTTGATCTGTTGAGGTATAAACACTATCTAGAACACTAACGGATGCTGGCAAGGTCCAAATTCCATTTAAGAGTGCATAGTCACCAAATCCGGTTCCATTTTCCCCTGATACCCGATAATCATATGCCGTTCCAGATTCAAGTCCTAGATCTTTAAACACGGTATTTTGTCCACCGTATATGTTTCTCAGATCTCGATCTAATTCGTAATAGGTAGCAGTAGTGACGGTATTCCATTGTAGATCGACTGTATTTTCATCGATTAGTATACTTGAGAATCCACCGGGTACATCTGGAAGGCTTAAATATCCACGCTGTGTTGTCTGCCCTTCCCCTGTTCCGTTTAATGCAGATACGGCAATGTTATAAACGGTTCCTGGTTCAAGATTAATAATAGGTTGGTATACCGTTTCTGTCACAGTCTGATTGAATACTTCTTGTCCCGTCCCATTATTCGTTGCTGTAATTCGGTAACTAGTTGCCGATTCCACCGGAGTGATCGTTACTAGCGCTAGATCTGCCAAACGTCCATCTTTTTCAACTTTGATATCAGTCGGTGCATCTGGAAGAGTGAGAACATCTACTATATTGCTAAATGTACTTTCTCCTACATGATTCTTAGCTTTTACTTGATATTGATATGCTCTACCGCCAACTAATGAGCTGTCTGTAAACGTGTTAGTTGGATAATTCACTCCCCAGCTCTGACCAGTTGTAGTGTTTTGAATCACATAGCTGTATCCATCGGCTAAGGTTGATCCACTAGGTAGTGACCATACTAAATGCGTTGTTGTCTGATCCGTACCGTTAAGTTGTAGTGTAGGGACCTCCGGTTGATGCTGTAACTGTAGAACGCTAGTTACCGCCTGAAAACTGTTTCCGACTTGATCGGTTGCTTTAGCATGGATATACCAACCGCCCTCATTTGTTATTTGAACGGTTTTTTTATCGGTTGTTGCTGCGTCCCAACTAATCGGAGGCGTAGCACTGTTGGTCACTTTGTAAAGACGTTGATTCGGATCCAAACCGGAAAGGAGATCTTCATATTGAATCTCTACTTCAATATCATTTGATGACCAGGAACGACCTGAAGGAGTAAATGAGATCGTTGGTTTCTCGGTATCGATTTTAGTGATAACCGCACTTAATTGAGTCTGAAGCCCTGCATTATCTTCTGCTACAAACGTATAGGTTCCATTTTGATTTACCGTGTAAGTTACTGGGTTTTTCGTTTCCCACACTCCGTTTGGTAATTGAATCCTCTTTATACCTGTTTCGTTATCGTTTGCTGTGGCAGTTATTTGAATTGGATCCTTTGTCCATATTGTCTCAGTCGAATTTAACGTTAACTCCGGTTTAATCGTATCCGTATAACTCGCATGAGAAACACCCGATACATTCCCTTGATGATCTATAGCAGCAACGTGTACGAAAAAGTTACCGTTTATCGAACTTGATCCAGTATAATTCGTTTCAGTTGTTGTTATTGTTGCAGGTGGAACAGTGTCTGGTTTATCGTCAATTACTACACTATAGCCCCAAACACCAGACGTAACTATTACTGGTTTAATTGCGGATAGAGCCGTCTCAGATGTATTCTTTGGATAACCCTTTACTTGGTAATTATATGTTGTTCCAGCATCCGTTGAGGGGCTCCATGTAATCACAGGCTTACGCCCTACGCCTACACCCACATTTAACGTTGAAGGTGCTGTAGGTTTTGCTTTATCTACTGCTACTGTATCCGCGTAATCTGAGAGGTATCCACGATAGATAGAAGTATTATCTCTGAATACTTCTGTTTCAGTAGCATACCCAATCTTTATTTCATCAACTTGCACAATACCATCAGATTGCCATTGCAGTCTAGGCCATAACCCCCTATCTAGAGGGTCAAAATCTGGGTGTGGAGCTATAAATGTATTAGCACTTACAGTTCTCCATGCTCCATCTGTAGTGATATTTCTTGTTGGAATAGAGTAGTTAACTCCACCAAGTGCTAGGACTTGGTCACCTACATTAAAGATCTCATGAACTATAGGGGTGGTCCATGGTTTTACTGGACTAGAACTACCCCATGGTAATTCTGTTCCATCATAGTGTTTTACAAATCTTTGGTTTGCTTTTTCAAACCTGTAATGCAATACTCCAAAGCTATGATTATCAGTTTTTGCGGAAGTGAATACGATTATGTGATTATCATCTATATTTACTGGAGATCCATCAGCTGTTTTTACTGGTATGTATTTGGTATGTTGACCCCAATTTACATAACTGTTGTATAACACAACTTTACCGCTATAGTCTAATAAAGGTAATCCGTGTCTAGTCCAACCACCATCCATATAGAAGTTAAGGAAGTTAGTGGAACCACCTATTGCTCTGGCTTTAAAGTTAAAGCTTATTGTAGAATTGCTGGGTACACTTTTACCATTGAATGTTGACATAGATACTCCTACATTTGTACCCCAGTCATCTATGATATTTCCCTGATTATTAATATTGTTATTTACCTGTATAACAGTACCTTGCCCTGGTACATTGGTAAATGCTTGGTTACCAATACCTTGATAATTTAAATCAGGTCTCTCCTCTCCTGCCTCAAATCCTGTTTTATACATCACATCTGAATCAGCCATCTCTGTAGCCCATTCCAATTTGACATGATTACCAGTTTGATAAACTCCTGTAAAAGTCGGTGGTGCGCCAGCTGCTGAGCCTTTTTGTGGATATATCGATATCCCCGATATTACTATTGAAGACATTAGTAAAACCAAGCTTGCTTTTTTAATTGGTGATGTTATTCTCGAACAAACAGACATTTATTTTTCCCTCCTGGTGTCAGTATATATAATTAACTACCGACAATATAATGAAATATAAACATGTTCAACTTATACGATTTCAAGATTAAGAAATAAATACTACACTTCCCTCCTTACCATTTGATATTTAATAGATTCAACCACTCGATCGTGATGGTCTATTTTTAAAGCGAAAAGATTAGTTAGAAAAGACTTTGACTTTATACTTCCTGTACTTCATAGAAATCTAAGATGTTAAATATTGATCATATTTAATCAAAAAAAGAAGCACCTTCTAACAACATGGCTTACGCCAAGGTTAGAAGGTACTTCCTTCATCAATAGTATTCAATTGAGTAAATTATACCATTACTGATATTGGTTGAGAAGTGTTTTAGTGAAAAGTCACAAATGTCCGATTACAAAATCGTTAGGTTTGAAATAGGTATGAAAATTTAGTTTCAGAATGATGCATCCCCTGATGAAGCGGGCCCTTTTACTTCCTTATCAGCCGAAAGAATGGCGTAATGTCGCTGTTGGAAAATATTTAGATTAATACTTGATTTTCTTATACCATAAATCAACCCTACCATATATCAATCCTTACAAAATAAGAAGGGAAATTGTAGTAAAAAAATCTCCATCTCCAAATACAATTAATTTATTCGTGATAATAAGTATAAATAATACTGTTTTGTCCATAATTATACTAAAATCTATGTTATGGAGGTATTACTATGATAAAAGAGTTGATGAATATGATTTCTGAATTATATGGCATAGAGTCTAAGTCATATGTTACAGATGAATATGTAGTGAAGTTAGCTGAAAAACCTGTTTGTTCTTTTATGAATCAAAGTTTAAACATTGAACACTACGGCTTTTTAATATCTCACGTTCAACCGAATCAAGACTTTTCTGATCTATTACCTAAAGATGTTGATTCAAAGGATGTTTTTGCAACTACACGAAAAGACTTGCCCAGATCAATCGTACAAGTTTTCATTTATGACTACGAAAACGAAAAATTACTCTCTGAATTTCACATCTTAACTCAGAAGCAGGTCAATATTGTTCTAGAGTTTGATGAAAAATGGATGATTCAAGAAATTTCTTCCATACTAAAAAGTTATGATGCTCCTGACTCAATTCGTATCTCATATGAAAAGTCTACAACTATCATTGCGTATGATCCTATCGCGATAGACTTCATATGCTACCCTTTAGATGTATACACGCATTTATCACGCTCTCTTGTTATTAGTAAAATTAAACCCTCCGATGCATTGAAGATCCTACTTGCTCATGAGGTCGGACATTACAATGATCCGGAGTTAAAAACAAATATAGAAGAGTATTTTTCTATGGGAGACAAAATAAACATAGAAAAATTAAAGTTAAGAGAAGGGAAATTATCTAAAAGAAAAGTTAGAGAACTTCAAGACCTTTTCACATCGTACTACGACTTGACTGAAAAATATGAACATAATGCATGGAATATTGGAATGAAAATAATTCCTGAGTATCTACTTGACCAATATAAATGGTGGAGTAATGGAGCGAAAAGTGATGGTCCCGGATTAGAGAACATTAAACATGAGATAAATCTATTCTCCTCATTAGTGAGATGAACAATTTAGTTTGAAATCCCACCAACCAGATTCATTTTTATAAAACCATAAAAGCCATTTTCCAAAAACGAAAAAGATTTTATATTAGTGTGTCGTTAATGTAAAAACCCAATTTCAGTAATTGAAATTGGGTTTGATATTTACCAATATTTCATTTGAATTTCAACTGTACTCTTGATGCCTGTAACCCTATGTATGTAATGTGTAATTCTAACTTTACCAAAAGTTAAGTCTTTCGAAATAATAAATGCCATCCACATTGGCGAAATGTATCTGCACAAGTACACCTTTAGTGTAGCCATCAGGTTGGTAATAATAAGTAAGTGCTAGAATGGACTCACCCAAACGAGTTTCCTCAGTCACAATATCAACTAAATTCACCTGAGGTAATGCCTTTGCATATGCCAGTATATCAGTTGCATCAACAAATCTCGTGTCTTTAATAAGTTTTCTGTACTTATCGATTGAATGAGTTCTACCAGCTAGCGTATAATCACGTACACCTTTCGAATCTTTAACTTTAGTATTTACATAACTTTCAAAACCAGAAGTATCCCCTGTACGTAGAGATTCTGCATACAATTTTATAAGAGTCAGAGATTCTTTTTTCATATCATCTTCTGCTGTAGATGTATTAAATCCTATTGGGTAAGAAATTATACCTCCTGACACATCTATATTGGGTGTAGTTGAAGTACTGCCTGAACTTGATGCCATAGGTGTAGTAGTTGTTGCGTCTTTGTAAGGAATTCCTTCGGTGCTACTGTTGCTGCCTCCAGAGATACTTATTGTTGAAGTCCCGGCATCAATTTCATGAGTTCGTTTATAGGGGATATTCCTATTTTTCACAAGGAGTAACAATCCGGGTCCACTTACGTCCCATTAAAGGTAGTCTATGAAGCTTTAGGTGCAAGTGTTAATTACGATTATACCTCATGCTAGGAAAAAGACCGCAGTAGCATGACGCTATTGCGGCCAATCTTAATAATTATTTGTTATTTGTTTTGTAGCATATGGTAGATCAATTCTGCACTCTCAGCTCTAGTCAGGTTAAGTTTTGGTCTAAATGATCCGTCTGGGTAACCTTTAATAATCCCATTTGAAGCCAGTACGAGCACTGATTCGTTCGCCCAATCTGCAACATCCAAACTGTCATTAAAACTGTTTAGTTCTATTCCTTCTTTCATTCCGTATTTTGTAATCATAACGTTTGCTAGCATTTTTGCGGTTTGCTCACGATTTATGTTTTGTAACGGAGCAAATTCAGTTTCACTAAAACCAATTGCGATATTATTTGCAATTGCTGCATTTAATTCTTTCATATACCAACTTTTCGTATTGATGTCTTTGTACGTTATTTCTAAGGCATTGTTAGCTGGTGCTTCGGTCGCACGGACGATAAGCGCAGCAAACTCCATTCTTGTTATGGCACGGTTAGGTTCAAACATCTTATCGGTTACACCTCTAATGATGTCCCGATCGGTAAGGTAGTTAATTGCTTCTCTAGCAAAAGAGTTACCTACATCCTCAAAGTGAGATCCGTTGTTACCTACATTACTTGTATCCTTTTCCTTTTCATCAGGTTTGACAGTAGGAACTTTAGGCTCTGCTACAAGACTTCCTGTACCTGAACCGCCAGATCCATTAGATCCATTACCCCCTGTCTCTGGGATGACCGGTGCAGGAAGTGTTTTCCCTATCACTGTTTGTGGATCTGATTTATCCCCTTTACTGTTCTCGGTCCATATCTCAAATGTATAGTCTTTGTTATCTTGTAGTCCATCAATAACGATCTTAGAATCTTGTCCTCGGTAGATCTCCTTACCGTCTTGTTCAATAACAAATATTTCATCTTTAAGATTCGAATTAACTATAAAGGTCAATTCTTTATTGTTGTCAGCTGTAACGGTTACAGTGTAATCATTGCTCGGCAAGGTCACAAATGGCGGTACACGGTAGCCATGTTCTGCAGGCCCTGCAGGGTTCGTAGGAACTACAATCCAATTGTTGTTATCTTTACTTGAGTCTAAACCGTTAATTACGATATTCGTATCTGTTGTAGATCCTAGTAAGTTGCCGTCACCATCAAATATGTCATAAACATCTGCTCCAGGAACCGTATCCCAAGATATTTCTACGGAGTCTTCAGTTACGATTGGTTCTTTGGTATCTTGGCCAAGTACACTGAATGGTAAAGTCTGTTGTGAAAAGGAAGCTTTAGCACCTTCTCCTCCATTGTTACTACCGGAGATATAGATTGTTGTTGTAGATCCTGGTAATAGATCTGACACTGTGTACGTTGATCCGTTTACAGTTCCTAGTACCATTCCACTTATATCTGTAATGATGTATTCGGAAGTGTTGGGTACGATATCCCAGCTGATTGTAAACGAATCGGAATGCACTTCATCTAGCTTTACCCCGTTTGGTGCGTAAGGAAGAGTTACGAATGATCCAGTGACGCTTTCTCCATACCCCGTTAAGGTTCCTGCAGATATTTCGTAGGTGTATTTTTCTGCACCTGTTAGACCAGTTACGATTAGTTCAGTGTTAGAGATCTCGTAATCTATACCATTCACCGTTACCTTATACTTGGTTGCTCCATGTACGGAATCGAAAAGAATAGTTGCACCAGTCTCTGTAATGTTCTTTACTGTGATCGTTGTACTGTCTAACGGTTCTGGTAACGTTGTGGTTACTAGAGACTTACTCTGCCCTGAACCGCTGTGATTTGTTGGTATCACCGTAAATACATACGTTTCACCAGGTAAGAGATTGTTTGCGTTGTACGTTGTATCGCTAGATGAAAGAACGGCTTCTTGAACAACATCTTTCATCACGGTATACCCTTCAGCGCCCGTAACACTACCCCAAGAGACGGTTACACTGTTTGTTGTTGCACTTTCAATTTCGAATACGGCAACTTGCGATGGTAGAGTCCATATGTTATTGAGATACGAGTAATCTCCGTATCCTGTTAGGTTCTCTGCAGATATACGATAATTGTATATCGTTCCACCTGTGAGAAAGTTATCTCTGAATGCGTTTAAACTACCTCCATAGACCAAGCTTTCATCACGTTCTAGATCGTAGTAGGTTGCTGTTGTTACCGTGTTCCATCTTAGATCAATACTTGTTTCACCAATCTGTACGTCCGTGAAACCAGTAGGTGAATCAGGTAATGATAAGAATCCTGCGTAACTTGCTCTACCTTCTCCGTTATCATTTATAGCTGATACTCCTACCGTGTAGAAGGTTCCTGGTTCTAAATTGGATATAGGTTGATATACCGAGTCTGTAACGGTTTGGTTATATACTTCTTGTTGTGTTGTATTGTCCTTTACAGTAATACGGTAAAACATCGCTGAAGGAACTTCTGTAAAGGTTACGAGTGCTCGATCCGCTTGTCTACCGTCTTTTTCTACTTTAATATCGGCAGAAGAAGGTGCTTCCGGTAAGGTCAAGGCTTCAACAGTGTTACTTTTTGTACTTGTTCCTACGTGGTTACTAACAGTTACATTATAGGTATAACTCTTTCCTTCAGATATGCTTGTATCTGTGTAGCTGTTTATTGGGTACTGTAGTGTCCAAGAGCCACCAGTTGTTTCATTCTCAACAAGGTACTCATAACCGTCTGTGTAAGTTCCACCTATCGGCAGATTCCACTCTATAGTTGCAGAAGTTTCATCAGCTGCTACTAAGTTTAATTGAACAGGGTCCGGCTGTCTTTGCACTTGTAACTCATTTGTTGAAGTTGTTGTTTCATTTCCTGCTAGATCCCTTGTTTTAGCATGGATATACCATATACCTTCATCAGTAATATCTATATTTTGTATCGACGTTGCCAAATCCCAATTTAGTGGTAACAAATTAGAGTTCGTTACTTTGTAAAATGTATTATTAACATCTAGTCCTGACAAAGCATCATTGTAGCTTATTACTGCATTTACTCCAACATCATCCCAGGTACGATCTGATGGTGTAATGTTAATGCTGGGGTTAATTGTATCTATCTTATCTATGATCAGATCTGAAATGGTTTGATTACCAGCATTATCTTCAGCTATGAAAGTATAAGTACCGTTTTGTATGATAGCATGAGTAACTGGATTGACAACAGACCAAACACCAGTGGGTAATTGGATTCTACTTATACCAGTCTCAGCATCACTCGCAGCTGCTACGATTTGGAGAGGTTGATTTGTCCATATTGTTTGATTTGTTGACAGTGCTAAATTGGGTTTGATTACATCTTCATAGCGTGTATGACTTACATCTGAAACATTACCCTGATGATCTATTGCGGCAACATGGACATAAAAGTTACCATTGACTATGTTTGTTCCAGTGTAACTCGTTGCAGTAGTTGTCATTGTGGCTGGAGGTATAGTTGTTGGATTATTATCAATTACTACGCTATAGCCCGACACCCCTGTTGATACCGTCACTGGTTTATTAACTGATAGCACCGTTGCAGGATCATTCTTTGGATAACCTTTCACTTGATAATTATACGTAGTTCCAATATCTACAGAGGGTAACCATGTTACTACTGGTTTACGAGCAGCATCTATTGATATAGTCACTGCAGAAGGTTCAGTCGGCTTGGTCTTATCTATCGCTGTTACATCCTCGTAATCCGAAAGATATCCGCGATAGAGTGATGAACCGTCTCGAAATATTTCAGTTTCGGTGGCATATCCGATTTTAATGTCATCGACTTGCATGATTCCATCACTCGACCACACCAATCTTGTTTTCAACCCTCGTACAATAGTATCGTACTCTGCATTCTCTGGAACTAGGGAGTTAGCGCTGATCGTAACCCACTGTCCGGTCAGAGGAATAGCCCTTTGTGGTATTCCATATCCATTTTCCGAGTATATAAGAACATTATCACCCATAGAGAAAGTTTCATTTATAGGTGTTTCTGCTGGCAGAAGGGGCGATGCAGAAACCCAAGGATAAGAATCCACCCCACTGTTGACCATTTTCTGTGCAGTTCTATCGAAATAATATCTCATTACACCATATCGGTGATTCTGATTTTTTGAAGATACTACGACGTATACAGCATCATTTGGTATATCTACAGGTGTCCCGTCGGAGTTTTTAACCTCAAATGAAGTCGGTGGACTATTCCAGTTCACAGAGGTATTATATATTACACTTTTACCCTGTGCATCCTTCATTGGATAGCCTCTTTTAAACCAACCCGTAGCCAAGAGAAAATATATATTAGATTTAGATGCTCCAATGGATCTTGCTTTGTAAGTAAAGCTTATAGTCGAGTTCGAAGGGATACTCTTACCTGAGAAATTGCTCATAGATTCCGTTGATGATGTTATCCAGGGTGGATTATTAATATTCCCTTCCCGATTTGTAATATTATCATTTAATTGTAAAGAGGTCCCTTGACCTGCAACACTCACAAAGGATTGTTTACCTGTACCTGTCCATGTAAGGGAAGGGATTTCTTGTCCAGACTCAAAACCAGTTTCATTAATTATATCGGCAGCAGCCATCTCTGTAGCCCATTCCAATTTGACATGATTACCAGTTTGATAGGCTCCTGTAAAGGTTGGAGGTGTACCAGATGCCATGGTTGGTTGAGGACTAATGGTTAATCCAGATATAACTACCGATAAAGCCACTGAAAGTATTCCTAATTTTTTTACTGATTTTATTATACTTTTTGACATAGATATCTTCCTTTCGATTGTTGAATGTAGTAGAGAAAAGATCCCGAGCAGTATCAGCTACAGTCCCTACATCTCTCAAAAATTTAGGATTCATCCCACCTCTCCTCTTGACGCGTTTCTATTTGCCTCACTACTATAAAGGGAACCTGCTCGAACCTTATTCACCAGATTCATGTAAAACATTCAATAAAGTTTTCAAAGAACAAAAAATGTATTGCTTCCCACTTTAGGTACTCAAAACAAAAAAAGCACCTCGTACACAGGCGTGAGCCTATGTGCGAGGTGCTTCCTCGTTTCCGGTATGCAATTAACCTTATTATATTAATAACTTAGACATATGTAAATAGATAGGATTGTTACTCCAAGAGAAATATAGGGATTTCACATTCCGTTATATTTTTATCCAAACTTTCATTCATATAGCTTTTGAGTTTATTAATAATCTCCATAGAACGTTCCATAACAATATATCTTTAACACAGGGGCGTTACATTTCGTAGATGCTACGGAAAATTCAGGTCAAAAGGCAGTCTTTGATATTGTTTATGATAATACCGTTGCAGGCGAGATTGTAGAAGTCATTCCGGTAGAAATACAACGTTGAGAATTTTTAACAATCATAGCAGCTGAAACTTTCATAAAATCACCCCTTTTTAGTAAATAACGCCCATCATAGTATATATGATTCATTCATTACCCTCTACTTTTTCCAACTTATCAATACGTCCTAATTTACCTGACACTTTCAATACATCACCTTTACCAATATTAGTAATCATTTCTTTGGAAATCTCATACTCTTCACCTGAAATTTTAAGATATTTAGTCTCAATATGAAATCCAAAATGCCGACCCTCACTATGTACCGTTCTAATCGATTGTACAGTACCGGAAGTTTGAAAGACTGTCTTAGCTACTCTTTCATCCTCTTTATTAGAGAAAAATAGTAAAGCGCCAATTGCAACTGAAAATATAATCAAAAGAATAATGCCCCACATATGTTTACTAATTTCTTCTTTCCAAGTAATTCCCTTAGTTTCTTCCATGTCGTATCACTCCTTTTTAGTGAATAACGTTATATTCATAACCATTTCTACTAGCATCCATATAAACTTGATAACCATACTAATTACTTTATAAATAAGATAAACCGATCCTTCAATAATCCAAGCAGGTAACATTATAATTAGAAAAAATCAGGAAAATATGAATTAATATCATGAGGTGCATTCTACCGTTTTAACTTTATCCAAACTTTCATTCATATAGCTTTTGAGATTATTAATAATCTCCATAGAACGCTCCCTAACAATATATCTTTTGTTAGTCATCAACCAACAAAGTCCCCGGTCGCCCTCTACTAAACCTAACTCAGCATCTGTAAACACAGGGGCGTTACATTTAGTACAAGGACCGACTAACATCAAACGTTGTTTTTCTCTTGCTTCATAATTCGCTCCACATTTACATTCCACCTTGTAATTGAATACAGTCAAATATGCGCTCATTGGTCTACCATAAAGTTCAGGTTCATGCTCAACTTCAGTTTCATAAACCATCCCAGAACTTACGGGTATTTTTGTTGGTTTATTCTCAACGACATCAACAACTATTGCTTGTTTAATGTTTTCTACCTTTTGATATATTTCCGTGAACCGATTAGTGACTTTAAAGGTTGCTACTAATGTTGGATTTATACCTTCGATAAAGTTCCCACTCTTAAAGACATAATTTTTGTTTGTTTTGAAACATTCCAACCACTCTGACACTCCCGATGGATTTAATGTGTACTTGCTTTGTACACCTGATAAATATGTAACTAATAAGGTATTATTCTCTTCCATAAATCCTCCTGATTAGGAACTCTTATATCCTGCTATAAAATCTTGAATTCGATATCTTTACTAATTGAACTTAGATAGAATCTTAAATCGACGCTCATATCAAATATCTCCTGTATATCACTTCATTTTATTGTCCCAGCATAAATTCCACAGTTCTTTTAATATTCTTTTTATAGTGAAGGTGTAGAGTTTAACATTATGCACCCGTCTCATTATCATGGATATGATGCCTTAATATAATTTCATTTGCCATAGACATTAAAGATTTTATTCCTCTATTCTCATGTTTACGATAAAGTGGTGGTTGATATATGAATGAAAACCATGGTATAAACTCATGTTAAATATAAAGATTGTCTAGGATTGGATGTTGTTTTTATGACTCCTTTTATATTCTATTAATGAATATTTCGCTTGAGCAATTGTTATCAGCACAAAAAGAGACATGCCTATAATTTTTGTGCTGTGGGATTCAAAATATACTCCTCCAGATACAGTTAAGAATGAACTGATGAAGAGGCAACTTAGTAATGAATCTATATACTTCTTTCTTATTAATTGCAAAACCAATGTTAATGTTTGTAAAGTGAATATAACAATAAAAACAGCTGAAAGTAAAATCTTTGTTTCCAAATATGGACACCTCCTAAGATAATATAAATCTAATTCTATCTTTTATGAAAGAATACGTACTAACTGCGCTCCCAACTGATAAGGATACATTGCCTTACTCCAAAACAATAAACAGTCGATATCCGTAAGAAATTATTACTTTCTCAGGATTTCCATTTTTCTGTGAAACCATCTACAAGTAAGGGAACACAGAAGATTATACCAATAAAAATTCCTAACTGAAACAGAATAAAGTACGGTAACAATATATATCCAACAATTATACCGGTACATCAAGCACATAGGGACAATTGATGACCTCGAATATGTAGAACGCGATGGTTTCCTGCATGTGTGACTTCCTTCTGTAATAGATACACATTCCGATCAGTATACCTATTAAAAAACAATACAACCAGTCTGGCACTTCCAATGGATTTAATTTGTACTTTGCTTGTACTCCAGATAAATATGTAACTACTAAGGTAGGTATTATAATCTTCCATGAATCTTCCTGATTTGGCCTATTTATCTCTTCTTACTCAAACGCCCTGGCAGTATGAATATTAACATAGTTAATAAAAACACGCTGCCTAGAACAGCTAATAAAGTTATTACAGAATACAAGTGTTCGTTTTTTATATCTACTCCTAAAGCTACTACTATAAACGCGAGAGATAGGATCGTCATATATAACAATTTCAATTTTGTACGCTTAGCCATTTTCTTTTCAACTCCATTCTTTTAGTTATCTATAATACGATTATATCAATACTTTTGTTTCATCCCTGAACTTAACAAGCAAGAAACGATAGAACACAATAATTGAATTATCATTTCTCAATTGAAACTAATCCTTTGTTCCAGGATATGCAATGAGTATATAAAACAAATTTTTCATTCCGTGCTTAAAGGCTTGTAAAAGGATATCATGCGCCTCTATCCAACTAAAGAATAAAGGATCTGTTTAAGGCAATTTAAGTAGCCTAATTTAAAATTCATCCAAAAGAAAAAGACGACACCTTTTAGATGTCGTCCTCTATATTTATTGTAATTCAATAAGCAACCCACCATCAAAGAAATACAGGTACTTCTTAGTAACCGGTCGATTCCAAGTATCTCCTATTGCTCTAGCATAAAGCTCAAGTTGTATTCGATACTTTTCAATCAGTTGTTCAGGAGTTTGATCCTTCACTGAGTCTGTCTTGAAGTCCAAAAGAACTAAGTCATCTCCATCTTCAAATAAGCAGTCTATTACACCCTGTATTAATATAGTCTCTTTACCTACTGGACCATCAGTATCAGGGTAAATCTCATCTGCGGAAAGACCATAGGTAAATGGCACTTCACGTAGAAGATTTTTTGAAGATAGAATCTTCTTACCTATCTCTTGTGTAAAGAAATTAGCAATTTGTTGAACATCTACTGCCTCAGCTTGTGTGGCAGTGAAGAGTCGCTTATCTACCATAGTTTGAATTTCAGATTTCACCTTAGCTAGGCTTAACGTTTTTTTCATACCATCAATCGGTAGATTCTGCATTACCGTATGATATACCGTCCCTCGCTCCGCTGCAGTCATGTCCCTTTGCTCCATAAACCTAGGCCGTCTTGAGCCGATAGGAGTGATTGATCCACCCTTTTTAATCTGTCCAATGGTTTGTGTCACACTACTATGTTCAGCAAGAGAATTCCTTACCATCGGGTTGATCTCCCCTATTCTCTTTAACTCAGATACCGAAGTCTTCGAGAATATCGTTGAACCAACAGCAAATGGATACTCCCATTCCAGTCTACGAATGACTTGATCTTGAATGGTAGATGATTCTGAAGTGACAGGTTCATGCTTTAATATCGATTGCACCTGAATGTTACGCTCATCATTGTCTACAGGAATTAAATTCAGATCACTAACAACTATTAAATCGTTCGGATCCATAATACGTATGTTCCATTTAGACTCCTCATCAGATAATGAATCAGCATAACCAAAACCGGTCATGTCGCGTAAAAGTTGAGCGTCTGCATGTCGTACTAAAGCGGGCCCTAACCAATCTAAATATGAAGTAGCTTTTGCTAAATCATGATCCGGTAAGAGAACGTTTTTAAGTCCTAAATGCTTCATCCACGAATTAATCTTTTTGTCTAAATTCTTAATGGCTCCAACAAGGTACATTTTTTCACGCGCTCTTGTCAACGCCACATACAACACCCGCATTTCCTCAGCGAGTAATTCCATCCGCATTCTCCGTTTGATTGCTAAGGATGATAAGGACGGATAACTTACTCTTAGGTCTGTATCGACGAATTTAGGACCGAAGCCAAGTTCTTTATGAATTAGAAAACTACCGTTCAGATCCTGCTGATTAAATTGTTTACCTAAACCAGCCATAAATACAACGGGAAACTCTAGCCCTTTGGATTTATGAATCGACATAATACGGACTACATCTTCTTGTTCCCCAAGAGCTTTTGCCGTGCCGAGGTCATTCCCCGATTCTTTCATACGCTCAATAAAGCGCAAGAATCTGAACAAACCTCTAAATGAAGTCGCCTCATATTGCCTAGCACGATCGTACAATGCTTTGAGGTTCGCTTGTCGTTGGATACCACCAGGTAATCCACCAACGAAATCATAATAATTCGTCTCACGGTAAATTTTCCAAATCAGGTCAGCTAATGATCCTTGTCTTGCATCCGTTCTCCAGTTTTCTAAGTGAGTCAAAAAAGTTCGTAACTTAATAGAAATTGGGTCATGCCTTCTGAGTAATTCAACTCCAGTCCCTGTTTCATTAAGAAGAAGTTGGTTATCTTCTGGAACTTCCTTTTCACCTGGAAGTATCTCTCCTATGTACCTCATAAGAGATTCATAGAAGGGTCCACTTCGTTTAGAAGAGCGAATCTTAGCAAGATCATTAGCGGAAAGCCCAACAACTGGAGAACGAAGTGTAGCAGCAAGCGGAATATCATCATAGGGGTTATCGATGATTTTTAAGATCGACATCATCATCTCAACCTCAGTAGCTGAAAAATACCCGCTGTTTACTTCCGCATAGGCTGGTATCCCTTGAAGTTTCAACTCTTCAATCATCGCAGAAGCAGTTTTAGTTGATCTCAAGACTATGACAATATCACGGTAAGTACCGGAGCGCATGCCACCTGAATTCTTATCGTATACCTCAAACTTCTTATTTACAGTCTTGCCCATAAGTTTATTGATTTCCTTAGCGATAACTTTTGCTTCCATCGCAGCGGGTTCAATATCTTGAGCTTCAAGCTGTAAGAAATATGAACTATCCTCATCTTCTTCATCTTGTACTATGAAAGATAGATCCGCTTCACTAGTTTCTTTCTTATCGAGATCAATTAACAAGACCTCTGTAGTATAATCTTGTGGTTCCGTTGATTCTTCTGGATAGTTTGCTCCGTAGATTAACTCAGCCTCCTTAACGTAGGGAACCTCACCAACTCGGGGACTCATAATCTGACGGAAAATATAATTTACCGAATCAACGATTTCTCGACGGCTTCTAAAATTGGAAGCGAGGTCAATCCTCATTCCATCTATTGAACCGTCCTTAGTATATCGAGCATACTTCTCCAAGAATAATCCTGGCTCCGCCAAACGAAATCGATAAATGGACTGTTTAACATCACCTACCATGAATCGGTTACCTGGTTCACTTTTCGATATCATGCTCACAATAGCTTCTTGAACACGATTGGTATCCTGATATTCATCAAGGAGAACTTCTTTAAATTGCTTTTGATACGCAAATGCAGCTGGCGATGCAGTGTAAATGCCCGGTTCCACTTCGATGGCTAACACCTGCAAACAATAGTGCTCAAGATCTGAGAAGTCGACTAGATTCTTTTCTGCTTTAGCAGATTGGTACTCTTTGCCGTAAGATATAACCAGATCAACCAGTTCACGCATTAACGGCGCCATTTGATGTAGTTCGTTCCGATATTGCTCAGGAGAGCGTTTGAAGATCTCTTCCTTTACCTTCTCCAATGCCTTCTTAGCCCCATCACGTGTATCTTTCACACGTTTAATGAGAGACTCATCAAAACTGTCTTTCTTACAAGGCTTCAAACGTTCGAATACGTTAACCTGTAAACTGTCATACAAATCATCCCATGTAGAAGCAGACGACGATATAATCGTCTCCAGATTACTTACTTCACTCTGGAGATTGTCGAGGTAAGGAAGTGGTCCTTCAGGTGACATAGCTACTTTTATTGCGTCCATGAGCATGGCTTGAATACTCTGAAGTTCCAAGCCGACATCTGTCTTCAAGCTGTCGAACCATATGGAACCAGAATCCGAACCTTCAAAAAGATTCGCCATAGATAATAGCCAATGCTCTGGATTAGGATGACTTCTAGATGCGTCGTATAGCTCCGCAATGAGCTTTAATAGCGCATCATCACTCTTCTCGCCACTGAACCATGCATCTAAAGTCCAAAATGAACTACTCGGAACCATACTCTCATATTTTTGTTCCATCAACACTTCCAATACATCCTGTCGGATAAGGTCTGATTCCGTTGTATTAGCGATACGAAAACTTGGATCTAGATTAATCCTTTGGTGATACCTTAGGATGACCTCTTTGCAAAATGAATGTAATGTGGTGATCGATGCGCGATTAATCAATGCGAGTTGCTTGCGAATGTGGTCGCTCTCTGGATCTTTGAAAACTTCTTTCTCCAAAGCATCCCTTATTCGCTCTCTCATCTCAGCAGCTGCAGCTTTCGTAAACGTTGCAATTAATAACTCATCAATATGAACTGGAATATCAGGGTTACTAACTTTTTTAATAATTCTTTCGACCAAAACAGCAGTTTTACCAGAACCCGCAGCTGCAGATACTAGAATATCCTTATCATTCTCTACGATAGCGCTGAGTTGATCGGCGGTCCATTTCGTACTTACATTTGATTTGATTGCAGACACACTATCTACTTCCCTTCAGAGAATCATTTATTTTCATCAGGATTGGCCTCGTCTTTACCGTCTATTGCTTGCCAAACATCCTCATTACTCATACTTTTTACGGTATTGTAGTGGTTACCATCAAAGAGAGAATCGAACTTACACACCGGCTTATATGAACAATAATCGCAAGCTGTCTTTTTACTTGTACGGTTAGGTGTTATATCTACCCGCCCACTCAAAATTTCAGATCCGATTTGTCCTATGGTATCCCGTACATGCCCTTGAAGTAGCTCCCATTGTGAAGATGTTGCGACAGAGGAGTTACTATGAAAGCCTCCATCTTTCTTTAATCCAACCGGAATTAGTTCAGAGTGGCCATCGACTTGGTTATCCATCATACGAACAGCATCTTGATCAGCTAGGACAAGACCCTTCATTTTAAAATGCTTCCGCACTTCTTTTTCAGCAACGTCGTGATCTAATGGATTAGCATTAGTAATCATAGGATTATGCACATGAAAATAAAGTACACCTGCTGGAGATGTCTTAGTTCCAAGCCACAGTTGAGAATTACTCATTGCAACATCCAAATAAGTTAGCATTTGCAAGGACATTCCCTGATACACTTCTGTTAAAGCTAGGTTTTTCATGCTCGACTTGTAATCAATGATTCGTAGCAAGGAAGTATCCTCGTTCACAATAGCAGCATCAACTCGGTCTATCCTTCCTTCCACATCCATAGAACGCCCATTAAGGAGATCAATGCTCAAAGGAGGTAGTAGCTGCCCATGACCAAATCCAAGTTCTAGCCCTACCGGACGAAACTCTCCACGTTTAGCATGCTCATGTAAAGCACCGACTGATCGACCTACGATGTTTGTGATTTTACGTGAGATATGACGATATCGGAAAGAACTATCTAATATCTGCCCTTGAAGTCGAGGTGATAATCGATCGACGATTGATGCTGCCCGTTTTAAGAGTTCTTCTGCAGACAAATCCTCCATGCGAATGTTATCCGTTTGAAGTTCCTTGAATAGTCCACTTAATGAGGCATGATACAGTTGACCAATATCCGGGGCTCCAAGTTTGAAAATTTGTCGTTCGCGTAATCGAAGGCCATTTTCAGCAAAATGCATAAATGGACATGAGACGAATTTCTCCATTCTCGATACACTGGAACGCAAGTTCTCACCATACAAAAGTAAACTCGTCTCTTCAGTCAAAGGAGCCTCTTCATTGGTGTAAGCTAAGGAACCCGTAAGCAGTGCAAGTTTGTTAGTCCAATCCGGACTATTTTGCAACCAGTTATAGACATCCAACCACGCATTTGCGAGTGGTTCTCCTGTCATCCACTGTTTCAGTTGAACCATCAAATAGGATAACGCTTTGTTTGCTGAAGCAATGTAACTGAGGCTTTCTTGATCATTCATAGAGGAAGTGGGTTCACCTTGTAGTTGACCTGTTCTCGCATAGGGGAATAATATCTTTAAGTGTTTAATGATCTCAGAAGGTAATA
The DNA here is from genome assembly GCF_056786435.1 of Paenibacillus sp. Y916. Taxonomy (NCBI): domain Bacteria; kingdom Bacillati; phylum Bacillota; class Bacilli; order Caryophanales; family Paenibacillaceae; genus Paenibacillus; species Paenibacillus sp. Y916. Next base: position 209,085 of record NZ_JBXCJA010000006.1, on the reverse strand, counting down.
ACTTAGCACCCTCTTCATCCGCTAAAGGGTAACTTAACCAAAGACATTTGGATGGAGAACATAAGACCGTATAAATCAAGAATTGTTCATCTAATAATTTTCTTCTCGCCCCATCAGCTAACTTAAGGCCTGCCTTGGTGAGTGTCTCTCGTTCTGTCTCATTCATGATTCCATTTTCACTAATGGCTTGTGGTAATATCCCATCATTTACACCAAGCACCATAGCTACCACAACTTGAGCAGATCTAGTTCGATCAATACTACCGATCAACACTTGATCTAACGCCGGTGGAACGAGGCCCTGACGGATACTTTCCAAACCAGTTTCAATTATCTTTCTGAACAATTCTCCTGAAATGGTTTCATCACCAAGGATGTCCACCATCTGATCAAGCATGTCCATAATGTTATCGAAAATCTGTGCATGTTCTTTTGATTTCTCAGGACGACCTTCAAGAAATGCTTCTTCACTCCACTGTTGTAATTTCTCTGTTACAGACACATCTTCAAGAAGTAAATAGAGAGCCTCCACTTGATCTCGAACATTGGAAGCCTTCTTCATTCTCTTCTGGAATGCCTTCAGTGGTCGAGCTACCGTTCGTCTACAATGATCCATTCTCTTGGTATAGGCTGGGTCGATTTCTTCTGGATCATCATCATCCACTGAACGATAACTCTTGAAATTCCAATTTTTCGTATCTCCCCATCTCGCACCACTAATCCCAAAAGAAAGAACGAGGTTTTCTAGCTCATCCATCTCATTACGGGCAATGCGCCGACTATTTTTCCGAGGAAGTTTTCCATCAACCAAAGGCAACAATAGGTCCGTTTTAACACATCTAAAAACGGAATCAAAACGCCAGTAGTTTTGTATAACTTCCATAGCAGAACGAATGAACTCAACTATAGGATGATGTAGTACGATCCTCTTTTCATCTAAAAAGTAAGGAATACCATAATCCTTGAATATAGTGGAAAACAAATCACTATAGTCCTCAATATTTCTCACTCTGATAGCGATATCGCGATACCTTAGACCTTCATCCCTCACTTGGCGGATAATCTCTCTTGCAGCCCCTTCCACTTCAGCACGACGATTAGACGCAGAAAAAATCGTTATATCATCACTTGGTTGGCCGTATGCTACCCGTGTTCCATTTAGTCGTTTATCAAACACCTTTTCAAGATGAGCGATCATTGGACTATCCTTAAATCGAGGGATTACAGCTGAATCTAACACTTCACATGAAGCGGGTTCTAATCCAAGATCTCTAATCTGATTTTGTATCGTGATCATAGTCATCGCTGTAGGATGAAAGAGATCGAGTTCACTGGGAACATCGTCTGCTTCATAAGGACGATCGAGACATAATGTGATGGTTACATTTTGAAAGTGCACCATTGCTTGCCCTAAAACATCAATTTCTTGAGGTGTAAATCCATTAAACCCATCGATCCAAAGCTCAGCTCCCTTTATTAAAGCGCTTTGAGATAATTGAGTTGTAAGATGAGTTAAATAGGATTCGCCATCGAGATAGTTTGAAGCAAGAATCTGTTCGAACTCCCGAAATACGATTAACAAATCGTTAAGTTTATCCTGTAGAACAACTTCATCTGATTCTGCTACTTCCATATTATCTAGTTGCGTTTGGAGCATGTCGGGTGTAAGACAATATCGACCAAGTTCACTCAACATGGAATTTAAATTATCAATGAATCCCATTTTCTCCGTTGATGCGTGAAATATTTTGAACTCATCTTTGTGCTTCTGAAGAATTCTTTGAAGCAACATCTTCTTCCCAGTATCATCAATTGGGTTTCCTACAGTATTGCCTTGCTCCTGCATAACTCTCCACGCCAGTCTTTTAAACGAAAGGACCTGCGCGCGTATTAGCCCATTTATGCCCGGAGTAGTCAACAATGCGTGTTCTGCTTGAAATGTCCCTTGTTCAGGCACCAAGAAGATAATTGGATGTCCTTTAACGTCAGAAATGATCCTTTCTTTTATTTCCTCCAAAGATTTTTCCGTCTTTCCACTTCCGGCTCGACCGAGTATAAAACGAATCGCCATAGTTTTCTCCTCCAAAATGAGATTTTTTCCTATTAGATAAAATAGACTTTTCAAACCGCCTTCATGGTTATTAAAAATAAAAAAACACTCAGAATGGGTGGCGATAAAGGATTACTCCTTACACCACTCAAAACTGAGTGTTTTTGGGGGATACATCAGACAATCAACATATAACAAAAAAAGATCATGCTGATTAACGATTCTACAATATACACACCGAAACAAGGTTTCAGTAGTAAAAGGATCCATAGGATCTAAGAATTCGGAATTCGTCGCATGACCTTCCGTTAATATTGGAAAAATCTGATATAAGGTATGTTTAAATTATATCCAATCATTATCGGCTATGCAATAGAAGAGGTCCCAACATGGAACAAGTATAACTAAGTTCTTAACTTCGATCATTAACAACTACGTTTGAGAATTTCCTGTTAGCATAAGTTATTGCTGCCATTTTCGTTTTAAAGCGTTCCAACAATTGGTTGCCTTCCCAAAGATCAAAATCATGTCCATCTGGTGTGTTTGGACAACGAATAAGACTTAATTTCTTTGTAGTCTCTTCAATCTCCTTAGAGTTTCCAAGACCACTGAACATTGCTGATTCTGTAAATAGAGCATTCTTTGACAGATCGAGCCCCATGTTGTCTTTACACCTTCTTGCAACTCTCATACTGTAATTGGTTTCTTTTTTCATTTTAAACTTCCTTTCGAAATCATTATTTGGGTTGTAAGGTACACAAAAAAAGCACCTAGCAAAAACGTCAAATTAATAAACACACGTAGGTGTGAATTAAAGTTTGATCATCTTTGCTAGATGCTTTATAAATAGAATGCTCTCTATGCTCATGCTGGAGAGAAGGTGGTTAATAGTTAATGTTATAGCCATAGCATATCATATTAGCCGTAAAATTTCACTGCTTTATACTCTGTATCTATATCATTTCCCACCTAACATTGAAGTAGGGGTATCCCTTTTTTGAGGTTTTAAAAATAAATTTATCATGTCATTATGATGATCTTTTTTGAACTACTCACCACTTAACCGACCTTACGGTCTGTTTGAAGTGGGAGATTCCTAAGAACACCAACCTATCGGTTCGTTTTTGATTAGGCGATCCCCGTCATTCCAACGGTTAGAAGCCTTATGGCTTCATTTTTAATATTGATTCCTGCGTTAATATCTCTTTGATGATGGGTATGGCACTCTGGGCAGTCCCATTCACGTAGTCTGAGATTTTTAACGTCTATGTTTTTGTAGCCACAACTGGAGCAGAGCTGGCTGGAAGGAAAGTTTCTAGCAACGGTAACGACTTGTTTGCCGGACCACTTCGCTTTGTATTCAATCATACTCTTGAATTGTGACCATGATACGTCGCTGATGGCTTTAGCCAGTTTGTGATTTTTAAGCATATTTGATACCGACAAATCTTCCATCCCAATCATGTCGTGGTTTTTGACAATTTCGGTTGAAATCTTGTCTAAGTAATCTTTTCGTGCATTGGTAATCTTCTCATGAATACGCGCTACTTTTATTTTGGCTTTATGCCAATTTGAACCACCTATGGTTCGTCTACCCATGATTCTTTGCGCTCTGGCTAATTCCTTTTCAAACATGTAGAAAAACTTAGGGTTACAATGGATCGTTTCATCCGAGAAAATAGCAAGATCTTGTAAGCCTAGATCGATTCCAATGATCGAGTTTGTTTTAGGAGATTCGATTACTTCGACTTCAGTCGTTATAGAAACAAAGTATTTACCTGATGGATTACGTCTGATGGTAGCACTCAATATGCGACCTTCGACTTCACGACTTTTGGCAAACCGAACACATCCAAGTTTAGGCAACTTCATACGATTTTCTATGACAGCTATATTGCCATTCGTATACTTGGTTGTATAAGATTGAAGAGGATTCTTTTTTGATTTGAAACGTGGTTGTTTGTTTTGCTTTTTGTAATAGCGTTGGAATGAATCTGCTAAGTTTTCGACCGATTTTTGAAGGGAAATACTATCTACTTCTTTAAGAAAAGAATAGTGTTTTTTTAATTCACGGACAGCTTTGACAGACTCATATTTATTGAAAAAGGCACCCTTCCAGTTGTTGGATGGTAGTTGACCATTCTGTCTCATTTCTTCAACGATGTACCAATAGGCATCTTTTTCTTTCTGTTTGGCAAGGAAAAAGTTGAAGACGAACCTTGAACAACCGATGGTCTTATGTATGAGTTCTGCTTGTTTTCTGTTTGGATAGATACGAATTTTGTATGCTTTATGTACTAACATGAGTCATACCTCCATCATATCAAGAACATTTGTTCCATTATATCATATGGAGGAAATATTTGGCTATCGCCAACCGAAATTCATCTTCCACCTATTCATTCGCCTTCGCCCTTGACATTCATTGAGGTGGGAGTCTTCTTTCGGAAAATGATAAATTGTGGATCTGTACAATTCAGAAAAAAACAAGGGCAGAAATATCCTCTACCCTTGTTTTATAATTTTATAAATGTTCTAATGCACGGTATATAAGCATCGCACTCTCAGCTCTTGTTAATTTCGCGGTCTAAACGATCCATCTGGGTACCCTTCTACTAGTTTCATGTTAGCAAGACCATATACTTCAGTCTTAGCTCATTCCGCTATAGTCAACGATTATTATAGGGCGCATATCATAACAGTTTAATCTAAAATCCAACGGATTGATTAATCACTTTATATATAATCGCTGCAGCTTGGGCTCTTGTTGCAAATTCTTTACCTGCTAATAAATTATTGCCGACACCATCAATCAATTTATAATTTATTGCTGTGGCCATATCTGATTTTGCCCAACCGCTAATCTCACCTGAATCCCCAAATGGAGTTAATATTGAATTGATTTGAGCAGTTGTTATTGGATCGATATCTTTAAGTAATCTAAATGCTCTTACTGCAATCGTTGCCATTTCTTCACGATTGATTTTTCTATCAGGTTGGAATGAGTCGCTTGTGATACCAGTGACCAATCCTAGTTTCCAGCCATTATTTACAACAGGATAAAACCAATCTGATTCAGAAACATCTTGAAAGCTTGAATTAGATGAATTTGAAATCCCTTGTTTATCCATCAATGCCTTTACTAAAATAGAGGTGAACTCTGCCCTTGTTACATATCGGTTAGGGCGAAATGTATCATCTGGATAACCGCTAATAATTTGTTTTTTTGATAAAAAGTCAAGCAAATTAAATGCCCAGTGCTTAGAAATATCAGTGAAACTCTTTTTATAATTCATTACAATATAATCACCTGAACTTACACCATTGGCGTATTTAGTTGTATCTAATGTGTAACTAGAAACCATATTAAAGTCTTTTCCATTGATTTTATATATGTTAGCAAGTTTAAGATCATTGTCTGAATATAGAACAGGTACTTCAACCGTGAATGGTGACCCTAGAACCCCTTCTGTCCCTGTATGTTCAATATTTATAAATCCCGTTACAGGTATAAACTCTTTAGAGAAATTAACTCCAATTTCATTTCGACCAATAGAAATTGCCCCCCCATTACTCCAACCATTGAGTTTAGTAAGATCTGTAATAACCGCGCCATTCAATGATTTAAGCTTAATGGGTATTTTTTTATCTGTGAGTAATTTTGCTATGGTTCCATCAAGTTGTACTGTTACACGATCTTGGACTGTAGTCATAGTAGAGTAATCAACAATAACTTCTTTTATATTGTGATTTGAAATCGCTGTTTTTAGAGAAGGAGTATCTACAGTTACGGTATGTTTCCGGCTTGTTGAATTGATTTTTTCAACGATCGATAACCCACCTTTACCCTCTGTGATCGTTACTTTTCCGGTAGTTAAATCAATGTTAGGAGTTCCAGTTACATTTGAATTACTTCCTATAGTTGCATTGGTTCCTGCCTTACCTAACTTACCTACCTTAGCATCATCGCGAACGATATAAAGTTCATATGTTTGAGTAGTGCCATTTGTATCTGAAATTACAATTGGAAATTGAAGATTGTTACCCTGCTTTAAGAAAAGGTTAATTAGTTTTCCTGAATTAACTACATTTCCATATAGATTGACCTTACTTGTGGATTGTCCTGTATTAATAACAACGTCAGCGCTCGTTGCAGCAACAGGTACATATCCTACAAACGATGTCCCTGATTGGCTTATTGGTTCTCCATTAATGTAGAGTGACCTAATTTGAACATTACCATTAGTTGGTGGTCGGTTAATAACAAATATATAAGTCCTTGTAGCCATTCCTTGTACACTAACATTCACTTCAATTGTATTGTTACCCACCTCTAGATTTACGACGAGATTGCCACTATGACCTAACGAAGTATTATTGATCATCACATTGGTATACTCTTCAGCTGTTGGAGTAATGACCACAAACGAAGTTGAAGCAGTAACTCTCCCTGTGTAGTAAGTTCTTCCTGGATTGAAAGCTTGATCCATTTCAGCTCCATTAATCCATAATGTCGTCAGATCAACAGACATGTTACTCTTCGGACGATTAATTATGAATATGTAATCTTTTGCTGTACCATCAAAAGCTGTAACTACTACACTTATCAAATTATCACCATAATTTAATTCAATAGGGCTAGAACCTCCTCCATTATTGATGAGTTTACCATTAGCTTTTACTGTCGCTCCATCGCCTGATACTAGAGGTTTTACAGTAATTGAACTCTGAGTTGATAGGACGCTACCAGCATAATAATAAGTATCTGAGTTGAATTCAGGGCTAAGTCCTACTTCAACAGAAAACGATACACTGGCTAGCTTAGTTTCTGTTGCAGCTGAAGCGGGATACGGCAAGATCATGACTATCATGGCCATGAACATTGCCAACGAAATTACTTGTCTAATTATTTTATTCATCAAAAATAAACACCATCCATTTCTCGTTTTATTAAAACATCATTTTAAGAAGCCAGAATACAAAAAGAGACCATTGGAATGTTATCCAATGGCCTCGGGTTCTTCCTCGAAGGCTGATAATATTTGATTACTTTCATTATAGAAAACGTAACTATAAAAATCAATCAAAAAAAGAGACGGATTTTGAACTCCGTCCCTCTATTTTAATTTAATCCACTTGGTTCAGATTTATATAATCATCTTTAAGTTCTCCACTAATACTCCAGTTCCCTTCATATCCTATAATTTTCATTACTTTCTCATTCCCATAGAGTGCTGGTACATCTTCTATGTTCTTATAGGTATCTACAAGATTTAAGTTATCATTGTACGAGATTCCGTTTAGTAAATTTATCCGGTACTCCGTATATTCATCCAGATTCATTGCAATAACGTATCGTTCCTCTTTTATTTCTGAGTATACCAACTGTGTTACTTCAGTTGGTATTGGTGACATTACAACTTCTTTGTTCAATGGCATTATGTGATTTTCTTGGATACCAAAATACTCTGTTTCAATTGACTTCATTTCAGCGTATATATTTCTCAGATACAACTGATATTCCAACCTCTCTTTGGCAAGCTCATTCATTTGATCAGTGCTTCCAGTTACTCCCCACTGAGTTTCAAATCTGTTGATATCTGTTCCTAATTTTTCAGTTAACTCGCATACTTTTAAGAATGTCTTATATCTTTCAATTTCACTAAGGTGTTCTTGAGCTTTTCTCACATTGTGCTTTGATTCATTGTTCATATTAATCTTCCTTTCAAATAAATAATTTGGGTTGTAGGTACATAAAAAAAGCACCTAATAAAATTAACAAATCAATAGACACACTTATTGTGCACAATTATTGTTTGTTCATCTTTATTAGATGCTCTTAATGATTTATAGATTTAATTCGATAAAAAGAATTATCGAATTAACCATGGCGCTTTGGACTCTGGTAAAATAGAAAAGAGGCTTAGATTGAGGTTTTAAACACAAAAAAACATTCGGTAACAACTCCTTTAAAAACATCTGGAATCATTCATACGAATGCAATTATTGGCATCATATTCCCGTTAATATTGTGGGAATTAAATAACCATTAGAATAGTGGTCTGGCGCATGCCTCCACAAGAAGTAAATGAATAAGTATACATATTAATATCAACTATTATATTATCGAGATGAAGGAATGTAAATACCATGTTATATATATGAGTATGCCAATTATTAAATCTAAGAACGAGGTGGATATTATGAATGAAATTAAGCAACCTTTACCCTGGGATGTACGTCTCAAGACGATTGAAGATCACAAACGACATATCGTAACTATTAAAATTCATATTGAGGATAATAAATTATTTGAAAGAGTAAATCAAAAATTTAACACTTCATTCTCTGTAAAATTCAAAACATATTTTTTAAAAAAGAGTATAAAATCAGCTCGCATAATTAGAAGTGATCAAAATGGAAATATATTTAGTAAAGAACCAATCCAAAAATTCTCTACACAGATGAGCTTTTCTTTCGATCTACCTGAAAAAGCGATTCTATTTGAACAGGGAATCGAGCGTGCATTAGATAACTACATAATGGAACTGATTTTAGAGGATAAGCAATAATGCATTCAATTGATACGGGAGTGGGTGGATCGTGGTTCTTAAAGGTATCATTTTAATTACATTATTAATGCAATTCATAGGTATTATTATTGCATATAAGAAATCTTTGGGATTTACTAAAGGCTTGGAATTTCTATTTAAATATAATCTTATTGCTAGTTTTGTCTTTGTTTTTATTGCTTTAATTCTGTGGTTCATAAGCCTATTGTAATCCACTCGACCATACATAAATGTTGATATTCAATAAACAGAGGATGTTAACTTACATCCTCTGTTATTTAAGTACAATTATTCAATAAGAGTATTAATCTATAGTTGCACCATATTTTTGAACTAACTTTTCCAATTCTTTATCATTCTTTCTCCAACATAATTTCAATGCTGTAATGCCATCCGAATTTTCATAATTTGGATCGATTCCTTTTTCTAATAACAAATTGGCCATTTTTACATCCAAATTGTTTATTGCTATAAATAAGGCATTATATTCTATCTCATTAATACAATTAATATCGACCTTCCCACTAGCAAGATTTAGCAATACATTTTCTATATTATGATTTGCTACTGAATATAAATATGATGCATCAGATAACTCCATCTCACTAACATTTTCACACTTTAATTCTAAAGGAGATTCGCATTCAATTTCGTGATTTACAATTTCAACAAGAAGATCAAATTCAAGTAATTCCCATAGTGCTGAGCTTACATCTTCACTTGTTAATGCCAATGATTCCATAATAGATTGTTTAGATATTGGTTTGTTACCATTGTGCTTGAAGTCATTCACAATTAGTTTAGCTTCAATAGATAATCTTGATTCTGATTCTGCCGCATCAATTGATTTAATCTTATTAAGTATTAATGGAGTATGCGCCTGATCCAAATAAACAACTTCATCAGGACTTCTTTCATCAATCAAAGTTACATTTTGATCTATTGTTTTAACTCTATAAAACTTCCCCTTGAGATGATCTTTCATAGGTAGGTACCCAAGATCTCTCTTCATTTCCTTTGAAAACGCTATGGTTGATATAATATGATTTGTTTGTAAAATATCTTCTAAATATCTCGTGATGTCTGAAATAGCATTATATTCGAATTCTCTATATAGACCGACAAATTCGCTTTCCAGAATTACAGCTACTGTCCCCAAATACGGAACATTCCTCTTTAGACATTCAAGTGAATGCGATAATCTTTCGTCAATACCATCTGATAGTCTTTCTAGATCCTCCCCTGTCCAAAATTCAGATAGAATCATCACTCTTATTATTCCACCATTCTGCTCATGACCGGACCTATCATCAACAAATTGTCCTATACAATTCAATTCTAAATATTCCATACACGTTGTGAAATTAGTGTTAATTTGTAAAGACCTGTAGTTTAATAAACTCATAACAACTATTCATTCCTCTCAAAATAAAGATGTATACAAAAAGAACCACTTACACCATGTAGGCTGCAAGTGGTTCTTCCACTATCGAGTATTAAATTACATATATATTAACACATAATTCAATGTATTTGATAGTCGAATTAAATGTAAACGTCAGGGATATCTACTCAGCACATCGGTTGTGGTGATAATACTTGCATTTGATTATAAGTTATTTAACCGATCTCTAATACTCGTTTTATTCAGTTACATTAACTGAACACTCATAATTTCATCAAAATCAATCCATTCAAATCCTCTTTCTATTTCCATCCTGATTTTATTTTTAAACTGGCTTATATCTGTTACTACACCACAGACCATATGATCATCATATTCATTAAATATTTCAACTTTTATAATATGTTTATTGCATAGAGAGTTACTTATATTTCGATTAATTAACTCCAATTCATCCTCGTGAATTATTGGGCGACGTTTTTTATTGTACTGTTTCTGATGTTCAATAATACTCTCTTTATGTTGTGGCAACATCATCCTGCTGGATTCCCATAGACCATTTCCCTGAAGTTTTTTACTCATCTGTAATGCCCTCCTATTTTAGTTGATCTATCAATTGCCTGCCCTGCAGATGTAACTGAGCTTGCTCTAAGAATAGAAATCTCCCCGAATCTATCCTTAATGTCGTCCATAACCTTATCAAGAGCCCTTTGGTGCTCCTTATCGTCAAATAAAGTAAGCTGATAAGCTTCAGCACTAGATAACTCAGATAACGAAATACCTACTCTTCTGACGGGCAGCCTATCCCAATAGCTATGAAAGATTTTCTTAGCAACGTCGTATACCTCGCCTGTTATATTAGTAGGATCCTCTAGTTTCATCTGTCTGTGAAATCCTGTAGGATGGTCAAAATCAGATCCAGATATACTTACGGAAACGACTCTTGCCATTAATTCACTTTTCCTCGCTCTCCTTGTAACTTCAGTACAGATATCGAGAAGGGTAGTCTCTATTTCCCACGCCTGGTTAAAATCTCTAGGAAGCGTCATACCGCTCCCAATACTTTTTCGAACATTATGAGATGTTAATGATACAGTTGACTCATCTAGGCCGTTTGATACGCGCCATAGCACTTCTCCATTAACTCCCCATCTAGCTTTAAGTCTATTTAAAGGTGTTCTAGCTAAATCTCCAATTGTACTAATTCCCATTTTCCACAAATGTTTTTCCATCTTTGATCCGACTCCCCACATATCACCAATTGGCTTTTCCCAGATGTATTTATCTAGTTCGTCTTTCTGTAAATGAAATATACCATCGGGAATATGTTTCGAAATGAGGTCACAGCAGAGCTTAGCCAAAGTCTTATTCGAAGATATACCTGCTCGAGCAAACACTTTTGTTTCAAGGTAGATCTTCTTTTGAATTTGCCTTGCTAAATCAATTGGGTTATCTGCAAACAAATGCATTGATGCAGTATGGTCAGAAAACGATTCATCTATTGAGTAAGGTTCAACTAAGTCCGTAAACGACTCGGTTATTTTCATGATCTGATTTGAAACGTCTATATATTCTTGCATGTGTGGCCTTACAATAATCAACTCTGGACATTTTTGAAGTGCTTGCCAAAGTGGTTCAGAGGTTTTAATTCCTTTCTGTTTTGCTAATGGGCACGCAGCTAAAATAATACCTGATCTTTTGGCTGGGTCTCCGGCGACTACCAATGGTTTATTTTCATAAGAAGGTTGTTTGGCCTTTTCCACACTAGCATAAAAACTTTGCATGTCAATCAACATCACTATTCTTTGCTTATTCAACACCTATACCACCTCATTGATAGAACACTCATCTTGTTACATTTTTATGCTTACATCTCGACTTGAACCATCAAGAAGATTTATTTGTTTTTTTATATCAAACAAGAGTACTAATGAATTAATGCTCTTATAACTCCTATTACCTTCCCTAAAATCATCACGTTATCGTAAAACAGTGGCTCCATTTTTGAATTTTCTGGTTGTAGCCTAATACGATCCTTTTCCTTATAGAAAGTCTTTACGGTGGCCTCATTACTCTCCGTCAGTGCAACTACGATTTCACCATTCTCTGCATTCGGTTGAGGCCGAATAATCACATGATCACCATTAAGTATCCCTACTTGAATCATGCTCTCACCCTGGACCTCCAACATGAAACAACTTTCGTCAATTTTACCTTTCTTAACTGGATAATACTCTTCAATATGTTGAATTGCGTTTATTGGCGACCCTGCAGTAACTTTGCCTAGAATAGGAATACGAATGAAATCACTATTTAATGAAGGAAGCATTCCAGAATTTATTACATCTATTGCTCTTGGCTTTGAAGGATCCCTGCGAATTAATCCTTTTCTTTCTAAACGTTCTAAATGACCATGTACCGTAGAACTAGATGCTAACCCTACAGCATCTCCGATTTCTCTTACAGTCGGGGGATATCCTTTTTTTGAAATTTCAGCTCTTATGAAACACATAATTTTATTTTGTGTGGGTTCTTTTCGCATTTAGGTTTCCTCCTAATCATATTCAAAGAACGTATGTTCTATACCTATATCAATAATATACGAATAAACGTTCGTATGCAATGGGATAAAAAAGGAATATGCTATGCATACCCCTAATTTATTAATAATGAACTCGACTTTACAACATACATATTAATTCAAAATCATCTGCTCGGATACAAGAAGTTCTGACAATATGTCGATCGGGCTTTCAAGATTAGCTATTTTAAAATTAGTAGTAATGCATGAGTATTCTTTTTTATTGTCCTTCTCGATTTCCTTTTTAAATGAAATTCCAACAACTAAGTATTCTCCAGGTTCAACACCGACAAATCGACTGGGTATACGTGATTCAAATAACAATTCAAACACTCCTTTTATACTCTAATAAAAAAAGCACCGCAGAATAGGTTTCCCTAGTCAGCGGTGCTTCCAGCTGTTTTATATATTTTTATTATACCAAACGATTATAAAAAAGGATATACAAGAATCGATGTATTAATACGGCCTACTCCATCTACCTTTTGGCCAGCTATCAATGCCCGCTTTCACTTTTGCATCATTAAATGATGAAAAAGTAGATTTCACAAAACTTAGTGAAGGGCCACCATTAAGTCCTACATAATTATCGAATTCTCTTGCTGTTGGTGAACGTCCATAAAATTTTAATGCATTAATTAGTGCTGAATTAACAATATTTTCTGGTGAAAATTGCGTTTCAATAAAGGTATCATCTAAGTAATTACTCTCATATGAAATTCCACAACATTTAAATGAATATACTATTGCGATTTCAATAGCAGTTCGATTTGTAATATTCTTACTTACTGAGTCAATAGTAAATTGATCTCTCGCTATACAATCTATTTTTTCCTTAAATAAATTGAAGTATTCATGATTAACGAGAAATAATGTTTTTCTCCGGGGGAACATTTTTTCAAAAAGTCTCTGCGGCTCTCCTCTTGTTATCCTTCTGTATGGATTAAATAACAAAGTAGCTTTGTCGTCTAAAAATTTTAATATCATCTCATCTATCAAGCTAGAATAATTAGGGTACAAGGTTCCTATTATATGTCTCTCAGACATAAGAAATAGATCTTCGAAAATCTCGATAGATATTTTTCTTTTCAATTCGTGTTTCATCTGAGTAATTGTTTCAACCATGAAACTGGTAAATGCCCAAAGGAGGTAATATTTTTACCCAAAATAACATCTGAACATAAGCGACCTCTTATAGATATTTCATCTATACACCCTAGTATCTCAAGCGTCCCATTTTTATAGATTAACCTTTTATTTTCAAAATCCATCATTATTTCATCATTAGATAATTCGTATTTCTCATATAGACTAGACAATAACTGAATCATGTTAGTCCTGAAGTCGTTCACTTTGTCTGTTATGAATTCCACTTCACAGGTTTCTTCGTTAACCATACCTTTCCACCTCCAGATTGACTATTTTCAAACTTATTGTAGGCTTCTAGATCGTTGGCATTACCAACAGACCCTTCTTCTTCTGGTAATACCACAAGTTTAATGCCCTTCTTAAAAGCTTCCTTTTGGGCTAACTTCACTCCAATCTCATAAATAATCTCTCTTTGTCCTTGATAAGTCATTATTGGTGGGACTTTTCCTTCGATAACTATTTCGACTTCCAGATCAATAGATGGATCTGCTGCTATTGCTCTCTCGATCCCCCGTTTTGTCTTGACGATCAAAGGAAGTCCGTTTTTATCCTTGGGAATCTTAGAATAGTCTTTAGACCATCCATCCGGTGTTTCTTCATCTTTTGAAAAATAATTATAAGATTCCGGAATTGTATACATATAACGAATAAAATCACCACGTTCATTACAACTAGCAGCATATTGAGAATTCTCTGCTTGTGTCTTATGGTTATGTACATTGCATGTATTATTGAGAGAATCAAAATTAGCACATAAAGAGCATGTTAATATTAATTTTTTACTCACTATATATTCCTCCCTTGGAATTCCGAATGAGAAGGATCAAATTTCTTTTTTTGATGATTTGGAACATGATCCTTACACACCTGATTGGTCCAATTTACTAATCTCAAATAGTTCAAGTCTTCCTGCGTCAACGTTTTATCGCAATTAATACACTTCTTAACTTCACCTCTGATAATTTTTTTCTCACTCCCAACTTCTATTTTAGGGGTGAGACCTACTCCTGGATTTTCAGCCCACTTACGATATGGAGCTAGATCAACATGTCCCATTCCAAAATAGTCTGCAGCATCCCGGAACGCATCACTCAAGGCTGCTTTTAAAATCTCTTTATATTTATTGATATCTTTACCTCGATCAAACTTTGCGAAACCTCGCCCTTCACAACTTGTAGTCACAATCGTCAGAATCCCTCTCATTTCGATCAAACCTGTCAACTCATGATAGATCGGATCTCTAATAGATGTCTTCCATGACCAATATGGGCCAGCTGCATTACGCACTCGATACTGATACGGGTGATGTGGGATATAGGCACCTTTTTGTTCTCTTTTATTTGTAAACTCCACTGTGCCTTCAGGAAAAGGAGCTTGCAATTTGACTAGTATTTCATCATATATTCTTTCGAAATCTTCACTGGATAAATTATTCATAAGAAATCATTCCCATTTCAGTTATTATATTAACAATATAGTGTATGCATTGAAAAAACACAATAGAAAGTTTTTAAATAGTTCAACTTTTATCTCATTCAGTATAAGTTTTTGATTAAATGCCCCTCAAAATCAAAAAAACCTGTAGCAGGTTGGTAGCCCACTTCAGGTTATTTTTATCGATCCCTTATCAACTTACAGTTTTAATAGTAACTTCGGTATTATCAATGTGACTGCAAGTGTTAGAGGACTGAAAATGACTAATCCCAAACCTAATCTCTTTCTTTGTGGTTCTTTTCCCGCAAGGAGTCGAATAAAAATTCCAACATAGAACATTGTCCCCGTGATTGGATAGGCTATATACTTTAGGCCATTAAAAATCGTGTGACCAAAGGGTAAGGTTGAATCGACCATTTCACTTACGGACTTTCCACTACTTTCAGCTGGAGCATCACCAAAAAATGTGTGAATGATTGCTGGTATATATGCCATCATGAAGGTCCCTAATCCGAAAAAGATAATAAACAATAAACCTCTTCTTTTGCGTATAGGATTCTTACCTGCAGTTAAGAGTAATATGAAACCAAGGGTAAATAGACACGCAAATACAGGGATTCCTATTATTTGAACAAGACGAATGCCCTGATTCAATACCTCCATCACATTATCAAACACTGTTATTCCCCCTCTACTAATCCCGCTTCACCAAATTGGCTGACAAACTCAACATCATTGACTTTCCAACCTTCATCTTCGAAATAGATCAAATTCGTCCTAATAATAATAGTCTCACTATTTGCTATTTCATTAAACTCGGTAGTCAAACTAAATTGATTAAGGAGCTCTACCTCTTTTTTAGTAACCTCTCTAAGATATGGTTTAAATTCTTTAATGGACGATTTCACAGAAATATCTGTCGATGGCAATTCCATTCCAGAAGGATAAGTAGCTCGATACCCCATTTCAGTCATATACGGTTTTATATTTTCATATCTTTGATTCGTTGAATTATAAGTGAAAAATTGCATTATAAACTCTTCATTTGTCTTTTGAAACCCAGAAACGCTCTTATTCTCATTAATCTGTGATTTCAAATAAATTGTGTATGACGAGAGAATTACTAAAAGAATGATTACAAAGGACAATATGAAATAAAATAAACTCTTTCGTTGCACAGTCCTCAACTCCCCCCTATTATTGAACTATTCTTCTAAACCCCAAAAATTTGTAATTTTTCCATCTTGATAGAGTGTCTATACTAACTCCCAAGCTATCGCCTGAATTATAAAACTTTCCATCACCAACATATACGCCTACATGAGAAGCCGCAGCCTTATATGTTGACCAGAATACAAGGTCACCCGGTCTTGCATCACTAGCTTTTATAGGTACTGTCTTTTTGAATTGGGTCTCTGCATTTCCTTCCATATCTATACCCACTGCCTTGAACGAATGATATAATAGACCGGAACAATCGAATCCACCATCACTTGGTTTTTTACCATCCCACTTGTATCGCATACCAAGATATTTAGACATTTCATTCACAAGTGCCTGCACATCATAAATCTGTCCTTCTGATGATACCACTGTAGACATATATCTCATGACGTGCTCTACATACTTAACATCTCCGTATCTCTTCCATCCCTTTTTCGCAGCCTCTCGTGCACTAAATGCAGCAGCTACTTCCTCTGAATGACCACCGTTACTCATGGCATAAGCTATGTACCCTCCGCCAAAATTATATGCTTGCAAGGTTAACGGTATATTAGCCTTATTACCATTAGCTATCTTCGCATCTCTATAAACTGCAAAGAAAGCCTCAACACCGACTTGAATTGAATACTCAGGATCAGTAATCGTACCTCGTGGTAATCCCAATGATTCCGAAGCTTGCATTACGTCTAGATGTCTCCCTCCTGACTCTTGCTGAATTAGAGCCAAAATAACAGGTGTAAGATCTTCGATCCCCAATTGCGCAGCATATTTACGAACAAGCGGTTCATATCGTAATACTAACTCTGTAACTTTGGCCAAGCCAGGAATATATCCACTAGAGTAAGTATTTTTTCCTCCATACAACATCGCGTTCCAGTTTGGATCCGCTACGGATATGAATTCAAAAGCGAGTTTCATATCACCTTCAGCAATACCTTCCTCTATTAATATCGATTGGAATTTAGCTCCATCAATATCTAACATTGGCGCAAACCTATCATCTACTGTTGTGTGATTATACTGGTTATAAGTATCAATAGTACAATTACCACTCGTGCTTGTTCCCGTTGATGTCCAATTATTGTTAGGTTCTATTGTTCCACCTGGATAATACCTCTTTAAAGGTTTTATATCCATATTCCCATATTCTAATGTTATTTTGGATAACACATCATGCGCTGGTCGAGCAGACTGAGTAATAGTTTCCACTGGAGGATCCGTTTCGGTCCTAAATCCCATAAGTATACCTTTTTCATAGTAGGCTACTTCACGGGTACACACTTTTATTGTCTTCATTGTACTCGTATCATCTGCTATAGAAGTATAGAAAAAACTCGGTTTAAATCTATCAATAAGATCTTCCACTGGATAGTCTGAAATCGAAACCTTTTTCTCATTAACGATTATTTCATATCTTACGAGAGCTGAGGGAATTCCCCAACTAGGTTTTACTGCATTAGCCACTTGTGTCTTCCAAGAAGAATCAGCTTCTATTTTAAAAAGTTCATCAACCGTTTTATCTGATGCTTTTTTGAAGTCTTGTTCATAATCAAGATCAGCCTTCATTTCAACTTCCGTCCGTGCATTCCCTCCCATAAACCAATCTGAAAAGGGTATCGACGATAGTATGAGCAATATGCATATTATAACAATGAGAATTAAAGTTCCAATTAGTATAGCTTTGAAACCGATCAAAACTAGTAGCTTCTTTATTAATACTTGTAAAAACTTTTTAGCTAATTTCAATAAATATTTTCCTGCTTTACCTACAGCTTTATTAGCTGCTTTCGAACCCACTTTTTTAGAGAAATTACCAGCTTGGCCTGCTGCCTGCTGTCCAACTTCATTAGAACTCATCCATCCACCTCCTAGTCGTAGGGAGTAATATTTTAAACTCCCAAACGACTCCATTCATTTATACAATATCCTTCTTTCTTTCAGACTGATTATAAACAAGGTTAGAAGCCCATCCGATTTGTCCCATTTGTTTTGCACCTTCATACATTGTATTCCCGGCTTTCTTTGCAACCTTTGTCGCACCTGAAACTGTAAGAGAGACCGCATCCGCAGCTTTATCAGATCCTGATCGATTCCCTGGAGAATTGTGATTAAAATATTCATCTGGTTTAATTCTACGAACATCAAAATTACTATCAGAATATTGCTTTTCTCCTAGAGAATCTGCCATGTATACTTCGCTCTTTCTTCCGAGCGCACTTGTCGATCCAGACATTCCAACCACTTCACGGTTTGTTCTTGGTGCGACGTTTGTTTGGCCTTGCATTTGAGGTTGATTTGGAATAGCTACTTCTTTGGTATAACTACCATTTTCCTGACGTTTCCAATCCTCATTCCCATTGCGTAATTTGTAATCCGCCATACGTCTTTGTCCTTTATTTAGTGAAGCGTCCCCTGATCCATAGGCACCTACTTGTTGCCAACTTTTCGTTTGAGGGTTTTGTACCTCATACCAGGAACGATCATTCGTCTGGTTCCATCGTGCAGAGCTACCTCGATAAGTTGGGTTTGAAGCAAGTTGCTCTAATGTCATCCCTTTAGGACTATTTTCACCTGAACCATAATTAAGAGCCTTCTGCCTACTTACTCCGGACATCATTTGTCCAATGGATTTCCCTGCATTACCAAACTTGTTTCCTAAGTAAGCTCCCGCAACAGCTCCACCTGGACCAGCAATAGCCATACCTGCCAGACCTCCTAACCCCGCTCCAGTCTTGCCCGCTGCTTCACCTAAATTCCCCATTAACTGCCGTCTTTCTTGTGAATCGCTTAATTTATCCCACATATTCGAGAACTTGAAAGGACCAGTTGGGTTTCCGGTTGGACCAGTTGATTTTCCTGCATTCATTACAGTTGTTCCAACACCTTTCACACCAGATGCGATATTTCGAGATCCTTGCATAACTCCTTCCACAGCTTTAGAACCTATTGCAGCTCCAGCTGCAACCCCTCCACCCCCAAAAGGTAAGCCTACTATTCCACCAGCAATTGCTCCTCCTGTTGTACCGGCTTTCTTGATTTTAGACCACATTGCACCACCAGTAGCTGCTCTTGATAGAACTGAAGCTCCAGAATCATTACTATCAGATACTGATGATCCGGATGGCGTTTCCACGCCTCCTCCTCCTCCACCACCACCGTCATATGGACCACCATTCCTACCTCTTCCAGACATATTCATTACGCCTTTAGATAACATCATCGCTCCGCCAATCCCACCAAGCCCAATTGCTGTTGAAGCTCTACCGACATTTGATGATGAATCACCTAGATTTAGCCACTTACTAACCATTCCGGAAACTGGAACAAACATTATTATCATACCTAATTTGAAAATAGTTGGTCCCATTCCTTGTCCGAGGTTTCCAGCCATTTGTACAAATATAAACAAAATTATAGCGTGAACAGTCGGCAAAAATATGTTTCCTATTAACTCCTTGATATAGGTACCAAAGAATGGTCTAGTCTTTGCAAACAATAGACTGTAAGCAGCAAAAGGCGACATTACCGCTAAGAGTACAATGATGATCTTCCTAGATATATAAATAAAGTTTAAATAAGCAGATAAACCCCACTCAGCTAGGAATACAAATACATCACCCATTGCAAACTTATATGTACTATCATTTGAAGCGGAAGCTATAATGGACATTCCATCTAGTGCCCCACCATTTGTTAACGTGTCCAATAAACCCGCTATTCCCTGGACCGCTCCCCAGTTGATACCCATTAGAGCATGAAAGAGCATCCAAAAGGACGCCATGAAAAAGGCTGAAGCAACGTACATATACACATCTTTCCAAAAATCTTCTTTAGATTGAGGACTATGTGCCTTAAATCCTAACTTTAGAGAAGCGAACATGATGGCTAGCATTAAAATTGTCGCATATACACCCGAAAACAGTGCGATTATTGGATTTATCACATTATCTATTTCAGATTGATAAAATATCCCATCAACTAACACATCATTTCCGGCTGTATTAAAGCCCCATGTGTCATATGGATTTCCAAATACTAAATTTTGAATACTATTAATACCAGGTATTTTAAACAAATTGTTAGCTTGACCAATTAGAAATCCATCAACTAAGTTAGCTTCATCTTCAGCATTATCTAACATTTGCTTTGTACTTTCTCCAATTAGGTTCCCAGATGAATCTCCCGCTGTGGAGGTGTTAATTCCTGTACTGCTTTCTCCATAAGCTGTTGGAAGATTAATTCCTCCTACACCTGTGAAAAGAATAATCAACAAGAGCGGAAAAACAAGGCATATACGTTTTTTTAACTTCAAGCAATATCACCTTCCGGTATATGGGATTTATCCTCGTACCATTTAAGTATTTCATCCCTCTCCAGGATTTTTTTCTTCTTATTCATCTGAACATTTTGATTCGTGTTATAATATTGCCATTCATCTGGAGTAGGTTCAGACTGATACGTCACAATCTGTTTTCCTGCTTTCATTAGAACTTGGCCAGTTGAGGCGGTTCGAATGAGATTTCCAACATCTTCGCTGAGACGGAAAGTATTTAATATTGGATTTATATCTTGGTCACTTTGTCTCAAGAAACATACTGTATCAAATTGAGCAACTACATCCCTTGCTTCATCTGTTCTTTCAAACATCTCGTAGCGTTGGGATACCAGTGTAAGAGATACATTCCACTTACGACCGCGTGCGCTTAGTAATTTCAACCATTCCATCATGGTTTTATACTTAATCATCATCCACGCTTCATCGATGATAACCCGTTTCTTCACTTTTGGATTTGAAACGATAAATCTGTTCCATACCCAAGTCATTAAAACATGTTGTGCTAAGGGTCTTTCGATTCCGTTACTCGAGAGCTTACTTATATCGAACGTTACAACTGGTGCTTCATCCAAGGAAATGTTATTTTCGGAAATAATTTTAGTTTGACCATCAAACATTCCAAACGCTTTATTCTTAGTAAATAACTTAACTACATTACACAATTCACGTAGCTCTTCGTATCCACCATCTGCTGCCTGCTCTTTACATAGAGCTTCATAGACATCTGTGATTGTTGGCATTGTGATATATTGTTTTTTGTAAGTTATCTTTCCATTGTCTTCAATATTCTCTTTATTCTCAAAAATGGAATCTGGATTTTCTGTTATTCCAAGATCTTCATATAACTTCTCGAGAATATCATTTAAAACTCCTATTTCTAATGCGGTTAGCCCTCGACCATCTGGAGTAAGGGATTCTTTCATTACTTTAAAAAACTCTAAAACCTCTTTTACCTTCTCATTAATGTTTATCTTCTCATCAATGTATTCATCATCAGTACCCTTGTTTTTAAGTTCCTTCTCAGGGAAAATATCTAACGGATTAATTCTACTGACATTATCTTCTTTAGAAGGATATATCGGAACGACAACACCACCGAGTGCATAAGTGAGCTCCCTATACTCCGGTTCCACGTCGATAATTACGTTTTTCATAATTCCATCCATGTAGCCACGCGCAATAATTTGTTTCACTAATACTGACTTACCTGAACCACTGACCCCGAAAATTCCAAGAGAGTAGTTATTTAAACTATCATCGAAATTATTATAGTAAACATAATCTCGTCCAAAACGACCAATTGGGAAACCACCTTGGTGGTTGAGTGTTGAACTAGCATGGGGGAATAGTGCCGTTAAACTAAGTTGATCCAAATTTCTCTCAGATTTAGGTAACATATTTTTTCCAAGTGGAAGACAGGATAAAAATGCCTCTTTTTGATAGTTGAATGCACTTAAGATTTCAATTGATTCACCACCGACTTCATTTTCTACCAGAACACACTTAGCATTCAAATCCTCAAGTGAATTCGCATATATCGTTGCTTGGACAGATACATAATACAAACCATTTTGATTTGTTTTTATCTGTCGTTGGAGAAACCTTGTATCCTCCCGCTTTTGGTGGGCATCATCGAATATGGCTTGATTTCCACGACTATTCGCAGAATAGATAACGTTATCAAACTCATCTATTTTATCTTGTAATTTCTTAATTGCAGCATTTCGGTCAATAGGTTCCACATGTACCGAGCAATCAAGATCATCGCCAGAAAACAGAGCTTCAAGCCAACCTACTCGTACTGTACGTGGGTATCCGCTTGGCTTCACATAAAATGATCGTGCATACTTAGTAGTACCTAATCCTGTCTTAAGTATTGAATAATCTCTTTCGAAGTGAGCCCCATCATTAAGCATATTGTCAACAAGAGATGGATAATCAAAGGTGACATCCCCACTGTCTACATTTTTACTGTTATTTGATTGATCAAATTGCGATTCGATTTTTGTTGTTTTCGTTTTCTTCAGTCGATTGAACAATTTTCCTAACCTCCTCACTATCGTAAACAAGATCTTCAAACCCAGGTAAACTCATTACGTCAGCTGTGACGTAAGTGGACAGCTTTTCTTTTCCATGAGTTATCAAATCGGAGATTGGATGAATTACCATGCGATCTCGGTTCAATGCTCGTTTCATTACTTCCATTGCACCTAAACTATCTAACATTTCTGAATATATTTCACATTGTCTCAACATTCCAACTACCGTTGCTGCGCGCTGATATAATTCATTTCGAATCATTTCGTTTCTTTGATCCGTAGTCAATGATCCCATCTTACTGGTTTGCGGAATGAAGGATACGATGTAGTAAACTTTTCTTGAAATACGAAATTCATTTTCGGATTTGTTTTTAATGTGATTGATCACATTCATGTTATAGTCATACGTATGGGCATTGCCCATTTCCAAATTGGTTTTCCACCTTTGTACCTCTTTACTAAGATCCTGCCTAACCGCTTGTCCAAGAATTTGCAGGGGAAATCGGATTACTCGAAACAGATTCCTATATCCCAAGATAATTGACTGTCGCGCTTGTTCACTGAGTAGATCATAGTTTACGGTGTCTGTTGATATGATCACACAATATTCATTGTTCTTTTTCTTGAAAATTCCGTACTGAATTTCTTCAATTCCTATAAGATCTTTCATGTCTTCGCGTTCTTTTTTTTCTTGTTTCATTGATTTTTTAGATGCATTAGGTTTCGTCGATTGTGTACCGCCTGTTTCTTGCATATGTTGTTTTCTCTTCCATCCCATTACTGGTTCATTTCGATCCATACGTCGTTTTGCTAGAAACAGAAACGACATAAAGATCACGAGAAATCCTATCATGCCAAATATAAATATCTTCAGATCTATACACTCCTTTCAATATCAAATGTGAGAATATGTCTTTTGTGATCGAGCATATTTTATTACCGTTAGTACAAATTCACTTGCAAACTTGTCGTATTTGTCAAATTTGAAGAAAGCAAAAAAACATGCGGAACCAATACAAACCACAAAGATAACTAACTTAGTTATTACTTCTGATGCACTAGATACAAACGGTATATCTACAAACAAAAATATAATTGCACAAAAGATAATCGTCGGAAATAAAATAAAGAATTGTCGAAGTGATAGTCTTGCTAAAATAGCCTTTTCCTCTTGCGTGATATCTATCGGGACCACTATTTCATTATTCATAACTCGTAATCACCCCTTAATTTAAAAGAATGGCCACTCTGCCTATCATTAATTTCGATAGATGTCGTAACCTTTTGGCAGAGTAGACATTCCAGTTTTTTCATATTTACTAAGGAGTTTACTGCGCTCCAGGTGCCAGTCCTGCAATCATGTCTGCAAAGCCTGCTGCTCCGTAAAATACAAATGCTCCACCACAACAAATAACTAAAGCTTTCCAGTATTGTGCTGCTTTTTGTGGGTTAAGCGAACCGAAAAATATCATGATCGCATAATACATGATCGCTAAGACAAAAAGTGTTCCACCAATTCCACCTACTAACTGAACTACTGTGATAAGCGGTTTATTTACTTTTGCTACATTTGCGTCATTAGGATTATAGGTTTTTCCCCTGTCGGTCAAATCCGTACTAATAACAGAATCCGCAGAAACAATTGAACTCAACGGCGTTACGATCATAAATAGACAAAGTACCAAAGACAATACAAAAAAATATTTTTTAAACATGGGTAAGTCTCCTCTCAATTTCACAATAATCTTCTAAGTATCGGACAAACTATTAAAAGTTTAATCAACTAAAAATTCATATAAAAAAACCTCCTTTAAATAAAAAAAAGCACCGCCGAACCATGGGGATTATCCCATGGTTTGGCGGTGCTTCCGCTTTTGATAGTATTTGATTAGGTTAGTTTTAATACCTACTATAGATTATCATGAAAATGAGTAAAATTGTCAAGGTATGAATTATTATGTTGTATGATGAATACCTTCTGGACTACTAGATTAGTTGTATTAATATCTTGCGTGATGAATTCCCTTCTCGACAACTAGTACACCTTCATCAAAACCACCCTCGTGGTCTACTGAATAATGAATTAAAATGGTAGCATGATCGATCGGATCAAATTCCATTAAAATATCTTCTACAATAGCAAGCAAACCCTTTAAACCACTACGTGATAAGCCGACTATTGGGAGTGCTATGATATTCGAATTTTTATTTTTCATTATTTTTTCAGTTAATACGTGATTTATAGCTAGTTGCCCTCCTCTTACCGAAAATTTTAAACATCCACTTTTACTTTTACATAAAACAATTGGATAACATTCCGCAAGTATAGCTGCCTTGATTTGATCTGTTAAAACCCTATTATTTAGCGTTTTGCTAAGTAGATCTACCGTTTCATATGGTTGCTTATAGATTTGTTTTGACATAATTATCTCCTCCAACAATATTTTTTTTGCTACAATACAAACTAATTTATGAATGGACATAAAGATGACGGTCTGAGTTGTTCACTTTAATTGAATATTTAGTTCACTTATAGTACAAATAACGTATTTCAAAACGGGGCGGACTGATAAAACCTAAACCCTATCCCTATTTACTAGATAGGGATATCACGTTCAATTCCCCGCTTTCTCTAACAAGCTAGAAACCTCAAATTTATGAGGAATATAACTTGTTGGAGAAAGCGGAGAAGCTAGTTCTCCACTACTTTGTCCAAAATTCGGACAGTTTCTACTAATTTTCTGAAATTTTTAACAAAGAACAGTTCTTCTTTCACAAACATCCCTTCAACCAAAAAAGCACCTTTTTCATTACTATGGAACCCTTTCAGTGGAATATGGTGTTCGCCATACCTTAAAACTATATTACCGCCTAGCTCACATACCTCTCCCATCATGCAATCATACTCACCAGTACCTCCAACTGCTGGCGTTGTTGTCATTTTCGCTACAACATCAGAACCGTATTTACGCTGTAACGCCAAAAATTCTCGTGGTGGTATTGGTACTGTAGGAAAAGGGAAATTCAATAAATTAGACTTTTGTTCATCTTCATCAATGAAATTAGCAATCATCTCTTTGAAATCATCGCTTCCTAAATCCATCTCTCCCTCATCTGTAATTAGGGGAATATCATTATCCGCATCATTTTGTATATGTTCATTTTCTGTTATGCTCATGCCTTTAATAGTTGAAAATAACCTTTTCAAAGATATATCAAGTTCTTGTGGTATTGTTGACACTTGATAGGATGATGGTTTTTGAGGAACTTCTGAGAGCTCTGGAATTTCATTCAATATCCTTATAGTTTCTTGCGATTCCTCCAGACGCTCTTCCTTTATTAAAATCTTGTCATTGTCTTCTGGTTCCTGTTCAACGGTGTCTTTAAGCAGTTCATTATCTTCGTGCGATAACTTTTTAGACTCGACAAGGACGACTTTCCTGTGATCTATATACACAGGTGTCACTTGAGTATCTCCTTGAAAAAAAATACTGATAAAGCCAATAACAAACGGAGATAATATTAAGAGAGTAATCACAGTTTCTAAACTCAATTATTTCACCCGCTTCAAAACACGTTTTAACGTTGTAGACGAATTTTCTACATCATAGATCGATTTCTGCATATTAAATTTGTTTTGATAGTTTGACATGTTGTTAGTCCTCCTTGGTGATATCTTTAGATATGATACGAACCAATGTGTATTTCCCGTTCTTTAAACCCTCTGTATCAACTTCTATTAGAGATCCCCCCATAGAAATTACAGTTGTTGAGTGTTTTTTCATATGCTCTAACTCCTTCTCTTGTGGCTCAATAAACGCCAATGATTATAAGCACGATCCCAAGAACAAATAACCCTAGGATTGGTACCAAAGAAGTGATATCACTAATTGTCCAAATCCCTATCTGCTTCCAGTAATTTATTTTCACATCGCGTCGAATGCTCTTAAGTGAACGTCTGTGATCCTTTTTTATTTCTTTAACAAATAGATCGTTTTCTAGAGAGTCTTCTATTCCTTTGTATATGCTCTCGTATTCACCAAGACTGCCAAACGGAATTTTCCTCTTCAATACTGTTGCACTATTACTTTTATTCATACTATGCACCTCCGAGTCGATTTAAATTATCACTTAATGTGATAAAAGTTTAATTAGGTTAAGCCATCTATGGTTGAAAAATATAAAAAAACACCAATCGTTAGGAGTCTGGGCAATTGCCGAATATCACTCCACCGAATGGTGTTGAATAAGGATTTAAATATATATAAACCCTGTAGTTTATAGAGTATTTTCATACTTTATACACCACAGGGCGGATTATGAACATAGATATACCAAATAAGGGGAAATTAGTTAGAATGACCTGTGTGCCTCATGGCTCAGGTTAGAAATAATCGCAAGGTTTAATATAAGAATATAATACCATTCTACGTAGAAAACAACAAGTGAAAATGAATTAAAACAATGATAATTGACCTGATTTTTCGCCCGGCATTTGGTATGCGAACAAGATAGTCTTACCATCGGATAACTCTTTTTCAATTTCCGGTTGTTCTTTTTCATTAGCTTGCAATACCGGATCGATTATTTTGTCAGTGACAGTAGGATTCACTACTTCCAATGCTTTTTCCTCGATTGCTCCGTTTTCTATTGTGGATTCTTCTACGTATTCAGACGCTTCCACACCTAATAGGTTTAGCGATATATCTATTGTATCTTCCACTTGTTCCAACTCATCAGTTGATATATCTATTGATTCTTCTTCCTCTGAAATCTCCTCTTCCATTAATTCAAAACCCGATAAATCGATCGATTCCTCATCTTCCACAGAATTATCTTCTTCCTCTAATTCAAAACCTGATAAATCAATCGAATCCTCATCCTCCGTGACATCAGTCACAGATGAATCCAGATCTTTATCATCTAAATCAGGATCCACTTGATCAATATCAGTAGTATTTATAATTAATATTGGATCTGGTAAATCCATAGTAAGCTCAGTAATCAACTTTTCTAAACGCCCATCATTATCCAATCTCTGCCTATAATCTTCATTAGACTCATCAGGTAGCCTTCGGAGAAAAAGGGAATCGTCTAAAACAAGACATCCTTCTCGTCCTTCTACTTCCTCTGGTCTGAAAAATAAACCGAGACGATCAAAATTCCCATGGCGATTACGAATGTTTTCCTCTATTAAATTTGAATTATCTGAAATGATTTGTTTCAAATCATCACAAAATGGTTCCATCATATCGGCAAATTTAATGACTGCACCACTAATTTCTGTAGCAGTAATAAGCCGTTCCGATGTATCTAGGCTTTTCCAATTAACTAACATCCAGCCTGTCTCTTCACCCAAATTTACCTCTTGGGCTGTAAACGGATGTTCTACTTTTTCACAATAATCTTTAATCCATCCAGGCATTTTGCCATTAAAATGAACACGAACAAGTCTTTCATGTTCAATTGGATGAAGTTGTAACTTTATCGGTTTCTTCTCTAAATAATGTTTCGTTCCAACAGATCTACCTTTTTTCTTTTCAGTCCACTCAATGATAACTAAACCTGTATGCGAATTATATATTGGATACATTTATTATTCCCCTCCAATTTTAAGATACAGCAACACCTGATTGTATTTTATTTCGACCCGTTCCACTCTTGAGCATGTCATTAGCGAACTGTTCCATGTCCAAAGCAGATGTAGATGATTTAGAATCCCCATCGAATTCATTTGATAACGCAGTCATATCCAAGCCTTCACGATCTATGGCAAGGTTTACACCACTAACTTTAGATAATAAATGTCCATGCATATTTACATCAATCGTGTTGACGCCTAGTAACCAATAAATATCTACCACATCTAGCTGACCTAATCGTACAGCTCGACTGTAACATTGTTCGACTTTTTTCCCGTTAAACACTAAATCAACAAGAAAAACTGCTTTAGCTTGGGTTAAAGTATAACTTTCGGCTCCTGTAAGATGGCTCATTACTAAAATAGACAGAGGATCATGTGGGTCCTGAAATCTCTCCATTATCTTCCAGCGGTATTTCATATCAACACCGCCATGGATATATTCAGCCGAACGCCCAGGAATAATGTCGTTCAGAAGATGTTTAAGTTGCTCAATCGTTTCCTTATGACTTGAAAATAATAATACCTTCTGTCCTTTACGCAGATAATCTCGAATCTTATTTTGAATAAACTGAAGCTTAGCAGTAGTTCTACCCTGAATTGGATCATATTTAGGGAAAATCCACGGGCAACTTGCCGCTTTCCGAAGTCTATCCATCCATGTACATATCTCTATCGTATTAATTCGATAGACTTCACCGCGCAAATCCGCTAGTCTCTTCTTTTCATGTTCTTCCTCATACCAAGATTTAAAGTCGTCAACCATATCATCATATAGTTCACGTTCTGCTGGTAGCAGATCAACGTGATATCTGATTTGCCTTGGTTTGGGAACATTGATGTATCTTGCTACATCAGGATCAGTTTTCAATTTACGATACATAACGGTGTCGAGTATTTTCCAGAGTTGTTCATGGTGACCTACTCTGGACTCTAGTGAATCAACATCTAGTACACGTCTTTTAGATCCTCCACCGTAATACAAACGAAAATGTTCTAACCCTACTTTACCGTATCCTTTAAAAGGTGTATGGAACGCATCATTAGCTACAATAGGGTCTTCATATTTAGAAGAAAAACCCGTTAGCCACCCAAGTAACCAATATAGGTCTGATACTTCATTTTCTGCAGGTGTGCCAGTTAAAATAACTCTTGTCTTAGTTTTAATCCGGTTAATGACAGATTTGGCTCTTTGAGTATCGTAATTTTTGATATAATGCCCTTCATCAATTGCACAAGCATCATAGCCCTTATGCATATATGTTGAAAGCGAAGGAATTTTTCTTTCGATTACGGAATAGTTACATTGGAGTTCTTCCTTTATACCGCTCCGATCAATCGTATATGTTGCGTTACAAGAATGTTTTCCTTTTTTCCACTCAGTAGTACAGTTTGGGCAGGAAGTTGGAAGATCCTTATCCGTCCATCGTGCATATACGGTATTTGCACCATCATGAACAATAAGCGGATCAATTTTGTTTTTGCAAACAGTACAATAGCTATTATTGTTAACTATGCTCTTTAGAGGAGTTTGACAGTGAGGGCAGGAAGTGTGTACTTTTTTTCGGAATACCACCCGTTCTGAAGCCCACTTTTCATACGATACTAAATGAAATCTCTTATCCTTTTGAGATTTCATTTGAGATGGGCTATGAAGTATTGCGTAATCCTCAATCCCTAATAAATCGAGTTCTCTGACCCAATCATTCATATTTCTTGACATGGTAATAATCAAAATATGTTTATTAG
The DNA here is from genome assembly GCF_056786435.1 of Paenibacillus sp. Y916. Lineage (NCBI taxonomy): Bacteria > Bacillati > Bacillota > Bacilli > Caryophanales > Paenibacillaceae > Paenibacillus > Paenibacillus sp. Y916. The sequence goes on along the minus strand of NZ_JBXCJA010000006.1, from coordinate 178,905 downwards.
AAGGATCTGAAGCAAGTCCAATTAACGTAGATAGAGTTTTACCTAGACCCATATCTAATGAATTTAGAATTCGTCTAACGCATACAATGTATGCAGCAAGATCTAATTGATAAGGGAATGGTATCGTACCATTTTTTAATGGTTTGCCGTAGAGTATTTCTACCTGTTCCCTAGCTAATTTGAATTCGACTGTCTCTTTAACCTCATCAAGAGTCATCATAGATTTCTGATATGCTTTACGTTTACCTTTGAGAGTATTATTAGTAGTTCTCACCGATGCAGGTTCAAGGTTAACACCCCAATTGCTAAGATCAGCTAATGGTTGGATTTCCTTTAAATCCTTATCGCTTCGAGTAACTAATTGATGCCAAGATAATTTCTCCATATCAGTCTGTCCTGCAATGTAGCATTCTCTTATATTCATTTCTTCTTCTAATGTATTGGTGTTAATCACTAATCCATGCTTTGTGTAATTTAATAGTGTCATAAAAATCCCCCCACAAGTTATATCCTGTGGGGGTCCTCCTCTCGTATTATGAATTTATACCGTTACCGGCGTTCCGTGACTTTTCAATTCGCTACTTTGTGCAGCGAATGCTTCTCTAGCAAATACAGACATGTTAGGAAGGATGAACATTCTAATATCGTCATTTCCGTCTATTCCCACAGAGATGGATTTATCATATGCATCAACATAAATGGTTAATTCTGTTGCATTATCGGATGTAGACGCCATTAATGCAGTAGTTTCCATATGTTTTGCTCCGATGGTAAATGATATTGATTTCCCCTCAACTGAAGCAGGTAATGCTTGCTCTAGAACATTCGGGATTATGGCCATTACTTTATTATCCGATACCAAGATATTCAGTAATGCACCATCAGAAGTCGTTGAAAGCTTCTTAATCCGTTTACAGAGTTCAATCACCTCGCCACGATCGATGTTAATCCGACTCTCAGAAGAGGTATTAATAATATTATCAAAGTTTGGAAAGGAGCCAACTACAGTGGCGCATACCGCTGTAGTGTATCCTGATTTAAAAATGACATGATTGCCACACAAACCAATTGTGATCTCCGCCTCGTTTGAAATGACATCCGCTACTCCAGAAAGACAACTAGCATCAATACAAAGTGATTTTTCAAACCAGTCCATTTTCTTCGCTCTGATAATTACTCCTTTTTGACCATCAGTTGCTCTAATATATACTTGTCCAGTATCATCTTTCGAAAAATTTATTCCGGTATAAATTGGACGTTCCAACGCTTTTGGCAAATGTGAAGGTATCGTAAAAGGTGGAATATAGCGTACCACATGATGAAGTCGACCTGGTCCCCAAGTTATACTATTCTCAACCGTAGGTACTTCAAGCATTGGAGAAGTTTCAGGTAATATATCTACTTTTAAATTAGATTTTTTCTTTCCCTTATTACTCCAGTCGTAGTGAAGACCAGCATTGCGCTTTTCTACAGTTACATCTAAATCATCAGGCAACGCATCTGTTTTTAAGGATAGTTCCTCGATACTTGTGGCAATTTCTAATTCTCCTTGGATATCCAAAACTTCAATATTCTTCTCAACCGAAATACTAACACCATGATAATAAAATGATACTAAGCCTTTATCCAATGTACGGATATATATTACTTTATTACCTAAGCCCGATTTTTTTGAAGAGCGGACCAAACTAGCTACGAGACTTTTGAGATCATTACTTCTGATTTTAAACATTACGTTTCCTCCTCAGGATAATTGGGTTGTATTAAAAATGCATAGTTACCGTTTCATTCTCGCTTCTGAGCAATACAAAAAGCCCCCGCAGTAGACATTAGCTAAATAAAATAGCTTTTTGTCACCACAGGGGCGAATTTCAATATATTTACCCATCAAAAGGAATTCAGTGAAGCATGATAGAATCCCTCTTTCAGCGCATGCTCAGAGGTACGATAACTAAAGAAAAATATATATACTTATATTGTAATGAATAAGTGATACAATTTCAAGGGATATCTTTTTATTTAACTTACTCCTTACTTATCACATCTATTTTAGATCCTTTAAATACTTTTCAAGCTCAATCTTAACAAAATCCGGTAATCGATCATGAGATTCGGGTAATAAGAGAAGTGTCTCAAGACAAGTCTTTAATCCATGAACTTTGATCTTATTTCCAAAGTACAATTCCAAATCATTTACATCTGCATAAAACTTAACAGTTTCAGGAACGACTTGTGGAATAATACCATTTTCAATTAGATACGATTTTACTAGTTCAGGACTACGACTTTCGTACAACAGGGTCCATATTACCTGATCCCAACAATCCGAGTTAGCACAAATATCCTTAGCCTTGTTTTCATCCATATGAGTATATCCAGTTCCGATTGAACTATCAATCGCAAATGCAACTAACAACTCACATTCATTTAGATGAGTATATTTCTTCGCTTCCTCCGGAATTTGATTCGGGTGAAAACCAAGTTTTAAAATACCACGTTTCGCTTCAAATAAGTTCTTTCCAACTACATAATGTTTCCAAAAAATCTTTTCCCAATCATAACTGGATTCAGATATTTTAGGAGTGGCTGCATCCATAAATTGATCAACGAATTCTCTCGCTAGTTGTAGAGTTCGCACCCCTTTTCTTGAAACAACAAAAGTGACATTGTTCCAAAATACGTTCTTGCCGGATTCAGGACTAATCACTGGATGCCAATAGTAAGGAATACTGATTCCACTTTCTCGCTTCGCTTTATCTAAGTATTCGCATATTTCAGACTCACTACCACCAAAATCAACTGTTATATAGTAAACAAAGTTAACCGTATCCCATGTAACATTAGAGGTTCGATTGAGTATTTCAAGTACATTCAGATCAATCTTACTTCGATCCAAATCCGATCTCTCTTCCAACTGGTAATATAGAGGGTCTACAATCAAATTGGGTATGGAACCATCTCTATCGTTAACTTGATACTCTTTGTTCAGTACCAAGGATCCATAATATGAAATTGGTTCCGGCTTTAAATCTTCTGGATCTCCATCCCAACCCATCTCATTGGACCAAACCATCTTGATGTACTCAAGGTCAATATTATTTACAAGTTCTAACCCAGCCAACTGTTGATAATATAGAACATTCTTCAATAGATATATTCTCGCTTCAAGCGTAAAGCTGGCAAGTGCTAGATCAGGTATAGCTGGCACCCCTCCTATACACAGTGACTCGAATGGAAGTTCTGCTTTTACTTCACCACTTTCTAACGCCATCAGTTGATCAAGATCCAATTGTGATGCTGACTTCAATTTACCCGTTTGAGGATCAAGAGCATCTAAATTCTTCAATCTACTTTTACGTATTGGTTCACGATAGTTAGCATCATAAATCATATCTTTCATGATAGTACGTAAGATCATGATGGGATCAGCCCATGCTTCACCACGGTCTTGAAAGTATTTCAGCATTTTGTCATCTTTCACGTACATACACAATATGCAACCGTTTCTTGAAGTTCCACACGATTGCTTAGCCTCACCAACCTGCATAGGGCACTCACCGGTATCGCTGTAAAGCGAGTAAAGTTCTAAAAACCTAGTTCCCCAAGGAAATTTATTGTATTGCATTAAGGTGTCCCAGAGCTCGTCACTTGAAATATCCTTGATAGGATGACTTTCAAATCGACCTTTCATCACATCGCGTGTCTTTGAACCATCTTTTCCATTCTTCACTTTATATTTAGGGAAGATGAAGGCGTCATTTCCGTGTTTTTTTATGGAAGCTGCCCGCTTAATAGATTCTTCCACCCTTACTCCACTGAATATAACAACTTCACCACTATCTTCTAAAATCTCCTTTATAAAAAATTCCGTTGGAGAAATTTTAAAAGCATCCGTACACCAACGAAATGGGGAAATTGCAGATGGCATCGCGAGTCCGTGAGCAATCACTTTTGATGCAAAACGGTTCTTTTGTTCAGGTGTTACCACATGCGCATGTAAGCAATCCAATCCTTGTTCAATCGCACTCTTCTTCATTTTTTCAATTGAATCATGAACATATGCCTTCAATCGTGGATTCTCTAACCCTGTATCTGAGGTAATCATATATACTTTTCTCGTTCTTAATTCAGGGGCTATCTCTGTAAGTGCAGTCCACATACAAAGGCACAGCAATGTTGAATCCTTTCCAAACGATGTAGCAATTACAAAGGGCCGTGTGTTGGTTTGGTCAAGGTAAGCTTCTATCATTTGATCAATGACGCCTCTTATAGCATCTGATGTTGGTTTTAGCAAAGGTTTGGTGATCAACCTATTTAAATCAGGGAGGTCAACCTTTGTCTCCCATTCATGAAATAAAGATAATTGTGTCATATAGATACCTCCGAACGTGCAATCAGACGGTAATTGGTACCTGTAGGTTGATATACAGCGGCGATCTTTAAACGAAACGAATCCTGAACTTCGAATATTGCACTTGAAGTTGTCTCTACTAGCAATCCCATTTTGCATAAAAACGGGTCTTCTTCAAGCAATATGACTGGTGTCTTAGTATTCTTATATTCCATTTGATTCGCTTCCAATGCATCTTCAATTTCCATGCCGTAATTAGGATCAAAGTAAAGAACTAATAGGTAATTCATATAAATCCTCCTATAGAATGAGATAAAAATAGATCCTGCAATATCTACAGAATCTCGCCATACAAAATGATGTGATTGATTACAACTTCCGTGTATCCACTTAATAGATAACATTTCTAGAAAATAGACTTCCAACATTAAAAAAATCGTTAACTTTCTCTACTAGGCTCAGTATCTGATAAGATCATCTTCATTTTCATTTCTCCTTTGTTAAATTTTTGGGTTGTAAAACGCAAAAAAATGCGTCTATCAGAATAGCTAATATACCGGGTGAAAACCAGTCTTTAGTCGATTCTGATGGACGCACTTTTATAAAAAAATGGCTTGTCAGCTTTAGATCTTAATAGGCACAGTAACCCCTTTTAAGAATTATTCGCTAAAAAGCGTTTGGTAAAATAATTAGAATGCCCCATGATCCCAGGATAGGGGAAGAAAAGAAACTAAACTACTATAATATAACCATATTGTATCACGTTACATATGGCTTGAAAAGAAAAAGGACCAGAGATCTAGTCTCCGGTACCAGTTAAATAACATTCTCCTCATAAGAGAATAGTTCTAAATTCACCAGCTAAATTTTCGTTGAAAAAGTTTACTCCATCAATAAAAAAGTCGAGCTGACTTCTAAATTCTCTTTGTTTATCTTGGTCTTTAATTTCAATTGACCATCCTAAAAATTTTAAATATTCATCAAATTTTAATCTTATTTCATCATCAGTTAATACAAGTTCTCTTTCATAGTCTATAACTGGCTGGTTTGTTTCATCGTTTTTAACGCCAAATGCTTTGCGGATAATTGATATCTGGTACATAACACGCCTACTTTGTTCCCGACTATATAAAAACTGTGTGTCTAGTTCAATCACTTTTTCCATAAGTTTTTTATTTCTCATTGTTATGCATCTCCTTGTAAATTAAAAATATGCTTACTGTTTAGGATCCAAATCAGATTAAGGTTTACTTCTATTAATTGTTCAAAACCGCAACTTACGGTATCTTAGGTTGGATATCACAGGTATCATGATAAACCGATATAAATCAGGAAGTTCTACTTTTATCTCACACTCTTAAAATAAAGTTAAGATTCATCTACATTTCTCCTTATCAATATGATTTTGGGTTGTAAAACGCAAAAAAAATGCGTCTATCAGAAAAGCTAATATACTGGAGGAAAAACCAGTCTTTAGTCAATTCTGATGGACGCACTTTTATAAAAAAAATGGCTTGTCAGCTTTAAATCTTAATAGGCACAGTAACCCCTTTTAAGAATTATTCGCTAAAAAGCGTTTGGTAAAATAATTAGAATGCCCCATGATCCCAGGATAGGGGAAGAAAAGAAACAAACAAATATAATATGATCATAGTGTAGCACTTTCTCCATAACTTGAAAAGAAATAGGACCGAAAATCAAATTCCGGTCCTTTTCTTTTTAATTTATCCCATGATTAACTCCATTTGCCCACTACCAGAGATAGCCACGGGGATCTCTTTATCTCTAAATTTCTTTGGAGAGTTTTTGAAAATGTTTTTATAATACAGTGTCGCGATTTCATTTGCAAAGGCCCGAAAGACTCTCCCACAAGCAGACTGTCCGATTTGCTCGTAAATACGATGCAACGGTGTGTGCTCAGAAAATTGAAAGCTATCTGGTATGCTGAAGATTTTACGTAATTCATTAACCGTTAAAAATCTCCATTGCTGTTTATCCGGATGTAAAACATAAGAATTACTCGCGCTATGGCTACGATATCGTTTTGGAATACATTGTAATAATGTGGCGTTCTCATCAAGAAACGTAAGCTCAGTAGAACGATTAGCCCATGCATTATTTTTCTCAGCTTTTGATGAAAAAGATTCAACCCACTTATCTAGTGGTTTCCATTCATGTACCGTACCTTTTGGATCAAGATATTCTCTAAGTTTCTTTCTGCGAACTGTTTGAGGAGGCTTCGGAACCCTAAATGATATCATCTCTTCTTGAGTACGAAATGCAACCGCATAAGATCGATCCCTTTTCGCAATGGAACCAAAATCATAACTTTCAAGTTTTATCGGACCAACCCAATATGGAAATTCCGATAATAAGATATCTTGAATATCTGTAAAAGCTCTAGTTTTATAAAAAGCTGGTACATTTTCAAAGAAGACAATCCTTGGTTCTGCAGCATGTATGATTTTACTAGCACTAAGAGAAATATTAAGAAACACACCTTGTTCAGATGATCCCAAATTCGAGAATTCATTACAGGGCATCGTTACCAGAGCAACGTCAACTTTTGCAACGGTATTACAATCCCTAATATCTCCGTTAAAGAGAAACGAATTGGGATAATTTAATTTGAGATTCTCTGCTGAGTCGTCCTCTAATTCAATTTCTTGTACTGGGGTAAAGTACTGAGTATCTAAAAAGTAACTAGTCCCAACACCTGCACCTGCTGCAATACTTAAAAGACGAATTCGTTCGTCGCTAGGAGTTTCAAAAGTCTCCGTATTAGAAAGATTAAACCTAAGAGGTCTAATTACTACGCGAGAGTACCCATCCATTGTATAAACACACATCTCTACCTTTTCTTGAACTGAAATAATAGATGCGTAGGAATCTCTAGCTGAGTCAACAAGTGGGCGATCTAAGCCGCTCGCCATATTTTTTCGTGAAGACACATGAATTTTATGTTGTTCAATGTCATTTTCGAATTCACGGTTTTGAATCATTATTTCTTTTTCACTGCTATTTACACTTACAAATAGCTCTTCTCCTGGTTTAAATTTTGCAGATTCGCATACAAGATGCTGAAGCCATATACGTGGCGTTTCTCTCTTCTTACTGATTTGATATACTTTTTGAAGAATCAAATTTTTCAATTTATTTTTAATTTCCATAGTATTAACATCCGAATTCTTTATATCAGATGTTCTACCTCCCTTTTAATGGTTTTATTATTAGTACAGACACTAGTCTTGTTTCAAAAAAATAAATTAGGCAGAAAGCTAAATTGCTCTCCGCCTGAAAATCAATCACTTTTGCATGTGTCGATTAGGGTTATCTAAACTCAAAGTCAATTACGATCTTCAATGAATTACAATATTTTCGGGTTAACTAATCTGCATTGAATCAATTCAAACTATTGAACTTCTTCAGTAACTCCGTTTTGCATCATGGTGTAACCGAAAAAGCGATAATTATCTACTTCTTCATCAGTACAACCATTCTGTTTTAAAAACTCTACGGCCTTACCTTTATTATCAAAGATTTTGATTTCTCCAGTTTCAAGTAACAGATATTCATAACCATTTAATGTGATACCGTTCACGTTTCTCGCAACTACGCAACGTTCAGCCAATTTTAAAAGTTCATAGCCAAATTCAGCACTTCCTCGATGCATATGCATATCTATGGCATCAAGATCTTCCGCTAAAGATTCTGTATCATCATAAAGAAGATATACTTCTTGTTCTGCTAAAAATCTATTTTTCGCTTCTACAAATCCGATTTTTTTCATACCTTCCCACTCATAAGTCATTTAACATTCCACCTTAATCTCAAGTTTTTTTTGTCATAGTTCTTGATTTCATCATCATTAGAAGTAATGTTAGGTGTCGCAATTAGTCTTTAATAACAAAACAATTAAATGGACTCAATAGATTTTAAAACCTTAACTTTCATGGGTACCATGACTTCCTGTTCTATTACCTCGTATTGCTTACAGTATGAAATGAACACATCCCGAACTTTGTCACAAAGTGCATCAAAACTCATAACGAGTTGAACCCGTTTACGAATAGATTCTAAATCCCACTCTTCAAAGTCCTCATTCATATCAATATCTCTATAGGGATAAGTAGTAACCGTCTGAAGAGGATATCCATAATTCACTCGAGCGTTCGCAGCACATGTCCCACATTTATTAGTGGAAGTATACTCACCTTTTCCATTCAACATATCCCTTTTCTCAGAATAAATGATTTCTAATGCCTCATCTCTACTGAAACCGAGTTCTTTTATCGTTTCTAGATAATCCTCGAAAATCGTTGAATCAGTCCTCTTGTGATTAACATTGGCAACCAGCCTTAAACGTTCCTCTAGTGTAGGATTCTCCACCGGGGCTAACTTATAATTTGGTTGACCACAATCTGTACAATAGGATTTGTAAGAATTATTACTAACCGTTTTTTCACCGTTATACATAACAATGTAACCACTACTTCTACCATTAAACTTTGCTTGGTATCTATAATTGTTATTCTGCGACCAATCATCTAGCATTGCATTCATGTGGCGATTAACCGTTTCGTCATCGCAAAGATCATATGCGCGTGAATCTAATTCTTTAGGAAGAGATAAACTATGCACTTTGACGTTCTGTGCATAACTGGTACTTCTGTTCCATGAATTTCCTGTGTCGTACCGGAAGTGATTGATCAAAAAATCGATCATCGCTTTCCGGCTCCTCATATCAACTTTCTTGCTGAAAAACTCAGACATTTGATTTCCTCCTAGAATTAATTTAATTGGGTTGTATAGGCAAAAAAAATAACGCCTAACCACAGATCACCAATCTTTTTAGTGCGAAATACACACGATTAAAATTGGCACGCTATGGTTAAACGTCATTAAGAGGATCATACGCTTGTGAATCTATGCGCAGGTGAATAATTTTAGAATACGTCCATGGTCGCTTGACAGGACGAAGGAAAGATAAAAAAATAAGATATACCTTTATAATACCACTAAATACATTAAAAGAACATAAAAAAGGACTCCCCTTTTCGGGAATCCTATTTAAATAAATGACTCTATTCTAATAGCAGCTAAAATAAACTTAGTTGTCCATTGTTATTCACAAACTCGTACTTATATAATCTATTTTCAAGCTGTTTTCGCATCACAAAGGCTGCGAGTTCAACTCCTATAGATTTAATTACATTACCATCAACACTCTGACCGAGTAATCTGGTCTTAACAGCATCACTAGTATTTTCCGCAAATTCGAACCATTTTGGTATAGAGAGGAAATCGCCTATTTCCGAAGGTGTAAACAGTCTCCATAAATCAGGAGTCGTTGGATGTCTTAAATAACTACTTGTCACCTGTACCTTGCGATAATTTGAAACGAACGCAGAAACTTTAGTACTATCTAATGTCACTAACGTATGATTGGATTCAGCTTTAAAGTTGTTATTCCCTGTCTTGTTTAGCAGGCCTTCCATAACCCCTCCTGCTATGCTTTTCCAATCTCCATTCTCTATATCACTTTTCCCAACAACCTGTTTTACAGTAGTTCTGCGATGCTCAGGTATACGCGGTGGTGTCGGCCAAGAAAAATCATCTAGAGCCTCTGTGCTGAACAAACAGTAACCTCTTCGTCTAGATGCTACACTCCCAAATTCGTATCCATTAAGCATAGCTGGTTCAGCAACATGTTTATATTTAATTTTTAAAAGATTCTTTAATTGCTCAAAAGCCCTTGATTTGAAATAAGATACAACTTGTTCAATTAGTACGTAAGTTGCTCCTGAAGCATAAACAACTCTAGCATAATGAGGACTGAGTGCGTTTGCGATATCTTCTTTTCTTTTTCCTAACAAACTATGTTCTGTACATTCAGGTGTTAAGAAAACTAGCTGGCAGTCAGGAATTAAGTCCGAATGTATATTTTTTAGATCGGTCCATAAAGATAAACTATTTGGGTAATTGTGCCGATATACATCAATGGCTTCGCCAGAAATATCTAAATTCCCAACAGAAGAATAAAACCCTGTATCAGAAAGGCAAGCCATTCCTACGCCCGCTCCACCAGGAACCGATAATGTTCTGATTTGTTTATGTTCTGACCCCATCAACATTGGATCACGGATATAGGACAGATCAAAACTACGAGATCGACGTATGACTAACATCCCCTCAGAAACAAGAATATCTATTTGCTCCCTCGCCTTGATTACTGTGTTGATTTCTTTCATGCAGCGATCCAACAAAGGCCTCGCTTTCTTCCAACCAGCCCTCATACGTTTAGAGACAATATGACTTTTATCATCAGTTTTAGTAATTACCAAGGCTTCTCTTATTATTGATATACATATTCCATCTCCAATCTCGAAATTTCCTGCTTCGAGAACCGTCGATTCTATAAATAATCTCGTGTTTCCTAGTTTTTCACTGGTCCTAATATTACGTACCATCTTTATTTTTTGAGTTTCATTTGTATATGCACTCATACATAAATCTCTCCCATTAGTAAATTAATTAAAAAGAGGAACGTCGTAACGTTCCTTTAGACCATCATGTGAGACCGCAATCTATTATGTTGTTTTGACACATATCGTATCTGATTATTCCGCCATGAAGCCTGAAGGCTTCCAGTTTCCTCAATTTCTAAGATTTCATTTTCAATGACTTTGATCAAAGTATCTAATATATCCGTATCATTCAGAGTTCGAAGAACCATTTGAGTTTCTTGATCAAATATTAGTTTTGGATAAGTGCCCATCAGTTGATGATTATCCAAAACTTCTTCCATATCATCCAACCTATCCGAATGTTCTAATATTGCAAAATCCGTTGGAAGGCTAACCTTGGAAAAACAAACGTATCTCTTACTCGAACAGCGAAGAGCATATTCCGTGAACCATCCTGCGTATCGATTGATTTTATCTAACATATAAGTTCTCCCTTGAATTTCTTTCAACGTACTTATCATTTGACCATCTATTTGTTTTATCCAGAAATATGCGCCGCGAAGATCTAGCCTCCTCAACTACCGCTATCAATTCCAATGATACTTTTACCAACATAGGATTTTGACAATATATAATTTTCCCTTCTAACTGGTCGTAAATTAATCTCGGATTTACAGCTTGGGATTGAGGCGAAAGATCATGATAGAATGTTGTGACTTCTTCTAAACTGTCTGAATCCGTCATAACAACAAATTCCATCCGTAGATATCTTTTCGTAAAACATACAAATCGCTTATCAGATAATCTCGCAGCTTTCTCTATTAAGATCCATAATTCTCTAATTTTATTCATCATTTCAATACTCATAGTATTTACCTCCGTAATGTTAATTAAAATAATAAGAGTCCAAAACCAGACATCTTAAATACTTCCGTCTTATGTTACAAGGTCGTCTTAATCTTCCTCACAACTTTTTGAGAAAAACAAAAAACCTAATCAACAATGATCTTAAATACATGTCGAACCGACATAATTGATCACTCATAATTAAGCGTTTAATAAACGGATATTGGATACGTTATTATTTATGAAAGTTAAGTGGACTCTGCCCCAATCGTCGAATTACATTAATAATTTCTGATGGACCCGATAATGTAAAACCTTTTTCTATATCGGACACACCACGATCGACAGCATCTGCTTTAGTTAATATATCTGAACATTTTGATCCTAATACATGGAACAATACTCTTTCAGATCCTAATAAGTCATTAACATAAACTATAGTAGACATATTTTTATTACTCCTTTATATTTATCTTCTCTTACCACAATCTCAGAAAACTGCGTATTAAACGTTAAATAAAGTGCACAAAGAGTCGTTGCCGGATCACTCACGGTCAGACAGATTTCCCGATATGCCGAGCATTTCATTATGAATGGAGTCTAACTCTTTACTTACCTCAATAACCTGCGGATGATTCAAACCTAGTTCCATGCCTAGATCGATCATTTGGCATTGAACATCTTCAAACTTCTTCACTAAAACGTCGTTATTAGAACAACATAAATACTTGTGTGTCTCTCCGGTGTTTATTGGTCTCATAATGAAAACCTCCCTAAATAAATTGGTTTTTTAGAACGAAAAAAAATACGCCGTCCTTTCCAGAGACCAATCCGTATAAACGGAATTACCTGTTTAAATAAACAGATTAGTCACTCGAAATGAGAGCGTATATCTAATACTAAGAAAGTCCTCTTGTGCCCAGGCTAGAGGATGTTAACAGAGTTGAATTAATAATATATGAGTATTGTACCATTAAATAGGATGAAATAGAATACTAATCTTTGGCTTTTATCTATTGAAAATAAGAGACCCTACTCTTAGAATAAATTAAGTAGTAGCCTCTTGTATTCATATTTCTTAACCTCTTTCGTTACAAATTCGGTTTTCTCCAGAAGCAGACCTCATTTGAATATTTTTAAATTCCGGATATATTTCTGTAAGCCCAGAAGAAAAATCACTTAAAAAAGACAGCTCCAATGGAAGAAAACCACTTAAAATATTTCCGACAACAAAGAAAAATTCGGTAGAGAAAACCTCTACATCTTGATCGGTATTAAAGTAACTAGTATAAAAATATTGTATACACTTTTGCCTCTCTTCATCAGATAACATAACCTTAATAACAGTCATACCATCTAGCCGAGTTGCTTCTACTTGCAAATTTTCATTATTCATTTTAATTAAACCTCCCTAGTATTTTTACTTGTTATTACACTAATGAACCATAGAAATATTATAAATTTCTATTAAGTGTCTAGCTAATACGTCCTCCTTTGATAATTATTTTTTTGTAGGCGAAAAAAACACCTTACCAAGTCTCAATGTTAATTAGCACACGTATTGTGTGAAATAATATTGATCCCTCGTAAGGTGTTTTTTATATAAATAGAATACTCTCCTAAGCGCATGCTAGAGAGGAAATTAAGGTATTTATAATGAAATAGTATCTATATATTATCATGTGTTATATAAAAAATCTAGGTGAAGATAGCTTTATACTTTGGATTCTATTAGAAAAATTCCTGAAATTCACGAAAGCTGTAATCATTCAAGTTCCCTCAATTATTGATTTATAATATTTAAACGCATTAAGATCTACCTCTTATATATTAATACTCCTTCTTCACAAAAAAACTATCCCTCCCTTATAGAGTGTTTTGTCTCATCTGTAGCACAACCTCTTAAAAAAATAATTATAAAGTAAAAATAATATGGTGAAAATAGCCAATCATTTTAAGCACTAAGACCTATACTATGGTAGAATGAGAACATATGTATCTATTTAGAAAGGGTGTTTTAATGGTTGCTTCTAGAGATAAACTATTACTAGACGTATTTGAAACAGAACTCCCAAGCTACTATAAAACCACCGAGATTCGTACTAGCCAAGTCCAGATGGCCGTAGATGTTGCAGAGTTTCTTCATCCTGGTCAAAAAAATAAGAGGATACTAGTAATAGAGGCTCCGGTTGGGACGGGAAAATCATTAGGTGCTTTGGTTCCTGCGTTAATAGAATGTTCGATGGATCGTGTCTTCTCTCATAAAAGAGTTGTCTATGCTACAGCTACAATTAATTTGCAGGGACAGTTAATGAACTCAGAAGTTCCTCTTTTAAAAAAAATAAAACTTCTAGACATAGCACTATTAGCAAAAGGAAAGTCCCACTACTACTGTCATTCAGAGATGAAAAAGTCGAAAGCTATAGATAATCCTTTGGCTGATAATTTGAACAGTTTCTACAATAATGGATTTACTGGTCAACGGGATGAATACGAAGAAATGTATGGGGAGATCGCAAATACAAAATGGGAGCGAGTTAAACTAAGAGTCTCAAAGAAGGAATGTGAAAGATGTTATTATTCAAAATCTTGCCCAACATTCCAACATCGGAATCGATTTTTGCTGGAGGAGAATGAATTACTGATCACCAATCATGAACAATTGATCCGTTCCGCTTTAAATCGGCTCGAAGATCCTCCCTTTCCTCCCATCGTAACCATTAATCCAGGTATTCTTATAATTGACGAAGCACATCACTTTTTGGAGAATTTTTTATCTCAATTAGAAGACATGATCACTGTTCAAAAACTGCTTCATGTTGGAAAGAACAAACGATTCCCACAAAAACTAAAGAAAAAATATTTACAAACTTTAAGCTTACTGGAAAAAGACTTGGCGGTTGAGGCGAACAAATGCGAATCTTTGCAAGGTCGATACCCACTCCCTGATTTCGTCCCTAGCATTTTAGAGGATATCGAAGATCTCCTCACTGATGCCTTAGAACAAATGATTATTCAAAGTCAAAAAAATGGTTCATTACGCTTGGAACGAGAAGATGATTTTTCTAATGAGATAGAATCACTCATTACGTCCATTAAAAACTTACTCGATAAAAAAAGACACGTCGCATGGGTTTCATATGAAAATCTCACGTTGGCAAATATCCCAGTCAACTTTCCTTCGCGCTTTCGAGAGCTGATTGACTTTTTGAGCAGCAAAAACAAAATTATTGTTATGTCCGGTACATTGACTACCAATGGAGAATTCACGAGTTTTCTTAACCAATGGAGACTATTAAAAGATCAAGTTGAGTTGAAAGTTATTTCGGAGGCATTCCAATATGACAAGCAGTCCCTTATTTATGTTCCAGAAAATGTTCTCGATCCGCGACAACAAGATGAAGATTGGATTCATAATCAACTGAAGTATTACAATGAAATGATACACCTGACGGAAGGTAGGACATTGCTCCTATCAACATCCAAACAACATATGCAGAACGTTGCAGCTCCATTAAAAGACATCTGTGACAACCTAGAAGTTTCATTTCTTCGTCAGGAGGAAGGAGGGGTCGAAAAACTAACTAAGATATTCAAAAATGACGAAACCAGTGTACTTCTTGGCAGTGGTAGCTTTTTTTCAGGATTTTCCGTACCTGGAACATCACTTGTTTCCGTCATTTTTTCTCGTCTTCCCTTCCCTGTACACGATGACCCTTACTTAAAACTAATCGGAGAAGGTTTAGAGGATGTTTTTATGGAAGAAGTTACTCTCCCTCATATGATGGTCAAATTAAATCAGGGTGTTGGCCGACTTATTCGTGATATTAGTGATTATGGGATCATAACCATTTTAGATCCACGAGTTTTCACTACTGGATATGGACAGTTGATTAGGAGCGACTTTGAACTAAAAGGTTATCAATTCACTCGTTCGTTTGATGTCGTTCAACGATTTTATGAAGAAAAACTCCTATATGGATCCCAAGCTTCATATGTTCCATATTCCAAGGACCAAGTATTGATCCCAGATTCATTAAAGCAATTGGGAGCCGGGATTAAAGAAAAAGTAATTAAAATAAAAGCAGAAGTTAAAAAGAAAGATAAAATAACAGAAGAACAACGCTCATTTGCTGAAAAAATTTGTAAGGAACGTGGAGTTGACCTATCCATTAAACCAAAGAATGGAGAAGACTTATACAAGTATTTGATAAATCTTTATTTTATAACATATAGTGATATTTCTCCTGTTCGGAATCACTATCCTTTTATAAACGAAGCTCAATTTCAAGCCGTTGAATTTCATTTGGGTGAAGGTCTACAAACATACCAATCTAAAAAATGTACGCATGCAGCATTTGGTTGTTCGGGAGTTTGTTCAGATAAGACTCGAGGAGAACTAGAAAATAAAATCAGCCAAAGTGGAGGAAATCTTGCATCATATATTGAATGTCAGGGGTTTTGTTGGTTAAGAATTACACCATACAACAAAAATGATGAAATAATGGAAGTATGTTCAGCTATTTCTGAAGCTGCAGCGGATAACGAATAAATACTGTTGTAATCCTTACCACTCATAAATATTAAAACATACCTACAAGGGGGCCTTAGACCAATATCATGGATCTCATTTTTGTTTCGCTGTTCACTTCTATATCAATCCTTTTAGTTCAACGCTATATTTACATTCCTTTTATCGCTGGCGTAACTATTGCCCATTTCATAAGACCTCATACACCTTCAGAAATACTTGTTAAAGATATATTAAGAGATACTGGTATTAAAGTTAGAGTCGCAGAGTACCCTCATGTAACATCGTACAACCCTGCATATCGACTACTGAAAGTTAGCCCTGATCAAATTCATCAGGTCTATAGAAAATATACTTTAACTAGACCGAATCATGGTTGTAGTTTTGAACAAATCTTCAAGTTTGTTGTTGTTCATGAAGTTGGACATATTCTTTCTTTTCGTAACAATAAGAAAGACGATCAAAGAGACCGAAGACTCTCCCTAAAATATAAAAAAAAAGCAGTATACTGCCTTATAAAGGATGATCTAGATAAGTATAATCTGTACATGTCCATGTATATTAAGCATCTCTACTTACTTGAGAAGCGTGCTTGGGATCAAGGGTTAAACATCATTAGTCTCTCTGAACAGGACAACTATACAAATTTTATGACTGATACTCTTTCCCTGGCCATATAGGGACATTTTGTTTTAGATTGAGTTCAACCAGTATTAGGACACTGAAGATCCAATGAGAAGACCCGCGGAGATTGCACACCGCGGGTTTCTATTAGTTTGTTAAAATAACATCACAAATCTTTTGAAAAAAGTAGAGTCGCTTAAAAAGCGACTCTGCTCAAAATTCTAAGATACTATTTGTTTACCCCATGTCAGACGAACATTTCCATCTGGATCTGTTTCCTTCTCAATAAGGCTATTAAGGATATCAGTATCAATTCCGAACTCTTCAAATATTTCTGCCTGATCTTTAAAGTCTAAGGTTTTAATATATTCGTTGATTCGTTCCTTGCTCATTAATAAAGCAAGCAAATTTTGTTCAATAGTATGATCATAGGTGACCATATGGATCTCCTTATGTTCTTGACTATCAAATCGTATAAATCGGAAACTATACTGTTCAATCTTCGGTATGTTCCACTGCAAAGACTCAATTATGATTTTGTTACAGCTTGGGATATTTGCACTGGATTTCAAACTCTGTTGAGTCGAAATTAGAATACCGTTGTGGGTTGCCTCAAATTCATGAATAATGCGAATCCTTTGTTTGAACGACACCTCCCCTTTAATAAGGAATATAGGTCGATCTGGGAATCTTTGTCCCAACAGCTTGTGATACTCTGCTGCGGTCTCCAAGAATACCGTTCCAATCGCTACCTTTTCATCAAATTTCTCCACAAGTGACATGATATAGTTGTACTTATTGGGAAGATCAGAATTCTTATACTCATCCATTAAGTGAGGACAAGATGTTGACTTAATTAGCAACTGAATCTGTCTGATTAGCCTGAGCATTCCGTCCTTCCGATAACTGCCGGTACTAGAAAAGTAATGCATCATTTCCTGAAATTCAAAAAGTATTTTTTTATAAATGTTTTGTTCTTCCTCATTTTGCTCAATTCGATGGGGAATATGTTCATGAAATTTCTTACCTACAATCTCCTCGAGTTTTCTAGTGATGATTGTCTTTTTTATTAAGTTCACTAAACTATCCTTATTATAAATATCTTGATTTTGTTTTTTCACTCCAAACACCGTTACCTTTTCTGGACTGAAACATCTTTTGAACAATGCTACGCCTCCATAAGCAGGAAATGGTTGCTTATATAGAGGATTATCCTTCTCCTCGATTACACCTTCCTTATTCACCTCATAGATGGACTCACAATCACAAATCATATTGATTGAATTGTTATATATAAGTTCCAATTGGGGGTAGAGTTCATTAATGCTATTCCGTGTCGTTGTACCTGTAGTCAGTAGTTTGTACCGAACCCTACGAAAGCATGCCAACGTCGCTTTGGTACGAAGAGATCGAGGATTAGTTAACTCATCGGATTCATCCATCACTAATGCAATCTTTCGGCTTTGTTGGCGGACATATTTGTGGATCTGTCTCTTATATTTCTGTAGCTGGTTTAGCGAAATTAGAACAATTTGTCCCTGCCGAATCGCTTCTATGTCTTTCAATTTATGGATAACAATAAAATCCTCTCCATAATTTTTCAAGATTTCTTCCCAGGTTAAATGTATAGCGATTGCTGCACTTACTACAAATACATTTCTAACTGATTTCGTTTTTATAAGATGCTTATACCAACCAATTGCTGCAAGGGATTTTCCAGCGCCCATGCTCCAGGAAAGTATGGATAAGTCCTTTTGCATTACTAATCTAAGATCTTTTTTTTGCCTGTCAGTATATTGAATCGTCTTATTTTTAAACGAGTCAAATAATTTAAACCCTTCTAAAAAATCATTCACTTTCGGATCTGGAGGCATTTCATCAAATAACATACTCTGACGTATATATTTTCTTTTTTTCTGAAGCCACAACTTCCGGAATGTTTCGTCCTCAAAGGGATAGACATCATTTAGGATCATATCATTAAATGACGCATTTTTAATTTCTCCAGATTGTCTCAACTTAGTGCGCATTTTAGGACTATAAGCTTTCATCCGTAGGCCATAATTACTTTTCACTAATTTAATTTCATCCTTATATACAACATGTTGATCCTTTAAAATACGTCTCAGATAAGCTAATACTTTACCCTTTGTTAATCGTTTATTTTCCCATTCCACGACAGTCATTTCAACTGGTTTTTCTTGTGTAGAATAACGATTCACATAATCCGCGGCTCTACCATAACTTTTACATAAGTCTGGATGACGTTTTATATCAAACAATATCTTCTTCACCTTGAAAATAAAGTCGGATTCTTCTTTACCCTGATTCTTTTGTTCAAACATGATCTTATGTTTAATACTCTTCATACTTTCTAACAATGGGTAAATAAATTCGTTATGAATATATTGAGCTCCTTTTAAATCAAATGAAGGAACCTCAATTTTATGTTGGGTATACGCCGAGCATGGCAAATGTTCACTTCGTTTTTGAAAGATCATTACCTTCGTTTCAAAAACATCTACCCCATACATTTTGAATGCTTCTGCAGGTATGTCAAACTGACATACGAAAGAGAATCGTTGATTTATTTCCTTGATCATTCCTCCATCAGAAAAATCATCACTCAGAAAACTGTTCGGAACAATCAACGCTAAGAACCCTGCTGGATTTAATAGATCATACGATTTTAAGCAGTAAAAAAGCTGACTCAAATAGGTATCTCTTTTGTATTCCCACTTTAAATTGAACGGGGGATTACCAAAAATAGTTTGAAATCGGACCTTCGGATCGTAGTAACGAATATCCGAACATTGAATTTGAGCATCTGGATATAAGTGTTTCGCTACTTTATATGCCTTGATATCTAATTCATTTCCATAAGCATTCGTCTCGCTAGGAAAATGGTTAATGAATGCTCCCATGCCACAAGTTAAATCAGCTAATAATTCATGAGAACTTGGATTGATAATGGATACCAAAAACTCACACAACCAATCCGGGGAGAAAACTTGTCCTTGCTCGATATCCTTCTTAGCTTCTGAATAAGCGTGATAGCTACCATAATCGTTTCTTGAAAGACCATGTAGTCCGCCGTCTCCGGTATAGGCTTGGAAAATATCTGCTTGAGTGATCCCTTGGCTTTGCTTAGTTTCTATTAGATGTAAAATCTTTTCATTAATCTCCCTACGATTTTCCTGAGGAACGATAAATTGCGTAGATATATATTTCATAAATGCCTCCTATTTGTTAAGTAAATTAAAAAAACTGTAATAGGCAGAATGTAAATCCTGCAATATTACAGTTTATCTCCTCTAATGAGGATAATTACGTATACTTCAAATACTCTTTAGCAAATTCAAGAGCTAGTTCATGAGTCTTAAAACGTAGTTCTACTTTTCCGTTTTTGAAAAACTTCAATCCCTGAAATTTTTCCATGTAGGAGTAGTCTTTTACATCGAAACAATCAGTACGATAACCAGAATTACATTCCTCTTTAAGTGAATTGCGCATTGTCAATCGTCCGGAATCAAACAGTTCAACAGCCTTAAGCAGGTTTTCCGTGTTTTGATATCTTTTATTGGAGAATTTTCCACTTCCAAACCAGTCTTCAAAGTAAAGGTAATCTGCTATCGAGACCTTACAAGATTGTACTTTTACTTTAGAGCTATTATAAATAGTTGAACGAGATGCCATCTTTATTTCCTCTTGTGCTTTTTCTTTGAAATTCATCCCATCCATCTGAAGAAGGATCTCATCGACAACTTCCTTATATCTAACGGTTTGGATGAAGGGGCGAAATTTACTTGAATCAATCGAAACAAGATATGTCATTCTGAAATGATTAACTAATTTACAAATAAAAAGATCTAACTTTTCACTTAGTTTCTCTTCTAAATCCTTAATCAGAGTTTTGGTCGATAAAAAGTTGTTCGACAGTTCATGTTGCTGATAGAATTCTTTTGCATCCAGCAATAAGTTTACTGCTGCATCGAAGTTTAATTGCGAATCTGTGCAGAAATCGATGTCCTCATCCGAGATTAAGGAATTATTTTCAATCTTTACGTTCTCAAATTTCGATAACAGATTAAAACTGAACGGATTCCCGCTTTCACTAGTTGGATTCTCACTATACAGATACGTAGTAACATCATCTGGAACTGGGATCACACAACTATCAAACATCGTCAATTGACCTTCTACTTGAGTCATTAAAATCGCTCCTCTTTTGATTTTGGGTTGTAGGCACAAAAAAAGACACCTAACAAAAATATCAGAGAATAGGCACACGTATTGTGCGGAATTCAACTTGATCATCTTGTTAGATGTCTCTTTTTTAAAATGCTCCTTAGCGCTTGCTTGGAGTGATGGTTTAGGTTAATTAAGTATTCCTTATTATATCATAGAAATAGAGTGACGTGAAAGGATCTCTTCTACACTGTTTCATGTGTATACTCATAATTATCAGCCGATACTTCCAACGTAACATTAACTTCGCATGAGAATGTATGAACATCACTTACATCGACGAAATAGTTTGTATATTCGTGATCAAAATAAAAGACATCAATATAAGTCTGTATGACCCCAATACTATGAACATTGCCCCCGGTCACGGTATTGATGTTATCCATCAATATTCTTATCTTTTCGTTACTTGCTTCGGAAATATATGATTCGTCGATATTAAATACAGGCGATGTATCACCTTCACAAAATAGTTCATCCCACTCCTCAGTATCAACCTGCTTCTTCTCAAAGTATAATTTAGTTTCTGAATCACCAAGGTTATGAAGGAAATTGTTCAAATGATCATGTATAACTTTAGATATTTCAGCACTATATCCATCAAAGAGTCCTCGAAGGTTATCCATATCATCCTCGGAAAAGTGCGGTGTCATTAACTCATCGTTGGATAAAAGCGAAGGTGCTATTTCCTTAATGGCATTAACGATATCAATATTCCACCCCCCAAAGGTCTGTAAAGAAAAAAAGGCATCTTCTTTATCCAGACTGATCTGGCAATATAAGCATGAACCGTAATTGATTTTCTGTGCGCCATCAATTAGAATAACACCTGTCTCCATGAAGGTATCTTCTCCACATTTATGGCATGGCACATAATCAATGTTTATTTGTTTTGAATCAAAAACTTCCCGTATCTTAATTGGATCGGCAGCCAGTTCCGCAATTATTTGATCCGCTGACTCTTCCTTTGCATGATAGCGGCCTAACATTTTTATTCCCCAGATGTCTACTTGTTCTGTAATTTTGCCAATAGATAGATCCAAACTATTCTCTTTGCTGAACTGGCTAAAACCATCTACATAAACAGTATATATCCCATATAAGATTGGGAGGAACTTAGCTAGCATATGCTCAACTTCATAGTCATTAAAATCAATTTCAAAATGTGTTATGTTATTGCGGAGATTATTGATAGAAGTAAAGTACCATAATTCCCTCGGGCTGAACGTTTGGCTATGAATCGTTGTAAGCATATGAACGGCGTCCAAAAACTTGATCGTCCCCATTTTTGTTGTCGGTTTCCCTTCGTTTATGGCCTTGCAGTAGCTCGGAATATCTTCATAGATAAGAAGTGGGTTTTTCTCCTGTATCATATATTTAAATAGCGTCTCTATCGAATGATGAAGAGAAATGATGATATCTTTTATCTCATATTCATACTCATCAGCGCTAATATCACTAATCTGCTGCAATTTCTTAATCGCTTTCTTGAAAGAGTCTAAACCATTATCTCGCAATTTCATTATTTCACGACCTTATCTCAATTTAATATGGCATCGCTTAAACTCCACTAATACAAAGACGGCGTAGAGTGTTCTTATCGCCAATTCATTCTAAATTTCACTCATCAATTTACAGGTACCTTTTCAATATTATCATATCGTCAGGATCATCTATTCTTTGTTCCCAAAGTGAGATCCTTAATCCTTTATGTAGTAGGCATTTCCTTACAAAATACCAATCGGATTTCTTATACTCAGATTTCTTTTTACTTAATAATATTTTGCACGTTTGGGCATCAGCCTCAAGTGATATTAATTCACCCGATGTAAATTTATAATAGACTTCTTTTCCTTCGCGCATAGAGAAGTAGTCATATCCTCCACTACTAATTATCCATTGAAATCCCTTGAGTGACCTAATTCCTGTTTCCTCAATTTATAGGTAGGACTCACAACCTTTTTGCCTCTCTCAAGCAAGGGGTAGTTAAATACACTGATTCTCTCTACACCTGATTAGCGTTATTCATATGAATTCGACGTCATGGTCCAAATGCCTTCAGAAATCTTAAAAAACAAAACCCGCTCCTGATTACTTAGGAGCGGGTTTTGTTTTTGTTCATGTATCTTTTTAATTCGCTTGATTCTGTTGATCTTCTAACGTGGCTTGTGTCTTCTGCCAATCTGTTTTCATTCTTTTGAAGATTATTGGCATTAGTGTAATCCAATCATAAAGAGATGTCTTAAAACATTGAAAAAAATAGAGACGTTTATTGTACCAATTGAAATCGGTCTGAACCACTGCTGTACCAATGTAATCACCAATTACAGCAATCGCTTTATCTTGATGTCTGATATAAATATGCTTCGGATTAAGATTCGACAACGGCACTATAACCTTATATGACCTTGGTGTCGATTCACCAGCGTGCGATACCCAAAAAGAGTGAAAATTAGGTTCCCGACTGTTTGTTCCATCACTTAAATGAAACCAAACATACTTCTCGGTTTGTTCTTCTTCCCTAAATGAATAATTCGAGGAGGAGTTACCATTACCTAGTAGGTTTATCTCCCCTGATTTTCTATACTTCTCAATATCATTATCATTCAGATAATCCGTATAATGAATACCATTTAGAGTAGATAGTTTGGACCACTCTGTAAGAGTGATCGGACGCATGTAATACATTCCTCTCTTTTTATAAAGAAAAACGCCTATACCACGTACAAGAAACATTAGAAAAAATGGAACCAATAGTAACGTTAATAAATATAAAGTTACCGATTGTGTCTCGTTGCCTACAAAAACGGCTATTTTTACTGCGATAATAAAGAAATAAAAGAAAATTTCCAGAACAAGGACTAGCAGGATACTAAGAAAATAAAGCTCGAACCGTAATTTACCTAGTGGACCACTAATTTTCTTCTTCGTACCCCGTATATTATTATTCATATTCTTCACCTCATTGTTGTATTTCAGGGCCCCTACAAAGATCCTGTTTATTCGTAATGATGAACGCTTATTAATTCATCAATTGTGCAGCTGAAGGATAATGTCCCTGAAGTAGTATCTTAGCCTGCTGTCGTAGGGCGCGTGCCTCTACTTCATCTAATATTTTTAGATGCCCTATGAAACAATCAAAGGTCCTTTGCAACTCAACTTCTTCTTTCCGAAGTTCGTTTTGGTACCCTAAGAATATATTACAGTTCCCTGTCCATGAACAACTAATTTGTTTGAAGAATAAAGAGTGACTAAACTGATTCATTCCACCGGTATAACTTCTCTTTATGTCAGGAACAAGTTCCCTCAATCTCCTAGAAATTCTACTAGCATCTCCTATAGCCACCGTAGCCCGTCTTTTACCTGGACACGATTGGCATAGCATCCTCTGCTCAAATGGATCCCTCACAAGAACACCTCAATAGACTTCCCTTGTAACAACTCTACGTTATCAAAGATATTCCCTACTTTTATACAACCGTCATCTACCAAGGTATTAAGGGTGTTATAAGCATCCGGCATTTCAATCATGGTGCAGTATACACCCTTCATGAGATCAAATTTAATGACCCAATATACATATTTGTGATTCTGATTCTCCTTACAAAGGATATCCCCTGCAGATAGTTGATTTCCTTCTGAATCCGGTAGAGGAACTTCTGGTAAAATAACGTATCGATCACGACTTCTGGAGGTTTTAGGGTATAACCCTTCACCCTCTGTAACAATCTGGACGATACCGTTAGCTATTACGATCTTTAGATCATCAGTTTTAATCTTTTTTTCTACAGTATCATACACTTTAAACTTTCCAATTACATTTTCCATATCTTTAACCTCCATAATATTATTGCCAGTAATTTATAAATTACTGGCTCCAATCATGTTCATAAAAGGATCAAAATTTATCATTTACAAAGTATCTTCTCTCATTGGACCAGATCATCCACTCCATGTTTCTCAGTAACAAAACAACCTGTTATGAGCTTAAGTGGATGTATCAACTCTTTATTGATATCGTAAATAACTATTACGTTTTCATTTGAGATAATCGCTTCCATTGGGCATCCATTGATCTTAAACCTTCTTCCCTCTGCGATTTGAACACTATTCTGTTTACTCATTTTTTAGCCATTCCCCTTTCAAGGTGTGAGTTTAATAAAATCTACTTGTTAAAGTACTTCTCTTTCCTCCCAGTCTCATGATTAAAATGTTTGTCCACTATTTAGATCCTTTCTTCATAAAATTAGTTTTAGAACGCAAAAATGCACGCTCTTTTGAATAACCAATCCTTAAAAAGGGATTTTTCTGCATAATAACAGAATTGGTCAACTCAAAAGAGTGTGCATTTATCATTTAAATTAGCTCACAAAGCGCATGCTAGAGCCTAATTAATCAAATTAATTGTATTTTTTAATTTTAACATTATTCCACAAGAATGAACAGGATCCCCAAATACAGAATACTCATATCTTTAATATCTTATATCTGTTAAAAACGATAAAAAAAAGGAGCCCACTAGTTCTTAGTAGACTCCTTTTTTTAAAACCTTATACTTGTGATACCAAGTCCATAAACTCTTCTTCTAAGATTATTCTTACTCCTAATTCTTCTGCTTTTTTCTTTTTTCCTCCAGCTTTATCACCACACACGACCATATGAGTCTTTTGGGATACGCTACTACTCACCTTGGCACCAAGTGATTCTAATATAGCTTGTACCTCGTCACGATCCATAAATTCTAAAGTTCCAGTGACGACTACTGTCTTACCGTTAAAAGGACTATCCGTAAGTACTTCCTTTTTTTCTTCCATAACTGGGTTACATCCCGCTGCAACTAACATTCGTACAACCCCATGATAGATAGCGTCTTCAAAGTAAGATAGAATACTATCTGCAACCGTTTCGCCAATGTCCGGCAAAGATATAAGTTTAGCTTTTTCAGCTTGGCGTAAAGCTTGTAAAGTTCTGAATTCTTCAGCAAGTATTTTTGAGCTTCCTTTACCTACATTCGGTATACCAAGTGCATGGATAAAATTAGCAAGTGGTCTGGTTTTACACTTTTCTATATTATTAATTAAATTATTCGCCTTTTTACTACCAAAACCATCAAGGTTTATCAAATGCTCTTTCGTCAGATCAAAGAAATCACCTGGATGTCTAAGACCAACCTGTTCATGTAGTAGCTCCGCAGTACTTTGACTGAAACCTTCGATGTTCATACATTCCTTCGAAGCGAAATGAGTGAGCCAACCAATCATTTGAGGTTTGCAACTCCATCTATTTTCACAGAAGGAATGTGCTCCTATTCTAACAATAGCAGAACCGCACGAAGGACAATGAGTAGGCGCAATGATTTCTCCACCATCTTGTTCGTCCGTCAGTTTACCCATTATCTCAGGGATAACATCGTTTGAACGACGAATGATCACTTCTGAACCTAAAGCATAACGAAGGTTTTTACGGATAATGTCATCCATATTATTAAGAGTGCTATATTGTACAGTAGCGCCATTTAGTAATACAGATTTTACGTGTCCGATGGGAGTCAATTTACCAGACCGGCCTACATCCCATTTTACTGAAAGTAGTGTAGTCGATTCTTCCTCAGCTTCAAACTTATAAGCAATACTCCATTTCGGGAACTTCCCTGTATAGCCTAGAACATTGCGAGTTCGCATATCAGCAATCTTAATTACTGCACCGTCAATTAAGAAATCTAAATTAGGGCGTTCTTCTTGTATGTTAACTAACTCATCTAATACTTCCTCAATGGTTTCGTAGTAATTAATGTACTGATTTACATTAAACAAATTGTTTTTCAAGAACGTAACCATCTCAGAGTGATCTGAAAATTCAAGGTTAGGAGAATGCCCCACATTGTAAATAAATGCATTTAAACGTCTTTCTGCAGTAACACTTGGATCTAGGTTTCTAAGTGCGCCTGCAGCTCCATTACGTGCGTTCTTTATAGGTTCCTTTGCCGTTTGATTATATTTAGCTAGAGTAGATAGATTAATGATACCTTCTCCTTGAATCTCTAATAAGCCTTTATAAGGAATTTGAAGCGGTATCGACTTAATCGTCTTTACCTGTAAATATATTTCTTCACCTTTCTCCCCGTCGCCTCTACTCGCAGCTTGTACTAAATTACCGTTTTCGTAGGTGAGGTTCAAGGTTAAACCATCGAACTTTAGTTCTACAACGTAACTCAGTGCTGGAAGCGGGTTTGATGGATTTAATCTATTGTAATCTATAATAGCTTTAGTAACACGATTCTTCCAAGCATACAGTGCATCTTTTGTCTGTGCCTTATCCAAGCTCCACAAACGTGTAAGGTGTTCATGCTCAACAAATCCACCTAGAAGAGGCCCACCCACCCGTTGTGTCGGTGAGTACGGTCGTAGCAACTGGGTCTGTTTTTCTAACTCCACTAGTTTGTCATATTTCTGATCGTATTCACGATCCACTATCACTGGTTTGTCTTTCGTATAGTAATAATAGTTATACTCATTAATTTCCTCAATCAATTGATCAATTTCAATAATTAAGTTATTCATTTTAATTTCCTCCTATGAGTTAGTTGATAATTACGAACAAATAAACCCGAAGTGTCCTCCTTCTAATTGTTTTATGGGTTGTAGGGTGAATTACACTCCACCCTTTCCAATGACCAATTTAATGGGCTAATTCACCCTTTACTTATTAGTCACTCGAAAGGTGAGTGCAATGAAATCAGAAAAGGCCCAGAAAACTACCTGGGCCTTAAAACAAAACATCGATCTGTATCATTCTTATGCAACAGAAATCTGATTGAGTTGAAATTGAAATGATTTCACCTTATCAGCATTAAAATTAATCACATTCGTTCTCCATATTTCTAGATCTAATCCACCTAAATTTTTTCCTGATAAAGTTAACTCTCTAACTCTGTGAAGTAAAATATCCTTTTGAGACCTAGCAGATAATATATCATTAGTTGACATAAGAATAACCTCCGTATCCATATTAGATTTAAAATAATTAATATTTGATTTGTGTACAACGAAACGTATCTTTTACACTTTGCAGTTACTTCTTAGTTTAAAAGTTAAAAATACAAAAAAAGCCAGACGAGCCCGATTCCAAGTTGAAACAACAAGACGTTAGTCATGTGTTCTTTTATCCAATAAGGATCTTAGAATGCGGATAGTCGCCTGACCTTCCGATAGAAAAAGTTTAAATACATATGTTATGTGTTCATTATATATCAATTATTCAGGATATGGCAACTTTTATTAGAATCGTTAGAATCGAAATATATAATCTTGTTTATTATACTCTACCAATTTTAATTTCAAGTTCTTCCAGCTTTTCTCTCATCGCTTCCTTATTTACACGTAATAAGTAGGTATCCAAATCGATGTTGGACAATTCAGGAATATAAGATGCTGTCGTAGCGAGTTTTTGGCTTAAAAATGCACTTTCTTTTCCTTCTACCAGTTTTTTAACGAATTTAGTATAGCTAGGGTTCAAATCTGGGAGTTGATTATAAACAGCTTCAAGATTTCCATATTCCTTTATAAGCTTATATGCCGTTTGTTCTCCAACACCCTTAACTCCCTTGATGTTATCACCAGTATCTCCAATAAGTGCCTTGCAGTCTACCCACTGGGATGGTGTTACACCGTGTTTGTCTTCAATATATTGAGAAGTTATTTCCTTATCATCTCTTATTACTTGAAAAATATCTTCACTTAGTAATTGAAATAAATCACGATCAGAACTTAAGATAACAACATCTCCACGGTTCTCTTCTGAAAAGCGCTTTGCTAAATAACTTATTACATCATCTGCTTCCATCGTATCTACTTTAACGATTGGAATCTCCATTGAGTTGAATAATTCAAAACCCGTTTGATATTGTTCCTCTAAAGATTCTGGTTTTACTTTATCATCTCTATTTATTTTATATTCTGGATAGCATTGTTTTCTCCAAGTTTTATCTCGGTCTTCATCAAAAGCCATAACGACATGAGTTGGAGTGTATCTGGAGACTATTTTAAT
Organism: Paenibacillus sp. Y916; assembly: GCF_056786435.1. NCBI lineage: Bacteria > Bacillati > Bacillota > Bacilli > Caryophanales > Paenibacillaceae > Paenibacillus > Paenibacillus sp. Y916. The sequence continues at coordinate 149,792 of NZ_JBXCJA010000006.1, read as the reverse complement.
AAATCTTTCAAGCATTGGTTTGATCGCATTTGTGTATCGACCTGTAGCACTGCGTAGTAGCTCACTTTCTTGTTTGCCGTATGCAGTGGCGTAATAACAAGAACTTACTAGATTACTATAGTCTATTAGTAATAACCTATTATTGGATGACAATATTTTCTCGACGTTAATATTACTCAAACTTGGTGCAATTTTATTGGATTTCTCTACATAACTAGATCCAACATCATTAGCAGCTTCATCATATGGCAATGATGATTCTTCTATAATGCTTCCCTGATTCAGTGTTGTAGGAGTTATCCTTATTGGAGGTACAAAACTAGAAGGGTAAATGTATAATGAAAATACCATGTCCTCACACTGTAGTCCCTTTACATCTAATATTTTCTTCTCTTTTATTTGAGCTTCACTAATCATTGTACAAAAAGAAGAGATACTTTTAATTAGTGCCTCAGCATTTAGATCCTTAAAATCAAGTGAATATCTGGTAGCATCGAAATGTACAGAAGAATCTTTTCTACCATTCCCGGTACCCATTGTTATTCTCAACCAGTTATCTATATATGTTGCTGATATTACTCGCTCCATATCACTACGAATTTGTCTTGATAAACTCACAAAACTTGATATGGTACTTGAGATTGATCCACAAGGTGAAAAAGCCACTTTTAATTCATGGTTCATAACAACTTACCTCCATTTAGTGTCGAAGATTTAATAACGATGGATACAGTCTTTTCTCCAAATTGACGTAGCAACAAATCAACAACCTTTTTTTGATATTCATTCATTTCGAACACCTTCCCTTTCTGATTTTTTTATAAGTGAACGCAAAAAAATCGCGAAGTAATTAAAAAAACCAAGAAGAATCAGCACACTTTATGTGGCCATTGGTTACTTTAATTAAAACGCGATTTACATTTATAATTATAATAAATAATCAATAAAATTCTCGGATAAGTCTCATGACACCGAGTAAAAAATCAATAAAACAAGTTATAACCTGATAGTATCATATCAAATTTACTAAGTCCATACCTTCAAAAAATGCGGTTTACCTACCCAACCTGTATAATAAAAGTATAACTATAAAGAGGTGATTTCATATGCGTCATGTACTTAAACCGATAGGTTCTGTGATTAGAATTTTCATCCTATTTGCAATCGCTGCATACCCGCTAACCCTATTCATTCAATTTTTCTCTGAAAGTACACCATTTAGTAAATATAACAACACGATAGTATATATATTTTCTAACCATTGGGATTGGATTTCAATTTTCATCATTTCAACTTTACTATTGTATAAATCATCTAATAGCATTTGGGAAACAATCGATTACATAAGACGTAACCACTATAATTTTGAAAATAACCGATGGAGAAATACTCCCTATATCTCACCGCTTCATCTCTTTTTTTTATTTGCTCCACCGGGAGCTATCACAACAGATAAAAAACATAATGCTTATGATTCATTGTATAAACAAGTAACCTCTGATTTCAGAGATAGAATATATATAAATGCAAAGTACGATCAGTTAGAGATTGATCGAAGTCCTAAATTCTCGAAGATCATAGGTAAAGAAATAGTCAGTAGTATTATTGTTAACAGTTGCGTTATCGTTGGTTGTATCTATCTATTGTTCTATATGAATCCGATTTATCAAATCTTTGATGGTTGGAGTAAAGCTTTAATACCAGTTGTTATATATTTTGGTATACGCAATACATCGCTACTGTATGCAATATATTGTAGCAGGCCTAATATAATCAATGCCCAAATAAACCAGTATTTTGGAGAACCTCAACCTAAAATAACTTGGACGGATCTGTTTCCAAATACTCCACATGGAGAAGCTATTCTATATGCGTGGAAATCCAACTGTGAAAAAAGACAACGGCTGGCATACGAAGTGAATAATCAAGCGGTTCCTACAAAAATGGTCTATTCAAGTCATGGTTTGGCAGTACGCCCATTTCCTACTGATGAAATTCCCGAATGGAACGTTTCTGCAGAAATAATGTATCTCGATCAAGAACAAACTTGGTTAAATGTAGTTGAAGAGAAAAACAAAAAAATGGCAAATGAATCTGGTGGTAAAATCGTAATGTTCAAGAAGAAATTTTAATACTTGCTTGAAGAATCGTAGTTAAAGATGACTTAGAGTCTGATATGTGCTCTAATTGCTTTTACCTTAGTCCCTATGGAATTCATACTCATTTATCCTCTCTAAATACATTTTGGCCGTCCTATAATTAAATTAGGACGGCCCATGGTGTGTTTTATCCTTTTAGCAGTTCCATACTTTCTTTACTGGTTCCACAGTTTTTTATCACCGGACAGTAGGATAAAAAGTATCTAAAAATAAAATTTATACTATTAAAACTAGGTTGTGCTACACTCACCATTATTCACTTTATTAAGTTTTGAGGAAATTGATTCTAATATCAAGTGGATGTGGAGCCATTCAATTGATAAGTACCATTTCTTAATAAACATTGAATTAGTAAGATCTTCAATAAATATAGGTTAATTAAGAGCTCTTCTACAAATTAGTGACCATCAATTATTGCATAATTACGTCAATCGCAGTATAGTTTTGTTAAGGGCTAATTCCCTTTCCTTCAATTGGGTTGTAGGATGAAAAAATACGTAATACGGAAAAATGCTCTGTCTATTATAGACAGAGCATTTTTCGTTCTAACATAGTTTAAACCATACAGTCATTTACCAGATATCATCATATATAACCTTGCAATAGTAGCTAAGGCGAATACTAAACCAACCACTTTCCTCAAAATTCGCTTTACTTTAGTGAAGAGAAAAATAGCTACGATGACAGCTGCAATCTCAAAATAGTATTCCTTAATATATTCAATCATTGTCTTCCTCCTAGAATAATTTTAGTTGTCTGCCAGTATGTAAAACTGGTGGAGTAATTAAATTCAACTGAACGCCATCATAGGATTCTTCAAGCCTAGATAGCTGTTTTATGTTGTAAACCAATGCTTCATCTTCCGTCCACTCATGCCAACCATGATCTTTGTTCGCATGTACTTGTCCTGTTTCAGTTATGAGCTTTAAATAGCGTCTGCCTATAATTGGACCGGTCGAATCGCTTGAATGAATTGGGTGTCTATATAAGGCCCTGGAGCTGCACCCCAAGATATGAAATGGTTGATCTGGATAAAGAGAAAACACTTCATCCAGAATGCGGTTCCTCTCATTTTCATCAACGAATACAAGACCACCTATCGCTAATAGATCATGTCCCTCCTCTATCAATTTACCAAGTGCAGCTAACCCGCTTTGAGGGTGCCAAATCTCGATTGGCTGAAGACCTTGCAAACGTAAATAATTTGCATTTATCTTACTCTTTATCGGATCGCCCACTACATCAAGATTGAAGTAACCAAATATTACATCTTGGTGCTTTTTAATAAAATTAGCATAGTCCTTTACTGATATTGGTTTCACTTTCTCAAGTAAGACCATCACTTTATCTAGTTGTATGTTCCAACCAGCGCTTCCTTCGTCCATTGTACTTAGTAACCTTTGGGCCATCCTAAGTTTCTTTCTAGCTTTGAAATAACTAAACTCCCCACTATCCAACATAACGACACAATTATATTTTTTTACATTTCGTTTCCAGTTATCGTGTTTGTCTCCTCGTAAATACCAATAACTCAACAAAATATTATTACTTGGTGCTTCTGAGTATTCGTTAACCATATGCATCATGTAAGGATCTCGATCCAAACCGGCGAACCAAAATCTTAGAGCTTTCATTACTATACGATGATGACGATTAGCAACTTTCTGTAGCGTAGCAATTTTCTTGATTTCAACTAACGCTAATCTTATAAACCCCATTAAAAATGAATTATATCTATTGAATTTCTCAAGTTGTTGTCTTGTTACGCTTCTTTTATACAATACAAACGAAATAGCATCTCGAATTAATTTTCTTGGTACTTTATTTGCTCCTTTTTCAGTCGCTTTACTTTTTTTAGTTTTAAAATATATGAATTTAGCATCCACTTTCTCAATATAATTTTCAAAATTACTACAAGTAAATAGACAGGTTTGTTTTTTAAGTTTTCTAATAGCAGTTCTCTCATATTCAATTGCACGGATGTCAAAATAATTCATGAATATCCTCCTCATGTGATAAATTAATAAACCACAAAAAAATCAGAACGAGGTATATCCCGTTTTGGGAATTCTCCGTCAAACAAATAACGGAATTATACCTCGATATGAGTTATTGTGGTTGCTAAAAAGGCTCCAATACCGCGTGGGCGAAGAAATTAAAATATAATGATGATATATACCAATTAGATCGGGTCTAGCTAGCCCCTAGTATTTGTTTATTAAACATTTCGAATAAATCGGGAATATAAATTTTAATTCCTTTTTCTTCACATTGTTTTTCTACTTCTTTCACAATGATTTCTGCATTCTCATCTCGATTTTGTAAATACGCCACATCAGCTTCAATCAATTTTAATTGAAGTTCATCAGACAAGTCACTTCTTTGTAGACAATAGATTCTATCTTCTAAATTCAGTAATAAAGAATTCATTCCAACACCTCTTTTATTTATTTACATTTACAGACTCACTTTTTTCATTTATAAGCATATAAAATCTACGTTACTCCATTCATTAAAACGATTTTCATACTTTTGATTGTACTTGTGGGCAGGCACATACAACGTAAGTAGGTCTATTAGTTGATCTATTTCATGAGGCGCGTCATCTACACAAATTGTGGCATCGACATTCTGCGCTATATCCCTCTTATTTCGAGTGTAGAATGTTTGTTCTTCAGGAAAACCATGCTTAATTAACCATTTTTCCGTAATCGTTTTTGCCCATGGTTCTCGAGCGGTAACATAATATAAGATATTACCGGCTTTTACGAATTCAGTGAGCTTCTTTGCTGCGCCAGAATATGGATGGGCTTCAGAAAATATTTCAGGATTATTCAGAAAAAAATCATTTGGTAGTGGATAAGGATATATATCCTCATTGAACTCTCTTAATTTCAACTTGATATTTTCATTCGTTTTACATATAGTATTATCTATATCTATCATGGCCCTATGCATAAAATAGTTCTCCTTTAGTTGTATTTTCAAACAAAAAGCTCCCCTAGTTATCGGGAAGCCTAATATACATCAAAAATATATGATTGTTTTATAGTTTAGGTACTAAAATGGAAGATCATCATCGCTGATATCGATCGGTTTTCCATCACCGGTAAAGGAATCACCATTCATGGCATCTCGAGTTCCTCGCGGTGAATCATTTCTAGAGTTGCTACTATCATCTCTATTATTTTGTCCATCATTACTCGTCCCAGAACTATTTCGATTATTACTTTCTAAGAATCGAACGTTGTCTGCAATAATTTCAGTTACGTATACACGCTTACCTTCGTTGTTTTCATAATTTCTAACCTGTATTCTACCCTCAACTGCAGTTAAGCGACCTTTACGCAAATAGTTAGCGCAAGTCTCTGCTAATTGTCTCCAGGTTACAATTGGAATAAAATCCGCTTCTCTTTCTCCCCCCTGTGCCGTAAACTGGCGATCAACCGCAAGCGTAAATTGAGTTACAGCGACGCCACTTGGTGTATACCGCAATTCTGGATCTTTCGTTAATCTTCCGATTAAAATTACTCGATTTAACAATAGTTTCATCTCCCTTTATTCATTAATTCAATTAAAATTATGCGATCATTACTGATCGACGTTCCCCAGAACGAAGATCTATCTCAACCGGAGCATTACCAGCCATGAGAAGATCATCTAGCCCTTTTCCTAAACTTATGTCCCAACACCAAATTACCAATTCAATTCCATCTTCTTTTAATAATTGGCTTGAAAAATCTACAAGGTGTTTAAAAACATATTTATTCTTATCTTTTCCTTCTTCGTTCCCCATTAAAGCATCCATATCTACTGCTAATGCTAGTTTTTTAGTACCCCATCGTTTTAATAACGGGATTACTTCTCTATAGTTACCTATACCAGGTAAACCAATAAACAATTTATTCGTAAGGGAAGCAGAATAATATGCTTTGTGTTCTCCTTCTATCGCAACCACAAAGTCAGTGTGGGCAAAATCAGAAATTGAAAATTCTGGGTCCCAAGCAGATAATAGTTTGATGGGAGGAACAATACATACCGGTGCTCCTGAAGAAGCTCCACCTTTTTTCAACTTTGTAGGATTCGTCTCGCGCTCTATATTAGGTTCTGAAGAAAACCAAATATATTTGTTCTTCACCCACCCTGTATATACGCGCAAGCGAATTATATGGCCAAATTCACTCCTAATTGGAATGAAGTACTGCCCCATATTTGAAATTGTCCAATACCAATCGCGATCTTTATTAGGATCACCATTTTTACGTAACATCTTTGTAAATCCTGGTACCCTATCTAAGCGATAACCTTCTGATAATAAAGTATTAATTATCTCGTTTATTTCTGTATACTCTCTCGGAATCGATCGAAGTCCAATAGCTGTAATCTCATCATCAGAATATTGCCTTTTTGTGCGCCACTCATTGACGTGTTCCTGATACATTGGACAAAGAGATAATAACCGTCGGTAAACCTTATCACAAACATGGTCTAATTCAGGTTCAATCACTTTAATAGGAGCGCGTGGAATATATGTGGTCACATGTAAGTCTCTTTGTTTCGAACCATCCTTGTATACAATTGGAATCCCCATGATTTCAGCTACTCCAGTTACTGCTTCAAGAAAGTTCCTTTTAGGATCCCAACTACTCACGCCAAATGTAATCAGGCCATAATAAGTAATTGCATCATTTCCGTGGAAACCACATCCACCACCATCGAAACATTTGAATATTCCTTTATTCTGAGTAATGTAAGTATGGGCACGATCTTCTGGACCGTGGTTAGGATTTGGACAAAACATAAGCCAACTTGCTCCTCTTTTTATGGGGCTATGTCCCATTGCAAAAGCAAGATCAACTAAATCCACACTCTTTACCGCATTAATAGTTTCCACGGCAATTAATTTTGACATAAAGCTCCCTCCTATCTTTTTTTTTGGGTTGTAAGGCATAAAAAAAATGCAAGCCCTTTCCAATGACCAAAACAATCCTAAAAAGGGATTCTGTCTTATAAGAAGACATGTTTGGTCGCTCGAAAGTGAGTGCATTTACGTTAGAATGGCCCTTCTGCGCGTGCTAGGGCTTAAAATAAGAAAACAATGTAATATATCTGTATTGTAGCATACTTGATAGGTATGTAGAAACTATATTTTAATGATCTATTTAAATATAAGACCTATATAGATCTCAACCGCACCTTACAGGAAAGGGGCTGCAGATGTTATCAACATGATTTTACAGAAATCATATTAACTAACTCATATAATTACATAAGGATGGTTTAATAACTCATCTAATTACAGAGATAAGTTGATACATTATTCTTGAAAACATATGTAGTGCATCAAACATACAGATGTCCACTGGTATTTTACTTTATTCACAACATTACTTATGTAAAAAACTGATTTGTATATAATCAGCGTTCTTTATCTTATGTACGGATTAAATGTATCTGTAATTATATGATAATTAAGAGCGGTTATTAGACTTATTAACATCTAGTTTCTGTAATTATATGATTTGAGACAAATAGATTCATTACTATCAATCATTAACTAAGTAAATACTGCATAATTAATTGTCATGTATCATCCAATTGATCTGTTAGGAAAAAGATTGGGAAAGGGGGCTAACTATGAGGATCGCAAATCACCCTCTCTTGTAAAAAAAGAAGGTTTTATGCCGAGACGGCGTTGCTAAATTGATTTAATATAAGCTGTTCTACCTTGAACTCATTTGATATATCGGGAATTAAGGTCCATGTAGGGAGATGATTCACTTTCTCCATTAGCCAAGCTCTTAAATTAATTGGGTCCATCCCATTGCTGTACTTTCCATTACCTATCAATTCAAGTTCGTGATAAGCAATGGGACATTTTTTAAGAGAGAAAGCATAACTTCTAATGGTATTCATATCAATAGGTTCTTCCAATTCTCTCGATCGGACATAATCTAAAGAACCAAAGGCTGGTGGTCGTGTGAAGTCTCTATCGAGAACCACTAACGCAGATCGACACATATTTTGGAATTGTCTTTGTCCAACCGTGCTTGCAGCTGAAGTAAATTCAAATAGTCTTGATTCATCTAGTTTTCGAGGAGATATGAATTTGTAAACACCTGTGCGTTTTGCGATATCCAAGTAGACAATCATTGCTTTATGTTTCAATTCGTCCTGGATGAAATCCATGATATTATTGGGAAATACATGGTTTTTTTCATACAATTCGCGAATCTTTTCTACTACGTATCTGATATGGGAATAGCTTTTATTTCGTAAAATACGCACCAATTGGAAAAAGTCTACACCGTCATTCAAATACTCAAATTCCCCAACCATATTTTCGAGTAATAACTTTTGAAGATGAAGGATAACTCTACGGTAGGTCTTCTTACCGGCTAAGACATCTCGATACTGTTTTCCTGATGTATATGGTCTTATATAACTATCATTAACTTTCACAGTTAGCTTAGCCGAAACAGAACCTCTCTTTTTTTCTATGTACCAATGTTTAATAAAAGGAAGCCCAGCACTATACGCAACATTAAGAAGCATATTCATAAGATTTTTAATCTCATACGCATGCTTCTTATGTAAAAGCTTCAAAATACCCGATTCTTTATCCAACCAATAGAATACATTTTTATTAATATCATTTCCAGACCTTCTAAAGATATCAAAAACAAGCTTCTGACCTGAGATTGGAAGATCTGTGAATTGTTTTGAAAATATCAAAGGATGACAAATAACCGCGCGATTCATCTTATTGGTATCCGGATTTATAAAATGATTCAATTCGAACTCTGAAATAAAGCCGTTGTTTTTTTCAATAACTAAGCCTATTAAAATAAATTTTTCGAACGCTATATAGAATTGATCGTCGCAGCAAGGATCTTCATATAACTGGTGAAGTCTCTGGTAAATCTGATGCCTGGTTACATTTTGAAGTTTTCCTTCAGTATTAAAACAAGAATGCAAAGTAACCATAAGCATGAGATCCGCTTCAGTTACATGATAAACTAACCGACTTATTCCATTCGTGCGCGTCTTAAATTTATCCGACTTTTGGAGCTTATCAGATATCGTAAACAGAGCGTCAATAAAAGCATCTGTTAAGGCAACTTCCTTTTTTGAACCCTGTTTCTGAATCATTTCTAAAACCAAATCCAAATCATTCTCCTCCTTTCTTAATTATTCTATTTAATTGTTATATATTAGATTTAATCCGCTTCAAGCAGATTTATAGTTATATTATATATATTTCACATTTTACCTTATTCGACATTAACATACCCCTCAAAAGTTGGTCAATGGGAGTAGAGTGTCTGCCTATTTGCGGAGTAGAGTGTATGTTTCTTAAAAATCAAACCGTATGTTCGCATGAAACATACACTCTACTCCGTGAAATGCAATGTATTTCACCGAAACATACACTCTACTCCCAAATTTAGCATACACTCCGCTCCGTAAATATTAGAAAGTTTATTTCTCAATTATTCGACAGTAAATCACATTTCTGATTTACTTAACAACAAAATCCGATATATGGAATCATATGGATAATTCAGACGGAGCAGAGTGTATGTTTGATATTATGAGCAAAGTGATAAACGCGGAATAATTTTTAAGAAGGGACCTATGCGAGAGAGTCGTCAATGATACGTTTCCCAGGGGATAATTGGTCATGAACGACTCGGTCCTTTTCATTAGGATTCGTTCCTAGTTGCATCCCCTACAACTCGGGAGAGGATATGAGGCAACTCCGGAGGGTCTGCAGAAGGAAATACATAATGGACAGTCTGGAACTGTCACATAGTGTGCTCACAGCAGTCCCACGCTTCATAGCTTCTTCTGGCTATTTTAAGAAACATCTACCTTACTCAGACTAATCACTCAATCTGTAATGATGGACTTTGACGCAACCCTTACTTTCCTTTACAATATAAATTATCAAAGGAAAGTAAGGGAGTGGGGAGTATGGCGAAGGTTAGTAAAAAAGGCCAAATCTATTTTCCAATTGAATGGAACGACAAATTAGGTGGCCTCAATGAGGGTGATATGCTATATCTGCATATTGACGAAACAAGCAGAGTTGTATGGATTGACAAAACTGAGCATCATCAAAATGCAATCCCGGCCCAGATGCTGAGTGAAAGCCAACTCACAATCCCAGCTAAAGTCCGTGAACTGTTTGAGATTCAGTCTGGTGATACACTCGATTTCGGGTATAGCGAAGACCGAAAATACATCTATTTTAGACGGCATCTCGACACTATCCCCTGCTCAGTCTGTAATGGTACTGGAACTATCGAAGATTATAAATGCGTGGTTTGCAGAGAATCTGGAGAAGTGGAAGTAGAAAAGTTTGAACACCAGTTCATGCGGCTTACCGGCGTATCCCGAAAATACCGTGTAGTGGTGCAATATACCTGGGATGATTTCAATTCAAACACAGGAGAAATCATACCACTGATGTATCAGCGGATTAAGTTGCTCAGCCCGCATTATCCGCAGCACCTGCTAGACCGTATGCAGGATTATTATCAAATGAAAATTATCGAAGAGTTTTCGCCAAGATCCTTATCAGGTTCAGACCTATTCCAGACGCCTAGTGATTTAGTGCTTAACGAGATACTTTTCTTCTTAGCAACAGAGAATGCAAAAATTGAAGTAACTGAATGGTTTCGCGGAGGTAGGACCGTGTTTGCTTCGACCTTTAAAAACAAAGAATAAGAATTATAAAAGGGGGAATGGCATATGCCGTTCCCCCTTTTCGCTTACTACCAGAGAAGAGCATCTTAAAAATATACTAAAACACAAAATGAGCCTTAGAAGCGATTCTACAGGCTCGATTTCTTCTTCTCTCTTGTTCTCCGGAAAAGATGTACTTTTGCTATCCTGCAAATTAAGAACTTTATTTAAAATATTAAATATATGATTAAACGTTCATACTTGCGTATTCTTGAGCCAATTCACTCCCCTGAATTAGGTGGACAGAAGAAACTAATTTAGGAGCATCTACATCCATCTGATGTATACCTTTATTTTTATGGCCCATTATCCAACCGCTTGGAGTGAAATCTATAAAGGAAAATTTGTTACCAACTTTTCGCAAACTAAAGTCCGTGATGATATCAGCATCTTGTAGATGTCGAAAAGATGTTTCTATCATTTTAATTGTTCGAGCCCGGTTAAAAGCCTCTGAATCAAGTTTAAGCAAAATATGATCGATAAGATGATCTAAATCAAAAGTGGTAACGCCATGTTCTATTACATCTAAGATATTTAAGTAAATATTGCGCGCTGTAGGTGTCGGTAATTCATTAAAGATCATCATATTTATAAAAACATAATTTCCTGCAAGTAGAGAATCCTGCAGAAATTCATGGAAAGTAATAATTGCAGCTCTTTCTCTACCTCCTTCTTCTTCAGCGGTACGTGCTAACATAGCCATGCTCTTTATTGGACGATGCATGACCGTAGCTAGATACATATCAGAAGAAAGTGGATCGAAATATTCCTTGAATTCAATCCAAGTCGCAGCTATATTTTTAATGCTTTGATATATTAACTTATATTCTCCCCCAGAAGGTTTAGTTACCATGGCTTCTGCCAATGTTTTGAATTCAAACTTTATAGTAGGATTTTTACCTTGATTTAACCAAAGCTTAAACAAACCCACCAATACTTTCGTATCATATGTATTTAATAGTGCCCCTTTATCATTTCTATAAATCATGGGGCGAAATCCACGACGTTCTAACTCTAAAATGTCACCTCCAGTCAAATTATTAAGTGTTGCTTGATTCGGTGAGCTAGAGAGAAATACTCCCCCTTTGATAAAGTTGGTTTCAAGAATATGAGTGTTATATTGCTTTCTATACTCCCTCTTCATGGTAATTGCAGATTCGATACACTTAATAACTAACTCTAATTCAACTTTATTAAATAGCTCTTCTTCCGTTATTGTCCTTCCTTCGGAAGTTACCGAGGAAAAGAACTTGTTGAGCAGATCATTTTCTCTAGACTTATATGTCTCTAGTAGTGGCTTAAGTTCATGAAGATTACTGTTCATTAAACCCTTTGAAACTTCCAAGATATCAGATTCTATGAGTCGGTCAATTTTATCTGGTTCAATATTATTTCGCTGCATATTGATTTTCTTTTGGGTAATTTGAGTAATATCATATGAGGTAAGAATATTGAATTTCTTGGCCATGTTTTTTTCCACCTTCATTATAGTAAATTCTTCCCTTCATTTTATCTATATTCAAATCTAAAGTCTATATACAAAAAAAGAAGCACCTTACATGATCCTATAATAGGTCCATGCAGGTGCTTCCTGCAGAAATATATTTAATTGATATACTTAATATTATTAATCATAACTTATCGTATATAATCAGTCAAATTGCTATTTTCTTCGTTTTTTTATAATTTGAATGACATGTTTAGTCATTACTTTTGCCAAATTATTATTTACGAGGATAGCACCTCCTGGATACATATACTTCACGAGATCAAATGATTCGTTCTCACCAATGAACAGACATAAAACATCAATACCCTTCTTATGTGCTTGTTTAACAATTGTCTGCATTGTAGATTCATCCTCATCTTTCGAAAAACATGGTTCTCCATCGGATAACATGAGGAGTATCTTGACTTTTTCATTATATTTCTCAAGTTCATCGATACCCCATTGTAGTACTAATGAATCTCGGTTTCCAGCTTCAGGCTTTGTACCTCCTAGGAATCCTTTTTCTAATTTGGTGAATTTCCCAAAGGGTTTAAGTGGATATATATGAGTAATATTGCCATGCTCTCCATTAGGTCTAACACCACCCCAAAGCTCCGTAAATGCATAGGCAGCCATTGGTATTTTCGCCTTTTCAGAAGATTCAGACAAAAGGATTAGGGCTTTCTGCATAGCTGTAATTCTACGTTCTCCTGAATTATTAAAGCCAGCGGCAGTAGAACCTGATATGTCTTGAATCGCAAGTATACGAGCATCTAGGGCGGGTGTTCCTAATATGTTTTTTGTAAATATATTTGGGTCATCCATGACAGAAGCGGACCATACTTTTGTTACATTTAGTCTTCCTGATCTTTGATTTGCAAAACGTTGATCAGTAGTTGGTTCTAATAGTTTCTTTAGAACTTTGGCCGTAGGATCTATCTGTTTCTTTATATCTTTTAGAATTCGATCATAATTGAGAAGATCGTGGTTTTCGTATGGGGTAATTATAGCAGTATCGCTAAAAGCTTTTCGGTCATTTCTTTTCTCATTAATATTAATTTCTACTGCCCGTTCCTGATAATCGCCTACCTCTTCTTCAGCAGCTTTCTCATCCTCTTTTAATTCAGATGACATTGACTTTAACGTTGATTGGTAATTGGGCGTGAGAGGCTCATCAGACGTTTCTGAAGAGGGTGGAGTTTGGATGTCATCATCCTTCTCTTTCGCTTCATTCCCTGAACCCTTCTTTTCTTCTTGACCACGTAAATCATTTAATTTTAAGATTACACGTTCAGAATTGCTCTGTACTTCTTTTTCATCACCCCATGTGGACTTATCATGACTTGATCCAGTGTCAATGGGGATCATATCTTCCTTATTATCTTCCTTCATCCATTCATAAAGAGTTGGCCACACGGATTTTACAATGCGTGTTGTGTTATCCATGCCCTCCTGTGTCGATTGACTGTACTTCACATCCATAATCATATCTTGGACAGAATCGACTAGTTCAACAGCCTCTGGATGCCATTCAGCTATGTCTGTTAAATTGAATCCTCTACTTGCCAAACATTCCTGAAAATCTAATAAGCGATCAGCACCCGCTTCTTCCCCTCGAATACCGAATCTCCAATTATAGTTCGTAAAATCAAAATAATCTTTCGCTTCAGGGAGATCAATAACGACAAAATTCTCCATTCGCACATCAACCATCATTCCTGAGAAATACTCTAACCAAGACATAGGATATTTTAAATTGCTTTCCCAATCTAATTTGTTAGTGGAAACATGTTCTTCTCTCCAGTTATACGTAACACCTCTCGTATCATATTCAATATGACCACGTTCATGTAACGCATGGGCTTTCCGCAGTATTTTGATTTCTTCAATTGAAAAAATCTGATGACAAGCCTTCTGAAGATTGTATTTTACATGAATGTCGTCATAATCCGTATAGGATGTATCATACTCTGTCCAATACATACCAAATGGTTTTCGTCCAAATTTAATAAATAAATACCGCTTAAGTCTTTCAAGCTCTCTATTTTTGATAATTTCTTCCTTGGAAGGAATTAAATCTATCGAGATTGCCATGTGATTTCCTCCTAATAAATAGTATGTTTTTTCGAATTCAAAAGAGATGGATTAATAATCCATCTCTCAATCTTTTTATATAGCTCCATTTTCGTAATCTTCTTCCTCTTTTGTTTTCGGAAGATTTATAAATGAGCTTTGACGGAGTCGATCACGAATTTTGAATATTTCATCTATATCATCCGTTTTGTTAATAATAAAATCTTCTATTGCCTCAATTTGTGTATCGAGATTTATTCCGTATTTATTTAGGTGTTTTGCAGCTGCGATGTATCCACGTACTGTGTCAGATTTTTCTCCACAACCTTCTGTACTAATGAGTTCCTCAATATCTTTCTTGATATTTTGTAGGAAGTCTAGAGCATAAGTATCAGTAAGTCCTGTTTTCCGAATTAGCATGTTCCTAAACTCCAATACTTTTGGTAATCGTAGAACTGCAAATCTATCCATTAATGCTCCATTTGTAGAACTAATACCAGCATATTGCTCGCCGATATTCATAGATCCAATGAATATATGGTGTTCATGTCGTGCAATAGGACCTTGTAGAGTACCTAGCTCACGATTCTCGTCCAGAACGGAATGAAAAATTGATGTGATTTGGCCTGGAATCATATTTAATTCAGGATAATTTGAAATTCCACCTAACTTCACAGAAGTGGAAAATGGTGATAATTCAAAGAAAACTTCACCCTTAGCAAACGATCGATCCCCTATAATGCCTTCTTTTGATTCCCCAGCACTACCTGGTTGAAGATAAGTAGGTAATCCAAGGACCCAAGCTATTGTATTAATTAGAGTATCTTTACCGCAGCCCTTCCCGCCTATGAGTATTATGTCTTTACCATCAAGAATATGACGGAGGGCACGGCCTATATAATCTCCAACGTAAGGAAGATCTGGTTTTTTAGCATCTGTAGCTAAATCAGACAATTCTACTGATTCAAATACAGAGATGCGCTTTTCTTTTACATATTCAATTACATTCGCTGAGACGCCTTCGATCTTCAGATAATCTAGAATATCATTCCAGCCAACCTTCCAGTCTCTTACACTTTTAATAGGAGCAGCAATTACTGCTGAACTCGTTGGTGAAACAGGGGGAGATGTCTCCGTTATATCCATTGGAAGTGGAGGAACCACATTAAACTGATTGGATATATCTACATAACCACTGATATCATTAACCAAATCTAAATATTCAATGGGGTCCTTAGTTTTATACATTTTGTTTAAGGAAAAATCAAGTTTATCCACTATCGCGCTTGAATAGGCAAGGTGATTACATGAATTTCCTTTTGAACTAGCTTCACAATAATGGTAGAAGGAGACATTAGTATCATCTTTAATGACATACCCAGGTTCCTTAACCCCTCTAAAATGAATACGTAAGGCAGTACACGATTCCCCATCCCTAATAAACTCAGCTCTTTCAATTTGATCTACACTAGTCGATAATTTATCGAATAGTTGCGCCAATAAAAACGGATTATTATTATTTACTTTAATTGCTTTCATTTTCTTATCCCCCATTGTTTTGTTTTATGAATTAAAAAAGTCTAATGAATTATCCATTAAGAAAATGGGCTTCATTAGACAAAATTGGTAGGCTTCACCACAGTTAATATTTTCATGTACATACTCCTAAACCAAACATTCTAATTTGGGTTTAAGAATATTATCCAACTTATCCAATAGACTAATCACAAGTTCTAATGGGATTACACAATCAGAATTATTTCGCATATGAAATGCTGGAAAATCTTTAGTAAGAATTGCTACTACTTTTGACATCTTTTTGGCTCTCAGCACTGCAGGAACAAGATCTGCGTCACCAGAAAAAACAAAGAGAATATCATACGAATCCTTTGAAAGGTCAACTAGATCAAGTGCAAGTAATACATCTACACCTTTTTCTACAAATACGCCATCATCATTTCTCTGACAGATCCCACGGTGAATATTAATCCCGCTACTTTTTAGAGCATTAAAATAACGCGACCGCAGATTATGTTTTTCTTCATCTAAAGACTTCGGTGGAATAGCACAATAAAAATGGTATTCACAAGATATTTCACCATAGTCTTGTTGCAAAACCTTCTCTACAGCATTAAAAAATGCTGACCATGAACTTATTCCTAAAATATTCAATGAATGAAGTTGTTTCATTGCATTCATTTCATCAACAAGAATTGCTGCTTTGATTGTCATGAAAATGCGACCTCGCCCTCAGCATTAAGCGTCAACTGGGAAGTGAATAAATTATTAAAATCACATGCATCAATTGGTACTCCTTTTTTGCTAGTCCTATCTTCGGTACTGAGTATCCAATATCCTAAATTCTTAATTGGGATAGCTGAAATAACGAGATTTCCTTGTCTTTTTTGATAGATCCCCTCTTTGGATTTAACAAATTTCATTTGTGTTAGTTCCTTACTGGGAGGTAATCCTGGAAAGGAAAGTTTAATTGAAGTACAACGTGCATCCAGTAGCCAAACTTTAATATTACTGAATACTACTCTGATCTCTGTAGCATCGAGTGCTCCAAAATCAAAATATACCATACTGTTATTAATACTGTTCACACGTACCAACGCATTCCCAAATTTCAGAGGTTTAGGTAAATTAGAAACCCCCCACCAACTCATTTGAACGTTTTTTAATTTCATTATTTTTCCTCCTAAGTGATTTTTGACAAAAAAATACCACCTATCCATTAGAAACAAATATACGACTCGTTAACAAACAAGTTGTAATCATTTGTCATCTAATAGCTAGATGGATTAAGACAAATTATTCCCGTAGATTAGGAACTGAAAATTAGAATGGGTTCTTCCGCATGGCTGAACCTAAAAGGGAATTATGTAGAAAGCAATATAATTTTATTTTATCATATATATTTCATTTTGATAAGTACAAAAGAAAAAGACCCAATCTCAGGTCTCATGTTATACTTCTTTTATTCTTGCTCAATTACATTGATGAAGTGAGTCCTCAAGTAATTATCAACCATTTTCCACTCAACATCATCATTAATGTCATGTAGTTCAGGTGGTTTTCCATCTTCTTTAACAATTTTAAAGAGATTGTACGAATTTTCATCAAAACTTGCGACTACGTACCCAGCGTAATCAATATAAAACATTTTTAGATATTTCATTTTTTTTCGGTTATCATAACGATCACTAAGAATTATCAGGTCTACTGGTAAACTATTATTTGGCATTGTAACAAACTCCGATCTAATAAAATGACTGTGGGATCTTCACCACGATAAAAAAATGAGTTTCCTTATCTAGACTAGCTAGAGAATGAAAGAGTGTCAACCGTAAAAATATACTCAGAAAGGAATTGGTTCCCTTCTGAGTATATTTAAAAGAAATTACTCTATTCATAATCATCCTCATCTTCAATATTTAGCTGCATTTCAGCGAAATATTTAGATGCGCTAACACCATCATCATTATAATTCTCATTCATGTAAGGAATGACTTTTCTCACATATCCTTTATTACTAGGATCATAGTTCATAAAGGTATCATCACTAAGTCCACCAAGTAAACGTTCATCTGTTGTGAACCTAATTTCTAAGCTTGGCATATGTTTTTTTGCAAGTTCAGTTAACTCCTTTATTCTACCATCTCCATCAACGATCATTATCACCCTTTCAGGCCTTTTATGATCTGGTAGAGATACATATGCACTTTCTGTCCTCTGAAATCTTGTAATAACTTTACTTTCCCAGTCTTTACTCGGACGATATATCTCAAGCCAAAACATTTTGAAATCATTTTTCTTCCTAATAACCTCAAATTGCGCATAAGGGAAATGCTTCGTAGAATTTGGTAGGTTGATTAGTGGTCTACGTGTCCAACTAATTAATCGATCTATACGAGTTAATTCACAATACAATTCGTTTGCAATTAAATCTAAAAAGAATGAATCCATTGACGGTGCTTTTCCGATTGGAAATGTTATTGGTTGAAGCCAATACTTATCCGGTAATCTCATTTGAAATAGCGTCTCAGCAATTTGAGCGCCTGTTTGTGTTAGTGCATATACGAGTGGTTTCTTTCGTTCATCAGGTAAAGGACTGACCCAAGAAAAAGCACAAATAACACCACTTTTTCTACACTTTTTAATGAATTCAATATTCCCTTTTTCTCCTGAGCCAGTTGTTCCTAAAACTTTTAGTATTTGATTTCTAGTGGCTACCTTAATGGTAGAGAGTAAGTCGAGAAGTTTAATTTCTTTCTCACTAAAATATCCATCAGAAAGCTTATTAGATATCCAATACTGTCCATTCCTTACCCCTTCATTGGGTTTATGGAAAATTTGTGTTGCATAAGGATCACTGAACATCCCAAATTTTTCTCCGTCCGGTAGTAACATTTCACCAATATCTTGTGGCGAATCCTGGCCATAAGGATTTAGTTCTGAGGGTAGGAGAGGTGATGAGCCACTTTCCCTCATCACCTTATCTTTCTCATTGAAATCATCGTCACTAAACCTTAAAATCATCGAATAGGTCTTCCAAATGAGCGTTTAATAGGACCTTTGGCTATTTTCTTAGGAGGAATCGCAATGGCCTTAATTTGCTTTTCCTTATGATCAATAGCCAGGATTTTTATATTGAGTTTATTCCCTATTTGAATCTGAGAAGGAGAAGTGTTGGCAGGGAAATTCACTCGAGTCGTGATGCCTTCGAGCGTAACAAATATACCGTGTATTTGATGAATATTTGTAATTTCTGATACGTAAGGACATCCGATCTTGAAATTCGCAATTTTACCCCAAGGGTCTTTTAATAGAGCCCTGGCACTAACTTCTATACTACCTTCCTTATTTTCTTCAGTTGGAGGCTCTAGTTTAGTTATCTTTACATTGATCGTTTCTCCATTTTCATAAATATAAGAAACGTCCTCCATAAAAGTATAACTAATTTCCTTTTTATTAAGTACAGTTGCAACACCCTCAACTAGCAAATAAAGGTTTGATGAGTCTACTCCACGAATGTAAGCAGCAACAGGTAGCCCTACTTTCGCATCACGCCAAAAGCGTTTTGCAGAGACTTCAAGTGCCTTTATACGATTCGCTAAGAACCAGTGTCCTTCTACATCGATCTGATCAACAACGAATTCTAACTCTTTACCGAGAAACTGATGAAACCCTCTAAACTCATAATTATCAACAAGAGATTGTGGCAGATAACCATATACTCCATTATAGTTCAGTTTTAGCATTTCTTCCCGCTTACTACCTTCTCCAATTGGCTCTATACCGACTACCTCAGCATAAAGCACTTTTTTTACCCGTAGAGATTCTCTAATATCTGCCCTTGCAACCTGTTCTTCAGCATTAACATCTTGATGTTCTTCTAATATCCGCATTTTCTCATATCCTTCCGGCTTAAGTTTTTGTAAAAATACTGTCCGAAAATAGAAAAAAAGCACCTCGTACATAGGCTATTGCCTATGTGCGAGGTGCTTCCTCGTTCCGGACTATTTAATTACCTTTATACTAATGTTATCCTGGTATGTTGTCAACTATTTAATCATCAATTTCTGTATTTGTGATCACTGATACATTCCCAAGTCTTTTGTCCGTAGCAACAAATTCATTAAGTTCGTCATCTATTTCTATATCATTATCAGAAGTGTCCTGCTTGAGTGACAGAGATTCATGAATTTCTTGTGCCTTTTCATCTTCCAAAACTTCCTGAACTTCCTGGGAAGATTCCACCTCCTTCCCAATAATATCAACCAAATTCCAAGCAGAAGATCCATTTGACGCGGAGCTCATCAAATCATCACTATGGATTTCTTGGTCTTCTTCAGATGGTTGGTTACCAATTTTCTTCAACAACGTACTTAATGAATTTTCTAACTCTTGAGGAAGTTCCTTTGGCTCCTCATCATCAACAAACTCTATAATCTTTAAATCATCAGACTCTGATTTAGGGTATTCATAATTTTTTTGTTCATAAAACTTATAATCGTCTTCCTCTTGACCCTTTATTTCTTCTGTTTCTGAATGCTCGAGATTATTTACAAGAGTAGTCTGGCCAGGACGTGTTGGTAATTGTGTTAAATCATGAATTCCACTATCCTCGCTATCTACTTCTGTACCAATAAATTTCAAATTTTCTTTAGCTGGTGTTGTTGGTAGCATCTCTACTTCCATCTCTATAGATTCTTTTTCTGACAACACAGTTTCCACATCAGTGACAGCAGATTGATTTTGATTTTTATCTGTAAATAATAGGCTGAGCATATTCAAATGAGCTAGCTTATGGACTGTAATATTTAAAGGATTAAGATTCTTCGTTTCAAACTCAACTTGACCAATATTTACGAATTTGTTGATAAAACTTGTTTCTGTAATAAACCGACCCTGTGCTTCGATTGGCGCTTTCACACTTCCATCCTTATCAACCATTTGTACAATAAAATGTTTAAACGCTTGCTCCATTATTTCAGTAGGTGAAAAACGTGCTCCTAACGTTCGTTGTGTATTATATCGATAACCCCACTGTTGATTAGGCATAGAAATTGGTGTAGTAGATTCATTCAAAGACTCTTCTACTTGATACTCTTCACCAAATTGTTTAGAGAACCTTTCATTGTCCTCGAACTCTCCACCTCCAAATACTGTTTTGTTTCTTGCGGAGTTCAAAACAACGTTCTCGTATCCTTGAGATACCACTTTTAGCTGACCTAAGGATTGTATTGCAAGGAGCGTACCGACTTTAAATGAACGCCCAAGTGTTAACAGTCTAGGAAAGGCTTCGTTTAAGTACAACGCAGCTTCATCAACATTTAGAAATATTGGAATTCTTTTTTTAATAAAGTTTTCAGGTGGACGTCTAAACACACTTGATTGAAACTGACGAATAAAAAATTGTCCAAAGCTCAGACTTAGCTCTTCTAACTCACCAAGTGCAGTATTTACGAGTAGCACGCCACCCTCTACTAAAAACGTATCAATATCAAGTGTCTCTTCGCCTTCAACCGGAACCATCAACTGTGATAACATGGCATTCATACATATGTCATTTATATACTTCTTAGCTCCAGCAACATACTTATCCTTTTTATTCTCTACAACTTGTTGACCTTCATATTTATGGCCACTAGGATACATTGCAGGTATTCGAGTACCTGATCTATCTGCAAAGCTTTTATATTCAATTACGTCATTCTCAAAAAATGTGACTACTCGATCGTATCGCTCTATCGTGATATTAACATCTTCTGGTTGGTTAGGCTCTGCTTTACTCTTAACAATAGATTCTCGAACTTGCTCAACCATTGTAGCAAGATATCTCGGGTCTCCATACATTTTCTGCATATGAGTTATATTGAATACTTCTCCATATCTAATCTTACCCAGCATCGTATATAAACTAGCTGTTTCATTTTGTTGTCCTTTAAAAAACTCATCCTGATCCCCAGACAAAGCATCTAGAACACCCCTAAATGTTTCAGCTGCAGCTTCTAAAGGTCCAATAAAAGGATTGAACTTAGTAGACTTTACTAAATCGGTTGGATCTACTACTTTAATCATATGATCAGGGATGCCTAATTCCTCGCATAATTTTAACACATCTCTGATCATATCACCTTTTGGTTCCAATACTACAACGCCTAATCTTTTTCCCCGCGCAATGCGAATAAGATCTTGGACAATACGTATCAAAATGGCTGTGGATGTTTTACCAGTACCAGTAGCTCCAGCAACTAGTTCATGCAAGTAACGAGAATTTTCGCTTAAGACAATGGGCTTATTCGTAGCCTTTTCCCAACCGACAATAACATCACATGTGTTGTTCCGCAATGAAAACGATTGGTTTGCGATCAATGAAAATTCCCACTTATAGAATATTTTAACTAAGTCTTCAGTCCTATAAAACTCTAGAGCAATTTTATAAGCAGCAAACAAACAAATAAACACCGGAACAGTCATTAATACGAAACCAAAGCTTTCCATTGTATTTACAACTAGATATGTTTTATCCGATTCAATACCAACAAAATAGTTGAACAAGTAGTGTCTAACATACCAGGAAAATATCGCGCAAAACGTTAAACCAAAAGGAAGGATTGAAAGAATAAACATAGCAATACGACCTCTTTTGGAAGTCCAGCTTATTATTGTGTTATATCCGTTCATTAATGGCTGTGTTGCTGTAGAATATAACCACGTAATTAGCGGTAGATTCAAAACTATAAATAGCCAAATATAAATATTGTGATGTAATGGTATATATAGTAGTTCCACTAGCCCTTTAAGAAAAAGGGGTGGATTTTCCGAAAACAACAATGAAAGAACAGCGTCGGGTCCAGAATCGATATTTTTCCATTGTGCGAAGAATATTAAAAAGGACGAATAACCTAGAATAAGATTGATTATCATGAGTATCGTAACGATAATTGTGTGGAAATATATTCGATACCCTTCAGCTATTCCCTCTCTTGCATTAACCCAATATTTCCTTAAGAAAAGCCTCAACTGAGGTGGCATCGTTTCTGTAGAGGTGTTCTTGTCATCTTCAAACATGTCGTCCATTTGTTCACCGCCCTTAGATTAGAATTCAATGTGTTTTTAGAGATTTACAAACGTAATAAACATCTATTTCCCGCCTTTCCCATAAAAAAAGGAAGAACAAGTGATAGCTCATAGAGCTACGACTGGTTCTTCCAGTTTGAAAGTATTCAATTAATTAAACTAATTATACATGAACTATGAAATAATAAACAAGTGTGATAGTTAGACTCCTTTTGACAAATAATTCGACATCAGTTACCCTTATAATGAATTTCTAGTTATTTTT
Organism: Paenibacillus sp. Y916; assembly: GCF_056786435.1. NCBI lineage: Bacteria > Bacillati > Bacillota > Bacilli > Caryophanales > Paenibacillaceae > Paenibacillus > Paenibacillus sp. Y916. The sequence continues at coordinate 126,466 of NZ_JBXCJA010000006.1, read as the reverse complement.
ATAGAAAGGAAGCTATTATTTATGTCCGAAACAAATAATGAACTTGAATCGTTACATGAAATAAATGCTCGAAAAATAAATATATTGAATGAGTTATTTGAACTTCTGAGGAATAGGGAAACAATAGACTATAGCTATGTAACAGAAATGTCTGATCTTATAAGGATAAACGATATAAAAGATCAGGAAGTAAAGTTACTTCAAAATACGTGGTTAGAACTAGAAGAACTCCTATTTAATGATTTGAGTATCTCAGTACAAGAGAAAAATCAAATTCATTCACAATTAGGTAACAAACGAAAAGAACAGAAATTAATTGATAGGAAAAGAGTAAACAATAAGTCACAAATTTGGCGATCCACATAATTAACGATAAGAAAGAACCCGGTATTCCATAAAGGATTATCGGGTTCTTATTCTCTGTATATTACTACGTTTTTGAAGTAGTCGCTGCAATTTATCTGGATAATGATATGAAATATGATTAAATATAAACTCTTCATATCCCATCAAAATAAATGCTTGTCGTACACTTTTTTCAAGTTTTTCCGTCTCTGGGTTATTAGAAAAAAATTCCCTAATCAAACCTTTCTCCAGTCCATCTAATACCACTAATATAAACATTGTTTTCTCTTTATCTTCATAAGTTTCTAATAAATATGTATTAATAGTCCCTCTGAAAATCATCCTAAGTTGTGGTATCGGAGGCTGTACTATCCTTTGAAGCAATTCTGTATTTAAACTTAAATGAACATAATCATCCTGATGAAGATTATAACTTCTTAATTCTTTAAAGTTAATCAAAACTGGTTGCTGAGATAGTCTACCATAAAAAGTAGTGATGCTTATTTCAGAACTATTTATCATTTCGAACGTAAATAACACTTCACGATCTATGTATCCAATATTATTATGAGCGATTTCTATCCTATTATATTGAAGTAGGTGATTAATCCTATTCATAAGAATATCAGGATTCGATTCATAACCTACTCTCTCATTCCACCTGATAAATGCGTGATCAGATATTATGATACGTGATATTGATGGATTGGATTGGCAACCACTTAGTAAATCACTAAGATTATCATTTGAAAAATATCCAACTAACGAAGCACTATCTTGTATCTCTCTAAAAGGAGCTAAGCTACTCATATAATTAAGTATTTGTATATGCTTAGTGAACGAAACTAATATCTGTCGCATTTCTACATCCTCCTCGTATTACAATAGCTGTCTCCAATATTCAAAGATGATCATTAAATTACCCGCTTCGAGTGGAAAAATCTCCATATATCTAACTTAGTCCAAAAAGAAAAGATATAGTTTGATGTATATGAATTAACTATATCATCATATCACAAGCCGAAAACCATCATGAATTTATCTGATCTGTATGAACAAAAATAAATCATAACAAGGAGCACCGATATGTTCTATATACAGTATGTGTATTAGTACATAATATCAGAGATGACATCCGCTTCTTTTTACGATTATAAATTATCTAGTATAAATAACGTGGACAAGAATACTACAATGAAAAGAAATAAAGATACTAAAAATAGAACGCAATGTCGAATTACTGAACCTATTATACGAGAGCAGCTCAACCAGAAGTAATACATTACCTCAACTCCTAGACATAAAATAAAAAACACAGTTACCCATAGAGGGTTTCTGCGTTCTTCGCTTTTTGGTATGAAATTACTTCTAGTGTACAACGCCGAAATGTGTGAAAGCAAATTGTTTCTTCATATTTAGAAAAGAATATTAAGAAATATGGAAGTCACAGAAATATAATTTCAATAGTGTACATCCAGCCAACTACTTTGTTTCTGATACGAACGAACAATTCTTATTTTTATTCTGGTTTTTTTTTATTAAAATCTTTTAGTAACTCTTCTCGCTTTTCCTTCCTATCCCGCAATATTTCGGATTGGGAGCGCTCTGGAATTTTTGATGCTTTTTTTACGAATGAGATTACTCTTTTATTTTTATTCATACTATACACCCCTTCTAAAGAGAGTCTAGTATATATTGTTTACAGATTTCAGAGTCTTAGACATAAAAAAATATTTAATAGTAGTGAATTTTATGATCACTTTTATATTACGATATCATTTGAACAATGATTGGTGCTCAATCATAATTATATTTCATATTCTATGTGATTTGGGTTGTTTAACTCTCCTTTCATTACACTTTATCTAATGTAACGATAATTAAACAATGAGTATTGGGGACTCGTTGCTTAAATCCTAACGTTAACATTAGAAAGGGTTGATTTATGATGACAGCAGGACATAATAACGTAGCAGCAGTTGGTACATCTTCATCAAATGCATTTTATAATACGAGTTATCTAAGTTCTTACAGTCAAGGGACATCTCACGCACAAGTAGCTGTTTTGAAGGCTAACTTGAGAACATATCGGAGTTCTACTCCGTCTTATTTATGGACAAGTACAACGAGCTTAGATAACAACACCACAAATACCTTTGACGCAGCTACCACAGCAAATTTAAAAGTATTTCAAGCTAATGAGAGCTTGACAGCTGATGGAATATACGGTGCCGGATCGCGTAACGCAATGCACAGAATGATTGGGGTATCCCCTAAAGGATGGAAACGAATATACAAATCATTCACTAGCTTCGTGAATTATAACGATACGGCCAATGGACTAAGTGGTGATGCAACGTACAAGCTAGATCATTCATGGTGTACTAGTTCATGCTTAGATACTTTACATGCTCTTGGTTCTGCGTTCGTAACTGCATTCAATAAAAAGATTGAAGTTAATGATGCTTGCTTAATCGACGGAGCAGATACGCCTGAACACAGTAGCCATATGAGTGGTAAGGAAGTTGATATCAGAAACGCCGGAATGACAGACGCACAAGCTAAAAAATTCTTAGAAATTTGCGTAGCGAATTCTAATGTTAAACTCATTTATTATGTAACAAAACATGGACTTACCTCTAGTAAAATTGAAACAAGAGCCGATCACGCTGACCATTTCCATATCCTAACAAATAATTAAAGAAAAAAAGCCTAGGCAATTCTTACCTAAGGCTTTTTTTGTTCAAAGAAAATATAGTATTAGACTGAGTACACTACTTTGACGATCGTTTCCTTCTCTCCTATATAATATTATTCTCAATTTCCCACCAAGTTGTTGTTAACGGGAGATTTTCAAAATCCGGGTATGTTCAATTAACATTTTTCTTTCCATTCCTTTTCACCCTGTCTGATTTTAGATCAGCTCTTTTTACGTCCAAGTGGAAATTTTTTCTGGGACGTTATTTGGTTTGTGATAAATCACGCTTTTTTATTTGCGCAATTTTTCACAACGAGCTATGATAATTGTATATTTTGGAAAGCATATTAATTTTAATAAAATCAAAAGGGGCGATTTTCCATGGGTTTTAAATCAGTTTCAGAGGAAACAACAAAAATCAATGCGGTTAATGTTAGGACGGAGCTACACTCTAAGAGTGATAACATTATCTCACAAATCGATCCATTTTTGTTTGAAGATTTTTCTTTAGCAATTAAGCAAGCATATTGTCTCGAAATATTGAATAATGATGATGGGAATGCTATTACTTACAGATTGAGAGATGCATTAATTAATATTGATGCTTTTGTTAGTAATATGTTGTTACCACTTAAGCTTGAGGTTGAAATAAATGGCAACATTGATACACTTGATTTTAATATTTCTAGGATAGATCCTGACACGAATAACATTGAAAACCCTAAGTATTACATATATTGCGATAATTCTAACGAGATAGGATTTAGATTTTGGTTCTTAAAGAATAAGTAGTAGACATTAATTAAAGCGCCCTCAAAAGAGGGTGCTTTTTTATAATTATCCAAATAACTTTCCAGCACCGATATAGTCATACAAATATCCTTAAACTATAATTTCATTGCCAGTTAGCTTAAGGTCCCGCCAATTCTAGCACTAAATTTCCTCAGTCTACAACATTATTTTCTGAGTCTAACACTTTATTTTCTTTGGACATTTTACAATATTTTGAAGGTTAGCACTATACCATGATATTATGTAACTTTAGGAGGTGAATTATGAGATCATACAAAAAAATTATATATGGCTTTCTTTCTGTTGCATTACTTATCAGTTGTTCTAATAACGTTGAACAGAATACAGTTTTACCAGCCGTTGTGGATCAAGTCATAAATCAGAATGAAATTGAAAAGAAAACGGAAGAAATTAAACTAAAATTGATTGACGACTTAAATTTTACTGAAGACGTAAAAATGCTTATCATTAACGAGAAAGAATTTGACTCTAAATTTGTGAAGATAGAGTTACAGCCATTTGGATTCTATATCCCTGATAATATCTTAGTGTTCACTTTTGAAGACGGATCACTAATTGGATTTAATAACGCGGAATTCATTTCGCTTGATGCTGTGGAAAGACTCAGTAACCCCCATAACATACACGAATCCATCGGAAGCGGGGGAGACAAACTTTTCATAGATGATGAATTAGATAAATACGAAGAATATGTAGGCAGCGCAATAGATAGTAATGGTGTAAGAAAAGACGGATTTTTAGTTAAGCATGATCAAGCAGTCGATACGTTGATAACTTTCAGGTATTTCAATAAAAATGTAATCGACGTTTTGCCCACTTTCTTAGAAATAGCTAAGAATATTAAATACATTGATAATTAAGAAACGTTGTCTACCTGTGGTTCAGTTCCACAAATATCAATCAACCTTCAAAATAAAGAAAAAGCGTGCGTCGATGATTATCGACACACGCTCTTTTCATATTTCTTTATTCATCTGTCTGTGTGACAGCCATATGATAGGATTCATTTATTCATTCAATTTTAAGGACGATAGCGACCTTTTTTTCAGTTACGGCGACTCTTACTCCCATTTGCTTCAACATCCGATTACGCATATTCTTGCGTTGATACATAATTTGTTTTTGTGATATATCATTCACCTTAGTTGGCTTGTACTCTAACATTTTGGGGAGCCTCCTTTTCTGAGATCATACGCTTTTGTAAGATTAAACAAAATGCATGAACTAGTCTACGTATCTGTCTTGATTCTATTATATCATTCGATAGAACAAGAGACAAGGCACGTTCATCCGAATCATCGAAATGAAAACACCAAATCCATCGCTGTTGATTCAACATTTTCATTGAGAAAGATACAACAGTTCTGCCTGGATAAGGATTGCTTACAAATGCTTCATGCATGCCATTTTTGCTTCTAGCTGCCATAGAAGCAGCATAATCTAACACTTGAGTTGCGGTTATATCGATTTCATCTAAACTTCCTCCAGTAGTCCCAATATCCTTAAACTTACGAAGGATATCACCATCAACCTCGTAAATTGTAAACGGGGTGACTAATCTCAAATCTTGATAATCTAGTACATCGTTGGTTAAACGATAGAGATTAGTATTGACATCTTTTATTAGTTGTACTAGATATCCAATGGCATTATCAGACTGTTCCACATCAGAAACAAGTCCTTCAACTATTCTTTCATATTCTACGAGACGTTCACTCAGTTCCTGAATTGTCTCTTCCAATGCATTTTCGCGTCCCATCGAATAATGAAGTACGGAATTGATACTGTCATCTTTGATTGGAACAAGATATGAGTTAAAGACTTCATACAAATCTGAGAAAGTAAAATCATCTTTTTGAAGAAAGGTATGCCACAGATTATATTCAGTGGGTCTTCTAGCTTTTAATGCTTCGATATGAAACTCCTCTGTTCCCAAAGTAGACATCTTATCTATATATCTACGTACATACCAGAAGTAGTAAATTGAAAACAATAGAATAACACTGGACCCGATAATAGCCCATAAAGGTACATCTGCATACCAACCGGCACCAATAACCAGCGCTTGTCCAATCAGAGGAAGTGAGCTCCATTTGATTGCTGCTATTAGTTTGAAATGCTTCGTGTAACTTAATAATTCCTTGACTGGACCCTTCCAGGCTTGTCCCCTCCATTTTCCATCTTTTTGACTTCTCATCTTAAGAATAACGGGATCGAATATATCTTTGATCTGATTAATATAACTGTGATAATTTTTTTTAATATCATCAGAACTCATTGCGAATCCTCCTTTAATAATAATTTTATCCTTATAGTGGATATCTAATATTTTAGATGTATATATATCATAAGATTTAAATGGATACTTTTAATTATATACTCTTATTAGAGAAGCACTTATTCCTGACTCAGTAAGCCAATTTAATTCGCATTCTAAGTTAGTATTTTGTTCTATTAAATCGTTATGATTATATTCGAACAATACTGATGCAACATTCATAGATAGGTCCGCTGGTGTCACAATACTATAATCGGGTGGGACATTAAGGATGTGACCAGAGGCCAAAGTAATTCTAAGCCCACCTAGTATATCCTTCTCCACGTAATGGTTGATGTTCCCCATTAGGAGATTTTCAGTGAATTTGAATTCTTCCCTGTCACGTTCAAACATAAATTCACTAATATAATGTGGGAAATCCATCATTTCCAAGATCACGTTAAAAGGATCATTAATTGATATGTTTTCCCATCTTTGAGAATACAGCTTCAACCATTTGAGAATATTATCACCTAAAACTTCTTTTGTAATTTCTCTTCTATAGCTCAATAGTACATCGAATACAGTTGATCTTTTAGGTATATGAATCATTTGCTGTGAAAATTCGCAACCCGCTACTTCCCATAGATGCTCTTGTGCTAGGTTCTCAGTTTCGTGTTTTATCATTTTAATTAAAACTCCATTTAAATCTAATACCACTTCGAAAATGAATTCTCCTTCTACTAATTGATGAGAAAGATCCACTATGGAGAACTTTTTAAGTAGGGAATATCCCATATGAGTAGATATTCCTTGCCATTTGCTGTTCACCTGTTTTAAGATTTGATTTCTTACTGTCGTTTCCATTCTAATTCCTCCTAAGTAATTGGGTTGTATTAAAATATCTTAGACCAGCCTTCATTTATGAGTGCCATATACTAAGATCATATAAAAAAAAGGAAAAGCTATTTTCTGCTTTTCCTTTTTTAAACATCATATTTTGTTAAAAATCTAACGTTTGGTTAATTATTGCAAATAAACAATTCATCATAACAACATTAAATACAACAAGTTGAATTACTACGAATCCTGCTGTTATGCGTCCTTTAGTGTACTCTAGTTTAAATAAGAGTCCTATTCCTAAAAAAAGAATAATGTACACAAATATAAATCCGATTAATAAAAAATTCATTTTAATCACTCCTAAGTAGTTTTTTAAATAAATTTTGCGATAATTCTCAAAAAGGTAATAAAAATTAACGCAAAAAAGCACTCCTACAAGTGAAAGGTTAATAGACCTCATTAAAAATGAGTCATTTGACCATAGTCACTTAAAGAAGTGCTTAAAAAGTGTTAGAATGCTCTCTTGTGCGCCTGCTAGAGAGATAAATGAAATGAAATATTGATATAAATCCATATTACCATAAAACATAATTTATTTCATTATTATTCCTAATTCTGTAATGATCATTCTGGACTTAGTCAATAGAATGACCGAAAGTCATTTAATGTCTACATCCCCCAAATCTTTGTTCTGCATAACCCTATTGAAAATAGTACTAGATCGTTGTAATAAATCAGTTACAGCCAATTGAGGATGATTTGAAGCGGGCGTATCCTCCTCAATTGATAATTCACGATATTTATCTTGAAGAACAACATCATGGATGAGCCATATAGATCCTGACATCCGGAATAAGCCATGTTCTTTATATTTATCGAGCAGTTTTCTAGAATTATCTCTACGTATCGTTCCTTGAGGGAGATTGTATTTCTTTTCACCCTCAGAGGTTGTCATTACTCCACTCACGATAAACTTACATGTATTACAAATCGTATACGTTGCGAAAAATGTTGGAACCCCCTCCTCTTTTAACCAAGCACCACATTGTGAGCATCGATACGGAAGCCTACCACCTTTTATACGCTCAATTTTCGCTTCATGATCTTGGATCTGCGCCTCGATACTATGTATTTGTCTAAACGCATCTGGAATAGCTACTTTGAGATCTTCAAGTAAGATCTTTTGTTTTTTAAGCAGATTAAGAGATTCTTCAATATCCAATATCCAAGAACTGTTCAAATTTTGTTTCCGTCTTCCTGCCAGGTAATATAAATCAGCTACAGCCTCATGAATGAGCCAACATTTACCAGACTTCCTTACTAAAGATTCTGCTTGAAGAGTCTTCAAGGGGCCTTCACAATCCTGTTTCACTGCACCTGAACTAATCTTAAGAGACTTTTCAAGTTCAGATGTTCCTTTTACTTGGTTTATTGTATGGATACAATTTTGGCATATTAAGAACCTATTCTTTTTACCTATCTTCACTATATCAACGTCACTTGGGATGGTTTGTATACAGAGATTACATTTATTTGGATGATAATTAGAAGTTAGACGATCTGTTCGCAGCTCAAAGTTTCTGATTTCAGCCTCAACGCTAAATACTTGATATGCTGCACTAGGTAAAATATCGAAATTTTCAATAAGCTTCTCCCGAAATGAATATAGTTCTTTGATTTTATTTTTATAGTCATCTATTACCCCAGACATTATCACAACTCCCCTCAATGAATCGCTTTAGAATACATTATACTCACAAACGTACCACTTTTAAAGCCATCAAAGCATATTCTAAATTGCTAGATTAAATAAATCATGATACGATAAAACACAAATTATAGTAGATCTTATCCCAAGGAACCGATTTCTCTTGGGAATTTCTTTTATATTCAAACATTAAAGGTGGAGTTATATTGTTCAAGAGGATAGAAAGAAGGTATATCATTATTTTTAATATAATTTGTCTGATCCTAGTAATTTCATTATCTTTACTACTTAGACCTCTCGGTAAAGATGAACTTTGGATTGCCCCAGGACATATCTTATCGATTGATCCTTACATAAATGCTTCCCCCTTAAAGAATGGGCCTTATAAGAAATCCACTAACTTATTTATGACCTATGTTAAAGAAGCCGAAATAAAATCCCATTGGGGAAAAATATCTCTTGGGTTTGCAGGGTATGAAAAACGGGCCGAATTAAATAAATACTCATCTGATGGTAATAGTGAAGGTGATTTCACAGAAAGAGATTTAAATATATTAGGCAATGAAGTGATCCCTTATATGAAGCACAACATAATAAAAGCAGTTATGGTATATAAAGATATTGACTGGGAAGAAACGGTGACTGGCCCTATAGTAATTTTTCATCCTGAAAAATTCAAAACTGGTCTCCTCTTAAAAGATAATGATGAGATCCTTTATATTAACAGTACCTTGATAGAGTCTATTGAAGACATTAACCTTTTTTTAGAGGATAAAAGACTTGGTGAAACAGTAGATATCACTGTATCCAGAGAAGGCCAAAACTTAATTATACCGGTCATTTTACGTGAGCTAGACCACAATGGACAAGTCACATTAGGAGTATATGTTCGGAATCGATTTGCCTTTGTTGATTTAAATGATGATGATATTCTCCACTTACAAGATGATTACTCTGGAGAATCTGGTGGGTTCATGCTAGCACTTGGTTTGATACAACAACTAGAACCTAATAGTAATTTCGCTAACGGTAGAATTGTGGCCGGTACTGGTGGAATAACTCGAAGCGGGTATATAGTGGAAATTGGAAACCTAGATCTGAAGATATTGACCGCTAAACGCGATAGTGCAGATATATTCTTTTATCCAAAAGCTCAAGAATTAACAGCTCTTGCAGCAGCTAAGAAATACAATATTCACGATATGGAGTTAGTTCCCGTTCGAATGATCCATGAAGCCGTAGCATATCTTTTACAATAAAACACACCTTTTTGGCTCTTCCATATATTTTCTTTGTATTCCCACTTATATATACTAAAAAGAATAACAGAAGGATCTCAGTAAAGAGACTCCTGTTATTCTTTTTTTAACCCATCTTACTTATATATGATCTATATTTTTTGTTTCAGTTACATGATATACCTGGTCTTGACATGATCTAGAACTAATTATAAAGCTTAATTAACTATAGATTAGCTCTAGCTCTTCAACTTCATCTGTAGAATCAACGAAACAGCCACAACCTCCGAAATCAAACAAGTCGATTTGCATATTATTCTTTATCTCATAATTTAAATCACGAATTGGGAATGGTTTAGATTTACGCTTCATAAAACTATATTGCTGGATATGCATGTATTCAGCGATTGCGCTAGCGCTAGGATGAATATATAATTTTGGTTTTACAGCACGATCATAAAAGTATTCTCTATAAGCGTCATCTAATTCAGCTAGCATATCCTCTTGCACGTGAAGCGGGATGATATCTTCCGGCGGTATTGGTGTTTTATCCTTTGGATCATTACCTTTGATAATATACCGGTATGCTGACACGCAAATTTTAAGGTGATGTTCCTGCTCCATCAGCTTATTGAAAACTTCAGGCATCGTCTCATTTAAGAGCTTAAAATGTGAAATACCTGCCTTAACACATTTTCCCCCACAATTATTATGACTAAATCCATGCTTATACAGCATAGGTTGTTCAATGCCGTGTTTCTTTAATACCTCATCTATATATATATTGTGTTCAATCAACGGCATTTCTACTTTAAATGGCTCCCAGTTCTCCTTAATTGGCATTTCACGATGCATTTCATCAAAACCGATTCCGAAATATAAGATTGCATTTGTAATGAAATCCTCGTTTTTTAAATACTTAGCGTTTCTCCATTTTTCAATGCCTGGCCGGATTCCTTTTTTAAAATAGTCTGCTGCCACTTTCATTTTCAAAATTTTAGAGCAGTCTCCAATCATAGAATTATAGACTAATTTTTTTTCGAACATGAGTTGCATGGGAGTTAGACCAGCTGAATGAGTTAACAAAGGCAATTTCAATTTGTCTGAAGCTTCATTATTTAATCGATAAACATCTTCATGTTCCCAGAGCGTGTCTGTGAAATATAATACGATGTTATCATTAGGATATTTCGATTTAACAAAATCTGCAGTTGCGAAACTTGCTTTTCCTCCAGATGCGAAAATAACGCGGTTATTCATATTGTTATCTCCTATTCAATTTGATATGGATTCATTTTTATAGATGATCAAAAACGAAAAGAGAATTGAATTATTAATCCAATCCTCTTCTCTCCTTTGTTTGTGCTCTTATTCCGCTGAAACGATGTTTGAAATTGAATGATCTGTTTCTTCAAAACACCTAGTGAAGTTGTCGAAAAATTCAGTTGATTGCAACCAACAGGAAAACATATCATCTTCCTTCATTTGTTGAGAAATTGTAGTAATGGCTTTTGATAATTGACGAAGAGCACCCTTTTGGATATTTGTTAGTTCCGAATAGGAAATGTTGTGTTGATTGGTAACAACTTCTTCAAATCCAATTGTCTGACTAGCCTTAGCCTCGCAAATTACATTATCTTTTTGCTTAGAAAGAGTACTTTCGTGAACATACGGAACTAGTTTATTACCATTCATTCTGTATTCTGGAGTCTTTAAAATATCCTCAACAAATGCATACTGCATAGCTGTTAGATTTGTCTGATCAATATTGAGACATGATTCTATGCTCATTTCTTCTGAATGTGCGAAAATTTGAATGGTTTCTATTCTTACTGAATAATCAGAAAATTGGGAGTACCACAGATTCTCATCCGTTAGATCTCTTTTAGTGTAATCTCCAAAAAACTGACTAAACTCTCCATTTACTGCTTTAACAATAGGATGTTCACAATCATTTTTGGTATTTTGAAATTCAATGAGTTTGTTTCCCCCTATCTCTATATCACCAAAGATTAAACGATAGTTCACCATCACATAATTCTTTCCATTTTGCATTAACATTTTTTTCACGGCTCCTTTAATATAATTGGGTTGTAGGTGTAAATGACGCAAAAAAACACCTAACAAAAATCGCCAATTAATACACACGTCTAGCGTGGTTTTAAAATTGGTCACCTTTGTTAGGTGTTTTTAAAGTATAGAATGCTCTCCTTAGCGCGTGCTGGAGAGAAAGGTCTTGATATAGATAAGTTATAAAGTTATTCTATCATAAAATTAGCATTTTTCATAAAGAACTTTTTATGAATGGAAATAATATTCAACCTGTTAGAGTATCCTTAATGTATCCTTAATGTATAATCCATACAACCCCCTACTTGTCAGGGAATATTCTGTTTCAGTTCAAGATTAGTTTTGTGTTATGATAGCTTTGGAGGTGGTTATTATGGTGAATCAACATGTCCCACAATATTTTCTTTATCAAGTTGTTGTAGAACTAGGTGAACAACTTGAAGAAATATACAATTCTCTAAACGAAGGCAACATACGTGACTATATAAACCATATTATTACATCAGAATTCTCATCAGACACTAAACAAGAATATACAAAAGAACATACAAAAGAACTTAGACGTATAACATATAAATATTCTCAGGCTAACAAAAAACGTTGGGCTGACTCTTTATCAGAGAGTGTTCTTTCGAAAAAAAAATCTAAAAATACCACTGAACTATCGAAAGAACTTGATCTTCTAAAAGGTCTTTTACAAATGTATGGACCCGATGAACTTAAAAAACTACAGGGTGTAACGACAATAGAAGGTGTGATAGAAAAACGAATACAAGAAGTTAATGATTGGTGCTCTGACAAAGATTCAAGACTTGGTAATTACAAATACATCAAGGATAAAACACCTCTTCAAATTAAGAAAGCACTTCGTTTAGATACTATCATTGTCGTTGCAGACTTATTGATTAATAATTACGAAGGTACTATTAATAATATAATTGTAGACCAACCACTACAATATACGGATCATCCCGTAAGCAGCACTCCATTGAAAAAGATGACGTTGACAGAAAAAAGTGTTGTTATCAACAATAAATTGCACTATATCAGTGAATACCAACCCGAAGAGAATTATTCTCTGCTCACATTAGTTAGTCAAGATATAATTTCAGAGGAAAAGGTGTTAAGATCTATCGATGATAAAGATATGCAGATATTTCGCGCTGTTCTATCTAGACGAGATCGTAAACGATTCTTTGAGGAGAAAATAGTCTCTGTCACAATAGGTGAACTTGTTCGCCAAATTTATGGGTCAGATAGTAAACAAAGCTACAAAGCAGTTAGGGAACGTTTAATCAAAATGGCAAATATCAGATTTAACGTTGTCGAACCAAATCGAACATTAGTATTCGGAATTTTTGCTCATTTAGAGATTAAACCTTTTGGTAATGGTGAACTAGCTGAGATTACATTAGATCATGAGATTCATCAAAATTATATAAAAGGTCAGGTTATTCGTGCTTATAGTGATAGGTTAAGCTTTTTTGTTAATAAGAGTTCACAGACTCTTATATTCCCGCTTCAAAAAGAGAGATTTCTATGTTATTTCAGGCAAACCGGTTATGCCGGAGTTTTTGATTATGCCTATTTCATTCATAAGATACAATTCCAAAGCAAGCGTAAAGATTTGAATTTAAAAATGATAGAAGAATGCTTGCAGGATTTTGTGAATCAAAAAGTAACAATAGAGAGCTTTGAACGAAAGAAAGATGTTTTTTATATCACGTTTCTCCCTGTTGAATCCTATGAGGTGCAGGATCTGCTTGGTAACCAAGAGATGGAGAATTTCATTGAATATTAAACAGAACAACAGAATACTATTCCAAAGGAAAAATAGAGTTAGAAAAATAACTCTATTTTTTTGTCTAAAAAGTCGTCCATTTTTCCGTTATACGTACAACTCGCATAAAAAGTCGCCCATTTTTCCGCTATACATATAACTCGCATAAAAAGTCGCCCATTTTTCCGTTATACATATAACTCGCATAAAAAGTCGCCCATTTTTCCGTTATACGTACAACTCGTATAAAAAGTCGCCCATTTTTCCGCTATACGTACAACCCGCATAAAAAGTCGCCCATTTTTCCGCTATACATATAACTCGCATAAAAAGTCGCCTATTTTTCCGTTATACATATATTTCGCGTTAAAAGTCGCCCATTTTTCCGCTATACATATATATCACAATAAAAGTCGCCCATTTTTCCGCTATATACTATAATTACATCAAAAGTCATCCGATTCTCCGTTATTTACACTCTGTCTAAAGAGTATTTCGTTTGTAAATGAGTTTAAATTCTTATCCTTTGCTAAAGCCAGATAGGTTGAGATAGAAAATCATCTAAATCTCCGCTATTTAGCACAATAACGAATAATGATCACCCAATTCTCCGCTAATCATAAAAAGTCGCCTAAATTTCCGTTAAGCGTGAAGATCAAAAGTCACCTTTGTATTTATTAATAAAATATTCACCTATATAAAGTTGCTGATTCCTATATATTTTTGCAAGAAAACAATAATTTATAGCCTAAATCTCCGCTATTCAAGAAAATATCTCATGAAAGTTCAATATACGTTGAGAATATCGTCCAATTCTCCGCTAAACTTTTAAAAAATATTCTTTTATCTTATCTGAAATAACAAAAACCCATGCTCATCAAGATATTTAAAGAAGTCGTCCAAATTCCCGCTATTTATAAAGTAACTGTATTCGTTGATTAATTACAAAAATCGCCCAAATCTCCGTCATACTGCGTCTATTTACCATCAAAACTGACAGTGCTATAATGATCTTTATTGGAAGATTAATACTCCATAACCATCATAAATCTTATTGAATTCTTGTAATTTAATAAGAGATTATACACCAGACAATAAAAATAGAACCCAACTACATACATTCTAAATAAGTGTTAGGTCGGCAAACTCACCACTTATTATAGAACTCACGAAGTCAGGTCCTTTGTTTTACTATTCTTAAGATATGTTTTTAGTATAACATGCCTTTTGAAAAAGTAAAAGATTGAACCTTTATTTTCTTGACTTCTTTTGTTGGGAATAAGGAGATTTTATAAATGAAACATCATCCTGATTTGTTCGATGCTAGAACACTACATAATGATACTCGTCTTCTTTTCAAACTCAAACTCCTCCTTGGTTCGGTATGTGCTTATGGTGGTGAAGTACCCCTTCCTATTTCTGATATTGCTAAAAGAATGGGTACCTCCAACTACCGAATATCTACCCTTATACAAAAATTAATCACTGAGGGATTAGTCCACCATGATACGAATGGTAAACTATTTTTAAATCGATTTGTTTTCGTTCAAGAGAAAGAAGAAACTCAAAAGGACGAGCTATATTCAAAAAATTTCATTTTCTATAATTGCGATGACTTTTTAAGTGAAAACCGAAATGTACAACGGTTCATTATTCACTATGTTGGAAAGGAACTAGTTTATATGCCTGGTAACTGGAAATGGGGTCATATCAACGATATGTATGGTTCTGGTGGCTTACTGAATATCCGCACACGTAAAGAAGCGATACAGATTTTAGAGAAAGCATCTAAATATCTTAAAATCAAAATATACAAGGATAACTACCAGGTTTTGAATGTACATCCTGAATGGTTAGCAATGGGAGAGGTTTATTCAGAAGGTGCAGAGCTGTGGGTTTTAAAACAACTAAAAAAGCATCGTTTTTGCTGTGATTTTATATCTCGTAAAGCCGTTTGGCAAATGGCGAAAGTCATGGAAGATTATTATGCTAAAGCAGGATATGAATATGCTTCTGAGATTTTCGATACTGCTTTATACAACATACAACATAATACGATGCGTTCTCATACTTTCTTCAAAATGATCTATAAAGATGAGAGTGAATATGTGGTAAACGAAGAAAAAAATGAATTGGATGAAATCAGTGCTTATTTCCGTGCAGTAATGGAAGCAGCAGAACTTAATTATGCGGTACAAATGTCTATGGAACTTGAGATATTTAAAGAAAAAAAACGTGTTGCTGAGTCAAACCTATTTAACGATCATGAGCTATCTGAAAACAATCAATTAATTATTGATGAGTCGAATAAGCAGTACAAAAACGTTTGGGAAAAGCTAATAAAAATACATCAATACTGGTTACAACGTTTCCAACAGAAGCCTGAATGGTTTATTAAAAATTTTAACCAGATAATCTCCCTTCCTGATCCAATCCTGGAGATTAAAAATGTGATAAAAAGAGAGATAAATAAAAAAGCAACCAATATAAGATCGTTGGTTAACTAATGTAAATCGATATTCATTATTCGATCTATTTTGTTCTGCAATAAAATCATTGCATACCTCGATTACCAGTGGTGGTTCTATTTAATATAGAGCGACTATTATTTCTCGTTGCCTTAAAACAACCCCCTTCTTCCTTCAGGTAAATAGTTAATGAAAGATCCTACTCCTTATATAAATATTACCTTCTATCTCTACCTAATTTTGTTGTCGATCGACTAAGAATGTATTTATTATACTAAATTCTGTGGATAACGTTTTTTGTGAGTTGGTTAAAGTAAAAAGTGGATCTGATAAAGTTTTCATATTCACGGATAGAGTAACTATGTACTGTGGATATGAAATCTTTTAACATTGATAATGTCTTTCTGAATGTGTACCTAATATATTATGTTGTGTAATTCGTATTGTACTTTCTTTAACCAATTATTAACATGAAGATAAACCCATACATAGCAAGGCTTTATTGATCTTAAAACCACTCGTAAAATGGTATTAACCAAATGTATTAACGTTATGGTCTTAATCAATAGTTTTAATTTATAGTTTTAATAAATTATATTGTGAAATGGTTTTTATTAGCAAGTCAAAACAACCGCTTCAAATTAAATTATGATTGCATCTATAATAATAGAACCTCCCCTCTAACTATATTAGAGGAGAGGAGTAAAGATTACATTATTTAGATTATTTTATTATAATAATGGCAGCAATTGCATCTTAATAATTTTTGCTAAGTGTCTAGAAACACGATAATCGACGCAATTTTTCAACATTTCAAATATTGCGGTTTTACTTCCTATAAATGAAAAATCATCTGGTAAACTAAACAATCTTGCTGTTTCTCTAACAGATAGGTATCTGTCTAGTTGAGGATGGATGAATACATCGTCCTGAACATGAGTTATCGTGGGAGCCTGGCCTGTACCTAGTAAACGCTGACAATAATTGCTGAACGTTTTATTAGGAGCTCTTAGTTCAACAGGGACATTTTTAATATTGCCACCCTGTGGAACATGCTTCATTCGCTCCAACGTCTTTTCAGTGGGTGTAAAGAACACATCTTGTTGATGTACACCTTCGATGTCTTCAAAAGCTTTGTTCACTGTCATATACTCAGATAAATGCGGTATAGAGATTTTAGGTTCTCCTTCTTTTATGCCTAGGATAAACGCACGGGATCTTTTTTGTGGAGATCCCAACATTGAACTGTTTATAACTTTTGCTGTGATTCCAAAGTTACTTAATCTTTCTTTAAATCTTTTTAACATAATTCCACCTTTAACGGAGATAAAATTTTCTACATTTTCTATGAGAAATGCTTTTGCTTTACTCCATTGGATAATGTTTATCGTTTGTTCCACAATCGGGTGGAAAAATGATATATCATCTCTAAAGTTGTTTTTGGTGTTTAATGCACTGTACCGAATACAAGGAATCCCAGCAACCACTAAATCACAGATTGGAACATCCCCTTCACTGAAGTCCATGACATCTTGCGTGATTATGTGATCACCAATGTTCTCCTTGTAAGTCAACACATGATTATCTTTCAATGCTTTGGATTCAAACCGATCATTCGCAAAAATAATTTCATACTGTTCATCAAGGAAGCCTTTATCCATGCTACCGCACCCCGAAAACAGGGAGAGCATTTTAATTGACTTATCTTTTAGACGTTGTGGAATGCTGCCTTCGGAAGATTTTGAAAAGTCTAAGCCTTCCGCTTGGAAATAATTAAATAAATCCAGTTGTCCGTAACCTGATGCATGACAGTATTCATTAATACTTACTGAATACTTTTTATTTTGAAGCATCGTGTGCTGTTCTTTAGCATCTTTAAAGGATACGACGTTTTCTAACTCTACTAAATTCGCCTCTGCGACTGTAAAAACAATTTTCCCTTTAAGGATTTCCACTTCAATTTTATTATGCTCAGCAAAGAAACCCTCTACGTCTTTAGCCTTTATATCGATTACTGGAACTGTGCTTCCGTTTTTTTGAGTCGTTTTTGCTACATGCTTCTTAGAACCGGATTCTACAGGTAGTATGGTAATCTTTTTCTTGTCTTGATCTATTGCGTACTTAATTGGCTGACCTATTCCAAAGCCATAATTCGCTAAGTATTTAGCTTCGATGTACAACCTAGATTTAATTTTGTATAAGCGTTTCTTAATAGTTTCCTTCATGAGTGCATTCTCCTATTGAATAGTTATTGGGTTGTAGGCGCAAAAAAACACCTAAAACGAATGAATGATTAGACACACAGATAGTGTGAAATAAGCATTAATCACCGTTTTAGGTGTTTTGTTTAATAAAAATCTCTTCTGCGCCTGCGAAGAGTAATAGTTAAAGTTTTGAAAATGTTATGCATTAATTGTAGCACACACTGAGAAATTCTGCTTAACGAGAATTATCGCTCCTCTAACGACGTGTAATGATTTGTTTATAATACTTTATATAATTCATGTTTAATGGTTGTGTTGTGCCTTACTAATTACACTTTATAGTGTAACAAGTGAAATTAGTTGAAGAGTTCGGGAGAAACAATTCAATTAACTCCTGTTTACTTGAATAATGTATAAGGAGTCGTTAAACATGTCAAAAGAAACAGAGTATGCAAAATTTTGTAAGGTAGCTTCAAAGATATCTGCAAGAGGTATTTCAGGTTATATCACCCTTCCCAGTTCTGTTACATTTGAAGGTACTAACTCTAACTATGTAAACTACTATCTAGGTGGTTTCCTACAGGCAGAGTGTGGTCTATCTTATAGAAAAGGTAATGCAGGATTCCGTTGGTTTGCAAATGATCATAATGGACTTGTAGGTGCTGGATCATGGGGTGAATTTGCTTTCGGTCAGAAAGTGCATCTCAAACTTGTTGTTGATGAACCAACAACAAATCCATCAACTCCTCTATATATTCGTTTTTACGTAAACGGTATAGAAAAAGTTAAATATACGTATAAGACATTTCTGGTTGGTAATACAGCTAGCGATTTACGATTAATTATTGCTGCTGGTAGCAATGTTTATGCTTCTACGCCAAATACATTGCCTGCATGGGACATCTGGCATAGTCAACTTACTGCGTCGCAGTTGCAAATTAAGAATGCGAGTAGTAACACTTGGACTGCACTTACTACAACTAATTCAACTCCTAGTACTTTCCATTGGCCTGAGAAGAATGGAGTAGCTGTACCGTGTCCAAATCCTCAAAATTATATATTTAATTTTTCTCAATTAGCTAACTCGACTGTAACTGCGACTTTGGCGAAATAGTAACAGTATTTAAATCTTAGTGATTATTTATCTAGCCCTCAGGTCCTGCTTCTAGCAGAGACTTGAGGATTTTTTTATGGTAATAACCCTTAGATTATCGATGATTTAAAATGACAGTGAGTGATATATTTACCCGCTATCAACTAAGCTTGTTTTCCTGTGGAACATAGATAATATAAAAAATCATCATCCAAATAAGGATAATGATTTTTTTGTATATTAGGATTCACCAGGAATCTCAAATATGAAGTTTGATCCGCTGGAAGAGGGTGCAGAAGCTTCGAAAATTGATTTTCCATTCTCATCAATAGTCCCATATTTCACTTGATCTATTTTCCATAAATCCATAAAGTAGTTTATTTTACCTGTGAAATCAGGTCGAGAACCCCACTCTTTCGCTACAGATGGGATAATATTAGGAATTCCATCTTTATTACTTGAATCTTTTTTTCCGGCTTGTGCTTCCCAAATTTCCCGTGCTGCACCATTCTGTACTTCAAAATATTGAGCTATACCCCTATATACGTATAGGAACCTATCTTTTTGTCCGAATTGAAAATAGTAATGACCACCACTCCCTCCCTCTTCAGTTGGCGTAAAACCATCATGTAAAAAAATACGAGGCAGTTTTATTACAGCATTTCTAACTTCTGTAATATCATTGCTCTTAAGCGATTCTGAAAGTTCTTTATCCGTTTTATAAATAATGATGGTTCTAGTTTTCTCATCCCATTCTACATGTGCTTTCAAACCTTCACCAATAAAGCGGAATGGAACATAAGTCGAACCATTTTTAATAATTGATGCGGTTGCTAGAGTAACCTCATTATCTCCAATAAAAGCTGTTTTACTGCCCACTTTTATTTTAACCTTATCCAGCGTTAAAGAATCCTTCACAGTGACAGTTTTTGTATTATTATCCCAATGGACGTTTACATTCGGTACTAGTGTAACGGTACGTATTGGAACCAGGATATTGTTATTAATGATAATAGGAAGTTGTCCCTCAACTTTTTGCCCATTAATATTTAAATTAATTCCGTTCACCTTTGAAGCAGATACAACATTAATTGAACAAGATACTACGACGATCAAGATACTTAACAAACTAATTATTTTTTTCACGATTCATTCCTCCATTTACATTGTTATATCCATATCAACAGCCTTTTGACTAAATAATAATTATTGAACATTATCCTTCACCAAGCTGGTTTTGATTAATTTCGAATGTTCTAGATTATTAACGTAAATAAATGGAAAAAGTTGCACATTTGGATTGTAGGCGCAAAAAACACCTAAAAGGAATGAATGATTAGAAACACAAATAGTGTGAAATAAGCATTAATCACCGTTTTAGGTATTTATTTAAAAGAGTACTAAAGGATATCGTTTTAGAATATATGATTTATTGAATCATATTAGATGAAGGTTGAGAGAATAATTCTAATCAATAGCAATTAACTTCCAAACTCCTTGGTTATCTTTTTTAAAGTATAATAACCAAGAAAAATCTTTTATGTTTTGTCCGTCCGCTTTCTGGCCTAAAACATCAATAGATACTCTTTCTTCAGCGTCAATATATGCATCAGGGGATACTTCATAGAAACGAAATTTATAGGGTCCTGTAAGTAGAGCTTCAAATTCAGAAGCATATGCTTCTGGGAAAATATTAGTGAAGTAATCAGTATCATGTTTTACAACAGCTTCTAACATAGTTAGGAGTGCTTCTTTAAAGTTATCATCAACGTTCGGAGAATCAATCTGATCAACATCAATGAAAACACCTTCTTTAAAGTTAGATGTAGTTGGAGTATTGTTGTCATCAGTTAAAACTTCATTAGGCTTGGTTGATTTGGTTTCTTCATTTTTATCAGTACTGATATCGCTTGTAGAAGTGAGACTTTCGGATACTTTCCCACAAGCGGTAATACTCATTACGGTAATAAGCAAGCCCAAACTAATAATTAAATGTTTTTTCATATAGCACCTCTTTTCTTTATATATATAAACGCAAAAAAGGATAAAAGGTTTTGAAATGTAAACAAATGCCCTGTAGTTACACAGGGCATTTATATTTAAATATTTAATATTAACTCCGCATTGCAACCATTGAGTAAACTGCACGAGGAGTTTGGTCCGTACCACCAAAAGATCCCTCAGCGACTTTATATTCAGACGAACCGCCTCCATCAAGGAAGATCCCGTTAACCAATGTACCAGATCCTACTTTTTCCTTAATAGCGTTTCGGAATGCAGTTGCCGAACATTTAGTAGTTGATACAACTAACCAGATGTTATTCGTATTATTATATACTAAGCCTGTGCGTGCGGAACTGCCATCTAAATCTGGCATGTTTTCTGCAGTAGCTTGTGCTTTCCAGCCACTTTCATTGTTTAGTCCCATACTGATACCACCTTGTGCCCAGTATTGGGTTTTACTTAGTACATTCAGATCATTAATCGTTGAAGCAACCTGTACAGAAAATTGAGAGGCTTTTGTGTCCCACACAAGGGTACCACGATTATATTTTTCATTTTTATAACCACTACCGTAAGTCCCATTTGATCCATTAATCGGATTACCGTTATTCGCTGCAATCGAAAGTATGCTACTACCGTAGAAGAAGCCTCCGTTAACACCATATATAGATTGTGCAGAAACTGCCTTCTGACCGATATATGTCATATAAACATTATTAGGTGAAGTTTTCATCGTCACCAATTTAACACCATTTGAAGCAGTATAAGTTGCATAAGTATAAGCCATTTTATAACCTCCAGAATATGATTTGAAAACTCTGCTTGGCCAAGTTTGTTTTCTTACTAATAAAAGTGTTCTAACTCTGTAAAAAAACAACCTAAACTTTACTTAGATTAGTATAATAAAAAAGGCCAGCAAACAGCGCTGACCTCTTTTTCCGAATATATAAAACGATAATATAATGAATGCTATATGGGAACGTTAAAACATTTACTTAGCTATAAAGAGTTCAACAAACTGCGTATAGTCAGGAAGGGAATCAAGATCGTATCTCTGTACAGCACGAATCACTTTCTCCGTAAGATCTTGTTGCACATCACTTCGTTCATTTGGTTTTGCGCGTAGACTAGACTTAATGATAAGTGGTTGAAACATGACGATGATTTGATTCATCGCCTCTTTATCTCCTTCTTTTGCCCGCTGCACAAGTTCAAATAAATTTATTTCATTCACTGTTTCGTTCATTTCTTTTTAAGCACCTCATCTTTAATGATCTCTATCATCTCTCTTATTGTTGCGTTGAGCATTTCAATTTTTTTTTCAAATCGTAAAAGTAGATAACCTGTTAATACGATGGGAAATCCTAAAGTCGATATTGAGGTTGTAAGCATTGAAATTAATGTTTGTGTTTCCAAATTAGCCAACCCCCTGACAGGTTGCAATAGCCACAGCCAAAAGTTCATTCTTCATTTTTTGAAGTGCTTTAATTCTAGTCTTTGTTATTGCCTGTTGGGATACTTTCAAAGAATTTGCGATTTCTGTATCTAACACACCTGCATCATAGGCGAGTGTAATAATAAGTTGTTGCTTCTGAGTTAGCTTTGAAAATGCAGAGTACAGCTTAGGATCTTCAATTTGAGATTGGAAAACTTCTGGACTACGTTGTGGTAAATCAAAGTCTGGTGTTGCTGATAAGGAAGAAATGTACTCACCTAGTGACATATCTCCTTCATCACCTACAGGCGTGTCAAAAACCAATGGGTTTCTTTCATCATATCTTTTACGCTTTCTGTGATAATCGATATCAGCAAAATAAATAAGTTGGCATAGATATTTTGTAAAGCGAAATTGAAAGAAAAAACTTTTGAATGCCGTGTCAAGTTCGACCTTTACTTCTGATGATGGATCGCAAAGTTGCCTCCCAAATAATAGTACATGGTATGGATTTTCGAAGAAGCCACATATTACTTTATTTTCAAATACCCTTGGGTGACTTTTACGATATGTAAGGAAAACATCAATTTCTCTCATGTTGGAAGATGATTTGTTTACTGCTATTGTGTTCAATATAAATCACTCCTTTACGTTCTTAGATTCTATCTATTAAAGTGATATGAACCTCCTTTTACACAACCCCTTTTACGAACGTTTGTTCTTTTATTGTGTAAGAATGGATTTTTCGCAATGTATCTCTATCTCTATTATAGAACAAATGTTCCTATTATGATATGAAAAATATTGCTTATTTTCGTCGTTTGTTAGTTGTTTACAGATGTTCTAATCATAATTTATGACGTACAACTTAGACTTGTCGGAGTATAATGAATTAGGATTCTGTTGATACTGGAAGAATTGAGATAGTAAACAAACGTGAGTGGATACTACGCTAAAATTAGTAGATGATGGATAGAGCACTCGGATAAGGGGCCATGGGGTAAGGGGACACAAAAAAATTCAAAAACGCCAGATGGAGGGCTTTTTCGCATATTCATTTCTATACAGTAACTTTTAAAGCAATTGATTGCCATGAATTTTATAAGTGTATGAATGTCAAAACGGCAGAACATAGGGCTAACTATTTCCCATCAATTTGTTAAACATAATACAATGGTTCGTTTACGTTATTATATGTATTCTCAAACGTATCTTACGTTCGATATGAATGATTTTTATATCTCTTATTCCAAATAGGAGTATGGTGTAAAACGTTGGCGTTACTGGAGTTATAGCAAAAAGAACTACAGGAATAATAATTATCCTACCGGCTAATAGATAATTGAAAAATAGATGACTCAAACGCCCCTCTTTCGCCCCCTAATGTTATAAAATTGGAAAAAAGAAGTTTTCCTTGCTAAGAGCAGAATCTGCAATAATCCTTCCTAACGTCATCGATCCTTTCGAGTTAGGAAAATAGTTAAGAACCTAAATAAAACACGTAATACATAATTCATCCTGTTGGATAGTTATGTATTACGTGTAACATGTTATATTCCAATTAAGATAGCATTAACACATTTAAGTTATTTGAGGTGTTATAAATTAAATCCCTATAATCATATAAAAAATAGAGGAGTATCGCATTTGCGGTACTCCTCTATTTTAAGTTTTCTTTACTCTTCTGCTTCGGGTCCTAAGTAGTAACCATCACAATAATGAATTTGAATTTATTATTTTAAAGATGCATACACGTCGGAGTTACCAATATATTTCTTATCCAATAGGTACGTTTTACCGTCAGGGGTTGCTACATTTAGTGGCCATTCTTCTGTCTCTAATCTACTACTTGGTGTATTTGCTGTAAAGGCAACCCAATTATTTGAGCTATTTTTATATTTCATTTGATAAGCCCTAACTTGGTCGTGTTTAACAGTCCATGCTTTTAGTGGTGGAGTGACCCCTGTTGCTTGATAAGAAGCTAAGACTAGCCGTGCAGAGTTCGGAACAGAAGTGACTGTCTTACTGAAAGTTTTGATAATACTATCATTTACCTTGAATTCTATCAGGTTCAGTGCGTTTCTTTCAAGAGAAATTGTGACAGTAGCGCCGTTAGCGTATAAAGTTGGTCCATATGTTGTAACGCCCTCTCCATTCGCAAAAGCACGCCACATTAAAGCACCATTCTGTTTCCAGCCACTTTGGTCTTTACAAGATATACCGCATTCATAAGAACCAAGGCCACAGTAGAAATTGATATAATCATATATTCCTGGCAAGGTTTTAGCGTTTGGTAATGTTAATGTTGCTTTGAACCCTTTGTCGTTAAGATCACCTGTTTTGATTCGTACAACCTTTGCATATTCATCGAGCTGTCCCATAGTTAATAACTTCCTCTCAAATTGTTTATTTTGTTTTAGTTTGATTGACTATTTTTACTAGTAAATAGTGTAGGTAGGTTCGGGATACCACGTTGAACTGACTGTATCCCTCAGCAGCTAACGTGGGAACTTATACCTCAGCCTCGTCTTAAAGAAGTTCTCATTCTTTCAGATCAATTTGGCTTATGTTATATAAAGTGTTATGAACTGCAGAATTCACAACCATGTTTAAAATAATTAAAAAAAATTTTTATTAGTAAGTAAGTTTGAAACATGCTACCGGATTTGCGTAAGATACCTTGTATATGTTCTTGAATCACCCGGAAAGGCAAGTTTTTGAAAATGTCCATGTCTGTAATAAGATAATGGAAATGAATATAAACGGGAAAAAACCCTATGATTAGCTCAGCTAATTATAGGGTGCTTTTTTATGGTGCAGCGTGCCCAGATAAGCACGCATGAGTATGAGAGGTGGCTACTGAACTAATGGAGCGTCTTACTCGATTTTGGTCCAGCTATTTCAGATGTTAAAAATAACACATGGAATCGTAGAACGGGTAATTCGTTGGAATCATTATGCTAATTTGTAGTAGTGAATTACTATGAAGTAACTTAAATCAATGTGGAGAAGGGTGATTAGGAAAAGAATCTTCTATAATTTTAAAAAAACAATGGCTAGTTAAAGTTCTAAACAATAAGAACTTCAACTAGCCAATTACTTTATGGTGTTATAAGCTCATGGTGATGCCCCTTCAGCTCAATTCTATAATGTC
This sequence comes from Paenibacillus sp. Y916, assembly GCF_056786435.1. Classification (NCBI taxonomy): domain Bacteria; kingdom Bacillati; phylum Bacillota; class Bacilli; order Caryophanales; family Paenibacillaceae; genus Paenibacillus; species Paenibacillus sp. Y916. The sequence goes on along the minus strand of NZ_JBXCJA010000006.1, from coordinate 100,356 downwards.
CAAAGGTTCCTTTTCGATCATCATCGCTTGGATCGCCAAAGCGTTGATAGCCAAATGTAGAGATACCATTAACATTAATTGGCCAATCATAGACCTTACCCTCAGTGTCGAATCCATAATAAAATCCAGGCTTACCTAAATAATCAGAAGACCATTGTCCATTGTTAAACGTTGCAGATTTTAAATTGCTTGTTTCATGAGGATCGGTTATACCACGCTCATATCTCGTCAAATAATAGACATCGTTTAGATATGTTTTTACTGCCTTTATTGGTGCTTTTTCAATCGCTACCCTTGTAATCACTTCTCCATCCACACGGTATAAATTATATTCCTGCGTTGTGTCATAGGCATAATTCAAATAAAAATGGCCCATCTCTGTATTAAACCATTTATCCCCCTGACGAACCAAGTTTTTATCCTCAATGAATTCCTGATAAACAAAAGGCTTGAAATATGAGAAAGTATTGTCATTACTAAATAATAATTGTCCCTTTTCTTTAATGACTACCATAAAACGGTCACTATAGACAATGGATTTTCCTTGGTATAGTAATTTAAAAACGTGGGTAAGATTAAGTTGTTCAATCGCTGTTGCGTTAACATCCCTAATTATAATCAAACTATATGGTTGAATCTCCGTATTTTTTAAATAGACTACTTTTTTATTAAATGCCTCGCCAATGTACCTTAAAGGAATATACGTTGAATTGTTGTAAATGGTTGGGGCCACATCCATATCACTCGATTTACCATTTATAGAAATATTATTCTTCCCTATTTCCAAGAAAATGGTTTTGTTAGCGTCTTTAATGGTAATGGACTGATTTTTTTTATTAAAATCTACCTTTGCACCAAATCCTTCAGAAATAAAACGAAGCGGGACTAATGTCCTTCCATCTTTAACAATCGGCTGAACGGCTGATACCTTCTGCCCATTAATAAATGCTATGGAGCTTTCAGGGGAAAGAACCAAACTATTTTTCAAGTCATATTCTGTTACATCTTTATAATAGTCATGAAGATTTTCCGCGTGTATCGTATAACCAAAAGCTAGGAATAATGTAAAAGTGAATAATGTGAGGATCATTTTAACTTTCATTGCTACACCTCTCTATAATTAATTTTTTATTCTAAAGATACATATATGCCCTAATTACCAAAATATGTATTGTTTATATTATACACTTTTCCGTCAGGGGTTGCTACCCCTAAGGGTTGATCCAATATTACGGTTGTAAAAGGTTCACGCCTGATATTAAAAACGTTATTCGAAATGTGCATGCAACTTCTTCTATTGATACAATGTACATAGGGAGGATGAACAATGACAGAAGTTCGAGATAAGATGAGAACATTAAGGCGAGGAAGAAGACAAAACGGTGAATGTGCAGCTGGTTGTGGTACATATAGTGGTTTAAGTTATCTTTGCCCTACTTGTGCTTTAGATCAAAGTGAACGCCAAAGACGACAACAACTTGGTGAAAGAGTATTGAAGAGGCGCCCTAGGAGATTGTCTACTTGGGATGAGAACTATACGAATCGTTCTCTTGTTGGTGCTATGGAGAAGAAAGGGTATCCACCTAATGATACCGAAAAAATGAAGGAGTTAGCAGAATTGATTGGATGTACAATACGGACGGTTCAAGGATGGGTTTATGAAAAAAGAGTACCTAGAACTAAATTCCATTCGGCTATTGAAGAAATCCTTGATACTCCTATCCAATTTTAGTGAGCACAAACTTACTGAAATTTAGTCTAATAAAAAATGCAGGAATGTTAAATATAATTAGAATATTGAAAATCCCTGCTCAAGAGTTAGGGGTTTTTTTCATAGGCGTATAGATCCTAATCTATTTACAGGAGAATGTCATAGAAAATCCCGCTACATTCTTTAATATAAAATCCATCATATTTTAATGATGTGGTATTATACAGATCAATGAAACACGAACTAAAGGCGCTCAAAGCAGATTCACTTCTCACCCATCATGCTAACTACTGGACAACCTATATTCACCCTCAGTTTATGATTATTATAGAACCGACATGAAAAGGAGTTTATTATGAAAAAATACACGTTATTAATACTGATGATTTTTGTAATGATGACAGGGAGAACAGATGCATCATCACTACTCCTATCTCCAGGTCTTGGACACATACAGGATAGAGCAGGCATGTTTCCCACAGCATCCATTCCTGACCTTGAAAAATCAGCTACTAGATCCCCTTATCACTTTTATATTGTTACGGTAGAGAGTTTAGACGGTAAGACACAGGATCAGTACGCTATGGATATCTATAAGAAATGGGAATTGAATACAGATGAAATCCTGATCCTATTATCTGAATCAGAACAAAAATTAAAGATATATTTTGAAAACATCAATCTACAACAGATCATCGAGGCCCTCCCAAACGATTACGCAGGTAGCGGGTATGCACCGACTTCCAAAATGGATCTATTGATAATTAAAAACTTTATTACTCCAGCAGAAAATGGAGACTTTGCAACCGGCATTCAAATGTTAATGGAAGCAATAAACAACCTAGCTGATAAAGGACTCGAAACATGGCATTACGTGATCATGGGGAGTATAGGTTTGGCTTTTGGTATGTACCTCATCAACAGAGGATACAGTTTAAGGACTCAAGGGAAAACAAAATTAAACTTGTTTAGGGTAGGTCGTTCACTATCCAGTCAACTAAATGGATACGTGGAACAAATTACTGCCTTATTAGAGAGATACAATAATCCTACGGATTCTCAACGGTTAACCTATATTAAATCAGAGGCAGACCATTTATCTATACAACTATCCGTGTTAGTTAATTCAATTGAGACGACAAAATTAAGTATATTTAGTGATTTTGGAGTGAGAACACTTAACAGGTACCAACAAGACTTACACACTTCTCATAAAACAATCGATAGCATTAAACATCAATTAGATGAAATACATAATCTTGAAAAGGAAATCAAAAGTTTGCTTGAAGAAATTCAGTCAAGAGCACACGCGTTGATGTCCCGTATAGAGATTTTATCTACTACGGCCAATTTGAACGATTTACTAGCTGAATTGCATCAAGAAATTGAATTAATTCAACAGAACTTTACTAATATGGAACTTTTCAATGCCAAAGAATATTTTAACCTAATTCGTGCACAGATCGAAGAAAAAGAACATTTATTAAGTAAACTACCTGATATGTATAAACAACAACAAGAGTATAAAGTGCAAATTCGAACTGTGGAAGGTAATATTCAAGATTTATTGATTCATCTAAATCTAACTCTTGTAGACCGCAAGGCGTTTGCTGAGTTGCAGCGAGCGTCACTCTTGTGTGACCGGTACTTATTTATTTTGAAATCAGGAAATTTGAGAGAAGCAGAACGGATCTCTAATGAAATTGTTGACATTATAAAACAGTCGGTTGCTTCTGTTAAAGAAACTCTCGAAATGCGTGATAGTGTGACTGTAATACTTAAAAATTTAGAAGATTGGGTTGCCAATATGGGGTATAAAGATAATACGTACCTAGGCGAGTTGAAGCGGGTACAAGAAACATTTCATCTATCAAGTTGGGCTGAGATGAAGGAAGATTATACAATGCTTAAGAAGGCGCACAGTGAGTTTGATGATGATTTCACAGTATTTAAACAGTTGATATCCGATCACTACTATGAACAAGCCCAAACTTTGGGAGATTCATTGATTAAGTTAACTATATTGATAGATCAAAAGATAAAAGATCTTAATGTCTATGATAAAGCCATTTCTAAATTAGAATGGCTGAAGAATCGCTTTAGCATCTATTTTGAAAAGTATGAATCTTATTACGCGAAATTCATCGGTTTAAAACTAGACCAATCTGTACAATTTATTGCGTTAGAGGGAATGAATCAGCTGATTCTAGATCGTAACAAGTCACTATTTCATATGATATCGTTCCCTCCTTACCATATAGACGAAATAGATGATGAAGTGAGTTTATTTGTTAAAGATATTCTAGAATTCATTAAGAGTGTGGATAGATTTGAAGATCGACGAAAGTATGAGGAAACGATTAAACCGATCACTTCTAATCTGGAAGATGAACAAAGGTTAGACCATACGGGGCAACAAAATGAATATACAAAGAGACAAGAACAGAAACTATTATCATCGACGAGTTTTATTGGTCAACGAGAGAATGTCACAAAGACGGGTTCAGGCTCTAATGATGGGCAAACTTAGTACTGATCAATTTTAGTTTAGTATCATCATACGTATCAATTTTTGTAACACATATACCCGCTTCCTTTGATTAGCAAGGGAGCGGGTATATGTGTTTTGTTGATATCTTGTTCATATTGCATTATTGGTTGTCTTGAAATGTCATCTTAAAGAGTAAGTGTAATTTGGAAGTAACTTTTCTACGCTTCGCGTCATATGACCTTAAATGACCTCATTTGCAAAGGAAAGGATCAAGGTGTCCATTTGCACCATATATGGCAGTGCGAGCTCTCTGGGGCTACCCTCGAGCGTTACAACCAATATCTAACGTTATATTCCATCTACTCTTTTATATGATATTCGTGTGTTCTTTAAATCTCATGCGATCATGTATAGAAAATAAAGGACATTTTTTTGAAAAACTGAACAGTACACGTTTAGAAATTGGCACAGGTATTCAAATAGATGCTTTGGAGAGCACTTCTTTCGTCTCCTGGTGAGATAGGTGTAAGTGAATAGTCCGATAGAAACGACTCTCACTACTTATACTCGCCTGAAGCGGGTAATATCAATAAAATTAGAGCATGCTATGAATGACATCTGGATCATTGATCTGTATTTGGTGTTCAAGTTGCAGCAGTTCAAGATCTATGGGTTCTTCTTCTATAAATCCGTTCTCGGACTCATATGAATATCGATGTTTGATGATAGCTTGGATTTTCTCTTCACTTTTCTCCAGTACCGCATGATGTAATTCTTTATTGAACAAGGCTTTTAATAATATAAATTGATTTAACTTCAACATTTTTATCATCCTCTCTAAATTAAGCTTACTTGGCTAATCAAATACAATCTAAAAAAAGAAGATCCAGCATACTCGCTAGACCTTCTATATTCCCCATACGGGTATTTTATTATGGTATATCCTCTACCCGCTCATATACACCTGTAAAGGTCTTCATGTGGGAATTGTTATCTTTGATGTATTCACTAACATTTTTATCGATCTGGTCCATGATTTCTTTATATGTGTGGGAACCGTAATTTGATAGCCATCAGCGATTAACTCAGCTACAACGTATAGAAGAACGTGTACTCTCAATCATCATTTGTGTATTGTGTCCTAATCGAACGGCTCCGGTCACGGTTTAGATAATGAAAAATATAGAATCCACTGAAAAAGAAAAGAAGCAGGTTAAGTAACCCGCTTCCTCCGGTGGAATATTATAGTTCAACTTTTGCTCTTCGTAACTGAGGCTTATAGAGCGTATTCATTGTCGATGTCGATTTAGAAAGGACATGCACCCGAATCGCAGGTCTCTTATTGGCTCTCAAGCGATTCCGTAAATGACCGATGTAGATCTGGTTGGGATCCATTGGATCAAATTTACGTTTTACTGCCTTTTCGATATCGGCAACCTCTCGCGCAAAGTCTACTGCATTGGGTTCAAAACCCCAAGTTCTGCGTAGAACCCTGTAATGCTTAAGAAGAACCTCTTTCGCTTTTATCTCTGTATAGCCAAGTTCCTGCAGCTCATTCATAACTGCGCGAATGTATGGTTTATTCAACATGTGAGTATTGGTCTTGTTCGCCATAGTATTGGTATTGTCCATGATATGAGTAATGTTCTTATTCATCATCTGAGTATTGGTCTTGTTCGTCATAGAAATCCCACTCCTTCTTGTAATTGGTGGAATTGTTGATTTGGCCACTGAATTTTGCGAGATCTAATTTGTAGTATCCCTCAAAATGGAGGATTTGATTCAAACGTTCGTCAAAAAAGGCGATCTGGTCACCAAGTTCTAACCCGAGGAGACGATTCCCATCCGTGGAGCGGGTAATGTTCTCCCCAAACCACTGTATATGCTCCTGGTTATCAAGTGATTTCCCACTTTGAATGAATTCTTCGATGACATCACCAGTATCATTGTCAGCCATCGAACCACATACAATCTGCGGATGGGGCATGTCTCCCCTTTGATTGCAAAGGCAGTTATCGAGTGAACTGTCAAACCTATGATTTAATACGAATTCCACCCAATCGATACTCTCTCCACGAAAATCCTTAACCGAGATATCGTCGTTATACCGTTGCGGGTATATACGAATCTTGGCTACAGCGGGAATTTCGTCTTTAGAAATTGTTACAGCGCCCGCTTTAATTTTACGGATAAGCTTGCCGACAGGCCAAGTCATTGCCTGCTTCAGGTCAATGGTGGTATATAATCCTGTACCAAAGTCTCTGTTTCGGCTCTCACCTAAGAAGTCAAAGTTAATTAACTTCGTTTTAAGCCCGCCTGCGATAGCCCCCATCGTAGTACCGTGGTACACAACGTCTGGTAGGCGAAGTGAAGTTGTAAAAGTAGCCATAAAACCCTCCTACTTAATTATATCATACATTGGATAATTTTCACGCACAATTAAGCATAAAGAGCAAACGAAAGCGGTCTGCTTTTCATGTCATTAGGATTTATGATCCGTAGTCAACCAGTTCCGTCCATCGCTGCAACTTTTCGTGGTATTCGAAAAAGTCACACGCGATGTCGAGAAAAAATTGCTTGTTCATGCGCAGATCATCCTCATTGTAGTTCTTAGCCGTGAGATTGGCGATGACCTGTTCTTTTGTCAGAAGCGGAACATCCGGGTCGAACTTACCGGTGACCTTGATAAGGAGATCATTTTCCGGCTCATGGCCTACCACCTCATAGACGATATCCATCAAGCACGCCGCACCGGTCAGACGCTCACTGAGTTCATCATTAAAGTTCTCATCATCGCAACAAAGTACCGTAGATAGGGGAACTCGGATCAAGCCCTGTATAACCCCTTCTGTGGCGTTCTTAGAGGCTTCGAAAGCGGTAATTTCTTTCCGCACACGGTTGGTGATCGCACGATCGTCGCCGGAGATGTCACTAACATCAACAATGATCTCCTTATCTCCCTTACGCTGCGTCACATAGATTGAAAGGGTCCTTTCAAACTCTACACTTCCCCAGGACGGTTCAGCGCTATTCCAGCAGAAGCCAACTTCTTGACTTCTCTCAATTACCGCGACTGTGTGATACGCATCAAGATCGGGACCAAATTTGAATTCCAATTCCTGCTCGAAAATGAACTCGATTATCGCTTCATCGTCCTTTGCTTCGCAGGCACTGCTAATCAGGTCACCGAGTGTTCCATCGGATTCGTAACCCCTTACTTCCTCTTTATCCACTTTAGCGAATGCTGAGATAACATCATCGTTCTCCTCCATCAAGGCTTCGATGAAAGATTTCCGATTAATCATGTTGATTTGTCCTGCCATTCTTTACCATCTCCATTTCGATCAATTTTGGGTTGTTTTGGGTAAAAAAAGAGCCCTATCAACGACCAATAGTAAACCCAAATAGGGAATTCACAATTAGTCGCTCATAGGGCGCTTCTTACAGCATAATACTCTCTTTAGTCGCGTGACAGAGAGCTAAGAATAAAAATGAGTAAAAATATGTATATATCATAGCATTCGAATGGAAAAATGAAAAGAAGCGGGTGTAGTATCCCGCTTCCGTAAGTCTAATTAGTTATGAGTGACCTGTGTACTTTTCTTGTGAAGCTTCACGAAAGCTTTCATGTCGGCGTCTGCTTCTGCCCGCTGATCGCCTGGGATTGGTAATGCCAATATCCCGTCATCAATTCGTCTATAAGCCGGGCGAACTCTCACACGGAATGGAACACGTCCTAAAACTAGAGGATTTGTTTTTCGCATGAGTATCAACTCCCTTATCTATAGTATAACCCAACTAGCTATTACCTTCACGTAGAGCCGTAACCCCTCCAAATGACTGTCTATTTCAATCATTATACTGTAAGGACGATTTGTTAAGCATATGAACATTCATGTTGATGATCCCAAGAAAACAGAAGTACTTCCTCAGACGCCAGCAAGTAACGGAGTTCAACTTTTATCACTCTGCTTTACTACTCGACAGAAGCGGGTATATGTGAATACCCGCTCCCTTGCATTCATCCCTATGACACTAATTGTTTATGTCATTCTTCATTCTCTTTGCTATCACTACATAAATCTATGAATTTCTTTTCTCGTTAACCTGAGTATGTTACCAAAAGGTGATTTGCCGATGAAAACTGGCTTCCCTAAACCTTTAGGGAACTCTATTTTCTCAACTCTGCCAATACCCTTTCCACCGTCGTGTGTAAAATATTCAAAAGCTTTGCCCATATACTTCATAATCGACACTCCCTCAACTTTCATTAACCTGCTTTATTACTTGGCAGAAGCGGGTTCTTTACGTTACAACCCGCTTCTGCACAGCCACATTGTTCTCTAACGCCATATCCCTAATAAATCGCTCAGTCCATCGCTCACTCCGGGTCATGACTGGTTTGCGCGTTGGAACGAATGAATCGGGTTGATCAAACAAATCGAATCGCTTAACCTTTTCACGGTGAAAACCTTCCAGGTCAAGCTGAACCAGACATTCCCGAATCGTACCCCTTATTGAATCGCTCCACGGTATAAACATACCGTCTTTCTCGTTATAGAAGAAGTAAGTGATCTGATACATGCCGGGTTGTTTCGCAGACATGCTTAATATCGCGCGGGACCGATTTCTCATGGGATTATAAAAATAATAGATGAGTCCAGTACTGTTGGTCATAGTACAATTCCAGACGGAATGATGACGGTTTCCAGCAGCTCAGCGTATAGAATGGAGTTGTCTCCTATAAGCGAGCGATACTGCCCCTCAGTCATTCGGGAAGGCTTACGCAATCCGGCCTTAGTCTGGCAGTAATGGAGAACTTGTTGGTACAAGTTCGCGGCGATTGTGTCCCGGTTAACAAGGTCATACCGACCCTTATAATTCTGGCCATCGCTAAACTCGATCTTGAAGTCCGTTTTGTTGTAGCTGCCATTATCAGGAGCCCAAAGTGCAAGCTTCTTAAGAATGGCGTCTGCTTCTCCCCAAGAATGGGTTTCAAATAGGCGTCCTATAAGGTGTGAATGGCCTTCTACTGGTGAAATCGTTATTCGGGTAACCCTTACAGGATCCACGGAAGCGGGAGACAAAGATTGAACCGTCACGGTACTGTTAGTCATAAAATATTCCTCCTTTAATTTATGGTTATTAAAAAACAATAGAGCACCCTTCCGCTTTGAAGGTGCCCTACTGGTATTTTTAAGGATGCAGGGTTACTGCACTGCCGTTTTGCTCACGTCTTCGTCGTAGAAAGTGAGATCTTCACTGATGTTTCCATCATTATCGATCATGACCCATGTACAGCCGCGAGCATCTGCAAATTCCAGAACGCGCTCCAGATCAGCCGGCAAATCGAACTCATAGGGGACAATCGGGAAAAAGAAGCCGATTTCATCTTTAGTGTAAACATTAAATCCCCCGTCGTTGTATGCCTGCTGACCGAGGTACTCGAGCGTGTCGGATGTGAGATGACCGGTCGAGAGCTCTAGCATCTTGTAAACCACATCATTGCGGACGGTGAGGAACTCTTTCGCGTAATAATCCGATCCGTCCAGTGTCATGTAGCAATTACCTCTGGCATCATGAGAGTACTTTACCGAAAAAGCTTTGCCGTCAGCGTCTACTCCTTCTACTCGATTCTCTTTCCATGAACTCACCTTAATACCACTTGAATGTGTAAGCATAAATCTTCCTCCTCAATCATTTTGGGATGTTTTGGACACAAAAAAAGAGTCATATCAATGACCAATAGAAAACTCGAATAAGGAATTGACCCTACTCTTAAATGACTGGGATATGATTTCCGCGATCTAATATTTCAAATGCACCTGGAAGGTTGTTTCCTACTTCCTCCCAATTTTCACACTTCGGACACTCAATCTCCCAATCATCGTTGGGAAGATAGTTCTTTTGTCGGTCATACAAAAACTCATGTTGGCATTGTTCTTGTTTACACTTCAACTTAAACATATCATTCATTACGGTCATACTTAACATCTCCTCCTCGAAATGAGTTATTGGGTTGTTTTGGACACAAAAAAAGCCCTATCAACGACCAATAGAAAACCCGAATTGGGAGTTCACAATTAGTCGCTCATAGGGCGCTTCTTACAACATAATACTCTCTTGAGTCGCGTGACAGAGAGCGGTGAAAAAATTGAGTTAAATTATGTATGTATCATATCACTCGAATGGAAAAATGAAAAGAAGCGGGTATGGTCTCCCGCTTGCCTGCTAGAAATGAATGGTTGGATCTTCATCCGGCTTGTCAATCTCAAGTTGATAGGTGATATCCGGAGAAAAGCTTTGGATCGGCATCTGAATCGGCATATCCTTTTGATCGACATTAAACAATGCGTAGTTAAGGTAGGTGGGATGGTTTTTATGGACCCCCTCATACATCACCCCGTCGTATCCAATATGACTGCAGCAGGTGCCGATGTAATTGGGAAAGAGATAGGCTTTCTTCAGCGGGTTGGATTCCTCATTAGGTTCGTTGAAAAATCCACGGAATTGCTGATCAAAATTACCGATATCGAATAAACGGAACACCCGCTTCGTCTTAAACTCAGCGACATCAATGAATTCATCCGGAGCGGGATGAAGTTCGTAAGGTATTGCTGTTAAGCTATCTGTTACATATAGGACGGGAACGCCGATCGTATTATAACGGCCATGCTGCGGTTTCCCTTGAGGCGGAGCCCACATATTTTTTTTAGGATAAGGACCGGACTCATCCTTCCTCCTTGGCCGCCCTCTGAAGAGTGTTGTCATTACGGGCACGCTCGCATACTCGCCGGCATCAAAGTGAGCCTTCAGTGCACTATAGATTCTGACGCCTGTATCGTGTTTAAAGGCGAGCATAGGATGTTCCATCAAGAGGACACGGAAATCGATCATGTCCTCATAAGTGAGCGTTATGCCGTACTGATGGGTGAACGAAAGAAAGTCTTCAACGTCAAAACCCCATAACCGGTCCATGTCCTCTCGGGTATATATATCCTCGTATTTGCCAAACACTCCGCCTTCAGGATTGTGACGCTGGTGCCTACCCTCTCGCCCATACCCACAAGGGCATTGTATCAGCTGTGTAAACCGATCCAATTGCTCTTCCGGCACGCCTTGAACGTAAAGGAATTCCTCAACGCTGTTTGCATCCTCCAATGTCATGGGGGAACTTCGGTCATCCGGATCATCGTTGAACACATGGACTAAATGAGCTCGTTCATTTCCTTCACAGTGCTCGCAACCGCCGATATCTTTGGAGATGTGATCCGCTAGTTCCACGAGCGTCTCCTCGGTGATGGTGAGGGATAAGTAATCACCGCCCTCTTGTATCGTCGTATTACAAGATTCACAGAAAAGCGATTCGGGGGCCACCTGTTCTTGGATGCTACCGTGTTCCTGGAGAGACATGCCATATATACGGAATAACATGGTTAAATTATCATAGCAGCCCAGGCAATAAGATTGATCATCGATATCAATATCTGAAAGGCACATCACTCTTTCCTCCTTCAAATTCATATTCATTTTTCGAGGAAGCGGGGGCCTGCTTCCTTTATTCTCCTTTTATGATGCGACAATCGTGGCTTATGGTCAAGCCCGAGAGTATTGCGGCAATAACTCACGCAATTTCTAGGGGTATAAGCGTAATTAACTGGTAGCAGACATTTCCTCGCTGAAGAGACTACTACACTAAAGCGGGTATATGAAGGTTCTTTTGACTCTAGAGCCTTCCAAAAATAAAAGAATAAGCAGATCCAATAGGACCCGCTTTATATTTATTACAATTACTTATCTTCCTTGTAGTCGATCGTGCTTCGATAGCTAGGTTTGCATTTATTATTCGATGTATCATCTGGAAAGAAATGATTGAGGTGAAAAATGATTTAAAGTCACAAAAATACATTCAATATGCTCAAAAATGCGACATTTCACTTTATGTGGACAACAAAAGTCCATATTAGGTGATATAAACTACTCATTTCTAGTATTTTAAATGTCTTTTGGGTATTTTCTGTACTACTGCCTACTGAATGGACTGTATCCACGATCTTATTTACTCTCCATAAGGGGAAACGTTTGTGACTGGCTCTGTGCAGACCCATTCTACACATTTTGTAGACTTACTGGAGCGGGAAACTCGTGTGGTGTATAGGATTTTAAGAGGTATACATTAAAGTATAATTAAGTATACATAAAAGGGGAGTTGTCGAGGTAATAAGAACATGCATCATTTAATAGGATAGTATATACAGCTGTATCTATTGCAGGCCCTTTATATCTGTTACATGTAGAAAATGACTACAACCGCCAATATATCCGAACTGCTAGGATAAAGGCGGTTGTAATAGTTATTCTTATAGGACTAATACCTGTAATGTTAATCTATTCAAATATGTCTTATTAGTTTACAGGACACCAATGGAGAACCACTGAATATTCCCATAGATTCCATTCGATATAACTTAATTCATCGTCTATGTCTGATTTAAGTAAACTTCACTATTTTTAAAATCAACAGCTTAAAAATATACTGCATCCTCTCTCTTTTCTACAAACTCAACATTTTCGTATTTACCTAATGATTCAATATGAACTTTTAATGCTTGAATTGTGTAATCCATGTTTTTCCTCCGCCCTATAATAGTTCAACAGACACTTACATCTACTATTGAGTTGAAGAACTGCTCTTTGGAGAGTTCAAATCGATATAACTCACGGTCTTCATCCAAATAGTCATCATCTACGCTGGCACCCATATGATCCCAAAATCCGCGATTTCTATCGTTGGTTTCACCAATGATTTTTTGGATATCTAATTCATTAAAGATTGCTTTGACTATACGCTTACCGCATCCGATATTTTTAATGAATGCATTTAGGTAGTCAATATAAAATTCACCGGAGGATAGAACAGAAGAATTATTACTGGACTCTCCAATAAACAAACCGAGTACAAGATCTCTTAGCAACACTTCATGAACAGTCTGCCCATCTTCATTTACTTTAATTGTTATTGTAATAGGGTCATTTAACTCGATTGTTAATGGATCTACTCCACCAGTATCTATCAATCGTATACATTCTTCATCGATCATTGCTAACAAGTCAGTTCTATTAGCTGATGCAGCAGTTTCCTTTAGATTCATCAGAGAATCCAGAGTTTGGTCAAACGAAGAGATTCCAGACTTACGATTGTGTACTATTTGTCTAAATTCTATGTTTATTAAAAACTCAAATGCACGATTTTCCATAATATAAAAACCTCCTGAATTTATATACCTCGGCTATGACGAGATATTATTATATTTACCTGTTCGTTTGATAAGTAATGAAGCGGGTCTTATAAAACCCGCTTCAGAACATTATATAGGAATCCTAACACTAGTAGACAAGTTTCATGCTAGTAGTCGTACGAATAATTGTGCCTCGCTGTGAATAGTGATATAACCCGATAAAGTAAGACTGAAATAGGAGCGGGAATGATGCTTCAGCGATTTTCGTTATAATTTAATTGCTTAAGCGACGTATACGTTCTACAGTACCATCATAGTTATCAGAAAAAACTAGCGCCTCTACCCAATGGTTCATACCACCGGAATAATCCTTCATGTGTTTGATTGAACGATACATTACACGATTACCCATAGACTGGCTTATCGTTACATATACACCTTTACCATCTTCCCAAAGACCCATTAGCAAAGCATCTCCACTAACAGCTATTCCACCTGGGTTAAAGGACACCTTGGACTCTTTCAAATTAAGGTCCTTAGCTAGTTGTTTTAAAGCAGCAGTACTACTTCGTTTAAATTGATTTTTTCCATCCAGATTATAGGATAGATCGGTACCGTACATGATTTTAGACATTTCCGTTAATTTCTTGTTTTGACTAGATACGTTTAACATTAGAATTCCTCCATTAATTAGATTTGGGTTGTTGGCGCAAACAAAATAGCACCTAACAAAGATTAAATAAAGGCACAAGGAGTTGTGCAATTAGTTAATTAATCACTGTTAGGTGCTTTCTTATCATAAGAAATCTCCCATGCGCATGCGGGGAGTAAATAGTTGTGTGAAAAAATAAATTATATGTATATGATATCACGTGACTTTACAAAAATACATATTGAATTATAAAAAGGTATGTTAATGATGAATGGCACTGTCTCCCCTATTCCCTTATAAGGGGAGTGTGGGAATTTGTATCGATACAAAAGAATAGGGAGTAACCTGTTCACGTTAGTAGACACCTTAACGTGCCTACCAACGTGAACAGGAGTGAAATGAAATCGGATAATTAGCGGTCACTTCAATGTGGCTACCAACAATCTTCTTTTATCTCTGAGTGAAGCGGGAAAAACATTAAATCATTGTAGTCATGTTAACGTGACTACAAAACAAGAAAAAGGCCAAGGGAATCATCCCCTAGACCTTGCAACATAAAACATAAGTGGATTTGATCTTTTAACATTAATGATTTTGCCACTACGATCATACCAAAGATTATTGTATACATCATGCCACAATGCTTTCTCAAATAATTTAGTGAATTCTTCTTGATCATCACAACCTAAAAAATCAATAGAGTGAGGTTTTTTCTCAGAGAAAACTAAGACAGGAATAACTTCAATAGCATTAATTCTTTGCATAGATTTTATTTCTTTATATTTGCGTCCAAAGTCAATGGCTTTACAAATCCCACCTGTTTCATATTCATCATACTTAACGTAAAGGTAGATTTGGTTCTGCTGATCTATTTGAGTCACAGTGAAAGATGGTTCCCAACCTAGACTCATTACTTCACCTGGATAAAGATAACAAAAACCTGAGAATGAAGCGGGGTTAATTCCTGGAGAAGGTTTTGGTTGGCCAATAAATCTATAATCTTCTAAAAGTGGTCTCAAATTATTACTTAATTTCTTCTTTAATAAATCTTCTTCATAAATGTGAGATAAGATTAAACTCTCAAGTGTTTCTATATTGCCGACATAAAGATTAAGAAAAGTCCCCCATGAACCAATTGTGTTTAAAAAATTCTTTTGTAGGTTGGCCCATCTTGACCAAAGACTTTGTTTAGCTGTAGTAACAAAAAAAATAGCATCTGGTACTGTTTGACTTAGTCTTGATCGATCTATGTCCTGACCCATATAGTTCAAAAATAGATTGTACTTAGAAAATTTCTCTGCAAGAAAAGACCCACGCTCTGTACCCATATCAAATTCAACCCAACAGTGAAATTTCTTTTTTCCATTTGCATCTTTAATTATAAATTCTCCATCAGGTCTAAATATCTTATCTACGTCCCTCTTACTTTCGATGTCGGGAGTTGTGAATTCTACAGAAGAGTATCGATTATCAATGAAATCATATTGATAATTATGCTTAATTGTTAGCAACTTCATTAACACATTAAAATCTATACCTAAATTGTGATGTTTTAGGAGTCTTTCTTTTGGAGGTCTGTATAATTCATAGGGAAAGTACCCATGATCTCCATCCCATCCTGTTCTGTGGAAGCCTTTGATCTCTGGAATGTCTAAAAGATTGTACGCAACAGATAAACCTTCGTCAGACAAAGTATACATACGTGAATCATTTTCAGGATGCCTTCCAGCAATCATGACTAGACCCGTTTTTTGTAATCTAGCGATTTCATTCCACAAATGTCTTACTTTAGGCAGCCTTAATTGTTCTCTTGAATAATGTGGGAATGTTAAGGGTATTTCGGTAGGGTCAATTAGGAAATACAGTTGATATACATTAAGGCTTCGGTATTGAAATAATATGTTAATGATTTTCTCTTTTGTTGGTGAGATTTTATATAGGTTTTTTAAGTCCATATTTTGGTGATCAGTCCTTTCTAAATCTCTCATGTATCTCAGACATATTTACTCACACCTTGAACCTCGACCTCTGGGTCACAAACTCGACTAGTCTGAGAGTATCAAAGAAAACTGATAACCGGCAAGGCTTTTGTCGACCTTTTATAATTAGTTGAGTTTGTGACTGTGTATGTGACTACTTATGTGACTCATCCTGTGATCGAATCACAGGAGCAGTCACATGGTTAATCACACATGAAGTCACTAAATCGACATGAAAAATTAATGATCTTTAGCGTGTTGTATTTCCTGTAAAAATGATCGTCAATTCAGAGATTATAAAGAGGTATAAATCATCTGATGCTATTCTATATAACTGAAAGCTAAATCAAATGAACGTAGGAATGATAGATAGCCATGATTTAATGAACTTCTTACACGTTGTGCTTTGTAAATAACAATTTAAACATCACCATATTATTTTATATGGTTGGAGATGTTAGAAACCATCAAATTTCTATGTGAGTATAATTAATGAATAACTAAGTATACTTTTAGATAACGCTTATTTAATAAGCTTTTATTAAATCAT
The DNA here is from genome assembly GCF_056786435.1 of Paenibacillus sp. Y916. Classification (NCBI taxonomy): domain Bacteria; kingdom Bacillati; phylum Bacillota; class Bacilli; order Caryophanales; family Paenibacillaceae; genus Paenibacillus; species Paenibacillus sp. Y916. The sequence goes on along the minus strand of NZ_JBXCJA010000006.1, from coordinate 83,734 downwards.
TTACGATGTCCCTCCTATTTTTCATATTGATATATATATAAAATGAATGAATATAACTAATTATTAGTTAATTAGAAGTATAATTAATTATACTTTCATTGAATGCTATAGAATTCCCCTATGTTTATTAGGTTCTATAGTGTATACTCAAAGTATAACTAATGTATACTTTAAGTGTGTGTTATCTATTTAGGAGGTGCTGAAGTGTATGAGCGAATATATGACGATATTCATTACAAATCATTTTTAGACAAATTATCAGTTTGCCAAATTAATGTTTTATCTATTATTTCTAACACATTAGAAATATCACAAAAAGATATCATTGATGAATTGAAAACTGAATACTCAAAGGTTCCTATAGTTGCTGCGATTGAATCTCTTCACTTTGCAGGACTAATCGCATTTCGTTACGTAAGAAAAAACAATAGAAGAAAACATGCATATTATCTAACCAAGGATGGTCTTGAATTTAGTGATTATGCAAACAAACAAAATATTGAGGAGGAATAAATATGGGGATCTCAAATAGTAAAGTACTTAGCTATATGAATGACAATGGATTAATAAATGAACTTTCTTTAAAGATTGGAGTAATTGGTGCAGGACAAAAAGGTAATAAGGATGCTGACATCTTTGCTGGATATACCTACGATGATGGCACTAAATGTTATCCTAGTCTCGCGGTTAATTTTGCGAAAAATGATATGATTCATCTTAAACATATACCTGAAGAAGATCGACTTCATTTTGAAGGTTTAGCGGGAGCAGCTCGTACCCCTTCTCTAGTGATTGAAATGTTTGATCCTAAAATTAATGAATCTGCGAATGATATGCGAAATCAATTGATTGATGCAATGGAAAGAAAGTTTAGTGAAGTGGATCATTTAATCATCTGTGCGGGTGCAGGTGGCGGAGTTGGAACTGGTTTTATATCGCTTGTAATAAATCTTGTTCAAGAAGAATTCTTCCCTGTTCCTATAACTTTCTTGATCTCTCTTCCCTTTGATGATCCAACCGAAATGTCTAACTCTATTCTACTAATGTCGGAACTTAATGATTTTGTTAAGCTCCAAAACGATTTATTTGAACCAGGTGATATTAAACCTGTAGGAAGCATTTTTTTAACTGATAATAAAAAGATGTATAATACTTTCTCTGTTCAAAAAGGAAATCGATTAAATCAGGACAAACTTATTTCGTGGAAAGATGAAGGTAATGATGCAATTATTAGTACAATTCATGAAGCTAATGTGATACCGGCGAATTTTGGTAGTGATAATGTTACATATGATCCTTCTGACTTTGTTAAGTTGGTTCAAACTTCGGGTGGTTTTATTAGTATTCATAAGGCGCAAATTGATGCTCCCTTTGATAATGATGTTCTTAAAGCTAAGATGACAAACAGCATAACTCGTGGTTATTTTGCATGTGATCATAATTACGATACTGCTACTATGTACGGTGGGTTTGTAATTCGACCAAGGAGTGCATCTTCTTTTAAAGATGTAAAAACTGAACAAACGATTAAAAGTGTGGTATCCGAGTTCAGCTCAACTGCTCAAGGGAAATATGGAGATCCAATATGGGATGCGGACTATGCCGTTGTCTATACCATGTTTTCAGGTATGATAATGCCGAACAGAGTGGTGGAACTTAATGAGGAACATACTATAATGAAACAAAATCAACTGGAAGCAAAAACAAGTAAGGAAATTACAGTGGATTTGTCCAATGTAATTGATAGTGTTCGTAAAAATTCATTCAAACTATATGATAAGAAGCCAGCTAATAAATTTGGTTCAAAATCAAATGAAAATGTCACTTCTGTCTTTAGTAGAAATACTACTGATAATCTTGAAGAGAATGTAACTAGAACAACTGGTGATTCAAGTTCAAAAGCCGGAAGTGTTTGGGCAAAAATGAAAGAAAAAAAGAATTTAGAAAAATAGAATTTAAACTACGTAAATCTATTATCTGATGTGTTAGCAATATTATTATATATTTATAAAATATAAAAACCGAAATCCACATATATAATGTAGGATTTCGGTTTTTTTATAGTGAATATCACAATAATGCTCCTAACTATCATGGTCCGTTAGGCCTGAAATAAACATATCCTTTGTAAGTCACTTCATGATATCCTGACCCATCACTACTAATAATGGTGTAATAAGTGCTATTCATTTGAAGCGATCCAGAGAAACGGCCGACTGGGAAGTAAGTTATATAAAAATAAGTAGAAGGTACAGTAGAATTACTCTCTCCCTTGCCAAAATGAATAAGTCTTATAGTTTCCACATACTTTGGAGATGTATCATAGAAGTTATTCACTTTTTGTTCTACATCTGCTGCGGATACTGGAGATACTGGCAATACTGAAATAATAGTAATCAAAAAAGTTAATACGAAAACAATAAGTGATTTCCTATTATGTTTTAGTTTCAATTTAATCACCTCCTTTCCCTCTTATAACATACATAATTTCCAAATATATCAATATAATATTTAAATATAGTAAATACTTTCAATTATTCAGACAAAGGAATTGAGGGAAAGAGAAGAATATTAAATAAGCCTAAGATGTGATCCCTTTACCAGTGGATCTCCCGCGTACTGTCCTTTGGTATATAGGGGAAAAATTGAACTTCGATGCCTGTTACGTTCGTTTGATGCTTCTTTCCGACAAGCGGCACAAATTCACTGATTATGGGGAATGATGATTTCCTGCTCACCCTACTTGCTCACGATACTTTTATTGCTCTTTCCATTACGGGTACACGTCGTTTGCTAATACTGCATATCATGCTTCTGGTAGCATAAATGAGCATTCATCTCACCTTCCTGCATCTCTTGCACCTTCGCAGCAAACAACTCTTTCAATGCATCTTGAGCATCCTGTGCTAACACCAGCTGATTCTCATTAATAAACGTAATTGGTTTCGTCCATAATCCCATGGCTGTCTTATACTATTATTTTATTAGTTTTGGAGTTGTATGGAGAAAAGAAGTATTGACTGGATTTCTATTTTCCACGCGGATTTTCGAGTTGCCGTACCATCAGACTCTTTAAAATTAGTTTTAGGGAGCCTTGAAGTTGAAACAGTGACTTCCAACTAAACATACCTATGAAGCTTGACGTTACATGGAACCCACTAATTAAATGGATTCCACTTTCCTCTTTGATTTCACGAATTGCGCCATCAATCAGATTTTCTCCAACTTCAGTTATCCAACCAAGATACACCCAACCATCGTGTGATTGTTTGATCGCACAGAACATATTTATCTTGTACTATTTCTAATCAATGGAATAAATCATGTGTAGTTTTGAATAACAGTCACCTATTTCATATTAATATCATAAAGTTTAATCCTTTCTGATTTTAAACAGAAAAATAGACGATAATTTCTTATCGCCTAAATACCCATTTATTATTTTTGTTCTCTAAGTAGATGAACTAGTTCGGGATATTCCTTTTTAAGCAACAATCGAACTGCTTCATTTACAAAGCGATATCTAAACCCTGTATCGTCACCGGCTAGCATATCAATGATTTCTATAATTTCCTTTTCCATGTAATACGATCTTGACGCATGTGTATCAACCAATCGTTCTTTTTTATAACGATTTGGTTTGTTTTTAACATGGTTAAGCAGTGATGGATCAATTAGTTGTTGATCTTGTTTTTTGATAGTCTTTTGATTAAATGCTTGTTCTCTAGCCAATATGTCTGATTCCAGCTTTTGATATCTAATTTCAAGATTATTTAATGTGTGATCTGCGGGTGGAACGCCTCCTCCTTCAGTGCTATCAGAAATAGTCTCAGAACTGATTATAGTGGCTTCAGAGGTCTTAGGAATCTGTTTATTTATGTTAGCATTTGATGGCGCGGATATTTCTAACGGTTCTACAATATCGTTTGGTTTATCGTTCGGTTCAAGGATTGGATCTACTAACATTTGTAAAGTACCCTTGCGACCTCTTGTTGGTCCATTTATTTTTTCTTTGTAATCATCCTTGTTTGACAACTTCCATCAACTCCTTGTAAAACGGATCATACTGATTTAGGACTTTTTTGATATCTTTATTGTTTTCAAATCCAAGTAAAGGTAGTCTCCCAACATCAGCAGTCCTTTTTATGATTGTTTTATAGACATATCGAGGATATTTTTCTTCAACAGCTTCGGAATAAGCTTGATTATCATTTCTTCTCATATCTATCATACTCCGTAGGATACCTGCTATTTTGAGATTCGGATTCAGTTTTTCTTTTACATATTCTATAACCTCTATATAAGCTTCCAATGATGAATAACTAAACTTACTTGTTTCAAACGGGATAATTACATAATCAGATGCGGCCAATGCGCATATGCATATTTCACCTAGAGCTGGTGGACAATCAATGATAATATAATCGTATAAGTGTGTTATTTTATCTAGTGCATTTTTCAATGTGAAATGATATTGTCCTTTAAGTTTGGAATAAAAATGTGCACCTAGTGTGTTTATGTTTGGACTTCCCGCCAAAATATGTAGGTTATCATTAATTATTGAAATACAAGTCATAGCTTCTTCATTTTGAACTGCTCTATGAATCGTATTTTCCCCAAATTCAAAAATATCATCAATGCCAGTTAAGAGTTGAGTTAAATTACCTTGACCGTCGGCATCTACAGCTAAAACTTTATATTCTTGACTTAACATGTGTGAAAGAATGCTGGCTGTCGTTGATTTTCCAGAACCGCCTTTTATAATTCCAACAGAGATTGTTACTGCCATTAAATACAGCCCCTCTTCAAGTAACATGTGGTATAACATAGAGATTAATTGTTAGATATGTTTAGTTTAATAGAGTTTAGAAGCTAAAGTCAATGAGAATGCGGGATTTCAAGTGGATTAGGTTTAAAAACTCTTAGCAAATTTGAAAGACAGATCGACTTATAATTCACAATGTACATTGGTTATTAATACTCATACATTGTTGCATGCAAACATGCATGCATGTTTGCATGCACATGTACATTCATATATAAGGACAAAGTGGAAACAAGAATGAAACCTAAAGACCGATTATAATTGGAATGACTATGTCCGTCTAAAGTTACGATAAAAATTAACTTTAATGATGAATATAAAAACATAAGGGACTGTTGTTATGAAGATAGAACTGAAGATGAGTGCCACTATAGATTGTATATTAAATTAGAGGGTGCATATTGAATTAACTATACTATTAAAGGTTAACTTAAAAGAAAAGCCGAAGTTACGCTTGTATTATGAAGTAATTAAGAATTTAAAAGCGCATATAATAAATGATGACAATGTAATTAGTAATTAAAATTTACTATTAAATACTAATGTTAATAAGCTTTAAATATTAATAATGAGTGGAGTTTTGATAATGCTTTTGCAGGTAAATATTGAACTAGTTTTAAAATGATCAGTAGATACAAAAGAGTCTCTAAAAGAGATTTTTATATCTAAACTGTATATGAAATATATAATCATTTTAATTCTAGAATTAAAGATGTAAGGGTAGTGAATTTTAATTATTTAATCAAAAGTCTCCTCCACTAGACTTCTTTTTGATCTACCTAATAGGCAGTCTTTACATATAAAAGGCATAATACTTCAGGCGAACTCCCACCACTTCCATTTCATTTAGAAGTGTGATCCTCATGAGGCCTCCAATTCACCTCGTCACTTATAAAAGAGAAAATCCTTGTATTCCCCTTTAGTGCTCTTAGGGATGAAAGATATAAGGCACCAGAACGGGAATTGTAGTTATCCTGATCTAAGGGGAGTATAACTCGAAAGCTAGCTTCATGGATCAAGCACCGTTGCCGTGTTAAGGCGAAGAGGGAAGATGGATCTTCTCAGGACAACGGGTATATCGGGGTCTGTATATGAACGTGAGGGTCTTAGTACATGCCGATGTGAACGGTGCAGCCAATATTATACGAATAGTGCCAAAGGAAAGATTGGGATAGTGACTGGATGGCAACTAGACCATCATTGTGTCAACTGCACTGGTGTTAAGCATCCAGTAATAAGTTGGATGATGCATCAGAAACGACTTCAGCCAAAGCGACATCTTTGCTACGTTGAGGGAGTATTCATATAATAGAAGAATCTATATGAATAAATACTAGTTGTTGACAAGATTATGGAAATTGTTTTATGATACTTGTATAAATAAACCAAATAAGATCCGACCGGGTCACAAAAAGCGAAGCACGCTTAATGCCAACAGGCATTTAGCGTGCTTTTTTGTGTTTAAGCCCTTAAGGAAAGGGGTGTATTCCAATTAAAACCAAATTATCACCAGGAGAGTTAATGAAAATACATAGGATACGAAATGGAATTTCTCAAGAAACACTTGCAGAATCGATAGAATCTTATCAAGTGAGAGTTAGTCGTATAGAATGTGGAACCGAAAACCCTACAGAAGAAGAGATTCTTAAGATTGAACATTCTTTAAAAGTGAAAATATGGAGTAAATAAAGGGGAATAGTGAATGGTATCTCAGAATGATCAAAAAAGGCCTACAGCGATTATAGCTATACCAAATCACACGTTCGCTGAAGGATTAAGAAAACATTTTGAAAATGAAGGTGTACAAATTCTCGATGTTTGCGTAGTAATGGATCATTTAATTGAAAGATTATACGAGCTAAAAGAACAAAAAGTTATAGTGAATGCACTTGTAATATCATCGGATATTGCAACTAAGTTAAAGGACAAGAGATTAGATTATTTAGCAAATATTATTGAGAAAATTCGTGGGGACTTTAGTGAAACATCCATAATTTTTCTCTCGAATGAAAATGAAGGTCATCCTTTACTAGCAGAACTTGTTTCGATGGGGATATACAATATTTTTGTTAAATCATCATCCAATACTGAACCATTGGATATACAGCTACTGGTTAAATGCATACATACACAAAAGCTGTACAGTGATGTGAAAAAATACAAAGACTATGATAGGGATATTCCTTGGAGAAGATTTGTTAACGGGGCTCAACCGATAACGATCAATGTTGAAGCGAAAAGCAGCGATGATCATTTAGAACAAACTAACTCAAGTAAAAGTACACCTGGAAATAGTGATGAAAAAAGAGAAGAAGTACTTAATAAGTCATCACTAGATAGTAAAAGAGAGAAAGTCAAAAATACGGTAAACCACATAGAAGACGATTTAGAAGATGTTGAGCTTATGTGGTTATTACCGCCAATTAAACCGCAAGTGATTGTAAAAGAAAGAATAATTGGAAAGTCAATTATTGCAGTTGCTGGTATTGAAGAAGGTGGTGGTAAGACTCATACATCTATTCTGATTGCCAATTACTTAGCTAAGCGGGGATACCTTGTTAAGTTGATCGAATGTAATGACCGTAATGAATTTGAAAACATTGAGACTTCATATGAAGGTAAAAATGTGGATACTCATAGTACTGATGAGTTTTTCATTAACGGAGTAACATATGTAAAAGAAAATTCAGGTCTAGAAATGGCGCAACACCTTACGACTGATCACACTCATGTAATTCTTGATTTAGGTTCATTCGATAGTTCTGAATATATAGAAGAATTCCATCGTGCAAACATCCAAGTCATTGTTGGTTCAGGAAGCGAGTGGAAACAACCGAAAATCAAAGAGTTTTTAGAATTAAATAGAGGGCTAGATCAAAGTAAATGGATATTACTTATACCACTCGTTGAGGCACAAAGTCTTAAGGATATAAGAGCGAGTGTGGATAATATAAATCAAATTTATTCAGTTCCGTATCATCCAGATCCATTTATTAATAGTGATAATACGGATGAAACATTTGATAAGGTTTTTGATGACCAGAGTTACCGGAAAAAGAAAAGAAGAGCGAGCATTGGTGCAGTAATCGGATGTTTGATCGTAATTGCATTAATAATGTTGTTCTATTATCTAAAATGAGGAGTGAATTACATTGTCAGCAATAAGACAGAGAACCAAGAATTTAATCCTAGCAGGTGTAATAGGTGCTATTGTCACAGCAGCAATAGCAGGTGGTGGAATTACTTATCTAATCAAGCAACAAGCTAGAGAAGAAAAAGCGATACGCATAGAATATCAAGCGAAGATTGATGAAGCAGAGAAACTTCTCAGTGAACAGAATGCAGTTAAAAAAAGCGTAGTAGTAACCGCAAAGGAACTGAAGGCAGGCGAAAGTCTTACACGATCTGATTTGAAGTTGATTGAAGTGCTTGAAACCGACGTACCAGAAAATATGGTACCAAGTATCGAAGGCTTACTTGGAAAAATTATTAAAATCGATGCAGGAACAAATACGCCATTAATTAGTTCAATGGTGTTTGAAGAGGGAGCGACACCAAAAGATCTTAGAAATAAAGAATATAATGTGTTTCAGCTGCCTTCACAACTTAAGAAGGGACAATATGTAGACGTTCGTATAACATTCCCAACTGGTCAAGATTACACAGTATTGACTAAGAAAAAGGTGAAGGATCTCTCAGGTAATACAGTTTGGCATGATGTTAATGAATTTGAGATTCTTGCAATGGAGAGTGCTATTGTTGATGCCTATATACATGGGGCAAAGTTGTATGAAATTACCTATGTAGATCCATTTATGCAGGATGAAGCGATCCCTAACTATCCTATTAATCTAAATGTAATAAATTTAATAGAATCTGATCCGAATATTGTGAAAAAAGCAAAGAAGTCTCTAAGTATTTGGAACAGAAATCAACTTGAAAAATCGATGGACGAAATGGATGAAACAGATAAACTGAAAGTTCAAAATGGTAGTGCAATGCTTCAGCAACAACTTGTAAATGACCAAATGGTAATACAACAAAACAATGAAGCTATGTCCAACGTTCAAACTGGACAAAGTAATCTAGAAAATACACCAGAAACAGCGTCTCCAAGTGAAGTGGAAACAAATGATATTGTAAATAATGGTTCTGCTCTACCGGATGATTCGATAGTCCAACCAATAAGTACAGTAGAGAAAGAAAAAGACGTATTTGAGCAGCCATTAGTCAACCCATAAAAAAGGAGGGAAAGCATTGAATAAAACAATGTTTTTTGGAGCGTGCGATATAAGTGACTTACTTCAATATACAAGTAAAATACTTACGGAGACAGGTAAAAAGGTACTCGTAGTTGACAATACATTAGAACAATTTATCTATTTCGGAACAACAAACCATAATGAAAAAATTAAAATAACTGAAAATGATGGTATTGAAACTACATCTGGATTTAAAAACATATCAGATCTTGAAGCATTTCTTCTTAAAAATGATAAATATGATGAAGTCCTTATTCATTGTACAGATCCCGACTTTATAACAAAAGACGATCTGTCGAATTTTAGTAAAAAGTATGTAGCAGTTAATAATGAGAGAATAGTACTCGAAAAAACAATCGATTATATGAATAATCTATTTGCCAGTAAGGGTAAAAGTGAAAATCCAGTTCAGTTTACCAAAATTGTAGTAAGTCATGTTAAGTGTGACATAGCTGAGGACTATTTAGAAACTATCCTAGGGAAGTTACCAATAGCGTGGTCTGATGAAACATTTGAAATGCTCTATGACGAAGTGGACTTTGTTACAAAGATTAATAATCAACAGAGTGGGAAATTCAACATGCGTCGACTCTCTAGATTATATAAGAGAACACTAATGAAGTTATCCGAAGATATTTCAGGATTAGAAAATAGAGATATAAAAAATGCTTTTAAACAAGCAAATAGGAGGAAATTGGTATGGGGCAAATAGCATTTTGGGGACCGTATCCAGGGCAATCAGGTGTAACAACCAATCTAATTGCAGTGGCAACTATGGTTTCTATAGAATACATGACACAAACATTAATTAGTCATACACACGGTGGAGTATCTCCATTAGAATCAATATTTATTAAAAATAAAGGGTTTGGTGAACTAGATAATCAATACTCATCAGCAGGTATTGATGCACTAAATCGGTTAGTTCGGAGTAATAAATTAACTCCAGAAATGGTTCGAGATTATACGACTCCAATTTTAAAAAATCGACTTGATCTAATGACTGGGACGACAAAATTGGATGATGAATCGTTTGAAACCATAACACAAGTAATAAGCAGAATATTCGAAGCAGCGACGAAATTTTATGACCTGACACTTATAGATGTGAAAAGTGAGATTGATAATCCCTTAACGAATAATGTAATACAGAACTCTGATGTAATCGTTGTAAATTTAAATCAAAATGTATCAGTCTTGAATACATTCTTTGAGAGTAATCAGATTAATGATCTATTGAAGGATAAGGAATATGTGATTGTATTAGGCCAATATGATAGAAATTCAAAATATACAGATAGTTATATTAAGAGAAGTTTTAATTGTGATAAACCAATATATACAATACCTCACAATTCGAGCTTTATGGACGCATGTAATGATAAGTCAGTAGTTGAATTTTTATTAAAAAATAAAAATATCAGACCTGATAATGATAATTATCATTTTATTGAGGAAGTACGGAAGTTTGCCAAAGGAATACTTGGAGCTGTAGCTATTGATACAAAGGTTTATAGCGGACGGGGGGCTTAATTATGCTGACGAGTCAGTGGATAAATATAACACTGATTGTCCTAGTTGTCTTAGTGATCGGAATCCTTCTCTTTTTTAAACTTACTGATAAAAGAGAAACTTCTGATAACCCTCAAGATCTGGACAAGAAATATACGATCCCAAGTATGATTGAGTACGTAGAACTTGCTCTGAATGAAATGACTACGAGTAATTTATATAATCTTGCTTTATCAGAGGAAGAGTACAATCGTGAAATCAATCAAAGATTGCTGTTGAAAAAAGCATTAAAAGGTTCTACTTATGGAGATCGTAATGAAAAAAATTATGTTAAAAATACAGTCTATGACCTCCTGTATAAAAATTATGGTTTAAATGAAGAAAATATTAACAGAGTTATTCCATTTGATAATAAAAAACTTCTAACTTCTCAGGATAAATTTGAAATAATTCTTCATCTTTACAAGAAGAAGTATGGAATGAATGCTTTAACAAATATGATTGAAAATCACAGTCTAGCTGAACTAAAGGATGTTATCGAAGATTCAGAAACAGAGTCATACATTATTACAAATGATGAAATTGACGAAGTGTTTAGAAAAGATCAGAAAAGTCTCTCATTCGATGACAGGTTGAACATTATTGTACAAAGGATCTATCAGCAATTTAAAGGATTTAGTGTTATCGATGATATTCGTGATATGCGGATTGATGGTGTTTCTGGAGGGGTATCTGGTATTCCATTAAGTCAAGTCGATCCTGATGATGATTGGTTAGTGGGTACTAATCAATCTAAACTCGAAACGATTCCTTATGCTCATGATAGTGTATGGATATTTTTTAAAGGAAAACCCATTCATTTATCCTTTCTCTCGTTTAAAACAGAATCAGAATTAAAGAGAGTATGCCAGAATATCTACCGTTATAACAATCCTGGTCAATTGTCAGATGGAAACGGATATAAGGTCAATGAAATGAAGGATGGTTCGCGTGTGGTTGTGGTTAGACCTGGTTTTTCTGAGACATGGGCCTTTTTCGTTAGAAAATTCGATACGGGTAGTGCGCATCTAGAAGAATTGATTCCAGAAGACGAAAAAAATCGATTATTGATTATTAATCTTCTCATTTACTTAATTAAGGGATGCAGAGTTACAGCAGTAACAGGGGCACAAGGATCCGGTAAAACAACTCTATTGATGGCTTTGGCTAGATATATCCACGCGTCCTATCCAATACGAGTTCAAGAAATGACTTTTGAATTACACTTACGGAAAATCTATAAAAATCGTAATATTTTGTCCTTCCGTGAAACAGATACAATCTCAGGGCAAGCAGGATTAGATCTTGGAAAAAAGACAGACGGAGCTGTAAATCTTCTTGGTGAAGTCGCAACAGATCCTGTAGCAGCATGGATGATTCAAATGACTCAGGTAGCAAGTCTATTTACGTTGTTTTCACATCACGCTAAGACCTTTAAAAATCTAATTGAATCTTTAAGAAACTCATTGCTAAAAACTGGAGTGTTCGATAATGAAAAGATTGCAGAGATGCAGGTAGTTAGTGCATTGAATTTTGATATTCACATGAAGAAAGATGAGGACGGAAAAAGATATATTGAAAGGATTACAGAGTGTGTATCTCTTGATCAAGACACAATTTATCCAACAGAATATCGTAATTCACCTGATCCTCAAGCTAAATGGGAAGCATTTATGGACACGACTGCTGAGTTTTATCGAAGAACAACAGACCGTAAATTATACGAGGCTAGAAATATCATCGAATACCGTGATGGTGGGTATGTTGCGGTAAATCCAATCTCAGATCGTAGTATAGAAGAAATGCTGGAGATGATGTCTCCGCGTGATAAAAAAGGATTTGTAGAGTTCACACAAGAGAATTGGGGATGAGTTAACGTGAATAAAAATACCGAAGTTGCATCCGCAGGTCTGCAGGTGATCAGCACCTTAATCTTAGATGTTCACATGAGTAAAGATCAAAAAGGTAAAGACAAATCGATAGATTAATTGAGATATCGAATGAAAACTATTAAGTTCTTGAATTATCAGTTCAGAGCTCGGGGGGGGATGTAAGGTGGATTTAAAAGCCATAGCTATTGTAACGCTTATTAGTTCAATTTTTATGAGTGCGGTCCTTTATTTATTGATGAAGTTACTCAATCGAAAGTCTGAAAGAGATGGTACTCAAGAAATATATCGGTCCTATGAAGAATTAACAGGCTCAAGCAAACATAAGTGGAAAAAGAAATTATACCAATTCATGCAAGATTCATATGTGGCTCTATTAAAAGTACCTATTGTTCGAAGATACGTACTAAAAATAAGAAAAAGGCTCCAATCCATTCATGCATATGATGAAAAAACTATGCGACGTGAGACTATAATAATAGTGTTTTCAACAATCGGTATATTCTGTTTCGCAGTTCTTCTTTTAATGTTCATAAACCATGATCTATCATTTATTTTCATGGTGCTCCTGACAGCACTGGTAGTAAACGGAATGATGATTGACCTTTTTGTACATCGTGTTGATGACAGGTTACTCATTCAACTTCGTGATCTGTTAAAAGATGTTCGTCACAATTTTCATCAACATGGGATGATCGAAGATGCTTTATATGATTCGTCTGAATCATCAGATCATGAATCAGCACTTCACGCTAAAAAAATCCATGAGGTTTTGACTGCAAGCAATCCCGAAGAGAAGCTTCAGCTATACTATGAGGCTGCACCAAATCGATTTTTAAAGACTTTTGCTGGAATATCCTATTTAGTTCAAGAGTTTGGAGACAAGGTTGTTAAAGATGGGTCTCTATACTTGAGTAATTTAAATAAACTTACAGAGGAAATCAACTTAGAGATAATTAAGAGGAAGAAACTAAGTTATTTATTCAAAGGATTAACAGCGATTGCAGTTATTCCGATTATCGCTACAAAACCGATCGAAATATGGGCAAGTACTCAATTCCCTTTAATGGATGAGTTTTATAAAAGCAAGGCAGGATTTCTTATGAAAATAACTATATTCGCTGTCGTACTTGTGTCTTATGTATTGCTTAAAAAAATGCAAGATCAGCAGGAAGCTACTTATGTTTCAAAGGTAAAGAAGAATCCTTGGGAAAAATATATTCTCAAGATTCCAGGGGTTGGGTGGTTCGTTGATCGTCTTTCTCCAGCACGTAGGACAGGCGAACACTTTAAGATAAGTAGATTGTTAAAGGAAGCCAATGCAAGTTTTTCAATGGAATGGCATTATCTTCACAGGTTTTTGTTATGTATTGTTTTGTCGATAGGCATGTTAATTTCTTTTTCAACTATGCACTATATTTCGATTAACAATGTCATGACATCACCTACAGCGAACTCCAATGTATTTGGTAAAATGTCTCCTGAAGAATTGCAGAAGGCCAATGCATTGACTGAGTTTGACAATAACATTATTAATCAAGTGAAGGGGGTGAAATATGATAATTTACAAGACAGGGTAGTTCAGCTCATCAAGGAAAATGAAACTACAGATTCTAATGTAACAACATTAAATAATACAACCATTAGAATTCTTTCGAAGATACACGATATTAACTCTGAGTATCTTATGTGGTGGGAAATTCTAATTTGCGTCCTATTAGGATGGATAGGGTATCAAATTCCCTATTGGGTTTTATTATTCCAAAAGAAATTGCGTGCGATGGACATGCAAAATGAAGTGGATCAATTTCACACAATCATAGCTATGCTTTGCGAAATTGATCGAATGTCTGTTGATGTAATTCTCGAATGGATGGAGAGATTTTCTACTGTTTTTAAGGCCCCACTCCATAAATGTGTACAGAATTTTGATAGTGGAGCGGAGCAGGCTTTGGAACAGGTAAAACTCGATGCACCATTTATACCTTTAGTTAGAATTATTGAAAAACTGCAATTATCTGTTGATAGAATACCTATTAAGCAAGCTTTCGACGATCTTGAAACAGAACGAAAATTTTACTTTGATCAACGTAAGCAAGCTTATGATGAGATGATTGAAACCAAGTCAAGCTGGGGTAGAATGATTGGATTTCTCCCTATGTACGCGATAATTTTTCTTTACCTTGTAATACCGTTAGTGTATATGAGTTTTCAACAATTTGGAACGTATTATAATCAAATAAACCAACTATAAAGGGAGATAAAAAATTATGAATAACGCATCAACCGCACTAAAGGTTTCAGCAGGTATCTTTTTAACAATCGCCTTAATAACTATCGTCGTTGTATTGTTTACTACTGCTCAAGAAGCAACGAAATCGGCACAAACCAACTTCTCTTCTATCCAGGAAGAGCTAGATCAAACTGCGTTCACTGTGTATGACAATACAACAGTATCAGGAAGCCAAGTTTCTAATGCATTGCGTAAGTTCAAGGACAAAGGGCAGTTTGGCGTTCAAGTTATCACTGGTAAAAACCCAGTAGGTACATGGTACTTTCATACAGTAAATACTATTGTTCCGATTGGAAGTACTGGTTACGGTTCGGTTACCGGAACAACAGCAAATGGTACCATTGCTGATGCATTGAATGAAGCTAATAACGATTATATTAACCCTTCAGGTAAATTCAAATCTACAATCGTAAAAGACAACAGTAACGTTATCCGTGCTCTTATCTTTTCACAAAACTAAAATCATGGAATGGGGATGTTACTTCAACATCCCCATTCTAAAATCAAGGGTGATATTTAATGGGATTGGGAGAAAACGCAAAAGATGCAATATATAACAGTTTTTATACTCTAGTTTTCGTAACATCATTAGCACTTTGTTTTTATTTATTCACGACTACTTCTGATGCTATACAGTTAACATATAAATCGAACGACCAATCAGATAAAAACATTCATACCACATTGCAAGTACCCGCTGCATACAGCGTAAAAGGATATGAAGTAAGACAATCAATCTACCAAATCAATGAAATAGGAGTAGATATTCAAGTAGACAGTATTACCTTTTCTAAGAACTTGGACCCTAGTATCGTAAATGTTTCAGGAATTGACTGGAATAGAGATTATAGTCTTTTGGTTAAGAGAGACGTTGAAGGTAATGTTATCCGTGTTGAATACAGATAAGGAGGTGTTTCTATGGGAAATAGTATATCGAAATTTGTAGCAGTATTATTAGCGATTTGTTTATTGTATATGTGGCCAATTTCAACAGCTTTAAATAAACAAGATGATATTTCAACTTTAATTGTGCTAAATGCTACGACAGAATTTGTCGATGCTGTAAGAGATAAAGGATACATAACCCCAACAATGTATAATCAATATTCTGAAAAATTAATGCTTACAGGTAACGCATATGACATCGAGATGGAACATCGTCATAAACGTTATGATCCAAACTATAATGATGCTGGAGTTTATCTTGGCGGTTACACAGTGAACTACGAAGGGTTCTACAACTCTCAAATTAACTCGGTAATTTTCCCGATGACTTCTTCAGATCCAATAGATAGTCCGAATCGAGTATATAAATTAGCAGAAAGTGATTTTTTCTCAATTTCAGTGAAAAACACCAATAGGACAGGAGCTACATTGGTATCTGATATTCTGACAAATTCAATAAATAGTCCTACCGCTAAAATAATCATTGCATATGGAGGCATGGTCCAAAATGAAGATTACTAAGTACGCTATCATTTTTGTACTCATACTGCTTCCTTTCTTTATCATTAATAACATCAACATGGAACATAATCGGAAAAACCTAATTAATGAAATACGGTATAACCGAGCTATGGATACAGCAACACAGGATGCTGCAAGAGCTCTAATAATTAACTCGTCTCTAAGCGAAGAAGCAAAGTATGAATTTGTGAAGAAAGTGAAAATCAACAAGGTAGAAGCAGTAAATACCTTTTTCAATTCTCTTTATATGAGTTTCGGGGTATTTAGCGATCCAGTGGGTCAAGGCGTTATTAATAGTTATGTGCCGGTACTTATAGTTATTGGTTATGACGGCTTCTATGTGTACCATTATGAAGAATACTTAAATGCTTCAGGGGAAACGGAGTTAAAGCATGTATGGAGTCCTAAAAAACCATATGCCTACACGGATATTGCTGGGAACAGTATTTCTTTCACGTTGGACGATTATGCGATAGTGAACAGAAATGGCGATCAAAAGTGGTTCGAAGGTTTCAGATCAGAGATTGCTGTAAGCTCGGGAGTTTCACTCTTGGACAATGCTAATACATTCGATCAAGTCAGACGAATAACTATAGTAAATGCAATACAAAAAGACTTAGAACACTACATTAACGAGTATAACAATTCTTCGAAGCGTATTGGTGCATCGTATACATTTACATTGCCTCTTATTAGTCAAGAAGAATGGAATAATACGATAGATGATGTCGGTGTAATGTCATTCTTGCAGGGGATCCCTATGGGTGAGAAGCATTATAACAATTATGCTCTAGGTGGAAGCCGTATTATTAAGAAACACGAATATATCGCGATTGTCGCTAATGGTAGAAAGTATTTCTATTCTCGAAAATCGTGTACATCTAATTTTGATACTGTGGAAGTATTCACATCCCCAAAAGCTGCAGCGAACAATGGATATATTCCATTAGATTGCACGGTAGGGTATCGAAAATAGTAGGTTCCAATTTTCGCCAAAACACTACAAGTTATCTATAATAAAGGTATAAGATTAATTATAATACTTTTTAGGAGGAATATAAGATGAAAAAGACGTTATTATCCATTGCAGTAACAGCCCTGTTGCTAGGGGCGATCTCCATCCCAGTTCAAGCAGCAGAAAGTGCCATTCCTAAAAACAAAATTATTAACGTTCTACTGGACGGAAGAAAGATTATCTTTCAAGGTGGTAATCCCTATATGGATAGTGCCAATCGGGTTCAAGTTCCTTTTCGTGGGATAGGTGAAGCGATGGGGGCCAAGGTTGATTTTGCTGGAAAGGTGGTTTCATTCAAGAAGGGTGAAGATGCGATCCAACTGACCTTGGGTTCAAACACCGCCGTGGTCAATGGTAAATCCGTCACGATGGATTCTAAAGCCACCGCCACCAATGGACGAACCTTTGTACCTCTTCGTTTCATTAGTGAGAATTTGGGAGAGATCGTCCGCTGGGATGGTGAAGGTAATATGGTCTGGATCGGGGAAGAGAAGATCTTTACTCAAGAGGAGATTGCCGGTGCAGGTGAAGATATTAGTAAATACGCTTGGTTCTATAAGGGGAAAGAGTATTTAATGAGTAATGCCAAGGATGTTCCATACACTAAAGTTCATGCGCTTTCTATTGATCAGTTTCCTGTGAAAATAAATAATTATATTATTTATGATATGTGGACCTACAAACAGAATGGGAAAAGTTACATCGCTATGAGACATTCACATACAACACCTAATATCTATTTTCTAACAGACATATTCAAACCGAAATTTAGATATCCATCGGTAGAAGATTCAAAAAAGAAGGATATTAAAACGGATAGTTATGAGGTTATGGAATATGGAGATCAAAGGGATGGGGATATGCATCCTGAAAAGTTCAGTATCCAACAAGCCAAATATATTGGATTTGACGTTGATTCCGCATCGATTGTGTTGTTGAAAAACCCTTGGAAATGAGGTCATCTATTGTGAAGCAACTGCAACGCATATTCATAGTAATCATAACGATCACCCTCTTCATCGGTGGTTTCACACCATTTATTACTTCTGTTAGTGCGGCAAGCTTATCATTACCAACATCTCCGGATGCAGATAATCGGAATATCCATTACTTTGTTGGTTTCGGATACCATTCTATATGGCAACGAACCAATGGCCAGTGGACAAGTGATGGCCATCCCGGTGGTCCATCAGATATGACATGGGATTATGGATTTAAATTTCCAAACCGAATTATTAAAAGCGTGAAGATCGAGCCTTTCGTCTATGACACGATTAATAGTCGCGTCAAGGTGAGTGAAGACGAAAATAATGATGGGCTAAAGAATCTCGATGATATTTTCTATAAGTCGCGCTACAAGCAAATAGAATATGCCCAATTCAAAAGAAAAATGGTCTTGGAAAATACATTTACGGCTGTTAAAATATCCGGAAACGAGAGTGGAATCAGGACAGATGATGTTACTGGAAAAGTGAAGGTTAATGGAATAGTTAATGCTCCTGAACCAGAGAAACTCATACCAGGACCAGGATTAGACCCCTCCCTTAAAGGAGAACAACATTATTATCCGATCTTTTATACCATTGAGCTTGAACCTAAAGAGGGTGAAGCGATTATTAAACACTTTACCACCACAGAAATAAGTTTAGATGGTGTATCTGGTTTCAAGGATGAAAAAAAGGAATTAATAGTAGGCGAAGATTATACCCCCAAACATACGTCAGGTACGGCAGATTACGTGTATAAAGGTTACAAAAAGAGTACGCTCTCAGCCCCTTCGGGTGGCAGTATTGAGACAGGGGATCCACCGGAATTAAAGCCTTATGACGGAAGCTTTCTAGTCTATTATATTTACTATTTTTATGAAGGTGCCGAACCAGACATACCGGATCCACCGCCTGGTGAACCTAACACAGTAGTATGTACAGATCCATCACCTGGAGCCTCTATGAATGGTGTTGATCTTAACCCTAACGTGAGAGCAGTCATTAAAGCGGATTCCCGTGGTAACGAACAATTCGATGTTCTACAAGGGATTCCAACGTCAGAAAGTCTCTACGGAAATGTGTGGTCTAAAGATTATCTATATAAATTTGGGTATCAACAAATGGCTGGAACGTGTACGTATACGGTGAACGTTACGTTGGCTCCGGAAGAACCGGATCCTGATGCACCACCAATACCAGATCCACCGGCACCAGACCCTGATGCACCACCAGAAGAACCGCCTGCGGGTCCTTCTGAACAAGTTACCGTAGTACGTGACTATTCATTCTGGACGATCCTTAACGTGGAAGTTCATAAAATCGATGAAGCGACACTCATGAACTATGCCTTTAATGGGAATGGCATTCGGATAACACCAAGTGGATACAATTCTCCAACCTATGCTACGTCTCAGAGTAGTGGTTATGAACCGGCATCGGTCCCTGAAACCGTTGAAGCGATGCCAGATCAAGATGCTCAAGACGCTGCAGAAATGGCCGTTGGTGAGGTTCGGGTAAAGAATGATACGTTCACTTTTTATACTCAGACATTAATGAATGGATCAGAGACAGGAGGACGTGGGTCAACACCATCCGCGATTCCTACAGCACCGATGACCGGTGACAATGTGTTGTATAGCCCTGGGAATATGATACCTAGTAGTAAGACGAACAAAGCGAACCAACCCAGTTCAGGAACAATTTATTATAGCCAGGTTAATGGATCCGCGAATTTGAATTACCCGATCAATGGTATCAATACTGTAACTGTTCACACACCTACGGTAGTTTATGCAGATGCAACGGATGATGCAGCACATAATCAAAAAACGGTTCCGAATTATTCTCGGAGAGCTTTTATATTGGATAGACCATTTACAGTTACCATTCCAACAAGTGGTCAACATAGAAATATTCCGGGATATGGAGATCGAGATTACGCAAAATATATTAAGACAAAACAGGTGCGATATGAATTTGATGTCTATTCATCTGACAAATCTATCTTCTATCCAAAAGATACTTGGATCACAATTCCTGTCAATCAGTTAAATACAACGTTCTTTACACCTGTGTGGGTAGAAGAAGGCGATTATACGGTCTATTTTAGATCTATCGCTGAGAATGCTCCAGACAGTTTTACTACTCAACAAGATGCTAATCTTGATCTAACACATCATGTCGCAACAGATACTGTTCCCGTAGAGGTTATTGGAAGACTATATGACTTACGAGTTACCGATATTTCGGATTTTAGTTGGGAAACTGTTTTCCGGCAAGGAAAAGGAAGTAATGTTCCTACGGGTGTTAGCTATTGGGTTGGTCGTAATAGTATAGACGGAGATGTAAGAGGAAACACCGCTCCATATGTCTTGCCAATTATGAGAGGTAGTCACCCTAATTCCGGTTATAAAAATGTTTCAATTAAAACTGGTTATAAATTCACATTCGATCTAAAAACAAAAGGTAATATGTTTGGCGTAAATGACGCGATTAGAATCACCCCAAGTTTCTTTTTTCAAGATAGTGATGCAGCAACTCCGGTTAATAGGGTAGCAGTTGACCTGTATTATCATACGAATGACAAGAAATTTATTAAGATCGGGTCTAGTGATGATAAAGAACGTCGGGATATTGTACTTAATACAAGACTTCGTAATGTGCCGGTCGCTGATATCGTTAATACAGCGGGTACTTTATATGATTTGTTTGCAACTTCCGAAGGTTGGGCAGTTACACGGAATCAATATATAACGTCCTATCAAAAGAGAGCAACAGAAAAAACGTATGTAGGTGGGTATGATATTCAGTTAATGCCTACCCCGTTAAGAACATTCATAAACACTTTTAATAGACCTACTAACGCAAGTGCTTCGCCTTCAAGGGTTAACGCATCCGTACAACAGTGGTACGGTGAGTATAGCCTTCCAGCAGATGTTTATGTTGTACCAAAAGGTTTCGATCTCGTTACCTACGGTAGGAAGAATAGACTAGATGAAAAATCATCTATATTCCTTCGTAATGGATTCATAACACTCAATTTTGATATTGAAACTATTAGAAACAAAGACCTGAATAACCCTCATTTGCAATATTATAATGCTCCGGCAAATGTAAACAATCAATGGTGGGAAATGGAAGGGTATGATGGTACAGATGGTACGCGTGATCATCGAGTAACAGATCCATACGGAGTAACTTATAGCGCGGAAGATGGCGATATCGTTTTTTATCACGCAGACTTGAGTTCATATGACGACTTTTCATCTAGTGGTACTCATTAAAAAAAATAAATAAATGTATACTTAAAAGATTGCCATTTGGCGATCTTTTTTGTTGCTTAGGTTTGAATTGTGAGGGCTAGTTGAAGACTAAAGTATCACTAAGATGCCTTTAAGCTCTAAGGCGCTCAAAATGAACCACAGTTGATCTAAACGAATCGAATAGAGATTATAGCGCGGGATGATAATACTCCCTGTTAGGAGGGTATCTGTCACGGCCACATAAAGAATAAGACTGAAGCGGGATACGAGACAGCAAGCTGTTGGTATATTATCGTATTCATATTGCAAAACATTCACAGCAACCATGTACAACCTGAAAAATAGAATTGTCTTCTGACATCGTTTGGATTATAATTTAATTAATTGAATAACACTGACAACGGAAGAACCGTGAAACTTGGGGAAAAACCTCGAGTTTTACGGTTCTTCTTTATTATTAAGGGGGAGAATTAGTGTGACTATAAATGAATTGAACAAACCACTTATACTAGGTAATTACTTCTATGGTAATGGAGAGATGGCGTGGGCCTGGTGGCATGAACAACATTCAGATTTAGCAATTGTAGGCAGTGAGGAAAAAAGTCCGCGAAAGAAATTAGTTAAGGAAATCACTAAATCATTAACAGCTCGTGATCAAAATTCGGTCTATATGATTACGTCGGAGGCACCTCAGCAGGGTGAATCCATTACACTACCTGGAATAGACCACGTAGAAACATATCCAGACCCACCAGAATACTATAATGATAGAGAGATATTCATACGCCAACGTCTATTTTATACAACGTCTTATTTTAATCTTATTTCAAAAATATTAAATATCCCAAGATCTCAATTGTTACCTCCAATCTCCTTTAAAGCTCATATGGAAGGGCCTTTACTAGGTTATAAAAAGGCTATTACAAGTCTTAGTGAGGAAATTCCATATAAGGAGACTCTTCAGAAGCACATCGATGGATTATCAAGTGTTCATTGGACGAATGTGATCGGAGAAGGAAAGAAATATTATCTTGATATGCAAGGGAATGAATTTGAAAAAGCGTTATCTTTTTTAAGGGCAGTTTGGTCATTTTGGGCTTACACTTGTACTCCAGAAGAACCCCAGCAAATGCTATTAGTGGTAGAACCACCAAAAGAATTATTAAAAGTGAACGTAGATCCTATGATAGGAAAAATTATGTATGAATCAATGGCAATATTGAAATACTTGTCTCTTGTCACTACAACAACAATTATAATGTCTTCGGAAATGCTATATCCGGCACCAGAACTTCAATTCAGATATAAGTTACTATTTGATACAGAAGATTCAGACATAGATTTTAGAGAGGAAGCTACGAGGGCAATATTTGATCCCGCTTTATTTGAAGAATGGGGTAAAGGAAATAATAATGTTTCAGTTTGGTTTGATGATATTACCGATGTACCTGATGATAGTAGGATTATGCTGAAAATAAACACCGAAGAGATCCAATTTTGGGACGAGTTTCAGTAGGTTAAAATTGGTTTTAACCGAAACAATAATGTGCTATACTCAAAATATAATATTGT
This sequence comes from Paenibacillus sp. Y916, assembly GCF_056786435.1. Taxonomy (NCBI): domain Bacteria; kingdom Bacillati; phylum Bacillota; class Bacilli; order Caryophanales; family Paenibacillaceae; genus Paenibacillus; species Paenibacillus sp. Y916. The sequence goes on along the minus strand of NZ_JBXCJA010000006.1, from coordinate 60,611 downwards.
TAAACTACCTACCTTCCCTAGTCATGCGACAAGGGACTTCTAACGAAAGAAATACACCCCTAAAGGTGATTAAGTCTGTCTTTTTATCAGACCATCACATTTAGGGGTTTTTTTATTTTAATTAATTTATCGGAGGGTAATATGATGATCGAAACACATTTTGAAAAATTATCTAAAGAAATGAATATGTCTGTTGAAAATTTAGAGTTCTCGTTTTTAATGCCTACAGTACATGATGGAGTAAATCATTATCGAGCATTTTGTGTAGCTGAAATGTTGTTTAAGAGAAAAGAAGTTTTGATAGATACAGACATCTCTTGGACTGAAGTGAAACATGTTTTCACATATTCAGACAATAAATTGGTAGCTCTTATACAATTTAATTCATGTGTTCATGCTTTCCCCTTGGTGATTCCTTTTAAAGCTATTAGAGGGACAAAACCAAAAGTTGAAGAATCTATTTCAATTTTATTAAATCAGTTACCTGAAATGATTAGAGTTTGGATAAAAATTACGAAACGTGGTATGAAAGAAATATCAATAAAAGAGTTTATGTTCAAACTGAGAAACTGAGAAGAGACCATATGACTACTTCTCCCCATCAACTTCAGAGCTATTTGAGATAGAACAGAAATATGGGAATAAGGATGTCTTTCAGAAGGCTCTGAAAAAGGAAAATGCAGACTAATAATTAATTTTCTCAATACATGAAGGCTTGGGTGTGTAAAATACATACCCAAGCTTTTTTGTTTTTTTAGAAGTGAAATTCGAATAACTGTACCTCACTTATTTGCAGAAAATAGATTCACAATATATAGTAAAAGGGAAATATAACAATTACCTTATTCTAATGGAGTGACTATATATGTGCAAAGAATCTGAATTGGATATGTATCCAACAACACATGGATTGGAACCAGTTGACGCAGCTGTACTCATGAAAAAGTATGTGGTGCTACTGGGAATGATTAATTATGGAACGATTGAAAATAAAAGAACGGCCAGAAGAGAAATCGAAGAACTCAATAAGACGATCCACCTCCATGTAAATGAAGCAGCATTTGATGTAGCACATAGTAACTTGGGAATCGGAGAAAATGATGACACAGCATTACAAACTATTTAAGAAACCTTCAAAACTATGGATATATCCAATATCGTTAAGTATTATTGTTTCGCTTTATTATACTATCAGTACGGCCATCAATTTTTTCTCTGTTTCAGATCCAACATGGGGTACCAAAGTTCCACTGATGATAAGCATAACGGCATTATTTTTAACGTTGTATGCTCTGTTTTTGTTTTTCTATTCCACATGGGCAGCGCTAGCAAAGAATAAACTTTATTCTCTATTTCAAAAAGGACATACTAATATTATAAACAAGAAATATCACAGATATATATTGGTTGAAAGTGTTTTGGAACAAGCGGGTAGCAATATAAAGTACTTTAAAAATTTACGTCAAAAAGATTTAGAAGAAGTTATGAGAATAAACGCTACTTATCGTAAGTTGTAGTATAAATGATGATCTATAATGTGGTATAATCAAAATAATTAAATACTCTTTTTTGTGGAAGCACCACCAAAACAGCCTTAGGGCTGATTGGTGGTGCTTCTTTTATATATATACAACTAGAAATCAACCTACTATCCCTAAACTGGAGCAGGAGGAGAAGAAAATGCAGTGGGCCAGATATGGTATCGAAAGAAAGCAAATTTCTGCAATCTATTATAGAGAGAATAAACATGGTGACGTGGTTTGTCGTTTCTGTGAAGGCAAAATGTCATTTGTTAAATCTGAGAGAAGGGCTCCACACTTTAGAGTCGTTGATAGAAAGACTCATAAGTGTAAGTACTTTGGTTTTGATATTGAGACTATAGTAGAGTCTTGCAATGAATCGGTGAAAATGGACAGGAAGAACAATGAAAACCCTTTATTTTATCTAAACTTCGTTCAGAATAAGAAATCAGAAACATCTGTGGGAGTAGAGTTTAGTGATATGGAAGTTTTAACACGTACAACAAGTGAAACTCTACCGGATTATAGAAAAAATCATATAAGCAAGTTCATTCATGATTTTTACGAACTTATTCTTAAGAGTGACTACGAACAAGTTTTACACAGTAAATTTGTTGTTGAGGAAGAGGGGAGATCTAACAAGATTAAATCTGAGGATTTAATTCCATCCTACAAACGAATTATTGAATTAGATGAAAAAAAGAAATTACAAGATACAAAACGGTTTATTGTAGGCAAAGTACTTACTTCCAAAGAGACCTTGAATAAAAATTACGAAATCACTTTACGTGGTGAAAAAAATGGAACCACGGGAAGCTATATTAATCACAAAGTTATTTTTATGAGGAATGCCATTTTTAGTTGTAATCTAAACATAACTGATTTTTATAAAGGAAGGCCCCTCGTAATTTATGGGAAGTTGAAATTAAGTGATAACAAAAAAGAAGTTATTTCGTTCGTCAGTATGGAAACTGATTTTTCGTTTGGAAGTTACACCTCTTTGGATGGTGATTGGTTAAGATCAGAGAATGAAAAATTAATAGATGACTTTTTTTATCTTCGAAACATCATTCATGATATACCAGGAGCAGAGTTATGTCGTAGATATTTCTCAATAGGATCAGAAGAAAAACAAAACATCTATTTCGTCCCAAGTTGGATTTTATATTTAAAAAACAACATTGTTATTGTGGACTATTCTGACAGCACTTTAGGTATGGAGTTAGATAAAAAAAGAATAGAATTCTTCTCAAATCGTGTAGATTATCAGTATGTTCAGATAAGTAATCAGGACCTAGATAATGATTATGAAGGATTGAAGAACAAGCTGCACAAAATTCAGCCGAATCTACAATTAAAATATTTTGAATAGTGAGGTGAAAAAAATGAGAGAAGATTTAGAGTCTATTACATTAGGTGAAGATATTCGAAAAAACAGAAAAAACAAAAAATACTCACAGGCACAATTTGCTCTTAAAGTAGGAGTAGATAATACTACAGTTTCAGCTTGGGAGCGGGGGGTACGCTATCCAAAAGAATTTAATTTACACAAAATATCTGAATGTTTAGGAATCCCTATAGACACATTGTTTAAGCTATCTAAAAACAGAGTAAGTTGAGATCCTTTCTACATGTTTACCACATAGATTCATGATGAAAATAGTTGCCTAATTATAGGCAACTATTTTATTTACATGATATAGTTAACTTATCAAGTGTTAATTAAAGGAAGTGGATAATATGAATGAAATCACAAATGCAGATCTCACAAGATGGGGAGTACAGTTATTCATAGCACTGATATGTGTGGTTACTATACATACTTATATTGTCTATAGAATAGAGCTATATAAAGAAAATAAATCCCTGGAAAAAATGAAGTCAGAAAAAACTCATGAATCAAATAGTCAATCGACAGCTGAAAAAATACCGGTTCTAAAGAAAGCTTCTCCAGTATCCATTGATCAAAATCTATATCAGGTTATACAACTGTTGAATAACTATGATCAAGAGGGATACGTCCTTGGTCTATCTGCAGATATACTGATTGAGTATCCTCAACTTATTCATTATATCAACAACTATCAAGTACTTATATGTGATGAAGTTCTAGAAGAAGTGAAGCGAAATTCAAAAGTAGCGGGTATTCCGCATCAGATTAAGAGATTAGTAGAGCAGGATAACTCGTTCGTAACCCTTTTAGCAGTAAATGAGCGAGCAATTACCCGTTTAGGATTGAATCCAGATGATATGACGGATCGTATCATTAGTACATATATTCAATATGAAAATACGTGCTTGAACAACGTGATATTTGTATCATTGGACTCAATTGAAAATGATCGTGCAGAAAATGCAGGATTAAAGGTAATTGCTGTATAAAGAGTTGTAGAAACTCAAAGAAATAACATATAATGAAAGTAATCAAATACAATAAGCGACGAAGCACGCGCACACCCTAAGGGTCGTGCGCTTTTTTGTGCGCTGGAAGGAGAAATTAGATAAGTTATGTTTAAAAAGATGATTATCTCAGCTTTAACTGTAATACTGTTTGCATCAAGTCATTCGTATGCTAGAGCAGAAGTTGTTTCCCCGATATCGGTTTACTTAGATGGAGGTAAAATGACCTTTGAGACACCACCAGTGATTATTAATGGATCCACAATGGTACCAATGCGTGCAATATTTGAAGAACTAGAAGCAACTCTAAAATGGGATAAGAATACTCAAACGATTACAGCAGTAAAAGAATCACAACGTGTACAAATATCGATCGGTGAAAAAAAGGCGTATAAGAATGGGAAAGCCATTATTTTAAATAGTCCACCTATTTTAATAAATGGAACAACATTTGTCCCCCTCCGGTTTGTAGGTGAATCTCTCGGTGCAACAGTTGGATGGATAAATGAACCACAAACCGTTACTATTCACTCACAATTGGTTGATGAAGTAAAAGTAAGCTATATACGTGACGGAGATACGTTTGAAGGCATCTACGTTGGAGGGAAACGAAAAGGAGAACAAGCAACCTTCAGACTAATCGGAGTAGACACACCGGAAACAGTAAAGCCAGATTCTCCTGTTGAATATTATGGTAAAGAGGCTTCTGATTATACGAAAAAGATGTTATCCAAGAAAACGATATTTGTCGCACCGGATAAGACAGACGATCCTTATGGAAGGGTATTAAGTTACGTATTTTTAGAAGATGGGTCTTTATTTAATGCGGATCTGGTTGCGAAAGGGTATGCAAATGCAATGACTATTGCCCCTAACGTTCGCTGGAGTACCTTGTTCGAGGATCTTGAGGTAGATGCCAAGCAAGGAAGACGCGGTATGTGGGATGCAACAGGAAGTGATAGGTCTGCCATGACGAGCAATGAATTACTTTCAAATGATTATTTTCTAGAGAAAGCACAAGAGTTTGGATTCATGAATGGCCAATTCAATCCTGAACAGATCCTGACCCAAGAGGCACTCCTTAAATATGTCATCATTGCAATTTATCCTGAAGCAAAAGCGATTTTTATGGCTCAAACATTTTATAAACTATCTCAAGAAGAACAATTTCAAAAACTTGTCGATTATGCTGTCAATGCTGGACTTATGACAGTTGCGGAGATAAAAAATGCAGATGAACCTGTAACGGTATCTAATATCATTACGATACTGGGTAGAGCGCTACAGATCAACGAAGTAGGATCTGAGACAGTTTTAGCTGATTTTGGTGTATACGGTGACGTATTAAACAAAGATCAAACCATTACTACGGGAGCGGCCATTACACTGATCGCTAAGGCCAAGAGAGCCTACCAACCGATACAAAGTTATATAGCTAGTATGAAAGAGGCAGTATTGCATTCTGAAACGGTAAAGAGCCTATCATCTTCATTACAAGACAAATCTCTTACTCAAAAGTTTGATGCCTATGTGACGGATGTAAAGACAAGTATCACTGACCCGGAATTAGCTACTAAATTCAAGGATAAATCCGGACAATTATTCAACTCATTTGGTAACTTTCTTAAGGGTGGTTGGAAGGATGCAGAAAGTTTAAGAAAAATTCAAGAATCGATTAATAAATCGAGTGATAGCATTACAGAGGCGGTAAACCAATTAGAAAAAGCCCGAAAAATAAATAATTAATCAATCAGAAAAAGGAGCTTTTAAAAGCTCCTTTTTCTATGTGCAGTGATCCTGAACGAATGGCCCTCAAAATGTTGCATTAATCGTGTTGCAACCTGGTCTGTAGGATAACAATCCAAAAGGTTTGTACGAATAATACCGAAATTCACCTTTTCTATCTCAATCACATAATATTCATCAAGCGATTTGGTTTCAGAGGATTTATTCCAAACGACAGTAGGGAGACGGGCGGTTAAAAAATCAACCTCTTTAGAGGAATCCCCTTTACCATAGATACGTGCGCTGTCTATTAATGATAATAAAGTAGAATAACTAGTGGATTCGTGATAGGAAAAATCCCGGCATATATCAGTATCAGAAATAAAGCCAAGCAGTAACCATTTTGCTAATATGTGTATTTCCAAGTAAGCAACACCTTTCTAATAAAGAGAAAACCGCATCGATTCTCTAATGAGAACGGATGCGTACTTCGCACTTTTAATAAATTCGATTGACTATATTATAATTTGGAAGTATGAGATCTGTCTAGACTTCTAAAATTGCAGCACCTAAGTATATAGAGCAGTTGCTAATATAAAAATTATGAGATCATATCCACTTTGTGAAAATATGGTAGGATGTAGTAGTAATATTAATAGAAGGGGCTTGATGTGAAAACTTTCAAATGGGGTAAGACAATTCTTGAATTCACATTTCAATGAAACAGGTGACTAAGTATGAATAAGTTAAATTTTCAAAAGTTAACACCCATAACAGATGCTTTTATTAATACTTATAAAGAAGCCCTCGACTTTGCTATCAAGGAAGATGATTTGAAGAATATTGCAATCACTGGCTCATATAGTGCTGGGAAAAGTAGTATTATTGAAACCTACAAAAAACATCAACCCAATAAAAAATTTCTAAATATTTCATTAGCTCATTTTGATTCAAGTGATACGTATTTTCCCCTCTAATGTAGTTTCTTTAATTTTCTGAGATGATTCAAAGATACTGATAAGAAGTTGAAATGGAATTACACATTCGTCATTTAGGAAATGGGAAAATGAAAGTTCCTGTAAACTAAATCATTAGATCAAATTTAATCCCGCGTATATGAATTACAGATTAATGAATGTTATTTGAGATGATTAAGCTAATCTTATAAGGATTGAGGAAAGCAAACCTTTGTTGTATAATAATACTAATCAAATATTACCAGACGCGAAGCACGCGAATTACCTTATGGGGTAGTTCGCGTTTTTTTCTGTCAAAAATCAGAAGTGGGGTGCAAGGTGCGACAAATATTAAAAGTCTTAATGATTGGTTTTACTATCCTGCTATTAGTTGTGTTCAACTTATACAAAATATATATAATATTAGGCTTATGTTTTTATCTCTTTTTCTTTTTATGGGGAAAAGCTAAAGGACTAGATAAAAACTATGATGGTTGGTATTTTGTATTAAACACAATTAGAGGATTAGTTTACTTTCTATTGAGTGGTAGTATTCTGTGGTTACCGGTATTACTTACTTTGTCCGTTCAAAGTTTCAAACATATTATTTTGAAAAATAATCAAGATATATACGATTTAAAGTATTGGTTTCAATATCTTCTTAATCCAATGGAGTTACATAGAAGATGGTTTAATAAATTCTATCAATAATTCAAATAAGGAAGTGTTAGTTGTGGAATTGCTGAATATTTTTACTGGGGTCAAAGCTCAGTTTATCGGATACCTTGTTTGTTTGCCTGTTATTATCATTTTATGGATGCTCTCGTTAAAGCTTCATCAAAAGCGTAATAGGAAGTCATACACCTTTTTATTTTACATACTCGAAGGAGTTTTATGCTTTAATGGTTTGGCGTTTATATCTACACTAATAGCTTCATTAATGAGTGTTGAAGTTTCGTGGCTTTCTGCGATTCTTTTTGGACTTACACAAGTATCATATATTGTTTTGCTTTATGGTTTCTATCGTATGTATAACCTGGATTCATTAAAGACGCAGATATCTTTTTTAGGACCCTCAATACTAACGCTAATATTCATTTTCATTGCGCCCTTTATTGCAACAATAATTTCAATTATCTCAGTAGGATTATTAATTGTGTACTTCTATGGAATTAATTTTGGATGGAAAAAATATTTATGTATATCAGCAGCAGTTTTTGTTTTTTCACAATGTTTTGTGCTCTGGGGACAACTAAGTTCGCATGTGCCTAACAGCATTCAAATGATTTCTTCATTAATATCGATAGTACCTTATATGTTTATGTTAATAATACTTCTCGAACAAACCCTAACGATCATGCAGAGTTCCTATGAATCTGCAACAAAGGATCCACTTACTGGTTTGTATAATCGTAGACAATTCACAAAGTATATTAATAAATGTGTTAAAGAAGGTATTCCTGTCAATGTGGTGTTTAGTGATATTGATAACTTCAAAAATCTAAATGATACAAAAGGTCATAAGGTGGGTGATGATGTCCTAAAAATAGTAGGAAGCATCTTCCTGGAAGAAGTTGATGGTATTGGTATCGCATGTAGATATGGTGGGGAAGAGATTGTGATGCTTTCTCAAAAACCAGAGATTGATATGAAGGAATTAACTGAACGTATTAGATTTCGTATAGAGCAAGAAAGTATAGTAACCGTAAGCATGGGATATAAAAATTATCAATCTGGTGTACAACCTGATCTACTAATCAAACAAGCAGACGAAGCAATGTACGTTGCGAAAAAAAGTGGAAAAAACAGAATTGTTTCTTATGATGAACATGTTAGAAAGATAGATATGATGGATATCGCTGCAGTAGTTATGGAAGGAAGTGAATAGGTGACTGAATACGGGCCAACTATTTGCATCACTGAAAATGATCACATTTGGTTGATAGCCCAATGTATAAAAGAAGACTTCACTGGACTTGAAGAAAATGGAGAAGAATGCACACGTTGTGGGGAACGTCGAGATCAAAAAATATGAGTATGATTGTGAAAAAAGTGAATTCAGAAGTCATCTTATCACTGTCTGAGGATCTTATGATTCATGACGATCCCGATTGTACTTTCGAGTCGCATCTTATCATTAAAGCACCGGCCGTACCTTTCAATTTGTCAAAACACTCCTTAATGAGCAGCGCTTCACGTTCGTCTGCATCCTCTCTTAACGGTCCTTGATTCTTCAGCGGCATACCACCGGTAAAGCCCGTAAAGACTAACATAGGCCAACCTACACAGATACCGTGTCATTCTCTGCAAAGCGTGTTTACGTAGGGTATGGTTAATGATCTGAAAGCGCTCGAAGGGAGTCAACGATTTCTCCGTATCTTCTGAATATCGAGCGCCTCTAGCTTTTTTAGAAAGTCATTCTCCATCTCCAATAGTTTAATGCGTGCTTCAGCGAGTTTTAACCTTTCTTCTGTCGAATGCGCCACTGTAGGTCGTCTGCCTGTGCTTCCTATTCCGCGTTGCTCCTCAAGTAGTCCAGTATCTCCGAGAGCAGTGTACGTATTTCGCCAACGAATTGGACAATACTTTGGCTTGTCACGACCAATGAAATCCAAGTCCAATTGTTCGATCTTATGTTTATGAAATATCTTTAAAGTTCTTTGAAGTTAATAAAAGTAAATAAAAATAGAATACATGCAAGACAACCATTCAGGGGTTGTCTTTTTGTCTATAGTCTAATAAAATAAGGGTGCATTGTATGAAATGTATAAAATATTAAATAAAGAAACAAAGCTAATAATATCGACATGAAAAATTACTATTCCATTAAGAAAAATACTACTTCAAAGAAGGGAAATTCAATGAAAGAACCAAAGAGATATTTAACTGAGAATTTAAGCATATACAGAGTAGTCGGAGTAACTTTCAAACCCCAAATCAGCGTAGTTAATCACTTTGAAGAGAAAGTACAAATTGGTATTAAAATAGGCGAGTGGAAAAAGCCAATTGATTTTATTTCTTTTCTCATTTCAACAGAAGCAGAACGTCTTTACTGAAAATATCTCATAAACCAAGTAAGTTTCTACATATTATACTTCCTAATAAATAGATTTTTTGATATTATTGATGTATATCTTATTTAATTTATTCTATTTACTCTCTGGCATGCGCAAAGGGAGCATTCTAATAGCATCTAAAACAGTGATTAATCTAAATTCGCACTATGTGTGATTGGTTTAATGAGCTGTTAGATGCTTTTTTTGTGTCAAGAGTATGTTCTAAGTGTACTATGAAAGATTCTTATCGAAGTACATAAACGTGCATCAGAATAGTTAGTGAGAGAATAAGTTTATGAGAAAAACGTAAAGGAGTAAGAATAATATGAATAAATGTGATCGATGTTTAAAAGAGCCATCTGTGACAAAAGGGAGTATGTTTAATACGGATATGATCTGTTCCGTTTGTGAAGTAAAAGAAAGGTCACATCCAGACTATGCCTTAGCTAAAAGTGTGGAATTTAGAGAAGTGAAAAAAGGTAATTATAATTTTCCGGGCATAGGTAAACCTGCAGATCTTTAGTAGCTTAAAACAAGCTATATGATCATTTTTCTGAGGGATATATATGTTATTTGTCGAAAAATTATTGATACGTCAGTTTTAAAATGATACAATAGCATCAATTACAAACAATAAAATGCGAAGAACGCATCTTTCCTCAGGAGAGATGCGTTCTTTTTTTCGTGAAAAAGGAGAAAAGAAGGAATATGAAGAAGGCGGAAATTAGATCAATTAAGCAGGTTACTAAAACTTTCCAAAGTATAGAAATCAATATTATACATGCTAATAAATTGGCGGAAATTATGATGATGTTAAGTGATTCTGGAATGGATTCCTTAACGCGTAATGAAGCTGCAGAATTAAGTATTGAATTTATGTATAAAGTTTTAACGAAAAATCGCGAAAAGATGGAGATACAAAAATCACATGGGTATTTAGCAAATGAAAGTAGACTCGAAATATGACACAATATTTATGTTGTCTATGGAGAGTAGAAAGTGATTCATTTTGTATAATCCCCATATTGTTAAAAACGGGAACGGAAAATTAATTATATCGTAATACTTATTAAAATGATTATTAATTAGGCTATTCTTCTAATAGTACGGAAACTTTTAAAGATAAGATTGAACGATAATATTGGATTGTATAGGAATGGGAGTCTAATTGGAATTGGAAAAGAGGTAAGTAGCTAATGCTTTAGGTTTAACAAGGCATATGCCGAAATGCATTGATCCTTGAGAGGTTGCGATAACATCTAATCCTTACCTATTCCTTACCTATTCCTATATAATAAGCAATTTAACAATTAAATAAGAAGTTGTGGAGGTAACATGCTTATAATTCATCCGTCAAAAGTAAGAATAGACTTTTCTAATGGAGACTATATCTTTGTTAGTTCGCAAGACGAGCATCTTTTTGAGGGTAAGTTAATTAAACGACCAGATGAGAGTAGGACTATCATCTATAGTCCTATCCATCAAAGAAATATCAGCATTCAACGATATATCTTAAAACCAGAAAAGGGACTCATGGGTGTTCAGAAGGTAAAAGATCGATATGACTTTACCAGAGATAATCTCGAAATCGTAAACAAGAAAGATGCTGCCAAGAGACAGAGGCATTTAGTAATAAGACCTGGAGGTCATACTCGTATAATGGATCGCCAACAACTCAAACATCATGATTTATATATACACTCTAACGGAGAGGTGAAGGTCGTTTTCAATGAAGGAGGGGACTTCTTTGTTATAGATCATGAAGATATTCAGAAAATAGAAGGTTTTGTCTTTAAAAGAAAGGGGGACGGTAAAACAATAAATGCTATAAAGGAAATTGATGGAGTGAAAATTCACAGATCATTAGCAAGAATCTTGTTACCATCTGCTAGTACTTCCTGGACTGTACAAATTAATAAGGATATGAATGATTTTAGAAGAAGAAATCTCATGGTTTCCTCTAAGCAAAGAGCTCAATTACAACGGGGACCTAACAAAACAAAAGGCAAAACTTCTCGTTATAAGGGCGTCTATCAAGAGAGGAAACGCGGAGGTATTTGGAGGGCAAAATTAGTTATAGATGGAATAGGTAATCATTTGGGAACTTTCCCAAATGAAAGAGAAGCTGCTCTGGCATATAATAATTATGCATTGAAAGTTTTCGGTGAAGGATACGTAAGACTTAATAGAATAGAGAAATAGTGATATAACCTGCCAGTTATGAATTCGAATGAATTGAAGAGAGTGTATAAGAATGGGTATTTCAAAAAGAATCACTTCAGCGAATGAATATTAAATTTCATGAGGGGATGATATGAGATCTACCTGAATGTCGGAGGAGTATAAGATGGTTCGAAGAAATCCTAGTCCCATGTACTTTGGAGAATACGAAGAGACTACTTTATAGTGGGGGGAATTTATATTAGACAATCTTCAGGATTATCATTGAGCTTCATAAGAAACATATATTGGATAGTAGTGTTGTTTGTTCTCCCCTTCTTTATAGGTCGTGGGTTTAAAACAGTATGTTCCTGGTTTGGGATTGAAATATCCCTTTTGAATGCAAATGTATTTTTAATAATAATATTTGTGTTCGTTATTTTTATACCAATTATCAAGTCATATCACCATATATATAAAATGCGAAATCAACTTTATCCAATCACCAATCAAAGTATTAGTACCTATCGAGATTTCTATATTTATATCTTAAATGAAGAACTATCGTATATACAGAAAGCTATAGGGATGTTGTATCAGAAAGAATCAAATGAAGAAACAATCACATCATTTAAAATTACTAAAGATTCATTAAGGCATATCAGATTGAGCATTGAAAATAATAATGTATTAAAACAGGAAGAACTTGTAGTTATGAATAAAATGTTTAATAAAAGCTATCTTATAAAATTGATAAGAGATAGAAAAAAGGATTAAACTTAATATTATAATTTAATTAGTAAAGTAAATGTTCTGACTGGATAGAAATCCAAAGGAGTGGTTGAATTGAAAGAGAAAATTAAACAATATTTACTTGCAGGCTACCCAGCAATATGGATACAAGATTGGGAAGAGGACCGAGTTTGTGAAGATTTACAACGTATTGCAAAAGAGGGAAAGGGTGAAGACGTAAGAGAGTTGAAATATTTAGAATGGAGTTGCACAAAAGGTTTCTTTGATCCTATAAAAAACATAGTACCTGCGGGTATGGATATTTTAGATCCGATAGAAGCTCTGAAAGAAATTGCGAAAAATACAACGGAAGATAAACAGATGTTCGTCTTTAAGAATATGCATTTTTTTCTTGAAAATCCAAATACGAAACATCTCATTATACAATACATAAAAGATCTCATTCCCATAGCAAAAACAAAAGAGCGACATTTAATATTTGTAAGTTCTCAGGTGAATTTACCTCAAGAGCTCTCAAAGGACATTACATTTCTCCAATTTGATCTTCCAGATGAAAAGAGACTTAATTATGTATTAAACGATATTATTGCTTCCGTAACATTTACTGAATTAAATTTAGATAATGAGTATATGACCGATAATTCAAAAATCAAAATTGTAGATAAAGGTATAAGAGAATTTGGCATAACAGATGATCACCGTTATCGGATGGTACAAGCTGCAATGGGTTTAACTTGCTCTGAAGCTGAAAATGCATTTGCATTATCCTGGGTAGAACATAAATCTTTTACTAGTGATGCTGCGATAGAATCAGTTCAAAAAATCAAAACTCAATTTATTAATAGTGGTGGAATATTGGAATATATTCCTGCAAAATATTCATTAGATGATATTGGTGGTTTGGATGAACTAAAAAAATGGCTTATTATGTATCAAAGCGCATTTACCAAAGAAGCTATTGATTATGGGCTCGATATTCCGAAAGGGGTTATTTGTACAGGACAACCAGGGACAGGTAAATCTGCCGCTGCAAATGCTACAAGCGCAGCATGGAAAATTCCTCTATTAAGATTCGATATTGGACAAATATTTGGTTCTTTGCTTGGTGAATCGGAACAAAAATTACGTAGTGTACTTCGAACAGCGGAAGCACTTGCTCCATGTATATTGCAAATAGAAGAAATCGAAAAGTCGCTAAGTGGAATATCGGGTGGGAACTCTAACGATGGAGGTACTACTTCCCGGATAGGTGCTACTCTTCTCACATGGATGCAGGAGAAAACGAAACCGGTGTTTGTATTCGCAACAGCAAATGATATTTCAAAGCTGGATTCCGCATTAATTCGCAAGGGAAGGTTTAATGAAATCTTCTTTATTGATCTACCAACAACAGAAGAAAGAAAAGAGATCTTCAAAATTCATATCCGCAAACGCAAACGTAATCCTGATGATTTTAATTTAGATCTCCTGTCTGCATACAGTACTGGGTTTGGTGGAGCTGAAATAGAAAGTGCTGTAGAAGCTGGTTTATGGAGTGCATTTAGTGACAATAAACGAACATTAATGACCGAAGATATAAGTAAGGCGCTACTAGAGACACGGCCAGTCTCAATTACTAAAAAAGAAGCTATTAACGATATTCGTAAATGGGCCGAAGGACGGGCGAGAAATGCTAGTTCATCTATTGATATTGTGAAAACTGAAGAAATAGAATCAAAATACAGAAGTTTACGAAAAATTTCAAATTAAGGAGGAATTTATATGTCTCATTTTACTAATGCCCCCACTCAAATGACTGATATAGAAGTTATAAAAGATGCTTGTGAATTAATGGATCTTACTATTGTTCAAAACGCTAAAGCCCGAGGATATGGATCAACTACAATGAAAGCAGATTGGGTCATAAAACTAGATAAACTAAATTGTCCTTATGATGTTGCTCTAGTCAAAAAAGGTGAGTATTATGAAATAACCACAGACTGGTGGGGTGGACATGTTGAAAAAATTATTGGTAAAGAAGGAAACTTATTAAAACAAGCTTATACTTGTATGGGAAGCGTACAAGTAGCTACGGCACAGGGCTTGCCGATTGAAATGCACAGACTTGAAGATGGGAATATCAAACTAATCATTACAGATAATAGAATAAGAGTAGGAGGTTAGAGATATGCGGAAAATTGAAATTCTCTGTAAACCAGATGGTACGTATGAAATTGAAGCATTTGGATATAAAGGGAGTGGTTGTGAACAGATGACTAGACCTTTTGAAAAAGTCCTCGGTACTGAGGGTTTAATCCGAGAACGTAAAGAGGAATACTTTCATCAAGAGATCATCCCTACTCAATCTACAAAGGTTAATGGTGGATAATATGAGAATTCACTCTTTTACGCCTAGTACGTTTGTTAATGGTCCTGGAAACAGGGCCATGATTCACTTTCAAGGGTGTACATTGTCTTGCCCAGGTTGTTTTAATACAATCACTCACTCTAAACAAGGCGGTTCTGAAATGACTGTAGAGGAGATCCTTTCACTTATTCCAAAAGGTGTCGATGGAATATCGATTAGTGGTGGGGAGCCGTTTCTTCAGCCGGAGTCTCTTTGGGATCTCGTTAGAGAGTTAAGGAAGTCACAGGAATCAATCGTGATATTTAGTGGGTTTTACTTGAAAGAGATCAAAAATACTAAGCATGGGGAAGATATACTGTCAAATATAGATGTGTTAATAGATGGCCGGTTCGAATTGAATCAACTGGCTGTGAACGGACTTAGAGGATCAATCAATCAAACAATTCATTTATTGTCAGAAAAACATCAACATACGGAATTTACCGGAAGAAATACTGAAATCACTATTGATACTGATGGTAACTTTTCAATTACAGGTTTTCCTTCAAAAAAGTTTCGTGATGATATCGATTTGTTAATTAAGTAGGATATTCACGTATTGAAGAAAAGTGCAACAATAGATAAATTCAAAAGGTTGATATGCTGGTAGAGGTAGGTGTATCCAATGAATGATACATATAAAGGATTAATAAAGTGTATAAACATAGTAGCCATTTGTATACTATTTTTTTTTGTTTTTCAAATTACGATATATGGAACTAGTCAAAGTGGGGTAGGAGAATATAAGGAATCACAAGTAGCGGGTTCAATAAATGAAAAAAGATCCTATATTTACTCTCAGCAGCCTACAATTGACGAAATAAGTAAATATAAATCATTAACTCGTCTTGAAGAGAATTTAGTTCTTGAAGTTACACCTAAAGCAGATGAAATGGAAGAGCCTAACTCATTTTACGGTATTCCCATTACGAATCCGTTATTTATTATTATGTTGATCACTTTTATTCTTGCATCAGCATATAAATTAGCAAAGAGAATTCTATCAGTTGTTTCTTCTGAAGAACCAACAGTCTCGTTACCAATAACAGAGAGACGGCCAAGCCCTACTCCTACTCCGCGTCCTACTATATCTGATGCATTAGAAAGCTTTTTAGTGAGTAGAGCAGACGTAAATAAAGAAAATGAGAGCAATCAAGATAGACAAACACAACAACCCATGCAAAATGAAGTTAATCCTATGTCAGGTATAAGGGTAATTCGTGAAGCTGTTGCGGAAGAGAAAGAGATAGAAGAGAAGGTGCCTGTAGTAAAACGAGTTATTCGTTCATAACACTGTATGTGATATACAGGAGAGAACCTTACCAAAGTAATGTTATTGAAAATAATAATAATTAGTGACATATTATAGGACTCTTCAAGAGGGTCCTTTTTTTGTTATTAAAATAGGTTGCTCCAAAAGGGGCATCCGCTAAGACCCGTTGATATACTTGAATAAAGCAACAGAATAGAATGCTAGGAGGAGTTATTAAGTGAAAGAGAATCAAATTATCATGAATTCACAAAATAATTCAGACTTTGTAAAAATAATGAATCAGTATAATGATAAAGCATATAGAACCGCTTCTAAATACTTCAAAAGTGATACAGATCGCGAAGATGCGGTGCAAGAAACATTCATTAAGGTTTATCATAATCTGCAGAACATTGATGTGAGTAAAAATATCCCCGCTTGGATATATAGGATCACGGTCAATACCTGCTTAGATATGTTACGTAAGAAAAATAATTATAGATGGGCAACCTTTGAAAACGATGAATTTCCGTTTGAGGAACAATTACCTTCTTTACAGATTGGTTTAGAAGATTACGTGATTCAAACAGAACTGAACGAATATCTTTTCCGAATGATAGACACGCTACCATCTAGATACAAGGCTATAATTTATCAGAGGTACATATTAGGATTGAGTATGAAAGAAATAAGCGATATAAATAATATGAATTATGACACCGTGAAAAGTCGAATACATAGGGGACGTGCTTATATGAAAAAGCAGTGGAAGTATGAATTAGATCCTGAAGATTTCAAATGAGAAATTGAATGATTTTGGGTGATATCACCAAATTAATTATTCTATTAGATAGGATCACCAGTGGCCAGTCTTTTCTGCAAAAGGAGAAAAGACTGGCTATACTTATATATTCATTCAAGATAGTTTTCATTATGGAAAAGAGAAAAGAAACCCTGGTCGGGTGAAATGACAAATCAAATCTTGCTAGCAATAGCTTGGTGTATAAAGGTTTGTCGAAGTATAATTAAGTATACATTAAGGATAGATTTAGTGATCATCGAACATTTTAAAATAAAATTTGATACTAATAACCCTGATAAACATACAATAAGAAAAGGCTTGTTTTGAAAACAACAGATCGATTGACGTGTTTAACTATAGCGGTATACTATTGGTTGATCTGAACTTTCTATTAATTTAAGCTAGATCAACAAATAGTTTATTTTTATAAAAATGCTTGATCATATAGAACGGATAATACCAGCTTTAATACCAGTAATCATATTCCCATATAATCTTCTCGCCATTATTTCGTTTTCTACTGCCGTCTCCCATTTGGAGATCATATTTTTGGCTAAATAATTAAAATGTTTATCTACATGCGTTTCTATTTGTTTATTATAATCATTAAATGATTCATAAGAACTTATATATCTAATATAAGTTTCAAATAGAAGTGCATCATCAAAATATGTATCAACTATAAAACAATAGGTTGAATCATTGGGGAAAAAATATTTATTCATCTTTTTCAATAAATCAAACTGTTTTTCCTCTAATTTAAACCAATCATGAGGTAGAAGTTTTCTTTTTTCTGGATTATTTTTATCGTACCTGTGTTCATTAGCTAATTTTGAAATATATTTTCCTGAAATTACGACCAAAACATCAGAAATTCGAAGTCCAACATGATTAGTAGAATCTTCATCTTCTTTTATTGATGGAAAATTTAATTTTTTGAACGGTTCTATTGGTATACCTTCATCAAGAATCAGTTCTGCTGACTGCATATTAAATTTATTGGCAAGGCACATTTCTGCAATCCACAAGTCAATGTCAAATGACACCTTGTCCCAATCAAATGAGACTTCCTCAAAAGGAGTGCCTTTAATTAAATGCTTAGTTTTTCTAATCGTTTGAATTATCCACCTATAATCCAGTATTTGGTTCGTCATTCTCTGAATATTCTTGTTCTTTTCAACAAAAGCTGCCATGTCTTTCTGAATTTCTGTAAGAACTTCTCTATTTCCCTTATTCGAATCAAAAATAGATTGAATCACACTTTCACTAGCTTCAATCTCCAAATATTTCACAAGAGAATATTTTAAAATCCGTGCCGATTCTATATATCTTTTTTCTTCTAATCCAAGAATCCAACCTGTCAACCTATTATCTACAACTAGAGACATTTTATTTATTGAAAATAATAAATTATCAACGTGATTTTCAAGGAGTAAGTCGAACAAGGAATTATAAAAATCTAGTTCACGATTTTTAAGACTAGCGATACCATAATTGAAATTCTTGTCCAAAATATCTTTTCCTTTTAATTCTTTATTTTCAGGGAAATTTCTAGAAGACATATAATTTCTTTCTAACATTTTATAGGTCTCTTCAATCTTATGGAGGTATTTCTCATTTATCTTAATTAAGTCAGCAACATAAACATACATGTTGTCATTTCCTAACTTAATTTTCTTTTCTCCATCATAGGGTGTCGTTATCCTAATTGTTTCTTGCGGACCTTTTTCATCAATATATAAGTAATCCATTTTGTCATCCTTTCACATCTAATTTGAAATTTCTTCTACATCTATTGACTATATAGAATCATAGCAAGTATATCTAGGGATTCTTATGTAATTTTCGGATCAGACCTTTTTTATATATATTCAAACTTTGTTTTAAAGCCACACGATCTACAGTAGACAGCGGTTGCTATTAATATTCCTCGTTCCACCGACAAATCGAATATAAACCTAACGTAGGATCCCGCTCCACCAGTTAACCTCACATCCCCTCCCTCTTTTTATAGTATTCATGTCCACATAACACCATATAGCGAACAACTCGCTCATAGGAAAGCCCGGTCTATCTATGCTCTTCGAATCCTTCTACCTCTTGCTCACTATAGTTACTACTTGACATTTAGCCTGCGCGATGGCAGGTTAACCCCTTTATACCCGTACTTAGATTTGTTACTAGAAATCTTCGACTTTATGCGTTTCGATGGGGCCTCTCTAACCCCGCGCGACCCCCGCCCCCCCAAACCATAAAGAAAGAAACTAGATACGTATCTAATTGTAGAATTGCATGTAGATATTAGATACGTATCTAGTGCGACCAGGTAGAAAAGATAGGAAAAAGGGGAAGGATAAAGGCGAGAAAAAAGGAAGTGGCAGATGAGAATATTGGTTGTCCTATGAACGAGTTGTACGGTATAATATGGTATGCGGACAGCAAACACAAGTTCTATTGACCTATTTGTTGGATGTTCTGATCGGGATACGAAGCGGATACGATCGACGTAACTCAAATGTGACGTTGATCCTCCTCTACTCCCCCTCAGTACTTGTTGGTGTAACGCCTCATCCGCTGCCAAACGAGGTAGATGTATATTCGTGAGAGAACGTTTCCTCAAAACGACTATACGTGATCGGTCCTAAACAAAGTCATATGTCTATCAGAGACTTTGGTAATTTGCTTTAGTGTCTATGCAATACAACGGCTTAAGTATAAGAAGACACTAAAACAAAAGTTTGATCGTATTAGTAATAAAGAATGTTCTTCTGTTCTATAGTCAATTACAATATCTAATGAAAGGAGTATTACATGAAAAAATTCACGAATATGTTATTGGCCATATCTAGTAGCATATTAATTTTATCTGGTTGTGCTGTTAATATGGAAAACTCATCAGCAGAAACAGAAACATCATTAAATACATTTGATTTAGGCAATTCAGCATCCAGTTTTATGAATGTAGGAGATAAGGTAAGTGTTTGGTATATACAACATGAGAAATGGGACAACTACCAAATTGGATTTCACATGCAAGGACAATTGGTTTGGTATGGAGTTAGTCCAACGGAGGTTAGGCTGGAAGATTTTATTGACCAAACATATTTAGAACGTGTTGAAGATACTAATCAAGTTTTTAAAAAGGCAGTGAACTATATCCTACACAAAAAGATTGCAAAGACTCCTCCGCTTGTGACACAGGAAGTGCAATCAACACCAATCGAAGATATTTCAAAGATCAAATCTACAACAGGTGAATCAGACACTTCCACATTGACTACCACTGATACAAACACAAATGATGCTAGTTCCAATTCGGATGATGAGTCTTTAGCTATAACGGATCCAGTAGGTGTGGATAGTTTCATGGATATTGGGGATAAAGTAAGAGTTTTATATATACATCATGAACAATGGGATAATTACCAAGTGGCTTTCAGTAGTAATGGCTTACTTGAATGGTACGGGGTTAGTCCTACAAAAGTAGAGCTACATGCGGACATTGAAAATTCCTACCTTGAACGAATATCTGATACCCTGGAAGGCACTGATCGATATCCCTCATACATATTACACAAAAAAATGGATGATCCCATTTCAGGAGAACTCAAGTTGGATAATTGAAGTTATGAAGTTGTCGTCATACCAAATCTTTCATAAAAAGGAGTAGTAAAATTCATGAATAAAGATTTCCTAAAAGCACTCTCTCAGATTGAAAAAGAAAAAGGAATACCTCAAACGGTTTTGCTTGATGCTCTTGAATCAGCACTTTTGTCCAGTTATAAAAAGACGTTCAATACAGCCGTCAACGTTCGGGTAGATATCGATCGGAAATTAGGGACTATAAAAGTAATAGCGATGAAAATAGTTAGTGATGATATTTTGGATGATCGACTTGAGATACTTCTCGAAGATGCAATCAAAATCAACCCTGAAGTAGAGTTGTTTGACACCGTGGAGATAGAAGTAACCCCTTCTGACTTCGGCCGTGTAGCTGCGCAAACAGCTAAGCAAGTGGTAATGCAACGTATAAAGGAAGCGGAACGCGGTATCATATTCGACAAATATTCGGATAGGGAAGGCGAAATTGTAACAGGTAAAATTGAAGGATTAGATTCACTGAATTATTACGTTAAACTTGAGCACACCGAGGCTATTCTTCCTCTATCTGATATTCTGCCAAATGAAAAACTTCGACATGGAGATTTAATATCTGCGTATATTTCTAAAGTCGATACAACGACGAAAGGAACGCTAGTATATTTATCCCGTGTGCATCCGGCTCATTTGAAAATGCTATTTGAAAATAAAGTACCCGAAGTAGGAACTGGAGACGTGGTTATTAAATCTATAGCTAGAGAAGCGGGAGTTAGATCTAAAGTATCTGTCTATGCAGTAAATCCAGAAATTGATGCAATTGGTGCTTGTGTAGGAGTTAAGGGCGCACTAGCAAAATCCATTAGCCAAGAAATTAACGGAGAACGTATCGATATTATTCAATGGTCAGAAAATCTGGCCGAATATATTGCGAATGCACTGAGCCCGGCTCAAGTATTAAAAGTGGAAATCATCGAGGGAGAAGATTCTCACATTGCTCGAGTCATCGTACCAGATGATAATCTAACTCTGGCAATAGGTGTAAAAGGGCAGAATGCTAGATTGGCAGCAAAACTAACAGGATTGAAAATTGATATATACAGCGAAACACAAGCTACACATGATTTAAAATAAATGCGTTCAAGAAAATACTGAATCTCATGTCATTGGTGGGATTGGGCAGGACGACCCGCTGACTTTTCCCACAACAACGAAGGTCACAGGAGGCAGTAACTTAAGGTAATAGAGAGGGAGCATTTAATTATGAATAATGTGATTGATTTTAAATTTAATAAAGTGATCAAAGAAAGAAGAAAACACGAAATAATAAATATGGTTATTGATGATCCAAACATGGAAATATTTTTCAAATCAGCATTTGAAAGTTACTTGCTAGATCGACCACTCCATTATTTCAAAACAAATGAACACTTTTTTTTACTGATTACATCGGAATTAAATAATTCGGATGATTTGATACACAGCCAATTACTACAGAGAATATATGATGTGTTTTGATATAAGTGACTTTGACTTTGAATTTGTTTCACATTTCAGATTAAGTGAGTAAAAGACACATTATGCGAAGGAGTGGAAAAGGATGGAGAAACCACCTTTAGGAATAATGCCAAGACATATTTGGGAAGAAATGAGAGTGAGGGAAATAGAGTTAGCTATACAAAGATACATTGAAGCTAACGTGTCAATTCCGACGGAATGGATAGAAGAAAATAACGAATTGGTTAAAAGAATGTTATTGCGTGGTTCGACATCAAATAAGACACAAATTGTGAAGGAGAGGTTATTTCGTGGATGAAGAAAAATGCCCCAAATGCGGGAATGAAAATCTGAAATTATATGAGCAAATAGCCGTAGGACAAACTCGTTCTGTCCGAACTGGTAAGATTCTGAAAAATCACGGTTACCTAGAAACTACGTGCTGGAACTACTCATGCAAATGCGGGTGGGTTGGAGAGGTAGTTACGTCCTAGTGCGTAGTACGACTGTAAGTAAGACACATTATACGACATGAGAAAGGGTGTTAAGAATGTTTGGAAATGAATCATGTAGGATATGCGGATGCAAGGAAAATAACGCTTGCTTAACCGAGAATGGTCCGTGTTGGTGGATTGAAGACGATCTTTGCAGCGCATGTAAAGATAAGGAATGGATGGAAGGGATGGCGAATAAATTTTGCGGTGTGATCAAGCATGATGATGCTGTTAAATACCTGAATGATAAAGAAAAGGATGACTTTAACTATATGTGTCACAAGATCGAATGTGGGCGTAAAAGAGACGGAAAACAGCCTGTGAACGCCTACCTAATTATCAACGTGGATGAGCGGTATGCTGAAGAAGTGGCAGAGCTTATGAAGCGTAACGGTCACTGGGGTTAATGAGCAGAACAATAATAGTTAGGCGCAAATATTTTGACTTGTTTGAAAATGTTAAAGAAGAAATGATTTAAGTTCATTATGAAGAGCTTAGAGAACTTTCCATTTTTCAATTTTCTATAAGTGACGTTTTGTATTTCATAAAGTTATTACTTGTTCTAAAACCTTTATTAAGTCTTGTATGTAAAAAGTGTAAAAAAGAGTATGAATATAATGCTTCATTCGTAGGAGAACAAAGATTCAAGGCTCTACGTGGCAATGAAGTTTGGTGAACGTTTGACTGCAAATAAGACAAGGCTCTTCTGATTTTATGGTTAAATAATGGGAAAGGGAGTATGGAAAATGGTAAATAATGAAATACAAAATCCTAACTTTGTATTGCTGAAACAAATAAATAATAAAGGTTCAATTTATCAGGTAACAATATGTAAAAGTACTTTGAATGTGCTGGAGGAAAAGGTTATAAGTGAAATCCCAAAAGGTTGGTCAGTGAATGATTTTTACGATTTGCTAGATGAAGGAAAACGTTTCTTTAGTCAGGGTGCCTATGAATCTACTTGAAAAAAGGGAACTGTTAAAAGAGGTTGCACGTGAATATTTATATGAGTTGCGAAATTCTAATCCTATTGGAAGAGAAGAAAAACCATCTGTTTATATAAACCAAGGAATATTACTCGGTCTTTCTCGTGTTTTTAATATATATTTCGAAGTAGAGTTGAGAAGAAAAGTTTCTTTTTATAAAGGCACTTTCCCAGGAGAGGGTAAGTTTTGGTTTGAAGTTGTAGATGAAACGTTTACTGAAGAAGAAACGAAAGAAATTATTCAAGAAAACTTACGTGAATCGAGTAGACACAATCAGATGTTAAGAAACTTATAAAAACATTAGATATGTCGCACTTCGAAGATTAAATGAATTTATGACACCAATAGTGTAGTTAAGGATGCATGAATCATTGAACTAAGAACCATCACCCAACATATGAAAGGAATGAATCTAATGCAGTTCCTATTGAGGATTGGTTTAACGCTGATTATCACGATCCTATTCTATATTAGCAATCTGGTGGATAATGATTATTTATCTACTCCACTTTTAGTTATTGGTACTATTTCTCTTCTTCAATTTGTTTCAGGGTACTTCATTTGGAAATTGAACAGTAATCGAATTAAAAAAATGATTAAAGATAAAAATATCAATGATGAATTTGAGAAGAAACATTTTTACGTTGCAGCAACTAAAGGGACGATTATTGGTTTTGCAATAGTAGGATTATTATACCTACCTAACATTTTAGCCATTTCTTCGTTAAGTTTAATATCTTATTCTATTGGATTCATATTAACTTTTATTTTTGTCCAAGGATACCTTAATGAACGTGTTCGTATGAATAATCTACAAGAACAAGCTTATGAAATACTCATGGAAAATGAAAAATGAAAATATAGTAGATTTACAGAAAGTGAGTGAGGATGCATGCCATCTAAAGACGACATCCAACTCAGTCCTGAGAAATTAGGACACAGTGAACGTGATGTCATGTATTTAATTGTATTCCGAGAACTTCTGAAAGTTGAGAAGACATCTGCAGAAATATGCGAAGTCATGAAAATAAAATTGCAAGAAATAGAACGAGGCCGTTCACGCTCTTATATCTATCAAGTTATCAAACAAATGGAATCAATCGGATGGTTAAGAATCTCAAGATTTGACCCTAAATCTAATAGGAAATATTTAACGGTAACTGAAGTTGGAAGGAAAAAGATAGTTGAGTTGCGTCAATCATATTTAGATACAGTCATAGTCCTTAAAAAAATGGCAGACTTTTTCGCTTATCTCATCACAGGAACAGGTTCCAAAGAACCTGTTGAATTAAATCGAGAGCAAAAAATGATGTTTAGTAGATTGATCAATGTTAGACATTTAATTAGATGTCTATTCATGTCTATCCTTACAGAAAAAAATTATGAATTCGCGACAGGGAAGGACGTTTGGTTACTATTTCAAAAAAGATATCTATGGCAACCAGCACAAGGGTATTTTTACGAAGTGGCGCATGAAATGGAAACAGATCAAGGATACATTATAGGAAAATGGACAACATCTCGTCGGTATAACTATGTGTACCGATTAACTGACTTAGGACACGCTTCCATTGATAAAGAAGCTGCAGCCACTTTGTTCTACATCAAAAAACTTCAAAAGTATACAAATTTCATTCTCCAGTTATATCCGGAAGAATATCATTAATGAAATTAAATGTAATAATAAAAAACATAACAAAGTATGTTCATCCTTAATAGGGATTCACTCATGTTCGTTACCAGAGTGAAATCAACCTAAATTTAATATGGAGAGTGTGAAAATGCAAGGGTTAAATTACATGCTAGAATTATTCAAAAAACATAACCTTCCTTTTAAATTGAACCAAAATGGGGATATAGAAAGAGAAATTAAAGTAACAAATATGATTGTGAAGAAGGAAGATGTGGAACGTGGTCATATCGAATCCTATTTAAAAATAATTAATAGTGTAGAGAAAAAGAAAAAGAATGGTAGAAACGGTCTTGCCATCATGTTTGTTGGTTATGAAAATGACCCTAGAAGAATGTACAATGTACCAGAAATTAAAAGATGGGTTCAGAGAATCGTGAAAATAAAGCCCCACTTGTTTTACTTAATCGTTAATATAAGAGACAACTACCTTCATGATTTCGCCTTATGTTTAGTTACACCAGAAACATCTTTTGTACCCGCTTCTATGAAAAAATATGTTTCCAATCAAGACTTAACTCTCAATGGAGCCGATGTAACCGGAATGATTCGTGAAGTGACAGAAAGGGCATTTGTATACGCTAAAAAGTTAAATCATCCACCAGAAGAAATAATGGATATTTGTATGATCATCCTTGATAATATGGCTTATGAAGCTCATATGACAGAAATGAAAGCTAAATAATTGTCTATATATAATAACCCGTGAAAATAGTGCGGGTTATTATTTTCTTTTTAGATCATTCTATTCGATAATAGTTATGGAGATCACGAATGCGAAGGTAGTCGGGAAATTGATCTACCAGAAGAGGAACCAGAGTTGTGATGAACTATACATAAGGATGTAAAATAGGCTATAGGAGGTAGAGTATAGTGATAGCAGAACAAAAGTACGATCGTTATTTAAAACTGCAGAATGTAATGTCAATGAGTAACGAAGACTTAGATTTGGCTCTAGCTCTTTTGCAGGGTCATACTGAAATTGCAGAAATAGAAGATGTAACCCGACTACAAAGAAATAATTATAAGGTAAATGGTGTTGTAGTGTTATATGGTAATAAATACACTCTTCGAGTAGATGGAGAATCAATTACATGGAACCCAAGTAAGAATGCATCAATTTCTCTAGTGCTACAAGTTAAGGCTATTGAACTAGATGCGCTTGGGTATGTTAACGCACTATCTAATGTCACAGGAGCGGATGCTTGTTGTGGATGGTTCGAAGGAAACATGCATCCTGATGGAATAGTGCGGTTGTTACAAGTCACTCCACGACAACGAGCAGAAGCTGTATATTTAACGCTTTCAGAAATTAGAATGAACTAGTGAGAAAAACATACAATTGAAAGCGGAGTTGATGTCTTGATCAAAACAGTGTATTCAAATAAGATGATATACTGTACATTTTGTTGTGAAATGTACGATTTATTAATCGATGATGTAGATAAGAATGTTGAGGGATTTTGGTGTGACCACTGTGATGGATTTACCTATTTTGATTCAGACAAAGAACAAACTCGTAAATACACCTTAATCCTTGAAGGTAAAGCATCTGTAAATGAAACTGTGTCAGTAGCGGACCAAGTTAAATTAAACAAACAGATCTCTCCCTTGCGTTACCCTGGAGGTAAAAGTAAAATAGCAAATTATATTCTTAGCCATATGAATATAGAGAAAACAGATAAGTTATATAGTCCCTACACTGGTGGAGGAAGCCTAGAGTTTGCTTTACTTCACGCTGGTATAATTAAGGAGCTAACATTAAACGATTATGACTTTGGAGTTTATTCATTATTTCAGTTGATTAAAACATTTCCTGATTCACTAATTCTTGAAATAATGAATCATAAACCTACGCATGATGACTATATTATGGCACGAACTAGAATTAAAGGAGACTATATCAATTGCGACATGTTTGAGGCTGCCTGGAGCCTGCTTATAGTCAATCGTCTAGCTTACTCAGGTATATTTAAAGCAAATCCATTAGGGGGCATAAGAGGGAGTCAGGAAGCATTATTATCTAGATGGAACCCGGAACAATTATGTAAACGAATATCAACCATTCATTCGATGTCTGAAAGGTTCACGGTACATAATGTAGACGCGTTAGAATTTATAGAAAATAATTACTGGAATGATAAGGCAACTATCTTTATTGATCCACCCTACTACGAACAAGGTAAAAATTTATACCTACATTATTATGGTGAGGATGATCATTTATCCTTACAGATGTTACTAGACAGTCTCTATAAAGAATTCCCTTGTGCTGATTTGTTAGTTACGTATGATGAAGTTCCGTTTATAGAAAGCATCTATGAATATCCTAAAATCACTCGGATTAAGAGAAGGTTTAGCGCCTAAAAATATGAATGCTAAATATGTCAAAGGAAGGAATTTTGTGGCATATGGTGTATAAGGAGAAGTGGAATTTATGAAAAAAAAGCATTTACTACTATTCTCACCAATAGTTCTAATTTTAATTACCTTTTTGCCTATATCGATATTATCCTTAATCAAAGTAGGGGACTTAGATATCCCAATTCATTTACTTAAGTATTTTTTAGGAATATCGAATGGAAATGGTTCGTTCGTTGACAGGTTTATTCTTAATTCCGTTGTTGGAAATGTTATAAGAATTTCCTTTTGGATAATTTTCCTAATGTTATTTGCATGGAGTATTGATGAAATTTTCTTTGGAGGAAAACGTAGCAACTTAATATCCACACGCGCATTTTGGATTTCATTTGTCACATCTCTATCTGTCACTCTTCTGGCAGGAATTATGATCACAGTTGTATGGAGGTAATTATGGTATTTTTTTGTTTTGCGATTATGTTTCTCTCTATGAGACTATTATTGTTTGTACCTATCCAAGTAAAGAAGTATCACACCATTGTAAATCTATCAATCTTCATTATTATGCTCTTCTCTACCTTACTTTTAATAGAAAATTTATGAACACCCTATGAATAGATTAGTAAATTTATATACAGGATTGATTTCATTCAGCAAAATATTATCAAATGTGAGGATGATTAAAATGGAAGGCATTTATAAAATAGAAATTATAAAGGAAGTAGTAGTAGTAGAAGATGGAGAACCTTTTCAGGTTGTTGCGAGATTAAGTATTAAAGATGATAGATTTTATAAAAGAATGGATAATATATTCTCAGGGATGGTATTAATAAAAAGATATCCACTTTGGACATTTTATGTAAGTGAAAACACACCTTTTAAGTTGCATATTTGTAACTATGAAAATGTTAACGAAAGAAGATATTTGGGATTGCTTTCAGATCTATTGAATCCTGAAGGTCTAACGTTCTCAAGTAAAAATGAAAAAGAAATAAACAAGATAGAAATAGAATTGAACAAATCACTTCAAACATACCTAGAAAAAATAAATGAGGAATATTCCTATTTGATAAAACGTGAAACAATGAATAAGCTACACCAATGATATGTTATATTGGTATGAACATATAGGGGGAGATAGCCCATGAAAATGGCTCTAAATGATGTTCTCAAAGATGCTGGAATAACCTTAGATGAATTTGTTGCAATTATAAACCAGTCTGGCGGACGCGACTCTGGCACACCAATAATTTATGATGAAAAGTGTGAAATGGATGGATGTGGAGATATTTTCTTCAGTGTGACTCAGGATCACTTCATGAGACTCAATAACAATCACCCAACGCATTGCCCTAAATGTAGAGTAGATATCCGACGAATTAAAAAAGCTAACTCGAAAAGAGCTCGCTATAATAGATAAAAAATAAAAAAGAGGTGAATGTTATGATCGAAACACAATACCCAGCACTAATAGTCTATGAAATTTACTACCTAGAAGAAAGTTCGATATACTACCTTCCTGGGGGTAAGCAACGAGTTCAAATATCTGAAGAACAATTCAATGCTGCAAAAGAAAAAAATACGTTCGATGGAACTCAATACATGGTCTTGTATGACTATATGTATGTACTGAAAAAAGATAAGTGGGATAACGATCCTCAAAATATACCTCTTAATGAAATAGAATTTTTATACGAAATATCTATATTATCTGAAGAAGATTATATGTGCTTTAAATATCTTTATGCGGAGCATTCAAACTCACCTGAGAACATGGACTAATCTATTGAAAATAACTTAGATCGGACTGATATAATGTTTGAATTTAATTATTCAGTAGAGAAAGAACTTGCAGACATTAAACCCATTAAATTAACTTGTTACATTAAATATTCTGATCCTACTTTTGAGCGCAGAACAAGAAAAACTTTAAAGCAAGTAGAATTATTCTTACATGTTAGAGAATATAATAATTGGATTTCAAAAGCTTTAAAATCAGAAGTATCTATGTCGTTATACTTTGGAAGAATAAATAGTTATCACAAAAATATAACTTACAATTTTATTAGTAAAAAAATAGAAATACACTTTAGTGACATTCGAAATATTGAGAAAATAAAACGATTATTTGAGCACAAAGTAAGATCGCTTTTTAAAAATGAAATAAGACACTATGAAAAACTTGAAGATGATCTTATAAGCTTTGAGGAGACAAGTGAATAAACAACTTCAGGAGTTTATATGGTAGATCGTATACCCGTTGAATTTTTTTGTTTATTATTATAGGTGTGACCTAAAGCTTCAATTAAGGTATAATGTAATACAACAACATACTAATAAAAAGCGAAGCACGCTTATTCCTTAATCGGAATAGTGTGCTTTTTTTATGATTCAGGAGGTAATAATGAAACTTATTATAGCTGAAAAGAAAGACCAAGCGACTAAATTAGCAGCTCCTTTTGCTCAAAAGGGAAATGGCTTTGGATATATTGAAGTTCTGCCTTGCCCAACGCTTCCGAAAGGGGCTTACTTTACATGGGCAGCAGGACACGTGGTATCTCTTATGGACCCTGAAGATTACGATCCGAAATTCAAAAGTTGGTCATTAGAACATTTACCTATTATTCCAGATAAGTTTATGCTAAAGCCCGCTTCAGGTAAAGAGCGATTGTTTTCTCATTTAAAAAAACTATTACTGAATAAGAGTTTTAATGAAATTGTGAACGCATGTGACCCGGGACGTGAGGGAGAGGCAATTTTCACGCTGATCTATCAATTAAGTGGGTGCAAAAAAACTGTAAAACGTCTTTGGACTTCATCTTTAACAAAAGATGCGGTTATTTCTGCATTTCAAAAGCTTCTTCCTGAAGCAGAAACAAAAAACTTGTTTTACGAAGCTTACGCTAGATCTTGTGCTGATTGGATAGTAGGAATAAATACGTCAAGAGCTTACACATTGTTACTTAAACAAAAAGGGATGAATGAAGTTTTCTCGACAGGCAGAGTACAAACACCGTTATTATCCTTAATTTGTGAACGAGAAGAAACAATGGAGAATTTTATTTCTACACCTTTTTGGGAAATTGAAGCTTCATTTAATCTAAATGAAGAAAAGTACAGCGGGAAATGGTTCGCTGGCGATCAAAGTAGAGTTAATGATCAACCAAAGGCTGAGAAACTTGCAATGTGGTGTAAAGGAAAGACAGCAAAAATCGAAAATATTCAAGTAGATAAAAAAGAGTCTTTAGCACCACATCTTTTTAGCTTGTCTGAACTACAAACAATAGCAAATCGACTTTATAAACTGAGCCCTCAAGAGACCCTAGAAGCTTGTCAGTCGCTTTACGACAAAGGATGGCAGTCTTATCCTAGGACCGACTCATCTTGGGTTACAGAGGAAGAAGCAAAGGGATTTCCAGATATATTAACTAAGATTCAAATGTTAGTTCCATATAGTCGATTCTTTCCTTTGCCGACACAAACATTGCTTGGAAATAAGAGAT
The DNA here is from genome assembly GCF_056786435.1 of Paenibacillus sp. Y916. Taxonomy (NCBI): domain Bacteria; kingdom Bacillati; phylum Bacillota; class Bacilli; order Caryophanales; family Paenibacillaceae; genus Paenibacillus; species Paenibacillus sp. Y916. The sequence goes on along the minus strand of NZ_JBXCJA010000006.1, from coordinate 29,473 downwards.
ATGTTGATGCCTCAAAAGTTTCTGATCACTATGCAATCATACCCACAGAATTAGTCCCCGAGATGCATGAGTTAAGTGAAAAAGAACGTCAGATTTATGACCTAGTTGTGAAGTCGCTAATAGCAGCCCATTATGAATCTGCTATTTTTGAGCACACCACAATTCTTACGTACGTTGATAATCGTTTTTCTTTCTCGACCAAAGGGAAACGAATGATTAGAGAAGGTTGGAGAAAAGTTTTATCTACGGATGATCCTGATGAAATTAAAGATGATCTCCCTATATTGCCTAATGTAATTATCGGTCAAGAAGGAACAACTGCTATATGTGAAGCTAAAGAAGGTTGGACATCCTCACCAAAACGGTATACTCAAGGGGATCTAATTCCATTAATGAAGACAGCTGGGAATCAAATCGGCGATAAACAACTTGAAAGTATCATGCGTAAAACGCAAGGTTTAGGGACCGAAGCTACCAGGGCGTCGATTATAAAACGTCTGACGGATTTAAATTATATCTCTATCAAAAAAAACTTGGTTTATCCAACTTTGAAAGGCCGAACATTAATCCAAGCTATAGGTTTTTCAGCTCTTTCTTCAGCAGCTACAACAGCTCAATGGGAGCAACATTTAAGTCAAATTGGTGAAGGAATATATACGCATACAAGTTTTATTAATCAAGCCAAAAAACTATCTCTAAAATTAGTTTCTGATGCAATAGAGTCAGTCACTACTATGGAAATTAATCTGGAAACGAACAATAATAATAAGGAAACTACGATAAACCAAGGATCAAAAATGAATAATAATAGTAAAGAAGAAACCAATAAAACTATTAGTCCTGGCCTACACGAAACAATTTCTATTACAGAGAAAACAGAGCTTATGTCCACAGAAATAAATGGTGCGAGATCCGGAGAACCAAAACAAAAACAGAAAACAAACGATTCTGCTAACTCAAATAATCAAAATCTAGACCTCACTGAAGAAAATAAGAATTACATCCAGGCGATACGTATTGTATATGAAAGTGGTCAAGCATCCGTTTCATTAATTCAAAGAAAGCTTCACCTAGGATATACAGTATCAGCAAAAATAATTGACCGCATGGAGAGTGATGGAATAGTAGGCCCTTATGAGGGAAACTCACCTCGACAAATTTTGAAATCACTTGCTGACACACAAACTATTTATCAAGATCTGTTGAGTCATACTCCCTCTGAAAATACAAAAGAAAATAATCAATTAAAAGCCGATCATCTAACGACGGAGAAACATTCGAAACAGACGTTACAACCCGCTCCCAATGACTCATCTGAAAAGATACATGCGTATGATGCACCTTATGTTGAGCCTGTACGAGTTGAAGAGACAGAAAATCGACCTGTCAGACGAATAAGTGCAGATCAAAACTTGGGACCATGTAAACATTGTGGACTACCAGTGATTGATAAAAAAGTACTATACGGATGTACTGGATGGGATACTACTAGTTGCGGCTTTAAAATCAATAAGATAATAAAAGGAGTAGATATTACAAAAGAACATATTCGGAGTTTACTTACCAAAGGAGATACAGGACTTATTAAAGGGTTTTTAAATAAGTCATCAAGTCCTGATAAACCAGATACAACCTACGATGCTGTCTTGGTATTTGATAAGACATCAGGGAAACTTGGTTGGAGATATCCAAGTACTGATTTTTTAAAGATGCCTATCCATCTATTAAAAGCTTCTACAATAGCTCCACCTTCAGAACAGGAAATGAAAAAAGAATTTTTGGCAATAGAAAATGAAGCTAGGAATTTAAAGTTACCTGTTGTTGTCTCAGGAGCAACCTTTGGACCGCGTGTAACACGATTTGAAATAAGGCCAGAAGCAGGCGTTAACATCGCCTCATTCCGGCGGTTTAAAGCTAATTTCCAACGTACACTAAAAGCTGAGATGCTTACTTTATACCTTCCAATACCAGGTTCAGATGTTATCGGGATTGAAATTCCTAGTAAAGTGCCATATGTCGTTAATTTAAGATCCCAATTAGAAAATAAAGATTTTCTCGCTTCAAAAGAACCACTTTCATTTCCAATCGGTCTAGACATGTCTGGTAACCCCGTTTTCGCAAATCTCGCGAAGATGCCTCACCTGTTAATTGCAGGGACTACTGGGTCGGGTAAATCTGTAGGATTAAACTCATTCATCATAAGTCTTCTTTATGGCCAAACGCCAGATAAGCTTAAATTTCTATTTATTGACCCTAAGATGGTGGAATTGTCGATCTATGAAAACATCCCGCATCTATTTGGTCCCATAGTGACAGATGTAAAAAGAGCATCTTTAGCACTTAAAAAGTTGGTTGTAGAAATGGAAAAGAGATATGAAATCCTTCACCGTACTGGAGTTAGAAATATACAAGCGTACAACGATAAAATACTATTAGAGAATCCTAAGGCACCTTTAATGCCGTATATTGTTCTGGTGATAGACGAGCTAGCGGATTTAATGATCCAATGTGATGATGTTGAGGAACAAATCGTACGATTAGCTCAGTTAGCACGTGCAGCAGGTATCCATATGATCATCGCAACACAGAGACCGTCTAAAGAAGTTATTTCGCCTATTATCAAAGCGAATTTCCCAGTTCGTATTGCCTTTGCAGTTGCCAATCATTATGATTCTCAAGTCATACTTGATGATACAGGAGCAGAAGACTTATTAGGAGAAGGGGATATGTTTTACCTTCCTAAAAATGGTGCGAAAAAGAGGCTCACCGCTGCATATGTTTCCGATGAAGAGATTGAACGTGTAGTCGAATATCTTACTAATCCAGTAAAGAAAAATATATAAACCGATTTTATTGTACCCATCGCATATTTAGTATCTCCTAAATTTTGCGATGGGTTTCTTACACCTTCATAATGATAATATATAATCTTATAAAATAGGATGTGAACATGTATGAATGAAATCAACTTTCCAAAATACCCTATCATAAATAACTTGATCAAAGAATGCGATATGAGTGAAGATGCTGATAATATCCTTTGGTTAAAGAATAATCAAAATGAAGCATCTGTCCTTCTGGCGGAGATGCATCTGATGTGTTTAGCTGGTCTAACTAATAGTATTCCATTACGGAACCGGTCGAAGATAGCAGCAAATTGTTACTACTCCACCGTTAACAATCAAGTCCATATTTTTGCCTCTGAACAGGCATTAGGAGATCTTGGAATGAGAGAAAATGATCTAGTATCATTATTCACTCATAAAGATATCCATGGAAGGAGTCTACAATGTATCGAATGAGAAAGAATGCCCGTAAGTTATACCGAAATGTTGTGAAATTCATCGTTCTTGTATCAATCTTAATTGTAGCTAAAACATTAATGAATAACTATGTCACAATTCCTTTTAAAACCATAAGCAAACCAATTGAGTTGAATAACATAAAACTGATTGAATTCAATAACAATCTCAGCTTATGGTTTAAAATGTGGGGTATACCTATATTAATTATTTTGCTTCTTACTATTGGTCTAATCAAATTTGTACCCCAATATAAAAAAAAGAAACGTTTGAAACTTTCGAATATACGAAATGTCGATTCAATGACCGGTGATCAATTTGAAGACTATCTAGTTTTCTTATTTCAATTCATGGGGTACAAAGCAAAAAAAACAAAGAGAACACGTGATCATGGTGCAGATGTAATTATTAAGTTAAACGGGGTAACAACGGCCGTCCAAGCGAAGAGGGAGAAAAGTAAGGTTTCTAACACTGCTGTACAACAAGTTGTGGCTTCCAAGGCAGTATATGATGCGGAAGAAGCGTGGGTTGTAACAAATTCCTATTTTACAGAGCCTGCTAAAGAATTGGCAAAGGCAAATAATGTACAACTTTGGGATCGAGACCGTCTTATAAGAGAAATGGTTAAACTATATACACGATAATCTAATAGTCGAAGAAAGTAATAAAAGCCCTAAATCTTAGTTTATGGGCTTTTTAACTTCATAATTCCGTTCCATACACTTAAGTTGAATAATAACCTCTTAAGTGTTTTTTTGATTTCTTCTAGATTTCCACGTTAGTCATACATAATTGTGGATTTTCAGAAATACATGCGATAAATACTTGAACTATTTGTTCATCAAATTGAGTACCTGAGTGCATCTGTAACTGAGTTATCGCAGTATCTTTATCCATAGCTGGTCGATAAGGTCTTGAGGTCGTCATTGCATCAAATGAATCACAAATTGCTACTATACGTGCTGCAAAGGGTATGTCGCTACCTTGTAACCCTAAGGGATAACCATTTCCGTCAATCCTCTCATGATGATGACGCACAATATCACACACACCTCTGATTGATAGTTCATGTATTTCTTTAACAATATCAAATCCGAGTTCAGGGTGTTTTTTCATTAAATTAAATTCATCGTTACTCAATCTATCATTTTTTTTCAATATTGTTTCAGCTACACCGATCTTTCCTACATCGTGTAACAATGCCCCTAAATAATTATTCTTCACTTCTTCATCACTGAGTTGGAGTTTTTTACTTAACACTAAAGTGTATCGAGCTACATTTAAAGAATGTAATCCAGTGTATGGATCTCTTGCATCAACAGCCTTAGAAAGTGCAGCGATTGTGTTAGTGAGCAATGCGCTAATTTCACCATCTTTATTTGTAAGCTCGATACCTAACATTTTAATGTGATCAGCTTGTTTAGTAAGCGTATCTTGAAATTGTTCTAACTCATTCGCAAGAATTCCTAATTCATCGATATCATTAGTTTTGAATGTATTCTGAAATTTCTTCGTCATATATACATTCTCCATAATGTTCATTAATGGCTTTAGCAGTATTCCCGCAAATGAGTAGGTTAAGAGTGATAAAACGATAAATAAGGCACTGGAAATAGATAAACTTCTAAATAAAAGTTGTAAATCAATATTATTTTCATTAAATAAAATAATGAATAGAAATATAATAAGAGAAACAATTCCGGTTGCTATTAAACTAAATATTCCTGCAATTTTTATTCGTAATACCATGTAAAAAATGTCCTCCTCAACAAAAAAAGAACCCTAACAGGCCAAAAAATGCCATTAGTGGTTCTTCCACATGATTTAGTATTTGATTATTTATTATTATATCAGAATGTTATTTTTTTTGAAATAACCCACTTGCAAATTTAACATACTCTCAAAAATGTAGTATTCTTTTTTTAGAACGAGATACCAATTTCCGTTCAAAACATAACGAGGTGAATATAGAAATGAACAAAACAAATTTAATAACACAAGTAGCTGAGATAACAGGGTTAAGTAAGAAAGATTCTACGAAAGCAGTTGACGCTGTATTTGAGAGCATATCTGGTGCTTTACAGAACGGTGATAAAGTACAGATCATTGGATTTGGAAATTTCGAGATACGTGAACGCAGTGCACGAAAAGGTCGCAATCCTCAAACCGGGGAAGAAATTGATATAGCTGCTTCTAAAATTCCAGCTTTTAAACCTGGTAAGACACTAAAAGAAAGAATAGTATAAAACCACTGTCCGTCAAATTATGTGTTAATTGCTGAAGATCTTGAATATGATTAAATAATGGGGTATCTATTAGTGACACTCCATTATTTAATGTTATTCCAATTAGGTTGAAAACTATACATAAAAAAATTCCTCTTCGCGCTACTGGATGGGTAATGCTACATAGAAATAGGTTCATAGAGACGCTTGTTTCAATAGATACTAAACCATTGATATAAATGGGAAGGGATAAACACGGGTCTAGGACCTCTGTGCTGCAAGCGATGGTAGACGATGTTTGTTAGCGGTCATGAGACCATAGCTATTAGATTATCTTCGTTGGTTTCATAGCCGAATGACAAATGGCTTACTTGAAGGTATTAATGGTCTCCGGGGATTTCAGCCATTAAACGCACAGCCCAAGCATCAAAATCCAAAGTGAAATGCGACAACGGACGTGACCACTTCACTGGAATCATCGTGATCTTATTGCATCTTTTGCAATGGTTCGGGGAACACGAGCATGGATATAGGTTTTCCATTTCCAAACATCGAGATGGCGCCACTGCTTTTTCTCTGCATCGTAGGCCTTGCAAAGTGTTCCACAATGCGGACAGGGAAATAGCGCTCCACGTTCAAAGTCTATAAATAAGTGCCACGCTTCTTCTTGCGGGTCATGCTCAATATCCACTAAATACCATGTTTCTTCCAAGTCTAACATGAACTTGAACACATCATTCATTAGATTATCTTGCTTGCTTAATGGGGCCCACATATACTATCCCGCCTCGTAATATTCTTACTAGACAGTATGGACACTTTCAAACTTAATTTTCACCCCTGACATAGATGTAATAATGGAAATATAAAAAATAAATTAGATTTTTGATTATCCGAAAACAGTATTGAGAATGTGAAGAATCGTTAGCAAAAATAAGTTTACAATTACTGATCTGCTAATAAACGCGAAAAATTAACAGCAAAGATCACAATCTTTTTTACGTGAGCTTATATAAATCAAAATTAAATATTAGATTGATATTTTACATGTATAAAGCAATAGGCAATACACATGTTAACAAAAAAACATCAAATTTAAAACCAAAAGCGCATTAAAAAATAGTGCGCTTTTGGTTTTTAAATAACTAATATATTATTCGTAAGTCTTAAATAATCAGATAACCATCCTCTAAATGAACCTTTTGACCTATTCAAATTTAAATAACAGGTGCTTTGAAAGTGGTTTGTTTTACAAGTTATAGTACTATGTGCGTAATAAAATGATATCTCAGACAACAAAACAGACGATTCGATCACATTTCATATAATCTGATTTTAATATTTGCTATAGTATCAATAACAGAGAATATCAGGTGAGGTGCGGTGCATACATGACAAATACAATAGAAGAAAAAGTATCATTCAACAATTCTCAAATGATAGGTAGTATTCTAACACAGAAAAACTTAAGCCTATACGATCAAATCAAGCTTTGCATAATGACAGATTATTATCCCAAAACGCTTTCCAAACTACCAAAAGGTACTATGGAATTCTTCGTCCGTGATGAAGAATTAGCAATCAATTATCATATAATAAAAAGAGGTCTTCGAGAAACACCTTTGACTACTCGGGGTATGTCTAGAGATAATTTGAAAACATTTTTATTGCTTATCGAAGATTGTGTTACAGCACAACCTTCAATCGAATATGGTACCATCATCATATACTATGAAATCACGGAAAATGGAGATATCGATGGAGCAATAGAATTCAAAACTCAGAATAATCATCGCCGTAAATAATGTTCAGCTTTTTTTCATAGGTAAAATCGGAGCAAACGAATCTAAATAATATTTTTTTGTTAGTGGTACTTTCTTATCAAAATAATTTAATTTGATAAGAAAGTTTTTTGGTGACATTGGATCAGGATGTATTGCTAGTAGATGAGTTAAGTTAATAAGACTACTACGATTAGCAAAAACAATATTCTTAGTACATGATTCCTTAATTACTTTTAATGGTGTACTTGTCTCCATAATAGAACCGTCTTTCAAATAAACATCTAATTTATTTCTAGAAGTTTGATCTTTTAAAATAAGAACGATCTGATGTTCATTTATCGTAAAATTTCGATAATTACCTTTTAAAGTGAGCCAATTAATGTTATCCTCATTTTTTGTACCTAGTAATATTTGTGAATGCAATTTCTCTTTAGCCTTAATGACTGCCTTTTCAAATCTGTTAAACATAACAGGTTTGGTTATATAGTCTATCGAGCCATACTCGAAACCGGCTAGAAGATGCTCTGGATTGAGCGATCCAGTAATGAAGATAATTACAGGCGAAAGTCCCGCCTCTGTTATTGATTTAACAGCAGTTATACCGTCTATACCCTCAAGACCAATGTCTAAGAATACTATATCTGGTTTGTGTAATTTAGTCATCTCGACAAGTTTTAAGCCCGAAGAAACATCTGCAGCAATGACAAGATTTAAGTCGTGGGCATATTTTTTCAATAATATCATCTGATGGGGATCGTCTTCTGCAATGATAACTCTAAATTGGTGTTCCAATACTTTTCACCTCCTTATTCGCAAACTATATTCTACCACTAAAATATGCACCTCCTTCATCAGTAATTAAATATATGAGTTTCCGCAAATTAGTTATAAGCACATAAGTGTAAGAAAGGATCCACCTTGGTGTACTTATACTCTTACAATCTAATAAGTTCTACGATTTTTATATAGTAATTGGTGCGATTGTTTGTATATATATTTTAATCATTAGTTACCTTGACTTTTGAACTCTCACAACTATAATAAAAATTAATTGAATACATCAAAAATGCGAAGTACGCATCATCTTTCGGGATAGATGCGTTTTTTTGTTTTTATGAGAGAGAATTGAATTTGTTAATTACTTCAACCAAATATACAAAATAATCAGGAGTGTATGCATGTGTTCAATTTTAAACAAAAGAAGTTTGAAGATTATTGGAAGAAAGAAGTTGAAAGCTTACATATGGATAGTATAGGTCTATTAGAATGGTATCTAATCCAAGAAGATCATGAGTATTCCAATATAAACAGCCATGATATTCAGAGTCGATATTCTGATTTAAGTGCATTTTCCGAAGTATATGCCAAACAAGTACCGTTCCTTAGGGACTCCGATACTGCTAATTTGATGATTACAGAAGTTAACGTTGTATTAGCTGATCTGGAAAGTTACATGACGAAACCACGGATTACTGAAGAAAAGATTGTTAAAGAAGGGAGCTCAATCTCAATTAAGAAGATTAAAAAAAAGAAACTCTAACTAAAAATGACATCACATCCATAATAAATTTGAGCTCCAGGAAATTTCTTGATCAAATCGAATCTTTTCCAATAGAAGCTAAAAAGTACGCTTACACTGCGCTAATTTACACATACTTGTCAGATATTAAAACTATGAAAATATATAACGTTAAATACCTTTCAGAAATATCTGAAGATTTGCTTATACTTCCAAGTGTGATTGCAACTGGATTGTTAAATTTTGATGAAGATGAATTTTGGAAACCAATTTTGTCTAATCACTCCACTACCAAGACCTTTATTGTAAAAAGCTTTATTACAGGTTTGTCTAGATATATATGTATGGAAAGGTCGTAACCAAGCAGCACTATAATAATGATTTGATTTATTAAAATTCAAAAGAGAGTTCCCTAAGAGTTAATAACGACTACTCATAGGGAACTCTCCTAATAGTATTAGTTCTTGATATCAATAATGGCATTGAATTTTGTGATTACCTCATTTGAGGATATTACTAATTTACCATTATTTTTCTCTAGGATAGAAGTGACGATGGATAACCCCAATCCAGTACCATTATCTTTGGTAGAATATCCAGGTTTAGTTATAATTTCAATTTGCTCTTCAGGTATTTTCCCACCATTATTGCTAACCGAAAATACGATAGTTGAACCTTCTAAATACACTTTCACGTTTACCTCTGGTATATACTCATAGTCTCTCACTTCTTTTGTAGATATAACAGCATCGAATGCGTTGTCTATTAAATTACTTAGTATACGAACGAGATCGTTTGATTTATATCTGAATTCTTTAATATTTTGAAAATCAATTATTTCATGTGTCATTTTAATTCCATTCTTATTAGCAGAACTGTATTTAGTTTGAAGAAGGGCCATTAATGGTGGGGAAGTTATGTTCAAAAGATCACTAATTTCTAAGGTGTCTTCAATAATTTCATCAGTATATTTTTTTAGTTCGTTATACTCTTTCATTATAACTAATGAGTTTACGGTTGATATTATATTGATTAAATCATGTCTTTGCTGTTTAATGGAGAGATAAATGGCGTTCATGCTATTCTCATAATCGACATGGACTGATTCGACTGCATTATCTCTGCGTCTATTGTAAATTCTGATTAGCGAAGCACACAACACAAGGAACACAGCAGAGCATATAACCATTGCATATACATATAATATAACTTGATCAAACAACACTTTAATCACAATATCATTATCTGATATCAAGCATAATATGTATTTATGGTTATCGATCATTACTGTCATAAAATACTTTTCATAATCAGCATCTCCAGAGTTATCTATGTAAATAACTTTTTCTGTTTCAGCTGCTATATTTAGATATTCTATATCTTGATCGTCTAAAAGAGTGAATGTACCATAGTGCTCAGTACTTGAAAAATTGACAAAATCTCCAGCTGGCTTTTTAAACAAGGAGAATTCAAGCGTTATGGGATTACCTTTATAAAAATTGACAGGATATTCTCCTAAACTATTTAAATGATTCGTGATATCACTGTATTTATTAACTTGAAGTTCATTATCCAATAAAGATAACTTTAAACTATAGTCCATTTCTGGAGAAGAATATTCATAATATTCTACGTCGCTATCCTCTGAATATACGAGATTATCATAACTATCGGTTAAAGATATTGCAGGTTTGTCTATTATATGTAAGATGTCAATATTATAAAGTGATTTCAAATAATCAATTTTTTTTAGGTTAATATCTGTAGATTTATTTCCTAGCTGATTTGAAACGATTGTGGTGGTAAGCTTCACCTGATCAGTAATAAGCGCCTTTACCGCTATATCGGTATTTTTCACCTGAGTAATATATTCAGCTGCGTAATCGGCCGCTAAATACATTCTTTTATCTGCTTCCGATATCAATGCATTTCTTGTAATAAAATAATAAGATATATTCGTAACCAGAAAAATAAATATGATAAGAATTAATGCAGTTAATGATAATCTTATACCTTTAACTTTCATAATAGTATGCGCCCCCATTGAATAGTCATGATGTGATCAAAGAACTATATAAAACTATATTTGTTTGTTCAAATATTAGTATACGACATTTAGTATAAGTAGGAGGAGTGAATTATGAATATCCAGCGAATTTTAACTCAAGAACTTCAAAAAGTATTCCCTGATATAGTTTTCTTTATTGATAAGTACGATAGTTTTTGGCAGTGCTCATGGACAGATGGGCCACTATCCAAACAAGTTACCCATTACTTCAATGGAATATTTCCTCTAACGACACTATATCCGATATATTCATCAATTGACATTACTGAAGGCTTTGAATATTATTTTAGACAGAATGCACTATGTATTCGGTTAATTAGATATCTTTCACCCGAGAGAGAACGCGAACTTCAGAACTTCATAAAGAAAGAAGAGTTATCTCAATCTATTACTATGCCTCATCAAGTCTCGCAATATGAAGAATATATGATAAGAAATTCTATCATATCAGGTTACCGGTTGAATATTAATGGTAACTATTACCATTCAATTCAAGAAGATGGTAACTTCTCAAGCATCATAAATACAATTGAACTTAGTAAGAGACACCAACGATTTAAAAATTATGACTCTAAAGATAGACTAATGCTTAGTGTTCTTTTGAAAGTTTATGGGGAAAATAGGTTAATTGAGTTATTAGATGAAGGGCAAGACACCATAGATGAAATATTTGAAACCACTGCTTTTGTGATTTATTCTGATCAAGATAATAATACATCGGAAGGAGCTGATAAACATTGAAATTAATTTATAATTTCGCAAAGGAACGTGACAATCAAATTCTTTTGACATTACTAGGCATTTACGCGTGTATAATGATTGCTAGGTTCTTTAGATTAGCATAATAGTGTTACCTTCTTAATGTCTAAAAGAAATGTAATGATTTTAACGTTATAATCCGTTATAATTAAAACAATCAAATATGTTTATCATGCGAAGCACGCATTAACCCCCTCGGGTTTTTGCGTGTTATTTGTTTTACCTTTAAAATGATATTAATACAACTTGATCAACTTCTATGAAATATAAATACGGGAGAAGTGATTTCATGAACACATTAAGAGATTTAATTAAAGCTGACCAACAATTTAGAAATAAGGTCATGGTCATTGGTTTTATTGTAATGACTATTATTTCATCACTATCTTTTATTGGCACGATTCTAACTAACAGAATAATCCTAGCAATTATTCTTGAAACCTCAATGTGTATTTTTATGCTAGTGTGGCATATTCGAAAGCAGAATGCGAAATTCCTTCAATATTTCGCTTTACTTTCTATTTCGATAGTACTTGTTTTCTTCACTCAATTATTGCCTGATTATAGTAACTTTTCATTTGTTATCTTATTACTCTTAGTTGGAGCAATGAGTAAGGACATTAAAGTGTATTTATGTTCAAGTGTTATAGGAGCAATAGCTATCTATTATATGTTAGTCTATCAAAAAGATGTAATGAACGTTTCTAGTTCTAATCAATCATTGTCTTACAGTTGGACTGGTATTGTACTCAATGATATTGTCTATTTTGCAATACCTGCGATTGGTTTGTACTGCTTTTTATATGGAGATAGATTACTAAATAAAAATATATCTCAGGTGCATTATAAAACAGAAGAATTAACTAATGATCTACTACATAACAAAGATGTTATTGGAACTCAAGTCAGTGAAATTTCTAAATATATTGAAATTGTGGACGATGTAAGTAAAAACCATAATACTTCTTTTCAAGAAATGAGAATATCAACAAGTGAAATGGGATTAACCTTCAATGAACAAACAAATAGTATTTTCGATATTAGCGCAGCAATGAAGGAAAGTGAAGTGAAAGTGAAATCGCTTGTTTTATCTATTGAAAGAGTCAACCTACAAGTTCATGAAACTTCAAGAGAAAGTGAAACTGGCAAACATCTCGTAAATGAAGTGAATAAAGTTGTAAATGGCTTGCTTGATATATTTGAAGCACTTTCACTTAACATCAGCGAATTACAGAGTTACACGAATGAGGTTATTAATATGAACGACAAGGTTTCAAATATCGCTAAATCCACAAAGATTTTATCTATTAATGCTTCTATAGAAGCAGCCCAAGCAGATCAATATGGCAAGGGATTTGCCGTAGTCGCTAATGAAATTAGAAATCTATCCGTACAAACAACTTCTTTATCAAGTGAAATTAGCGACCGAATATTTAAAATATCAGATAGTACTGCTAATACAAATCATTCTTTACATCTCTCGAAGAAAGAATTAGTACTTGTAAAAAGTTTGGTTGACCAAACAACAAGTGTTTTCTCAAATGTTGATACTTCCATCAATCAGGTTTCAGAAAAGACATTTGAGATGAATGACGCTGCAAATATTATTGGAAATAGTGTGTACGAAGTTGGAGGATCACTAGAATTGTTTTCGACTGCACTCGAACAAAATACCGCAACAGTGCAGCAACTCGTTTCTACAGTTGAAACTCTAGCTCATCAAAATATAGATGTATCAAATGGATTCGAGAAGGTGACTCACTCAATTCGTGCACTACAAAACTTATAGGAGGAGAGAAAATATGATGTTTAAGAAATGGCGTAAGGCAGGATTGTTTTTGATGGTTGTTGCATTAATGATGGTGAGTATACAGGTGGTGTCTGCAAAATCGCCTGTTTCAAAACCACCGGCAAATAATAGTAAAGGGGAACAACCACTTTCAACAACTTACGATGTTGAAAAATTATTCACTCTGTTTGAACCTGGATTTATGAATGATAATTTCAAAAGCATGGACACTATATTACCATACAATGAAATTTTAACATCGGCTAAGAAGAAGCATCAATTCAAAGAAAAAATCCAAGATTTTTCAAAGCTTAATTACCAATTTGAAGGGGAAACGCATTCCCTAACAGAACTTCATGAAAAGACAGAAACAAATGGTATGATAGTAATTAAAAAAGGGAAAATTATCTCAGAAAGTTACTACAATGGCTATAATAAATATTCAAAGGCCACTTCTTGGTCTGTAGCGAAATCATTTCTTTCTGTTTTAATGGGTATTGCAATAGACGAAGGTAAAATCAAAAGTATCAATGATAAAGTAACAAAATACGTACCTGAATTAAGAGGTACTGGATACGATGGTATTACTATTAAGCAAGTCTTAGAAATGTCATCAGGCGTACAATTTAATGAAGATTATACTGATCCTAACTCTGATGTTAACGTCTTGATACCTTATCTGTTCTTTGAGAATGGCAGCATCGATGAATATGTAACTTCACTTGTTAATGAGGATACTCCAGGTACTCACAAATATAAGTCAATTGATACTCAAGTCGTTGGTCTTATCTTGAAGAAAGCAACAGGCGTACCTGTATCCAAATATTTAGAAGAAAAGCTATGGAAACCATTAGAAATGGAAAACAATGCGTTTTGGGGAAAAGAGTTGCAAGGAAACGAAGTGACTTTTGCTATGCTCAATGCGACATTACGTGATTATGCAAAATTTGGTGAACTTCTTCTGAATGACGGAAAATATAAAGGCAAGAAAATTGTATCAAAAAAATGGTTGGTAGAATCCGTTACTCCTAGTAGAGCTGAATTGCTTCCAGGTGCCGCTGATCCTTACTTTGGTTACGGCTATCAATGGTGGATTCCACAAGGAGCAAAGTATGGTCAAGAATTCACAGCAATTGGTATATATGGCCAATACATCTACGTCAATAAGAAGGAAGATGTTGTAATAGTGAAAAACAGTTCAGATCCTGGAATTATCGTTAACGATCCTGAAACGATTGAAGCTTTCCGAGCTATCGCTAAAGCAGCTAAATAGAAATATAATACCATGAAAGATAAATGCCCTCAGAAGGATTCAAAACCTTCTAAGGGCATTTATGTTTTATTGTTCAAATAGCAGCTTTAATATTATTAGTATATCCACTTAATTATATTCCTATACTTTAATAGTGAATAGAGGAGACGAATGTTATTTTTACACTAAATGGGCTGGAGAAGTATTTCTGTATATACTGGTAGATAATGAACAATTCATGCAATTTGTTTATAGATCAGGTTTCTATGAATTTCAAAATATCAATCCAGAAGATTAGTAACATAATGAATAAAACAGTCCATTAAAGACTGTCTAAGGGGAGAGGAATATCATGATTATCGTTACATACAAAATATTAAGAAAAGAACTTGAATCCGAAGGGCAAGTAGAGATTGCGGATGATGAAATGATAGGCTTGAATGAGCAAGAACAATTTGAAGAAAAATATGCATGGATAACCTCCAAAGAAAAGGAATGGAATCAACTAGAAATCCAGCTCTCAGCTGTAGGTGTGATAGCCTCTACAGGTCCTTATCTCCAACGACTGCAAGCAAAGTAGTGAGAGCATCCAAATGACGGTTGACAGCCTCTACGGAGCCATAAAAGCTTTTCATGTCTATGCACAGTACTTTATGATTAGGTAATTTGCTGTAATCCATATATGTGGAATCCCCTTCCATGTAAAGAATAAAGAACATTTGTTCTATTATATCACGAAGTGGTGACGGTAATTCAACTGGAATATATTCACTTAACAGAACAATTCTATTTATTTAAAAATAGTTAGTAATCGATATTTTTGGCTACAAAAATTAGTTTTGTAATCAATTTTGAATAAAAAATGAACTTTGAAGCCATCCTAATTTAAAAAATGAAGGTGGTTTTTACTATGCACACAATCTGGAAAGGTAACGTAACTTTTGGACTAATTAACATTGGAATTAAACTGCATAGCGCAATTGAGGACAAGGATATCAAGCTTAAAAACTTACATAAAGATTGTCTAACTCCAATCAAATACCAAAAAGTATCGCCTGACTGCTCTGATAAAACCCTAACGGATGATGATATCGTAAAAGCCTATGAGTACGCTAAAGATAAATATATTGTTATAAACGACTCTGAAATTCAGGGATTGAAAAAGGAATATGAAGTTAAGACCGTGGAAGTTGTGGACTTTATTAATTTGAATGAAATTGATCCTACTTATTATAATAATACGTACTACTTGGCACCTGAAGAAGGTCAATCGCGCGCGTATTCGCTACTTAGAAAAGCTTTGAGTGATACCAATAAGGTTGGTATTGCTAAAATATCAATGAGATCCAGCCAGCAACTGGCAGTCATTAGAACATTTAAAGATGCTTTGATTTTGGAAACTATCCATTACCCTGATGAGGTAAGACCAGTGGAAGGACTTAATCTGCACAACGAGACAGTTGACGAAAGAGAGCTTGCTGCTGCTAAAATGTTAATCGACCAACTGACAACATCATTCGAGCCCACCAAATATAAAAATGATTACAGGACTGCGTTGATGAATTTAATTGAGTTAAAAGTAGATGATGAGGAGATAGATATACCACTAACGGTTGAGCCTAAAACAGATAACGTAATGAGTCTCATGGATGTCCTACAAGCAAGTATTGATCAAATAATGCCTATAGCGACCCAAAAAGAGTCAGCTCCAAATAAGCCCAAAAGAAAAAGGGCACCAGCAAAGAAAAACAAAACTGTGTGATGGACTTTATACCTCCAATGCTGCTAGATGTGCGCACCGATCCGTTCGATTCGCCTGATTTTATATACGAACCCAAGTCAAACGGAGTTAGACTAGAATTGATAAGTGCTGATGGGATTAAATTAATAACACGACACGGAAATGATGTAACTATAAGTTTGCCTGAGATCACAGCATTGAATGTGGACAGTGGTATTGTGCTTGATTGCGAGTTAGTTTGTTATGATGCGAACAACAAAAAGAAAGAAGACTTTGAGGCTGTCATGACCAGAATTATGAGCAAGAGAGAAATAAGCATTAAAGCATCAATCAAACAACATCCGAGTACTCTTATTGTATTTGATATTTTAAAATTCAAAGGTACATCCGTAATGAACTTGCCTTTACTGGAGCGCAAGGAAATACTCGATAGAGCTGTCGAAGATCAACCTCATCTAACAAAAGTTATATATCTACCTCAGTTCGGAAACGTACTATTTGACATAATAAAAGAGAATGAATTAGAAGGTATGGTTGCTAAACGTATAGACTCTCACTACCAGGAGGGTAAACGACCGAAAAATATTTGGTACAAAATTATTAATTGGCAGTACTCGGACTGTGTTATAACGGGATACAGAAAAGGCGATACTGGTTGGTACTTAGGGATTGAAAATACCGAGAGTATAGACCGAGTGGGGATGGTCGAGTTCGGCATATCCCCCAAACAGAAAAAGGAATTTTACAATATAGTTAAGGGATTGACGACAGGGGAGAATGAAAGAAGTGTATGGATTAAACCTGTACTCCATTGTAGGGTCAAACATAGAGGATTTTTGAAAAGCGGAAACATTATGACTCCGGTATTTATGGATTTCATTTGAATTCTACAAGCCCACAACCTATATGATGGTCGGTGGGCTTATTTTGTCTTTCTTTTTCTTTACATATGCTGGTCCATATTTTTCATTCCATTTTTTATTTTTAAGATCACGCTTGCAGTCATCCGAGCAGGTAAGTTGCCTATTTACTTGTGTATAGGTATTTCCACAAAAGTCACAATTGCGATCTCCAACCCTACGTAGATCATTGCGTATAGGATTTATCGTTTCTTTATTAACATGGTAAAAGGGAAGGGATGTCTTACGATCATGTTCCAAGGCGTGTATAGGTTGACATTCTTCACAAAATCGTTGCAGACCAGCGTTTACATTGTAATCCTTATTACAACGGTCACACTTGTCTAAGCTACCGATCTTACGCACCAACCCCTTGCGAGCTCTAGCCTTGTATTCAAGACCTTGTACTCTTTGTCGTTCCGTCCTACATACTGGACAATAGTAAGCACGTGGACCGCCTTGAAACGTTATCCCACAGCTTTCAGCTCGACACACTCTATCTTGCATGACATTTACACTCCTAATGACTCAATAACCGCGATCCGTTCAGCAGCTGTCCATGCTTGAGCTTTGTCGTGCAAGGTTTTTCGTTCATCGTTTGTACCAGTTGCAGCATCCATAACGGACTCGTGCATGTACTTAATAGTTACCGTCGATAATACCGACCCCGTAACAACTTCTCCTAAAATCATTTTCTCAATATCGGTAACCTCTGGTGCAGGTGTAAGGCGCATAATTAAATCATAACGCTCTACGACATCGCCCAATCGTGCGGAAAACTTGCCGTCACGGCCTTTTGCCTTGCCGCAATCTTCTGCTAACTTTTCTAACGGTGGATTCATCCAAATTTGCTTTCTGCTCATAGCCGTTCCTCCTTAAATTATAGGAGAGCCGAAGCTCTCCGTGTTAAACGCTATCCTATTAAAATGTTTTCTTCACACATAGTGCGTTGAGCTAGTTCTTTTAGATCAGCCATCGTAACTTTGTCCCAATTGGTGTTCATGTTGTGTCCCTTGCTTGCGAGCTGCACGATGTTCTTGTCAGAATATTCGTCCCAGCTATTTCCGTCAGCATAAATGTTCGTCCAAACTTCGCCAGTGCCATTGTTTAGATAAACTCTCGCTCCGCCTACATGGTGGTTAAAATCCCCGACAGCCTTTTTAATTCCAGTAATTTTTGTTTGTTTAGTCATTTCAATCTTCTCCTCTTGTCGCTACGCTAGGCTAGCGAACTCAGTTTTAGTAGCTGGGAGTATGTCTCCCTTGCTCTGATATAAATATAACACAACTACACACTTAATGAAATACTTAATTACAATCTTTTTTTATCTTGTACATATGTGTTAGACAATAATATTGTTATAGATTTGAAATGACTAAGATGAAAGAAGATCCAGGAGAATTTTTTCGGTCTTAGTCCTTCTTATGACTCGTCGTCTTCTCTAACAAGAAGAAGACTACTTCATAATAGAAGTAGTCTTCATTCTTATACCTGGATTTAAAATGTCGTAATAGACATATACCTTAATTAAGTGGTGTATCAGATACACGAACAACAGATATTATAAATACACAAAAATTATTCTGATTTTACTTCGTAAACAGTGATTTCACCATTAATTTTTTGTTGGGCTATGTCACTATTATGCCAAATTTCTACAAAATAAGTCCCTTTACCAACATCTGACCAAGTACCTACGTAAGTACCTTCATTAGGGCCATACGGAAACTCTAATGTTCCGCAATCGATACTAGGCCAAATGCCGTTTTTCTTTTTTAGTTTAATTTTGTACATACCAGATGCACTATTAGTCACCGGAACTGCCCAACTATTGATTTGAATATTGGTATAATTACTTGCAGTAAAGGTACCTGATTCAAGTCCATCGTAGGTTACTCCATAAAATGGGTTAGGTCCGTAAATTTTGTTTTCAACCTTGAATAATGATATTTCCGGGACTTTTACAGCTGTACCAACAACAACATCAGTTTTGGTATCAGTTATTGGGGTAGAAATACTCTCAGCAGCACTTACTGGAATTGCAGAAATTAATAATGCGGAAACAACCATTGATGAGATAGCTACGTTTTTGAATTTTTTCAAAATCATTCAAATCAACCTTTCTCTTTTATATTTTGGTATAAAGATACATAACATGGCTATTATATCATATCAAAGTTATATAATGGAAGTTTTAATATAAACCTGTTTATTTGAACTATTAGAAATTTAAAAGAACCCCATGGGCCTATTAAAGCAGTGGGGTTCTTTTTAATAGTAAATAAACGGAAATAATACAACGTACCATGCCATGACGAATTCGATTGAAGTCCTTTGGATAATGATACGACTCGTCGTCTTCTCTATACAAAGGATGACGAATTATGGTAAAATAGAATAGTGGAGGGCGCATTGTACCGTTTTATAAGAATGAAATATTTCGTCGTCCTCTATATTTTAGGGAAGTGAGGATTTTAAATGTTCAACAAATTTTTGGATCAATTCAAGCAACTGGGGAAATCAGACAAGACGATTCAAAATTATGTGAGTACCTGGACTTCATTTGAAAAATGGATGAAAAAAGGTGATCCGTATCTGAAGGATGCTGGATACGCAACCCAAAAAGATATCTCTGATTATAAGAGATACAAGATGCAAGAGGGAGGTCGTGGTGGTAAACCGGCTAAACCATCTACTATGCAGTTGACGTTTGTACAACTTAATGCTATTTTCCGTTTCTTTGCCGAGAACAGTTATATACCAGATAATCCGGTAGGTCCGATTAAAAAGCCACCTGCAGCTCGTCGTATTCCCAAATGGTTAAGTCGTAATGAACAGAATTTGTTTTTAAGAGATCTTCGTGATAATCGTGGTAAAGATATGAAGAGAGACTATGCAATTGTTCTAACGATGCTACGATTGGGTCTGCGTGTACATGAACTATGTGATTTACAGATTCCAGATCTTACTATGAGCGATCGTAAAGGAACTGCATATATAAGAGGTAAAGGTGACAAAGATAGGGAGTTACCCGTTAGTTCGGAGTTACGAGCTGCACTTCAGGCGTACCTGAAGGAAAGGGATAATGACAGTCCTTATTTGTTTGTCAGCAGGCGTTCTCCAAAATTTACTGTACGAGGTATTCAACATATCGTTGAGAACTACCGGTATCGTACTAAGATCAAACATCTTTCTTGTCATACTCTAAGACATACGTTTGGACATGATCTTATAGTTGCAAGAAACGACCTTCAAAAAGTGGCTATGCTTATGGGTCACTATAAAGAGGATGGTACTCCAAATATCCAGATGACGTTGATTTATACGACTCCTGGTGTGGAGGACTTAGAGGCTGCGGTGGAGTCGATCAGTTGGACCTAAACGCAGTACGGAGATTAGTAAACGATACGAGGTTACGAGGTTTAGGGTTACAAGCTGAAGGTGATGGCGATTTAATTAGTTGAGTATGTTATTCAGCATACCTGGGATGCACAAAAGGTTTTAGCTTCTAGGGATTATATCCTGAATGTACTTCAATGAATAGGGAATGTTCATATAAATTCTAGATTTACAATGTGAAAGAGAGTGGTTTAAAAAATGAGAAATACTTTAAGAGTAATTTTAAATTTATTGGGTATATCTTGTATAGTTCTATTCGTAGCTACAACCCTAATGTTTTTTCTGTCTAATTCATTTGGTGATTATATTGGATTAAATGCTTTTTATGCTCTTGATCTATTTTTTTTCTTAGGAGGTGGAATATTTCCATTTATAGCAGAACGACTCGAAAGATAAATCAATATAATGTAATCTAATTCAATAAATATATCCGTTCATATGGAGGAGTCAAATGACGAACTTTTTAATCTAAAGAATGGTGGGACAGAAAATGAAACTTTACGAGAAAATCCGTGACATGAACCAATCGGGTTTCATCGCAAAAACATTGTCTGATATGGACTTGCATGCAGAGTCCGAATCAGGATTCTGGACGGTCGGAATTGTAGGAGAAAACCTAATCTACCGCGACGAAGAAACGGCAGATCGTGATCGAACAGAATTTCTGTTAGCAATGATTCCTGGGACAGTGGAGGAATGCCGCGATCAAATGATTGCTCTTGAATTATTTTCACAAACTTGATGCACAGTACAAAAATAAAGCGTAATAATAGTGGCAAAAGATCTTTAAACGATGCAACCAAAGGGTGATTATATGATATTTACAAGCAATGAAGAAAGCCAGTTCTTCACGAAAAGCGAGTACGAATTCATTGGGCATGATTTTCACTTTGAAGCCCTGAGAAAGTTAACTTCTCTTAAATTTGCTGAAAAAATAAAAGATTCATTACATCTTGTTTATATTAAAAAATTCACCTTTAAAAAGGGTGAGGATCATTTTTTCTTAAAATTCTACGCTGAAGATGGTATTGAAAAGGAAAAGTTCGTAGTAATTTCCGCTTATCACAACAAAGCTGAATATTTTTCCATTGATGTTATTGATAATAGGACATTTAGCGATTTGGGTTTAGATATTATTCTTTCAAATAAATAAATAATGTAAGAGAGGAAGATTATATTATGAAATTTGTAATTGGAAATAAATATGATGCGGTAGTAAACGGACAACTTTGGTCCTTTGAATTTGATGGTATGGATGAAGATGAAGAGGATGTTTATATCATTACCTGGATGAGTGGGGAGTGCGAAGGTCTACATAAAACAGAAATCGAACCTCTTGTTGAAGAGGCAGAGGTTTTGAAAGCTGCAGGAGTAATTTACCCATGTGGTGGATCCGAGGAAGAACAGTATAAAGCGTTATTTGCACTTATTGAACAGCCTACATATTTTTTTGCGGGACAAGAGGTTCCAAAGGCTGTTGTTCTTACGGATCACTTTGCACCGGATGGATATACTGGAGGAAGAAACTACTTAGACTTTACATACGAGAAGACGCAAAAAATGATAGTTGTAACATCTGGTGTATCGGATGCAACACTCCCTGATTGGATCGCCCAAAGATTTGATGTATTAGGGATTATGAAGGTTAAGGACAAAGGTAAGATAGTCTGGCAGATTAGTTTAAAATAATTGGCCAGTAATTATCGTACCAGCGATTAAAGAGGAAATAAGGATTCCTCAAATGTCAGGTTCCAAAGCAAGATTCAATATATCACAGTGAATAGGAGAGTGTATTAGAATGATTAGCGGAAGCTATGAATATTTCAAAAATGAATTTGAAAATAACAATGCAGATCCGATGTATGATCCAAATGATTTATTGCTATATCTATTACGTGAAATAACATCCAACGAAAATAAGGAAAATAGTGAAGTTGGATTAATGGCGAAGAATCTTATGAAAGCCTTTGAAGAAACAAAATGAATAAATTAGTGTATGGAAAGGTGGACTTCAAATGCTAGAAGATAAGGTTAACTTTGCAAACCTAAAATATTAACACTGCAGCAAATATTATCGTTAAAAAATATATGTAATCGACTTGAAAGATTTCACATGAAAGAAGATCGGAATAGACCTGAAGGTAATAAGGAGTTTTTCTCCAATTATCTCTTGATCCATATATCGTTGAATCCATAAGGTTAAACTATCTTCCTCAATTTGATAAGTTCGGAATACATTCATAGTTGTCTTATTCATTTTGTGAATGCATAACCACAACCTCCTTCTGACTTTGGAACGTTTAAATAATTTAGCCAATCTTCAATATCTCTTTTTACTAACTCCTCTCGTCCTAAACCAGTCGATAAAAGAACAAATACAATTGCCCGATCACGAAGGGGCCGCGCGTATGTCTTCAGCCTATATTATGAGATTTAAAATACTGGGTATATGTCGTGGGTGTCTCGAAGCAGAATTATTAAATAGTGACAACTATTGTGAAGGTTGTTCCAAATAGGCACATAATGCGTAAGGTGGAACCAATTATGAATACGAAGAGCTTCAAAGAACATACGGTGTGTTGGCCGGCAATTATTGATTCGTACAATCAACTGTCACAATCTTGAAACAAAAGGGGAGTTAGATCCTCTCATACTTCATAATGAATATCGTTCATAAAAAGGGGGGTTATCAGTGATTTATGTATTTTTAATCTTGGCAATTGTACTAGTTATATATATTTGTCTAACAGCCCATATGTGGTTAAGACAAAGAAAGTCCCATAAGAATATCTCTAAATATATTCCGATAATTAATTTGCAAAATCGTAATTTAACAGAAAAAATATTGACTGATTTATATCTTAAACTTCAAAACGGAGTGATTAAAATGGAAAATCAAAATCCAATTAAATTGATGCAATACCAAGATGCTTATTATCTATTGAAAGAAAATGATTCTCGATCTATTCCAATCATAAATGAGATTTATTTTAAGTAATACAATATCAAGTGTTCATAAGGAGAAGGTGAAATCATGGACCATTCTGATACAATGTTAAATGATTTGTTGGCAGTGCAAAAAAAGCAAGTGAAATATGGTCTACCTATTGTCAGACAGTCTACTTCGCTTCGTGGCTTCCGGTCGGCGTTTCTGACTAGGAATTCGATGAA
This sequence comes from Paenibacillus sp. Y916, assembly GCF_056786435.1. Classification (NCBI taxonomy): domain Bacteria; kingdom Bacillati; phylum Bacillota; class Bacilli; order Caryophanales; family Paenibacillaceae; genus Paenibacillus; species Paenibacillus sp. Y916. The sequence goes on along the minus strand of NZ_JBXCJA010000006.1, from coordinate 5,565 downwards.
GAATTACTTCTTATTGCGAGGGATGTTTTAGAAGAAAAATTGTCTTAATTGGTAAGGGGGATATATATGATGTTGAATTTTGGTTGGATGTTAATTAAGTATCAAAATGAATAAGTCCGTTCATTAGAAAAGAGTGATTATATGAATGTTCGGTTGAAGGTATGCCTGCATAAGTTAGAAGGCGGCATTGTTCTAGCAGGATCGGAATTTCAAGTGGATGAAATTATTAATGATTGGACGATCCCGAATGAACCATTCGAAATATATCAAATTGCTTCTGGTCCAGATGCTGGAAAGTTAATTCATAAAAAACACTGTAAAGTAATTCAATGAATATAACGGTGTGTAATTTACGGTAGAGTTTAAATGAACGGAGGTTTTGCTCATGCCTAATTGCGATTGGGGTCGTCCTTGTAATTGTTCTGATTGTCGGGAGCTTATTGATACGCATGTTTGTCCGAGTTGTGGATTTTCGAATCGAGTCAGCGTTATGAGATCTTCTCGTTGGGTTGATGATTTGAAGCATGGTGGTGGTTATTACGAGTTTGATGCTCCTACTGAGCCGATCAGAGATCAGTTGTTATGACTGTGGTTATTGTATGGAGGCGGTCGGATATTATACGTCTGTAGATAACTGATTCGTGCGGGGAAGATCTGTGCGAGCTGCAGCAAGGTCGAGGGGCTTGATTCGGGACTATCCAGTCGTGTGCAACTCCAAGAGTATGGAGACCGGCAGCTGTGCGAAGAGTGCCTCGTAGACGTTGCGAAGCAGGACAAGCCGGATCCATCGGACAAGGACAGCAAATACGAATTTAATCGAACTCAGCTTGAATGGTCGTTAGTACGTGTCCGGATTCCGTGTACGATATGTGGAAAAGGTCATTTGGTTGCTGTCAGTGAACGATACTGGCGGACGCGCTGCAAGAAGTGTTATTCGCGTCGTTGAAGTTTATCGGTCTCTAGTTAGAAGATTAGGAATCAAAATGAATAATATTTTGTATATCCATATTTTCAACAGTTTGTTATCAGTATTGCCCATTAGAATAGTTTTATACCAAAATAGATTGAAAGGGTGTTTTATATGACTCAATATACGAATGATTTTATTAATGGTCAGGAAGTTCCTCCACTCATAATACAAGATGATTACGTACTAACAGGAACACATAAAGGGTCTGTACATGTTGAGAAGGGGGAGCTAATAATCCGAGGAACTTTACAAGGTTCATTACATATTCTCCAGGATTCTAAAACCACCGTAATTGGCAAACACCAAGGTTCTGTCCATTTAGAAAATGGATCTCTATTAACCATTTTGGGCAAACATGATGGATCTGCTCATATTGGACAAGGTGGTACTGTAATCATAGAGCCACAAGGGAGATTAGCTGGTTCTTTATATAATGAGGGGAAGCTCTACTTGCGTGGTGCTTTTGGCGGATCGAGAAATGGAAATGGCGAATTCATTATTGAAGGAGGAACAATAAAGAGTCCGGTTATCAGAGATGGTATTCAATATTACGAGTGGTGAAATGATTTGGGAGGACATAAATATTTGTCCATATATTGAAGGAGGCAATTTAGCTATGTACTCCAGAAGTAGTTCATTTAGCAATCAACAATTATAAAAGTAAAATTAATAATTCCATTGCAGTGATTCAAAAATTCACAGGTACTAATTGCGAAGTATCAAAATGAATAATTGCGTTCATGAAGGAGTGCCAGTTATGATTAATGTGAATCATCCCGAAGACCGTAAATAAAAAAACTTTAGATAAGTTTAACGCTGAATTGGAATCACTATTAGAAATAATAGAAAACGGAATTTACAACTGAAATGTTTAAGCGCACTAAAAAATCATCTATTGGATCTCATACTGTAGTACAAAATCTAAATGATATTTTAAAATGTTAGACTCACAACATATTGAATAGAGAGGATGTATAACATGTCTGTTATTGGATGGTTTGTCTTAGGTATTGCTTTAATAATCTTTTATATTACTTTAGGTTTAACTAAACGTAAGCGCTAATGTAGTTCGATGAATAGGGAGAGTGCATGTAATGAAACCAATTGGAATGCAGCATGTTGGAATCATGAGAAAAATCAAAAAATATGTGTTTGTAAGGAAAACTATTGATGGATTTTTATTGAGTCTAAGGGGGAACCTTTGACGATGACGACTGGAGTACCGTCGATGTTAAGGGCATCGGAAGAGTATCCTTCAAGTAGTATTAATTCCTTCGAAATTTGGGACGGTGAAAAATTCATACCAGCGATTAAAGAGGAAATAATGATTCCTCAAATGTCAGGGACCAAAGCAAGATTCAATGTATCATAATGAATAAAAATAAAAGGAGTGTATTTATACTATGACACAAACTAGCATTGTAACTACTACCATATACTACAAATCACAATTTAGAGAAACTAAAAGGTCTTATTCGATTCGCCTTGATTATGATCAAAAAGAAAAAGTATCATCCGAAATTAAACAGGAATTAATATCTGCATTCAATCAGAGAAAAATAGTAACGATTGATTTAGGAAAATATGATCAAGAAAACAAATGGAACTCTAATTCCACGACAATTGTTGTTGATATGAGCGAAGTCAAGGAGTATGTAGTTTCGTACACAACTAATTGAATAAGGCGGTGTATTAATGAAAATTGCAATTATCATTTCAATTTGATTGCCAATCACTGTCCAGACTCTTTCTAAAACAAAATATATAAACGATCACCGTCAAGAAGCAGAATCTTTTGAAATCTACTTACCGTATTCGGGCATGCTTCAATTGTATAAAGCGGGTATTGAACAAGGGGATTCATACTGGGAGGATCTTATTAAAAATGAAGATAAATAAGGATACATATTGAATACGGAGATTGTATAGCATCGGGAACAAAATTCACATTAATCTGAGAGGAAGAGAATGAAATGAAAGACTTATTTTTGAATGTGTATGGTACAAACTATACTGCTTCAGGAAAACCCAACATATTAGGGGATTGGCTTCTTAAAGTAGAAACTCCCCGAGGAGTTTTGGATCTCGTTAATTTAGGGAAATTGGTTCCCAAGAACTTTTTAAATGATAAAGAGAGTTCCCAGTATAGCTTTTATATCACTTCAGATGATCTTCCGTTATGTGACTTTTTAAGAGAGCTGTTTGAAAAAAAAGGAATTAGCCTTTCTCTTTGTCAGGTGATGGATATTTGGAGTGAACACTCTGAGGATTTATCTGCTACTTGGTTGGGTTGGGATGGAACTCCATTTGACGAATTGAATGCTATCCGGGAGGAACTGATTTCTGGAGCTAGATCGTCAATGTATAGGAATAATCCGTGGACGAGCTCCTGGAGCTGAAAACTTGATAAATCAAAATGAATAGGAGCGTGTATTATGGAAGCTTATATATGGATTAAAAACGATGGTGAGAATTACGCAGTATATCTAGTTTATAAACTATTTGAAGATCAAAACACTCCAATACGTCAATTTCTCGATGTGATGGATTCCAAAGAAGAAGCAGAAAAATTTGCTCGTTCGTTTACGGGGCTATTAAAAAGCAGTGAAATCCGATATCAGGAAACTTAATGAATATACCGGTTCATCCGGAATGGAGGGATTCTAATGAAAGTCACAATTATAAAATCTATTTATGGGATTGGTAATTATCCTGTTATCCTACTAAACAAGCATGACGGGAGCGAACCTCAGTGCTTCTATCCAAAGGACGGAATGGTCTCAATCGAGTTAATAGAAGAGATAGGCAAATTGCTAAGTGATGGCGCTGTAATTGAATATAACGATAATCCAACAGTGTCGGATGTTAAAAGCATTTAGACAATACATTGAATATGGAGGATGTCTATGAAGTTATTTAATAGAAACAATGAGGATGTAAGAGAGAAAATATTAGTACATATTAAAGAAGCATCAAGTTACTCAAGTTGTTTAAACCCAAGTATACAGAATACTTTGTTGGATCGAATGAAATGGATCGAATGCGAGTTAGACCTCAATAATGTTTCTCTTAATGGAGATGAAAAAGAATATTATTCCTCCATTAAAACTCATTTTAGGACGAGAAAAAAAAGTCACTTGACTGATCGTCAGATCCATTGTTTTCTTTACTGTATGGATCTAATTAAGGAGAAAGAGTATTCTAAGGCGTACCATGAACTATTTGATTTCATTCATGATTACGGAAATAAAGATGGGAAACCTCTTTCTAATATTGAAGTTAAAGGCTTGAAATTACTTGTAGAAGAAGTAAAAAGAGAGCTTAGATCCGCGATTTAATGCTCTTAATCTATAAAGAGAAGACTTAATGCATGAAATAATATGAGAATCGAGCTATATTTCAATGGCTCGATTTAATTCTAAAGAGAAACAATATAATCGAAACATAGGAATAAACTTAATTACGTATAACTCTAGTTGAACGAAATTATAGAATAACGAACAAATGTTTGATATAATAAATGTATCTATTGTATTGATTTAAATTGCATTAAATAATTACATAGTCATTGTATAATACGTAATTCAAAATTTAGTTATAATACATTGGAGGATCCTCATGCACATAGATGAACGAAAGAAATTATTCAAAAAAGCCGAACTTAAAATGACTGAACTCCCATGGTATACCCAGGAGTATATTGAGCGCAGTAAGCGTAAAAAATCACCTCATACGCTTATTAACTACTGTTTTTATTATATTACATTTTTCGATTGGCTTATTGAAGAAGGCCTATTTCAAGGTGATCGTAGAGATATCCCTCTAGATGTACTGGAGAATTTACGCATTTCCCAAGTAGAACGATTCGCTGATTATCTGGCTATTGATCATGGAAATACACCAGATACCATTTCCACTAAATTCGCTTCGCTTAAATCACTGTTCCATTATCTTTCCCAACTATCTGAGGATGAAAACAACTACCCATATTTGAAACGAAATGTAATGATCAAAGTCGAAACAGAAAAAGTTAAACTTACCGTACAGGAAAAAGCTTCACGTATTGAGGATAAGATTTTACTAGATGAAGAAATATTCGCTTTCCGACTCTTCGTTGCTGAAGGATTTCAATCTGTTTGTGAAGGAAATAAGCGCATTTTAAATTCTCACATTAAAAATAAGGAACGTGATTTAGCATTAGTAAGCTTGATATTAGGATCTGGTCTACGAATATCAGAAGCACTATCACTTGATCTAGATGATATGGATTGGTTAAAGGCTAAAGCATCTGTAACTCGAAAAGGTAATAAAAAAGATGCTGTGACGATCAGCGACATTGCGCTCGAGGACCTTCAAGCATATATTGCTGTACGAAAAAGAAGGTATCGTGTCAACGATACTTACCAAGCGATATTTCTCTCATTGCCTACCGGTCCTACTGGAGCTGTCGGTCGGTTAACTGTCAGAGCTGCGCAAAAAATGCTTGAGCGATATGTTGAATCATTTGGAAAGCCCGGACTTTCTATACATAAATTACGTCACACATTCGCAACTAAATTCCATAAAGAGAACAATGATCTAGCTAAATTGAAGGA
>NZ_JBXCJA010000005.1:0-311939 GCF_056786435.1 Paenibacillus sp. Y916 | reverse complement strand
TAGCGGAGGGGTTCCACACGTACCCATCCCGAACACGACCGTTAAGCCCTCCAGCGCCGATGGTACTTGGACCGCAGGGTCCTGGGAGAGTAGGACGTCGCCAAGCATAAGAACCACATGATTTGTGGTTTTTTTTGCCTGATTAACATAGACGCTAATAGCGCTCATTAGCTTAGTTAGTTGAGCGTTCGACTGTTTTAGTTATTACAGGTTCGAGTTTTTACGGCCCGTTGGTCAAGTGGTTAAGACACCTCCCTTTCACGGAGGTAACAGGGGTTCGAGTCCCCTACGGGTCACCAACTTAATATTTTTTAATGACGCGGGGTGGAGCAGCTCGGTAGCTCGTCGGGCTCATAACCCGAAGGCCGCAGGTTCAAATCCTGCCCCCGCAACCAATTATTAATTGAAGTTAATCTTACATATGGCTCGGTAGCTCAGTCGGTAGAGCAAAGGACTGAAAATCCTTGTGTCGGCGGTTCGATTCCGTTCCGAGCCACCATCTTTATTGTATGAATATGTTTCATTGGTGCGCCGTTGTAGCTCAACTGGTAGAGCAACTGACTTGTAATCAGTAGGTTGGGGGTTCAAGTCCTCTCGACGGCACCTTATTAATATTCCTTGGCATTTGTGTACGGGCCATTAGCTCAGCTGGTAGAGCACCTGACTCTTAATCAGGGTGTCGAAGGTTCAAGCCCTTCATGACCCATTATTTCAATCAGTTTTTTTATTGTTTCGAATGTAAAGACCCTTAACTAGGGTCTTTTTTTAATATATAAGAATTTGTATGTTTTCTGGGGGAGTGTCTACTCTAACCTTTATGATAATTAAAAGTCTATCTATTTTTGCAGAGAGTGTCGATGTTATAGTGACGAACAATGCTTCGAGATAAAGGTAGTGAAGGTGAGACTAGAATAGATGCAAAAACTACATCTAAATAGAAGGAAAAGTAGGGAACGGGGGAATTAGCTATCAAAAGTACAGTTAAAAATGGCGATAACGGTGAAAAGTGAGGATTCCAGTAATCTAGATGTACTCCATGCAACTAAACTTAGCTTTAGAGGAATTGGGTTGAATTTAGATGTATTTAATGTACCTATTTGTGAATGGTGAAGGCGATGACAAGAACTGCAAACGAGTTTGGATAGTTGTTAACAGTAGATATTCACTAGAGGGAAACACCAACACCTAAACGCTGGGCTTCCCTTAAATAGTAAGTAGCTATGGCTACATCAAAGGCGGCGAGTCCCATAGGATTAAAGAAGACCGTATCATTCCGATCAACATCAGCGAAGCTATTCCTACATACTATATCCGACAGGTTGAACGTTGCATCTTGTGTCAACCCATGTTCCCGGTGAAGCTGCTCGATATCTGTATTCTCTCGGCATACCTCATCCCAATCATCTACAAGAATAGCTCGAATGTCTTTGACGCTGTTGGATAAATAATCTCGAAGAGAAACGTTAAGCAGTAGCGTTCCAGTCGGAGGTGATTCGTCAATATAGCGTTGTGCAGACACCGTACAGGTGGTGAATATATCCGAATGACGGTAGACTTCTTGCCAATTGTCCGTTATTTTGGTTATAGGATGATATACAGGATCGATAGTTGTCAGGTCGATACCCTTGATGTCGTAAAGTGAGATCTGAGAAAGATTATTTTCGAGTTCACTTGCGCACATCGATGCATGGAGACGTCCAATAGGACCCCAGCCTACAATGCCCAATCTTATAAATTTGAGCTTATGAACAGAAGTATAATGCTTGAGAACGAGTCCGCTAACGGCTGCTGTTCGCAAACCGCTGAGCAGGCCACTTTCGATGAAAGCTAGCGGTTTTCCATTGCTGGGATCATTCAGGATCATAGTACTGTGAGCACGAGGTAGACCTTTTCGTATATTATCAGGATAGCTTGCAATCCATTTGATTCCGCACATCTCGGTCTTACCTCCAACGAAGGCGGGCATGGCAATAATTCGTTGTGATGGGTCACGAAATCGTAAGTAAGGCTTTAATGGTTGTTCATATTCTCCTCTATCTATTGTGGAAACAGTACTCTCGATAACCTCAATAAGCTTAGTCCAATCTATGCCGATGGTCTTAATATGATCGTCATTTAAATATTTCATGACTGATGATCCCGAGGATCGATATATCTTATTCCTAATTCGCGTTCCACCCAGGCATCGTCATAAATGGTATCCGTATAACGATCACCTCGGTCAGGTAGAATGGCAACACATATGGAACCTTCAGGAATCGATGCTACCATTCTCTGAATTGCAGCGATGACCCCTCCTGACGAGGCGCCAGCCATGATGGATTCATGATGAATAAGATTGCGACAACCTAGAACGCATTCCATGTCGGTCACATGAATGACGATGTCTGCGACATCTGGATGATAGAGGGCTGGGACGATGCCTGCGCCAAGTCCAGGGAATTGCCTCGAACCTTTCTTCCCTCCAAATATAACGCTACCTTTTGCATCAACAGCTACAATCTTCGTGTGTAAGTTATTTTTACGGATATATTCCATACAGCCCCGAATCGTACCGCATGAGCTAACCCCGCAGAATAGATAGTCTACTTTGCCTAGCATGTTCGCAATTTCTGGCATCGTCGTAAGTTCGTGCGCAAGATAGTTGTCCGGGTTCCCATATTGATTAGTCCAATAGCTATTCGGGATATGATGAAGAAGTTCGTTAACCCGCCGTATACGTGCTGGTAGAAACTCCCCTGTTAATTCATCCTTTTCAGTAACGAGATTAATTTCCCCACCGAAGCTACGAATGATCGCTTTGTGCGCTTGCGTTGTTCGAGGATCTACGACACAGATAAATCTCAGACCCAAATAACGACAAATAAGAGCAAGACTTATACCAAGGTTGCCTGAACTTGATTCGATAACTACAGAGTTCTCACGGAGATCGCCACGTCTTATCGCTTCACGAATCATATTCAGAGCCGATCTGTCTTTAATGCTTCCCCCCGGATTCATCATTTCAAGCTTGCCGAATACGTTGAAGGGTACTTGTTCGAACAACCTCCGAAGTGGGATTAATGGTGTACATCCAATGGTACTAAATAATCCTTCATCAATGTTCATCACAATACGTCCTCCTGATTGTGAATTCTTTTTAATTTAATTGTATTTCTGTGCTGGGAATCGTCGAAGAGGCCTTGAATCACTCGGATTTCCTGCAACAGTCCATTTTGGATCATGATTCGGATCTCGGGAATCTGCTGTAAAATTTCCTGCTGGATCGCTTCAAGCACGAACATATCCAAAGAACCTGAGTTGTTAATGATTTGTACGGTTAGTTCATTATTCGTCGAAGTGACCCGAATACATGCATCATGAACATGTCGATATACGGCAACTTCAATGTCATACAGACTGATCTTCTCTCCATGTTTAAGTTCATTGCCAATTCTGCGAGTGATACTTTGAAAGCTCTGTCTCATCTGTCCGTTAACCATCTCGGATTGGAAATCGCGCACAACATCATATGTGACGAATCGGAGTGCGGGAAATAGTTCTCTGACCGTAGAAGTGAGCACGAGCACGGATTCATTCTCTGCTAATACGTCTGTAACCTGCCCCACCCCTTGAGCAGTTAGACCTTCAGCGATAATTCCTTCAACGATGATATAACGATCGACGGTATGGTCGTAACGAGCAATAGTTCCAATCTCAATGGATCCGTAGGTATCTGTTATATCATTTGGATATAGCTCCATTCGGTCTGCTACTTGCTGTTGCCAGGTAGGAGATGCTACTTCACCAACAAGAATAATCTTGCGAATGCCATATGCTGTTGGATCATTAGATGACAATAGGATACGCTCAAGAATGGAAGGCATAGTGTATAGCACGTCGGGTCTAAAGACAGTAAGTCTCTCTAAATGTTGTTGAATTGGAAGCTGAAAAGATACTGTTTCGACTTCCAATCCAAGCTGAGCGAATAGTACTTTGGCAGTGGCTGCCGCATGTCCTGTGCCCATGTCGATTAATACTCTAGTGGCCGAATAACCGTTTAGAATAGTGTCCATAACGCGGGCTTTAATCCGAATATAATCATCTTCATCATGATTCGAATAATATATATTTTTTCTAAGCTTACTGCTGGTTCCTGAAGTTCGATAGCAATGATGGTTCATGTATTGTTCCAAAGGAGAGTCTGGAATGTAGTAATATTTCTCTAGTACAGTGGATGTCATAAGAGGAAGGTCTTCTAGACTGTGCGCAGTTGTATAACGGTTATGAGGGGATCCTAGAGACTTATACCACGGAAATCGATTGACAGTACGCTGAATATATTGTTCTAATTCCTGAGTAATAAGCATTATTTATCCTCCGCTAGTCTTGATGCTTTACCTTATGTAGATTAGCCTATGCAGGTTCGTATGAATGCAAATAAATATGGAGCGTATTCTTCACTTATGTAATCTGATATCCATAAGTTAGTAGTAAGGAATGTTTATTATGAAGGGGAGTCTCCTCATGAATGGAACAAGCAAATATGTGTCTAGTAAGCTGATTAAGACAAGAGTCCTGCTGCAAAACCCTGAATTGACTCCTTATATTCCTCAAACTATGGGATTAACGATCAGTAGGCTTTCTCAAATGCTGAAATGGTACCAAATGGTATATATCAAGCCCGTCTGTGGTTCGCGTGGTATTGGGGTCATCAGAATTGAACAGAGTGGATCTACGTATCGTTATCAAGATGGCATTCGAGAATCTTCCTTCCGTACATTTCAACAAATGTATATATCCATTCAACGTCGAATAGGGAACGAGCCCTATCTTGTACAACGAGGTATTAAGATGCTGAAGTATCGTAAGAGACCCTTTGATTTTCGAGTTATGATACAAAGGAATCAGAAGGGGAAGTGGAATTGTACAGGTATAGCTGTACGACTTGCTCATCCCAGGAGAGTGGTCACTAATGGAAGCCAAGGTGGAACAATCTATGCCGCAGATGAATTGCTGTCGAAAGTAACGGAACCAAAGAAGGCGAAACAACTGATCAATGAAATGACTAGTATTGGGTTGATGACTGCCAAACAATTCAATGATTCTTATCCCGCAATGAATGAGATTGGATTAGATATAGCCATTGACCATCATTTGAAAATCTGGATCCTAGAGGTGAATACGAAACCTGATCCGTGCCCGTTCACTAAGCTATCTGACTCAGCGATGATAGAGTCTATTGTTAGATACGCTAAAGCTTATGGCAGGGTGTATGATTTAAACTGCACGAAGGCTAGAAGGGCTATGTCTATTACTAAAAGATAAATATAAGAATGAGCAAAGTTTAGATAGAATGAGTTTCAAGCTGAAAGACAGCAACTTTGCATATGTTGCTGTTTTTCCACTTGTTAATTGATGATTGATTTTTGAGAGCGCATAATGCCATTGTTAATAAATACACTTACATATTAATTGTAATGTTAACGTAATGCGCGTTTATAAGAATAATAGCTTCTTTTTAGCACCTATATTTTCGACATTAGGGGAGGAGAACTGAAAAGTATGAGTAATCGATATAATCGGACAAAGCCAACAACATTAATCATGTGTACATGATCCCTCCATTATAAAAGTGGATGACATGTTCTACGTATTTGGTTCACATCTAGCAGCGGCTAAGACGAAGGATTTAATGAACTGGGAACTCGTTGATTCTGGAGTTAAGAATACGAATATAATGATTCCGAATGTGAAGGATGAGTTGAAAGAAGTATTAGCTTGGGCAGAGTCGGATACCCTATGGGCGACGGACGTTATCCAGCTAGCGGATGGTAAGTTTTATATGTACTACAATGCATGCAAAGGGGATTCTCCGAGATCAGCCATGGGGGTGGCAGTAGCTGATCAAGTGGAAGGACCATATAAAGATCAAGGAATCATTCTGAAATCCGGCATGTGGGGTGAACCTAGTGAGGATGGAACTATCTATCAGTTTTCGCCGAGAGGACTCCCACTTCTACAAGTGGCGAGGTGAATCGGCGACCTCCTGAATAATCCGACAAGATGTTCTTCCCTTCCTAAATCTTAAAAGGTATAATAGGAATAGAACGTATATTCGCATTACGCGACTGGAAGGGGGTGAAGTTTTGTCAGATTCAAATACAATGTACAGAACCCATCAAGTGTGGATTAAGCCAAGCCATCGCTTATTTTCGTACCTCGATCAAGCATGTGAAGATGCCAAGCACCTGTATAATACGACCAACTTTTACATCCGGCAGATCGTTACCGCCTTTGGGAAGAATGAGCCGCTTCAGCCGTTGCAACAGCAAGTTATGGACACACTGGCATCACATATTGACGTCATGAACGAACGACGAAGTGAAAAGAACCGTTCTCATCCGTTCAAGCTACCGTCGCAAGAAACTCCCTTTGTTCATTACAACTTCTTGGACGCTTTGTTCAAGGTGATGAATCAAATCGACTATCGGGCGCTCCCGACGCAGTGCAGTCAGGGAATCATGAAAGTAGTGTTCCACAATTGGAAAGCCTTCTTTGCCAGCATCAAGGACTACCGCCAACATCCTGAGAAGTACAACGGCAAGCCCCATATTCCGGGGTACGCTCGGAACAGAGTGAAGGAAGTCATATTTTCCAATCAAGATTGTGTGATCAAAGAACGGAAATTTCTCAAGTTTCCGAAGACCAAGATGCAACTGAATATAGGCAAGCTGGGCTGTACCGACGGACAACTGATGCAAGTACGTGTCGTCCCAAGACATGGACAATACGTGATCGAATTGATCTTTGCTTGTCCGCTCGAACAGAAGGAAGCGATACAAGAACACATGCTGGCGATTGATCTTGGCGTAGTCAATCTTGCAACCATCGTCACGACGACTGGAGCGAAACCGATCATCGTGAAGGGCAAGATTGTTAAATCGATCAATCAGTATTACAACAAGATGAAAGCGCACTATACCGGTATTCTTCGCCAGGGCAAGGAACCTCTCGAAGGAGCGTATACGTCCAAACGATTAGAACGGCTCCATCTGAAGCGCCACCGTAGGATTAAAGACTTGTTCCACAAAGCAAGTCATCGTATCGTCAAATTGGCAGTGGAGCAAAACATCGGTACGATCGTCATAGGGCATAACGATGGATGGAAGCAAGCGCCCGGGATAGGACGGAAAAACAATCAGTCCTTCACTCATATTCCCCACCAGATGCTCATCCGGATGATGAAGTATAAGGCAGCAGAACAGGGAATCGTCGTTATCTTGACCGAAGAAGCGTATACCTCGAAAGCCAGCTTCCTGGATCAAGACCCATTGCCGAGTTATGGTGAAGAGGGGACATGGATCTTCTCAGGCAAACGGATGTACCGCGGTCTGTATAAGAATACGAAGGGCTTGATTCATGCCGATGTTAACGGCGCAGCCAATATTATGCGAAAAGTATTCCCAAACGTATCCGCCAAAGGAGCGAATGGGATAGAGGGGTTGGATGGTAACCAGACCATCAACGTGTCAACTCCACTGGTGTTAAGCATCCTGAAATAAGTTGGATGATACATCAGAAACCCCCACTTCAGCCGAAGCGACAGCGTTGGTAAGTGGCGGAGTATTCATGAGGGTGTCTTTTCAAGTGAATGGGACTCGGCTGCGGAGAAGCAAGTTCTAACATTTAGCGCAATGTCCAAAACTGGAGTGACCGTCTGGGGAAGCCAGATGTTGGATTGAAGTGTAAAATGAAACCTGATGTATTGACTTCCGTATTAGTAGACATACTAATATGTTAGGAGGGGACTGCGAATGAAATGCCCAGTATGTCATGATGTAAGGATGAGAGAAGTAGATAAGAATGGTGTCCATATAGATGTTTGTCCAGATTGTAAAGGCGTCTGGTTGGACCGTGGAGAATTAGACAAACTCATGTCGGGTGTACGTGAAGTGCGCCAAGAATACAATGAATGGCACCGTGATGATAATAATGAAAGATATGAAGACCATAGAAGAGATGATAGTAGAAACTCTTCAGATGATAGAAATTATAAACACAAAAAGAAGAAAAACTCAGTTCTTGATATGTTAAGTGATTTATTCTAACATATACTCGTAGAACGACGAGACCCTCAATCCTTGCGATTGAGGGTCTTATTGTATAATGATCACTTTTTGGGTAGAATATGCGCTAGAATGTACGTAATAAAGCAAAAGGAATCACTTAAGCGCACACAAGAGTGACAGATCATGGTATAATGAATATATCAGTCCAGTGTAGATCATCGATTGAGGAATAAGAAAGGTTGATGATAGAATATGCAAGAATTTGAAGATTGGAATCAAAAAGTGAAAAAAACATTTAATGCCACCAGTAATGAAGCGGTGTTAACTGTTACCGAAGCAGGGAACCGTTTAGGTCTCACGAAGGATCAAATGAAAGTATATGTAGAGAAGAACAAACTAAATAAAGTTCCGATTATGAGAAGTACCCATAGATATCTATTGCTCAAAAGTGAAATTGAGCAAATATTAGAGAAGGCTTAACAAGCACACTCCTGAATAGTAGGACAGGCTAAGACACCGGCTGAGGTGTCTTTTGTCTTTTTTATCACAATGGAGAAACTTTTGATTGAGTTATAACGTCTTAGATATTAAGATGAAATGTAATTAAGGGAGGTTTACTTGTATGAAGAAGTTTATGTCAGTCATTGTCTCCAGTATTCTGGTAATATCAGTATTGTTTCAGACGCAAGTGCAAGCAGCTACTCCAATTGGTGTGTTTATTAATGGGGTTAAGCTAACTACGGATCAGGATCCTATTCTGGTATCCGGTCGTGCGCTATTACCTTTGCGGGCAATCTTTGAAGCACTTGACGCGAATGTAGATTGGAATCAGAAGACGAAGGTCGTAACAGCGACTAGAGATGGCAAGACGATTGTCTTAAAATTAGGTTCCAAGACGGCGACGATCAATAATACAACGGTAAATTTGGATGTACCTGCTCAGATTATAAAAGGAAGAGTATTGGTTCCAGTTCGTTTTGTTAGTGAAGCACTCGGTGAAGTGGTAGATTGGAATTCTTCAACAAAAAAAGTAACAATTACAACAACTACGAAGGTCAATCCTGTATCCTATATCAATGCGAAAGTTATCGGTCATTCGGGAGATGGTCGTGACTTGCAGGTAAGTTTTCCTAAGGCAACGATGGAATCTAGTGTGAGTGAATATCGTGTTTTTGTCATCAAATCGGGATTGTCATCAACTTTTAATGTTGCAACAGCCTTAGTGAATAGAAATTATACTTCGGTCCCAGTTCAAGGTAAAGATCTAACGGTAACGTTATCCTCCCAAGCTAAAGATGTGAGTGGAGAATTGATTAGAGTCAATCAATCTTACGTTGTGTATGTGTTGACTGTGGGTAAGGGATCCATTCCAAGTGTGCTTTCTAATGCATCCTCAACAGTGAATATTTCTAATAGTTCCTCGGTGGCAGCCGTAACTAATATGGTAGCTAGTGATGTGAGTAACTATGGCGATGGACGCGATATGTTGGTCAGTTTCAATAAAGTGGCCGATGAATCGAAATTAGGTTCATACCGCATATTTGTAGTTAAATCGAATAATGCTAGCAGCTTTAACGTTACTAAAGCTAATGCAGTATCAAGCTCTAACTATACGACAATCACTAAGAAAGGAACTAATATAAGTCAAGTTCTAGCATCCAATGCAAGAGATGTTGATGGTGTAACGATTAGGAATGGCGTTAGCTATCGAGTATTTGTCTTATCCGTTGGAACGGGGAGTTCTGTAGGGAATAATGCGTTGTCATCTTATTCATCAACGATTACTTTAGCTGTTAATACGGATGTAAATGCTGTTACGAATATTGGTGTAACAGACGTCAGCGATTATGGTGACGGCCGTGATTTACGGGTTACGTTTAATCGAGTAAATAATGAATCTAATATTAGTCATTATCGTATTATGGTTGTGAAGTCGGGCAATGCGGGTAACTTCAATCTATCATCAGCCAATGCGGTATCCAGCTCTAATTATACGTATGTTTCCAAAACGGGTAGCAGCATAAGCCAAGTTCTATCATCTAGTGCAAGAGATGTAGATGGTACAACAATTAGGAATGGTACGAATTATCGCGTATTCGTCTTGTCCGTAGGCACAGGCAATTATGCCAATACGAATGCGTTATCTTCTTATTCGAATGAATTGACATTGTGGAATAATAATAATAATGTTGGTCAAGTAACCAACATTAGTGCAACGGATGTAAGTGATTATGGAAATGGTAGTGACTTACGCGTGACATTTGATCGGGCCTATGATGAATCGAATATTAGCCATTATCGTATTATGGTTGTGAAATCGGGTAATGCGGGTAACTTTAATCTGTCATCAGCCAATGCGGTATCCAGCTCTAATTACACATATGTTTCAAAAATGGGATACAATATCAACCAAGTACTTCGATCCGATGCAAGAGACGTTAATGGTGACCTCATTAAAAGTGGTGTAAACTATCGCATATTCGTCTTGTCTGTAGGTAATGGAAGTTATGCAGGTACGAATGCACTAGCATCTTCTTCGTATAACGTTTCCCTCTCGGGTACTTCAGGGACAGTAGCAGCGGTGACTAGTGTTCGTGCAGTACGGGATGGTTCAAGTTGGACAGTCAACTTTAATAAGCCATCGAATGAAAATGGTATTCATCAGTACGAAGTGATGATTGTCCCGTCCTCTCAACCTTTTGATTTAGTTGCTGCGAACTATTATAGTAGCAGTGTCAGTAACGCCGTTTATAGAGAGATAAGTACGGGTGGGCTTCGCAACGTAACCATTAGTATAAATATGGATTCTACGGATGTTAATCATCTTTCTTTGTCAGGTTCAAGCTATAATGTATATATACTTTCCAAAGCAAATGGAGCCAGTATCAGTGAGTTAGTAGGTCCTAGGCTGATTACATTTCCATAACTAATATCATAAGAGTATCACACCAAACGAGCCTTGGATCATATTCCAAGGCTTGTTTTTTGATCTAGCGAAGTAACATCCATTTGAGATGATATATAACAAATGTAAACCATCTTAATATAGATCGTACGTGGAGCAGTTACAGAAAGTATCGCTAGCATCAAACAGACCTTTATGTCATAACACGTCGAGTGGTAATAGGCACCTCAACAATGAATGCTGCTCCTTGGCCGAGTTTGCTATCAACACGGATGATTCCGCCATGAGCCTCGACAATGGACTTTGTAATGGATAGTCCTAGACCTGCTCCACCATATTTACGGGTTCGGGATGAGTCACTACGATAGAAGCGCTCGAATACATGTGCAAGATGATCCTCATGAATACCGGGGCCGTTGTCTTTGATTGCAAGTTGCGCCTTGTTGCCTACAGTGACAAGAGTGATCATAATATTCCCGGTGTGCGGATCAGTATGCTGAACAGCATTTTGGAATAAATTCAAGATAACCTGTTTTATTTTGTCCGAATCGTATATCCCTTGAACTTCGTCTGTTAAATGGATGTTAATACTACGGTCGCCTGCGAGAATCTCCAGTTGTGGCTCCATTTCTTGAATGAGTTCATCCAAGGCTATCACTGTTAACTGTAGCTGAGGCGAGCGATCCATCTTAGCTAATAACAACAGATCCTCAACTAATTTATTCACTCGTCTGGACTCTCCATGCATGCTAGTCAAAGCACCCTTAAGCTGTTCAGGATTTGCTGCAGCACCACGGAGTAGCACTTCCAAGAAGCCGTGAATTGAAGTCAGAGGTGTTCTCAGTTCATGTGAAGCATCTGCAATGAAACGTCTCATTTGTTCGCGTGCCTCTTTCTCTGCTTCGAATGAAACCTCCAATCGTTCTAGCATTCCATTAAAAGAAATCGACAATCGTTCAACTTCCTCTTGACCTTGGTGAACGGGAAATCGCTCAGCCAAATTGCCCACATCGGTTAGTTCAACCGCTTTGACGATATTGGATAAAGGAACCAGCGTACGAAGAAGAACAGGCAAATAAAGGGCAGCTCCAGCCACTAAGGCAATGGCTGACAAGCTGATAAATATAAGTAACTGCTGTATCACCTGTTCTTGTAAGGGTGCGGTATTCGTACCCATTTGAAGAATGCCGTATGAATCATTGGGCGGTCCCATAGATCTGAATACAACTAATTGTTCAATACCGTTCTGATCTTGGACAATCTGGTAAGTAATGTCCTTATTAGGGTTGGATACCTTTAGGATGGATTCATATTGTTCTGTTGAAAGAATAGGTGAGATGTTGTTATTATTATTTCCGGAAACGTCAGTATAGACCCCAGTAGAACTTATCCAAGCCAGTGATATATCTGGCATGAAGAGGAAGGCATCCCCATCTGGACGATCAATGAGGCGGGCATTGTTAGGATTATTACGATTTGGGAAATCCCCAAAACCCACCTGCATAAAAAATTCGCGTGGCATCGACTGCATTTGTGCTTCCATCGTTTCTGCTTGTTTCCGATAGATGAAATTCTTCATCACAATAAACTGTAACAATCCCACCAGTAGCAGGAGGATGGCCATAATGAGTAAAGAACGGGTTAGAAGCTGAAACCGAAGAGATTGAGGAGCGAGTATACGTTTCAATCGGGCAACCCATACCCTTATCATGGTAGATCAATCCGGTATCCGGAACCTCTAAAGGTACGGATGAGCCGATGCTCCTTATCATTCAACTTTTCACGTAGAGAGCGAATATACACTTCAACAATGTTGTCCTCTCCTCCAAAGTCATAACTCCATACAGAGTCTAAAATTTTAGCTTTACTGAGTACGATGCCATGATTAATGACCATAAACTTTAGTAGCTCATATTCTGTGGGTGACAGCTCCAACACCCTTTGTTCATAAATAACTTCTTTTCTTCGATCATCAATTTGGAAAGGACCTAGAATAACTTCCCCTAATAAGCTCGGAAATTGATTGCGCAGGCGTGCTTGAATACGGGCTAATAACTCATCGAAGCTGAATGGCTTCACCATGTAATCATCCGCTCCAAGAGTGAGTCCCTTGACCCGATCATCTATTTCGTCTTTAGCTGTTAACATAATTATAGCTACAGTAAATCCAACTTGCTTAATCATTCGACAAGCTTCGAATCCGTCAATGCCAGGCATCATAACATCAAGAATAACAACATGGGGTTGGAAATCATGTGCCAAAGTGACAGCGCTCATCCCGTCTGGAGCTGTTCTCACTTCATAGCCTTCATTAACTAAACCAATTTCTAGGAATTGTAATATATGAGGTTCATCATCAACAAGCATGATTCGTATACCTTTAACTGTATTCATCCATTCACCTTCCCTGTGGCAGATCCATCTGCTCATCTTATTATCCACTTTCATGCTGAAATTACGCTGAATGGATACTGAAATCTAGCTTAATCATAGCATGAGGCTGCATCTTTCAGATAATGATCCATTGATTGTCATGATGATTTCAAGTGTGCCAGGTACATTGAAAGTAATGGTAACTTCATGTTTATGGACGAGTATCATAATGCAATATGTATTATTGCATTATGATACTTTTATCCCAATTAAAATCATATAATTACATTATAAATCGATGATGATCTATGACTTATCTCATAGATCAATGTATCGTTGTTAACCGAAGTACATGTTGCTATAATCTTCAATACATATGAAGCGGAATGTTATACAGAGATGTCGATATTTTCACAAAAGTGTTTTCTCTGAAACATTGCAATGCTATCCTACAGAATTAGTGAATAATAAGACTAAATCAGGAGGTTAGAGGATGTTCAAAAAGATACTAAGTTTATGTCTAGTTGCCACGTTGGTTATTCCTTTTGTAGGAGTTGGCAACAACGACGCAGATGCGTCTAACAAGGGGAATTCAAGCAATGATAATTCGAAGAAAGCCTTCACGAATGTCGAGTCCTATGAATGGGGGAGAGCAAAGGTAGTGGGGGGAGGTTTTATACCAGGAATTATTTATAATCAAAAGGAGAAGGACCTCGTATACGCTCGGACAGATATGGGTGGTGCTTATCGCTGGAACGCTACTACTAAATCCTGGACCCAATTAATGAACTTCGTAAGTTTTGATGAGTGGAATATGTTGGGTGTTGAGAGTATGGCGACGGATCCAGTGGATACGAATCGTCTATACATTGCTTCAGGTACATATACTAACGATTGGACCACTATGAACGGCGTTCTATTACGCTCGACAGATAAAGGCGATACTTTCGAAAGAACAGAGTTACCTTTTAAACTGGGTGGTAATATGCCTGGCCGTTCGATGGGTGAGCGACTTGCGATTGATCCGAACAATAATAAAATTATATATTTAGGTACACGTAGTGGAAATGGCCTATGGAAAAGTACGGACTACGGTAAAACATGGAATCAGGTTAGGAGCTTCCCTTCAGTCGGAAACGTGAAGGATTATTACAATGATGAGCTTGGCGTAGTCTGGGTTACATTTGACCCTACCACGGGGTCCCGTGGAAAGACGACACAAACCATTTATGTAGGTGTTGCAGATACGAACCAAAGTATTTATAGAAGTAGAGATGGTGGTCAGACGTGGGAAGCCGTTCCTGGTCAACCAAGGCAAGGATACTTACCGCACCACGGTGTATTATCTTCAAAAGGTCAGCTATTCGTTAGTTACACGGAAGAAGTAGGCCCGTATAACGGAGGAAAAGGATCCCTATGGAAATTCAACTCAATATCGGGTGTGTGGACGAATATTAGTCCTACAGGAAATACTGATAATGCGTATGGTGGATTAGCCGTTGATGCACGGAATCCGGAAACTATTATGGTTGCCACAATGAATAAATGGTGGCCGGACGAGATTATTTATCGCAGTACAGATGGCGGTACTACATGGAAGTCGCTTTGGACACTGGATTACTCGAAGGATCCAGTCCGCGATAATCAATATACCTTAGATTACTCTTTGGCACCCTGGCTTGATTGGGGGGAGAAGAAAAGTCTCCCTGAACAAAATCCGAAATTAGGATGGATGATCGGTGACCTTGAGATTGATCCTTTCAACTCCGATCGTGTTTTGTATGGAACGGGAGCGACATTATTTGGATCAAGTAATATGACAGCGCTAGATAAAGGACAGAAGGTTAACATTTCGGTGCAGGCAAATGGGATTGAAGAAACGGCCATTCTAGGCTTAATTAGTCCACCAACAGGAGCCTCTCTCCTTAGTTCTATGGGAGATATCGGCGGATTCCGCCATGCAGATTTAACCAAGGCACCGTCGATGATTACGAATCCAACTATTGGTACGAGTACGGATCTAGATTATGCAGAATACAATCCTAACATTGTTGTACGTGTTGGGAATGCAGATGGTAGAGCTGCGAGAATGGGTGTATCCACAGATAATGGGGTCACTTGGAGGCCAGCGAACAACGCATGGGCACCGCTAGAAGGAGATACAACTCAAGGAGGGCATGTGGCAGTTGGATCTGACGGTAGGACTATCGTATGGAGCCCATCTAGTTCCTCCAATACATTATCAAGACCTGTAAGCTATTCGACGGATCTGGGTGCAACATGGAAGACCTCAAGGGGAATCCCTGACAAGTCTAGAGTGTCTTCTGACCGTGTGGATCCTAATAAGTTTTACGGATTCTCCAATGGTACATTTTATATCAGCACAGATGGTGGAGTAACATTTAACGCATCTCGGGCTAAAGGTCTGCCAACAACGTTAACTAGTAATTTTAAAGCTATGCATGGTGTTGAAGGAGATATCTGGATCGGAGCAGCTGCAGATAACTCACATCCTGAGAATACCTTTGGTCTTTGGCATTCTACTGACTCTGGCAAGACGTTTACGAAATTGAGAAACGTTCAAGAGGCGGCCACTATCGGATTTGGTAAATCTGCACCAGGTAAGAAATATATGTCTCTGTATTCATATGCTAAGATTAACAATAAATATGGTGTGTATCGTTCGGATGATGTGGGCGTGACATGGATAAGAATTAATGACGATAAGAACCAGTTTGGTGCTGCTAACTCAACGATTACCGGAGATCAAAGAGTATATGGTCGTGTATATGTAGGGACGAATGGTCTCGGAGTTGTTATTGGGGAATTTCAGAGTCAGAAGGATACAAACGGCCCTGTAATAAATATTACGAGTAGTAACAAAGCGGTAAATAATAAAAACTATGTTCTTTCCGGTACCATTAATGAGCAAGTGAAGAACGCCATTATTACTATCAAATACAATGACAAGGCATTTATATTAAAGGTTAATAATGGAAAGTTTAATGAGAAGTTTACGCTTGTTAAAGATAGGAATACGTTTGTCATTGAAGCTACGGACCTTGAAGGAAATACAACAACGAAGACGTTTATCGTAGAGTATAATTCTAAACAGGATAGCAAGCCAGATAAGGACCATAGAAACAATAAAGATCATAAAGGCAATAAGGATCACGGTGGTCACAAAGATAAGCATAAATAATATATAAGGTAGACACTAAAGACCCCTATGAGCGCTAAAACGCCAACTAGGGGTCTTTAGTGTGAATTTAGGAAGGTGTTTGAGCCTTCACCTTCTTTATAATCTCGCTAATTTGTTGTTCGAGGGACAATACTTTTTGTTTATGTTCTATGACCTTCTGAGCATGTGTGTTTAAGGCTTCAAGGGATTTCAAAGTGGGGTTTACACTCCCAATCTTAATCGTTTGCTTGAAGGTTGTAGTTTCAGTAGTAAATTTCTTTTGAGAAGTGCTGGCTGCATTTTTGGCTGCTTTGATCTGTACTTTGAGCGGAGCGATACCGTCAAGCATTCCACGAAGTTTCTTTTTTGTTGCCGCAGTATTACTTTTGGCTTTTGTGAGTAGACTTTCTTTGTTTCGTATATCTGAGCGTGCTAACTGAACGGCTATCTTCATGTTTTCACTTTGGGATAGAAGAAGTTTGTAGAGGCCTTTATTACTTAGCTTCTTTGCCGCAGCCTTCTGTAAATTGAGGGACTCCTGCATACTAAATAGCGGTTTATATCGATCTCTTGTTTGTGTAAGTTGTGTTTGCAATGTAGCGAGTTTATTGGAATCAATAAGTTGTATTTGCTTCTTTAATAAGATTAATGCTTCTTCATTCGTGTAGTGGAGATCTTTGATCTTCTTGTCCCAATCCTGACCCTGCTGTTGTAGCTTTAGAACATTGGAATAACGATTGTTCATCATTGTGGCGGTTGTTGAATTAGTGGCTGCAGTCATTTTATCGAAATTGGTTTTTGCGGAAGGTGTTAATTCGAAAGGTGCAGCCAATACCGACGTGGGAAGAAGGGTAACCAAGATAAGGGTAAGGAATAATACGGCTAGTCTCTTAATCATATTCATCGTTATAACCTCCTGAAATAAATGGATAAACAAAAAGCACCTGCAAGAAGGGCGTGAATAGGCCATTCTTACAGGTGCTTCCTGTTTCCGAATTAAAAATACGAACTAATTCCCATAAATATACATGATATCTAATGAGGAGTCAACCCAACTTTTCAGCTTATTTCGAGAATTTGCTAGGCGTCAGTAGCTAGAATTTCTGAGAAATAAAGCGACATATGGGGTATAGGGTTACGATTATATAATTGTTTAATACTGGATTTTCATTTATAATGATAAACAATCAAACAGCCATTTGAATGTTGAGGTGCAGTGATGAATAATAAATGGAACAAAATGATCTATAAACTTGGAGCCCCAGTGTACGATAGGTTTTTTAACTCAGGACTTTTTTTGAATGCGAGAAGAAGGGTGTTTCAGGATCTATCCTTACGCAATGGACAGCAAGTTCTATTTGTTGGAGTGGGAACGGGAGCCGACTTGTGTTTTTTTACTGAGCACGACATTCAAATAACAGCGATTGATATATCATCTTCTATGCTTTCTCAAGTCAAGGGGAAAATAAATGATCAAATGCATGTCAACCTTTATGAAATGGATGCTCAGCAGTTACAATTCCCTGATCAATCATTTGATCTCGTCGTCGCCAATCTCATTCTTTCCGTTGTACCTGATGCGAACCAATGCATGAAAGAAATAATACGTGTGACCAAGGAACAAGGGAGTATTCTTATTTTTGATAAATTTGCACCTAGAGATAAGCGACTTTCCTTTGGGAAAAAATTAGTTCGTCCACTGATTTCTTTATTAGGAACTGATATTGGACGGAATTTTGAAACGATCATTGAACCATTCAACAAACACATAAATATTATGGAAGATTGCTCCGTATTATTTAATGGGATGTACCGAAAGATCAGCATGGAAAGAGTGAGATAATGAAGTGGGGGTTACTTCTTAAGCAACGTACATCATAAAATTAAGAAGCTATCCGTCTGTGGAAGAGCAGACATTCCCTCTCATATGAACAATATAGCGCCGCATGATCGAAGAATCTCCGATCATGCGGCGCTATATTTCATCTATACTAACGGTTATGAGCCACTATCTTGCCCCAATGTTTGTACCATTTGGAGTACCCGCTCCTTTTAAATCACTACCGCTAACGAGACTTAGGAAATTGCCAAGGTTCGGAGAACCATCTGCATTCCGCGTGACTGTAGGAGTTAGGCTGACAAAGTCTGCTGAGCTTGCGAGAAGCCCCTTGGCGTTTACACTCTTGTTGTTTTTCCACCATACATTGGTGTTCTGCACATCAGTCCCACTAGTCTTGTCGCTCGAAGAACCCGCGAAGGATAAGTTGTTGGTAAATAAATGGGTTCCAAGGTCAAAGGCAAAGTTGCTTTGGCCGTTACTCCAGGAACTGTTATTAGTCATTTGAATCGAACCAGGATTGCTATTGTAAGTGAATCCGTGTTTTTTGTTCTGGTATGCGATGCTGTTCTCTACAATATGATTAACCGCAATTTTCTCTCCGCCAAGCTTAAATCCGTTACCGTCACTATTTGACGTTGAAGTTCCGTTAGAAGTCTGCCCATTATGATGAGCAATACTATTTCGGATAGTGACAATCCCAATGGCGCCGGTCTCGGTCTTGGAGTATAAATCCCAACCATCGTCAACGTTATAAGCGGCGATACAACCGTCGAATACGTTACCTGGTCCTACAGTTAGTTTGGCTGCGAAACCATCTGCATCCTCCCCATTATCGGGATCGTAATTATTATGAGAATAAGAGTTGAGAACGAGGTTATTAGTTGGCCACTCACTGTATCCGGCTGTGGAAGCATACCGTCCGATTTGCACTCCTGTATCCCGATTATGATGTGTCTCTACATTCTCGATTCTATTGTTGTTACCACCAACGAATATACCATTGTCTCCAGCGCCCATTACCTCGAGCCCTTTAACCGTCCAATAATGTCCGAACAGCTGTAGTCCTCTATTCGTTGAAGCAAAGGCTTGTGAAGAGAAATCAAGAACGGGTACTTCGCTTCCGTAGGCAACAAGCTTTTTATTGGCATTGGAGGTCCCGTTGTTACCTCTTTCTATCGTAACCGTGGATGATAAGTTATATGTTCCTCCACGCATATATATCGTTTTTCCTGCTGCAATTTGGGCAATAGCAGAATTCAATGTGGTTGGACTTGAGATGGTGCCGGGGTTACTTGCTGAGCCATTGGGTGCAACATACAGATCACCCTCTGCCGGTTGAGGATTTGGATCAGGGTCTGGCTCAGGATTAGGATCTACGGGTGGAGTTATTCCTCCGTCTGTTACCATGACATTATCGAATTTTGCAACTGTCTTGGCAGATACGAATCCTATAGCACCAGAGGATAGGCTTGAGTCGGTTGCCGTCAATTGGAGTTGATCATTTACATACATATGAATAGTATCTCCTACCAATTCGAGCTTCACGTTATACCACACACCGGTAGATAACGTATATGCCTTGGAGATAAGGGTTGATGATGACCCCCCTACCTTTTTACGGATTTCGAGTTGACCGCCACTTTTATTATAAAGGGATGCTGCGTAATAATTGTTACCATCCTTATAACGTCCTGCTACATAGGTACGATTAGTGCCGTTGAAATTATCTATCTTAACATCTGCTTCTACAGTGAAGTCGCTCCAAGATTGGCTTCCTACTGATGTCCGTCCTTCACTTGTACTTGATTGAGAATAGACATAAGAGCCACTATCTTGTATAACTGACCAACTGCCAGTCGTTGGAGCCCAGTCATTAGCATCACCGTCGTTGAAGTTATCGCTAAAAGATGTAGCGGCGGCTATAGTACCTAACGTGAATAAAGGAATAGTAAGGGATAGGCAAAGAGTTAAAAGGGTCGTTTTCAGCCAAACTTTATAGTTTTTCTTGGGGGTATTCGGTTTCATAATGATCTCCTCCTTATTGTTCGGACTGATCTTCATTATGCTTAGAGCATGGTTGTGATTTCCCGATCTGAATGAAACTCATTCACCTCCTTGATGACATGTCATTCCACCAGTTGGCTTGTACGAGAACAAATCATGATGAGAGATGGATGTTAAGGTAATCTTAGTGAAATAAAGGAATTACAACAATAATCATTTTTACATATATTAAATTTTAATGTATTTAAAATCCAATAAATGAGTAAAAGGGGTCAAACTTAATCAAATGAACTTTTCAAAACTTCAAAAAGTGAACAGAGAAATTAGAATGATATATAATAGTAGATACGAAGATTGAAAACTGAGGTGGATAACAATATGTTAGAGAATATTGATGGGTACGTGATAGATCTAGATGGAACAGTATACAAAGGCAAACAGGCTATTGATGGAGCATTGGATACGATTGCTTATTTGAAATCTAAGGGCAAAAGAATAGTGTTCTTAAGTAATCGTGGCAATATATCGAGAAAGATGTGCCATGATAAATTGCTAGGAATGGGAATTAAGGTTCAAGAGGAAGAGATTCTGTTAACATCTACTGTGACAGCGAACTACTTAAGAAACCATGATGAAGGTTGTCAGGCATGGGTTCTAGGAGAACAAGGACTACGAGATGAATTGGAGTTGGCTGGAATTAAGCTAGCAGAGAAGCCGGAATCAGCAGATTGGCTAGTGATTACATTACATGAGACCGTTACGTATAAGGAATTGAATGAGGCCTTTCGAGCTGTACGTCATGGGGCGCGGATTATCGCGACGAATGCGGATAAGACATTTCCAGGTGATGAAGGAGATTCAATTGATGTAGCGGGAATGATCGGAGCGATAGAGGCTTCGACAGATCAGAAGGTAGAGGTTGTTATTGGCAAGCCTTCAACTCTAATGGCTGAAGCGGCACTTGAGGCGATTGGGCTACCCGCTGAACGCTGTATGATGATTGGAGATAGCCTAGTATCTGATATAGGGCTCGGCAAGAATGCCGGAATGATGACTGCACTCGTATTAACAGGTTCCGTGAATAGAGCAGAAGCAGAAGCCAGCAGTGTGACGCCGGATATGATCTGGAATTCACTAGGCGATGTGATAGATATTTTAGAAAATGAGTCTACTAGTCCAAATATATGAGGGGGTCACCTATAAATGACACAACAGCAGTTATCCGATTATTGTATACGAAACGAACGAGAGACTGAAATAGCCTTACTTGCAGATCGACTAGCTATCAAATTCGCAGAACGTGCATCCAAACATGATAAGGAAGGCTCATTTCCCTTTGATAATTTCACAGATTTACGTGATGCGGGGTATTTAAAACTAACGGTACCGAAGAAATATGGTGGGGAGGAACTCTCTCTCTATGAAATGTTGTTAGCGCAAGAAAGAATTGCTCGTGGGGATGGATCAACTGCTTTAGCTGTTGGTTGGCATATGGCGCTTATACTGAGCCTTCGCTATACGAATCGTTGGTCTGAACAACTGTTCGCACGTTTCAGTGGAGAAGTGGTTCAAGATGGTGCTGTTATTAATCATTTTGCTAGTGAACAGGCGACGGGAAGTCCTACTCGAGGAGGTAAGCCCCAGACTACAGCAGTGAAGGTAGCTGGGGGTTGGTCCATTAGTGGACGCAAAACGTTCAGTACGCTCAGCCCGATTGTTGAACACTTTACGATCACAGCAGGAATTGAAGGTAGCGATGAGGTAGGCGAGTTTTTTGTTAGGAAGGGACCCGGATTTAGCTTGGAAGAGACTTGGGATACACTAGGCATGCGTGCTACAGGAAGTCATGACGTTATTCTAGATCATGTATTCGTCCCTGATGAAGAAGTGATCAGCTTGTCCGTGAAAGAGAAGAAACGACAAATGAAGGAGGATGGCGAGGGATCGCTTCTGCATATTCCAGCCTGTTATATCGGTATTGCTTATGCAGCTCGTCATTTCGCAGTGAACTTTGCCAATAACTATAAGCCGAATAGTCTACCAGGACCGATTGCAGAGCTACCACGTATTCAGCAACAGATTGGGGAGATGGAGGCTGATCTCATTACGGCACGTACACTACTATATTCTGTAGCTGATCGTTGGGATCGAGACCCAGGGGGACGTGTAGCGCTTAAGCCAGATTTGGGTCTCGCTAAATATATCGTAACCAACCATGCGATTCGTATCGTAGATAAAGCGATGCGAATTGTTGGAGCAAGTAGCCTTTCAAGGAATCTACCACTGGAAAGAATGTATCGTGATGTTCGTGCTGGACTACATAACCCACCGATGGATGATATTGTCTTACAGGTCTTGGGTAAGCGAGCACTTCAAGAATAACCTTGAAAGGGGTTTCAATATGAAGAAGCTATGGCTTGTGTATATGTTACTTATCGGAGTCTTCATAGTCTATGTATTGAATTATAAGCAGCAGACTCAATCAGTTGATCCATGGGATTCAGTTGGTCTACGCGGTAATATAGAGGATACGTACGTTATGGTCACATTTCAGATTGGCATTGATTATTGGAAGAGTGTGCTTAAAGGCTTCGAAGATCGGGCAGAAGAGTTGAATGTTTCTGTCGAATATCGTGGTTCAACACAACATGACGCGAATGAACAAGTAACAGTACTGGAACAGGTCATTGCGAAGAAACCAGCGGGCATTGCTATCTCAGCTGTGAACTCCGAGTTGCTTACAGCTACGATCAACACAGCAGTTGAAAGTGGAATACCGGTTGTATTGTTTGATTCTGGAGCTCCGGGCAGTAAGGCATATTCCTTTCTGGGAACGAATAATTACAATGCAGGGATCGAAGCTGCACGTACGATGGCGGAAATGACTGGAGCTAGTGGAGAAGTCGCCATTGTTACAACGCCCGATCAGCATAACCATCAGGAACGAACAGATGGATTCTGTGATACGATCACAAATGATTATCCTAATATGAAGGTTGTTGCTGTGAAAGATGGCCGCGGTAACCAAATCTCATCGAGACAGGCAGTTGAGGAAATATTATTCCAATATCCGAATCTAACGGGTATCTTTGCTACAGAATCAAATGGTGGCATCGGTGTAGCTGAAGCGGTAGAAGCACATAAAGGAAGCGGAACTCCGCCCCGGATTATTAGCTTTGATACGGATAAGGGTACCCTTGACCTTGTAAAGGATGGCACGATCTCTGCGACGATGGCGCAAGGGACATGGAATATGGGGTACTGGTCATTGATGGAGCTATATCAGCTTCACCGCGATCTTACTGCTGATGCTTCCGTATATATGAATAATAAGCCTGTGCCTGTTCCTGATTCGATGGATACTGGGATTGATGTGGTGACAAAGGCTAATGTTGACAATTATTATGCCAAGTAAGTGCTGCTTCACAGGAGGAGAACAATGAGGGGTAGCCGCAGATTGACGATGGATAAGTTGAAACTGAATAATATACCCATACGATATAAGTTGATCATACATTTTCTATTGATTAGTATTCTGCCTGCCATCGGCTTAGGGCTTCTGATCGGTTGGACGGTTGATCGGATTGTAGAAAATCAGAGTAATGAGAATACAATGCAGTTGATTGGGAAAGTGAATATAGCTTTGGAGAATGATGTAGAGAATCTGCAAAAGATTACTTATCTCATTTCGTTTGACCCGGGTGTGCAGACCTTTTTGAAGGGCCAGATGGGTGGGACTTCTGTAGAGCGTAGCGCCACAGTGAATGGTGAATCTACCGAATATAATATCCGTAAGTTTCTGCAAGGTTTTACGACACTTAGCTCCGAAATTGCTGGAATTATGGTTGTAAACAGTGACGGAGAATTCATTAGTAATGAGATGTATACCCGTGCAGATACTCTTCTAACGGATGAAGATTGGTATAAGGAAGCCGTGGATAACAAAGGGATATTCAAAATTATCGGTCAACCCTATGGACGTGCTGTCATGTCTCATGTGGATTACAAGGAGAGTGAGGTCGTCTCGGCTGTCCGAGCGATTATTGATCCAGAGACTCATGTTGTCGAAGGTGTTGTTCTAGTGGATTTGAAGCTTCGAGTTATTGCCGAGACGGCTCGTGATGTTACGCTTGGGAAGACAGGATATCTAACGGTGGTCGATAGTAGCGGAGATATAATCTACGCACCTTTGCATCCATTTATGAAGAATATTCCAACAGAACTATTCACTGAGACTTCAGGAATCACCTCGGAAAAGGTTGACGGACGTCATTTGCAGCTGATATACAGGTCTTCCCCGTTTACGACTTGGACGACTGTGGGCGTATTTCCGATGGAGGAATCTGCTTATAGTGTTCGAGAGATTACCTTTAATGTTGTCGTTTTTGTGTTCGTAGTCTGTATGTTGGGTATGACAGCCTCATTTTATTTGGCAACTTCCATATCTCGTCCTATAGCGCAGTTGATGTCCTTTATGAATAAAGCGCAATCTGGCGATTTAACGATACGTTACTGGGGTAAACGTTCAGATGAGATCGGGATGCTGGGTAGAAGTTTTAATACGATGCTGGCTCAGATTAGTCGACTGCTGTCTTTGACAGAACTTCAGGAGCGGCAGAAACGTGAGGCGGAATTACGTAGTTTGCAGGCGCAGATCAAGCCGCATTTTCTATACAATACACTAGACACCATTCATTGGATGGCTCGTAACAAGGGTGCAGAAGATATCGCTGAAGTTGTCCAATCTTTATCTCGACTCTTCCGTCTGGGTCTGAGCAAAGGAAGTGACATTATTCCACTGGCTGATGAACTCGAGCATATTGTCAGCTACTTAAGAATTCAGCATGTTCGCTACAGTAGTAAGCTGACCTATAGCATTGATGTCGATAATGAGCTTGAGGAGCTACATGTATTGAAGCTACTGTTACAGCCGATCGTGGAAAATGCTATTTATCATGGTATTAAGGAACGTCGGGGTCCGGGACATATCGTAATTGAAGTAGCGGAACGAGAAGGCGACCTGTACTTGACGGTACGTGATAATGGAGCAGGTATGTCGCCGGAGCGGCTTACGATGCTTAGACACAGTCTTGATATTGGAGGTATAGACAATCAGTCTAATGAACTGGACAAACCTAAATCGAATAGTTCCAGTAGTGGATACGGGATTGTTAACGTTCAGGCGAGGATACGTCTTAACTATGGTAAAGAATATGGGATAAGTATCGAGAGTGAACTAGGATTGGGGACAACTGTTATTGTTCGCTATCCCATCGTCCGGGATGGTTACAATATATATAAGAATGGTTAGAGAGCTTGGTCATACGGAGGAGCAATGATATGAATAACTGGAAGGTCATGATTGCAGATGATGAGTCTATTATCCGTGAGGGGATTAAGCAATCTGTTGATTGGGAGGGGCTTGGGCTGCAGATTGTTGCAGAAGCCGAGGATGGTGAGGAGGCGTTGGAACAAGCGCTTCTACATTCCGTGCATATCGCACTAGTTGATCTTAATATGCCCATTATGCATGGAATTGAGATGATGAAGAGATTAAGAGAGCAGCTCCCCTGCTGCAAAATTGTAGTCATTACAGGCCATGATGAGTTCACGTATGCGCAGGAATCTATTCGATTGCAGGTGAATGACTATATTCTGAAGCCTGCCGATCCGAAGCAGTTGATGCAGGTCATGCGCAGACTTCGGGATGAACTAAATCAAGAGAAGCAGCAGAGCCAGCATCTGGTGCAGGCATCTAAGCAAATCTTGAAGAACTTTCCGCTGTTACGCGAACGTTTTTGCCAGGAATGGCTTGATGGCAACCTGAGTCAGCAGGAAATTAAGGAACAGCTCCAATTTTTGAAATTACCACAAGTTCGACCTGAGCTATTAGGCATTATCCGCTGGAGATGGGAAGTGCAGAACTCTGGGATGAAGGAGAATGAACGGCAGTTGTTTCTGTTTGCAATTGAGAATATCACGATGGAGTTGTTGAACGACTATTCCCATGTTATTTTCCGTGATTCAACGGGTCTTATCATTATTCTTCTGTGGGAGGGTGCCGCCGAGGCGATGTTAGCACGGGTAGAACAGGAAGTGCGCACTAATCTGAAAATTGCCGTAGAAGTCGGTATAGAATCTGTAAATGAAGACCTTACGGAGTTGTCCACGACTTATCGTAGATGTAGAATCACCTTATCCAAAGAAGTACCGCTAACCCCGGTCGTTCGAAGAGCTAAGCAATATATGCTGGAGAATTACAGCGAATACGGCTTGACGTTAGAATCTATGGCGGGCATGTTGCAAGCATCTCCGGTCTATCTTAGTAGGCTGTTCAAGCAGGAACTGGGTACTTCCTTTGGTGCTTACCTGACACAGATCCGAATTCGGAAAGCGGCACAGATGTTGAATTCTACGGATATGAGTGTGCATGAGGTAGCGGGGCGGACAGGCTACGAGACACAGCATTATTTCAGTACTGCCTTTAAGAAACAAACCGGAGTATCTCCCCTACAATTCCGTAAAGGTGTGATTCCGGAAGAAGATTCTTCATCTTAGAAGGGTCTTTTTTCTTTGCCTATTTATGAAAGCGTAAACATAGGTTCGTTTTTTATAAAAAGAGTAGTTTTATTGTAAATACGGGTCGATCTTCACCTTGCTATACTCAAACTGTCAGATGAAGCAGATATTTCGTAATGACAACAGAATATAACAATCGTTCAGGGGGAATGCAGGGATGAAGAAATATTCATGGATCATGTTGATGATGGCGTTCGTACTTATGATATCCGCTTGTGGTAATGGAAGTGGTTCAAGTGGCAGTTCTAAAGAAACTAACGGTAAGATCGGTATTTCCATGCCCACGAAATCTTCAGAGCGCTGGGTAAATGACGGAAATAACATGGTGAAAGAGTTCGAGAAGTTGGGATATGCAACAGATCTGCAATACGCTGAAGATGTCGTCGAGAATCAAATCTCACAAATTGAGAACATGATCACGAAAGGTGTAAACGCGATTGTTATCGCTTCAGTTGATGGTGAGTCACTGACTAATGTGCTGCAAAAGGCGCATGATGCCAACGTCAAGGTCATTGCGTATGATCGCTTAATCAAGAAAAGTGAATATGTAGATTATTACGCTACTTTCGATAACTTCAAAGTTGGCGTACTTGAAGGTTCATATATTGAAGAGAATCTTGGACTCAAAGAAGGTAAGGGACCTTTCAACATTGAGTTGTTCGGGGGCTCACCGGACGATAACAATGCTTACTTCTTCTTTGATGGAGCGATGTCCATTCTGCAGCCCTATATTGATTCCGGTAAGCTTGTTGTTCGTAGTAAACAGACGACGATGGCTCAGGTAGCTACACTCCGTTGGGATGGAGCAGCAGCTCAAGCGCGTATGGATAACTTGTTAAGTGCGAACTACGCTTCCGATAATTTAGATGCTGTACTGTCTCCTTATGACGGCATAAGTATTGGTGTACTCTCTTCACTTAAAGGGATTGGTTACGGTACAGGAGCTAAGAAGCTTCCGATAGTAACGGGTCAAGATGCTGAGCTAGCTTCCGTTAAATCAATTCTTGCTGGAGAACAGACACAAACGGTATTTAAAGATACACGTGAATTGGCTAAGAAAGCGGTTGAGATGACTGAAAGTGTTCTCAAAGGTACAGAGGCAGAAGTAAATGATACAACAACGTATGATAACGGTGTGAAGATTGTACCCTCCTACTTGCTTGATCCGATCTCTGTTGATGCAAGTAATATAGAAGAGGTTCTTGTAAATGGTGGCTACTATACGAAAGAGCAACTGGGCAACTAATCGACTTTTGGTAGATATACGAATGATATGTAAGTGGTGGTGGCAGCCTTCAGAGGCTGCTTCCCTCTACCCGTATGACAGTCACAAGGAAAGCTAGGTGAGAAGCATTGACGGATTACATTCTGGAGATGAAGGGAATAACCAAATCGTTTCCCGGTGTCAAAGCACTTGGAGATGTTAACTTGAAGGTAAAGGAAGGCGAAATTCACGCTTTATGTGGAGAGAATGGCGCTGGCAAGTCTACGCTGATGAAAGTACTCAGTGGTGTGTATCCTCATGGCACCTATGAGGGAGATATTTTATTCAAAGGACAGGTTTGCAAGTTCAAAGATACTAAGGATAGCGAGAATCTGGGGATTGTTATCATCCATCAGGAACTAGCGTTGATTCCGTATTTGTCGATTTCGGAGAACATCTTCCTAGGCAACGAACAGGCCAAGCATGGGGTAATCAACTGGAACGAAACGACGGTGAAGACGATAGGTCTGCTAGAAACCGTCGGCCTTAAGGAATCGCCATTTACTAAGGTAAACTCGATCGGTGTCGGTAAACAGCAATTGGTAGAGATCGCTAAGGCACTCTCCAAGGAAGTGAAGCTGCTCATCCTCGACGAACCCACTGCGGCGCTTAATGAGGATGATAGTGAGAATCTATTGGAGCTGATTCATCAGCTCAAGAAACAAGGGATCACCTCCATTATCATTTCGCATAAATTGAACGAAATCGAGAAGATAGCGGATTCTGTAACGATATTGCGTGATGGGTTGACGATTCAGACACTGGATATGAAGAAGGACCAAGTTACTGAAGATGTCATTATTAAGGGTATGGTCGGTCGAGATATGACGCATCGTTATCCAGAGCGTACGCCAGACATTGGGGAGACGATATTTGAAGTCCGTAGCTGGGAAGTATACCATTCGACACAATCGGGCCGTAAGATGCTTGATAACATTAATATGCATATCCGCAAGGGTGAAGTCGTCGGAATTGCGGGTCTGATGGGAGCGGGACGAACGGAGTTTGCTATGAGTGTATTCGGCAGATCTTACGGTAAACGTATTAGTGGTCAAGTATTCATCCACGGTAAGGAAGTTCATCTGACAGATATTAATAAGGCTATGGAGAATGGGTTGGCCTATGTTACTGAAGACCGGAAGCACTATGGACTCATCCTAATTGACGATATTAAACGTAACATTTCACTCAGTAATCTGAAGAAGATATCACGGCGTGGCGTCATTAACGAGAACGAAGAGGTACTTATTGCAGAAGAATACCGTAAGAAGTTGAACATCAAGACACCGAACATTCTGCAAAAGACAGGTAATCTTAGTGGGGGTAATCAGCAGAAGGTCGTACTCAGTAAATGGATTGATACAAAACCGGATATTCTTATTCTAGATGAACCTACCCGAGGAATTGACGTAGGTGCCAAATACGAAATTTACTCTATCATTAATCAATTGGCGTCTGAAGGTAAAGGCATACTGGTTATCTCCTCCGAGCTACCGGAAATTCTCGGGATGTGCGACAGGATCTACATTATGAATGAAGGTCGAATTAGCGGAGAAGTGGCACGCCAGGATGCGACACAAGAGACATTAATGAAGTACATGACACGAAGCAGGGGGTAATATCGCATGGAAGCCATTAGTAAACTTTTCAAGAAAAACATTCGCCAATACGGCATGATTATTGCACTTGTCTTTATATCTATTTTCTTTCAGATCATGACAGATGGTATATTGCTTAAGCCGCTTAACGTCACGAACTTGATTCTTCAGAACAGTTACATTCTAGTATTGGCCATAGGGATGGTATTGGTCATTATTACGGGACATATTGATCTTTCTGTCGGATCGGTAGCCGCTTTTATTGGTGCACTATCAGCTATTATGATGGTAAATATGCAGATGAACCCAGTTCTTGCAGTCATTCTATCTCTGTTGATGGGTGCACTTGTGGGTGCGTGGCAAGGTTTCTGGGTAGCTTATGTCAAAATACCAGCGTTCATCGTGACTTTGGCAGGGATGCTATTGTTCCGTGGGCTAACGATGATCGTACTGAACGGGCAGTCGATTGCCCCTTTTCCGAAGTCATTCCAAAAGATCAGCTCCGGATTCGTTCCCGATTTCTTTCATGGAAGTACAATCAATCTGCTTACTATCGTTGTTGGAGTTATTCTGTCGATTCTGGTTATATATCAGGAGTATAAGAATCGTAAAGTTCAGACAAGGTACGCTTTCGATCAAGCATCTGTGTGGTTATCCATTGCTAAGGTTGGAGTTCTTGTCATATTGATAAATTTATTCACCTACGTACTGGCTCAATATAATGGAATTCCAAATATTCTCGTAATCTTGTTAGTACTCATCATTATTTACTCCTTCGTCATGAATCGGATGACAATGGGTCGCCGAATTTATGCTTTGGGTGGTAATGAGAAGGCGGCAAACCTATCTGGTGTCAAAACCAAACGTGTAACATTCTGGGTATTCGTTAATATGGGTGTCATGGCTGCGTTATCTGGATTGTTATTTGCAGCACGTCTGAATTCGGCAACCCCCAAAGCGGGTGTGAACTTCGAACTCGACGCCATCGCTGCGTGCTTCATCGGTGGGGCTTCCGCTTCAGGAGGAATTGGTACTGTTGTCGGCGCCATCATCGGCGGCCTTGTTATGGGTGT
Organism: Paenibacillus sp. Y916; assembly: GCF_056786435.1. Lineage (NCBI taxonomy): Bacteria > Bacillati > Bacillota > Bacilli > Caryophanales > Paenibacillaceae > Paenibacillus > Paenibacillus sp. Y916. The sequence goes on along the minus strand of NZ_JBXCJA010000005.1, from coordinate 281,071 downwards.
CATGAATAATGGAATGTCTTTGGTTGGTCTTGGGGTGGACTGGCAGCAAGGAATTAAGGGTCTAGTGTTGTTGTTCGCTGTAGGATTCGATATTTATAATAAGTCGAAAACGTCATAATCGATCATGTATTCTATAGTTGAAATAAAGTAAACGGTAGTAAAGGCTCTTCCCAGTGATGATCATGGGAGGAGCCTTTCTTAGTATGGTGGCACATCTCGTCTAACGTTATAGGGCGAGGGTGATTAATATAATTTTTTTTAAGTAAATGCTCGAATTTCTAATGTTTTTGTCTTCATTTGCCGATAGTTAAAGTAACTAATAAGATTTTAAAAAGAGAACTGGAGGGAATTAACATTGTATATTAGATTCAAAAAAACCTTAATCATGTCATTAATCCTAATTATAAGCTTGGCTAGTGCGGGGACATCTTGGGCAGCTACAACGCCGAACTTGATTGGACTTGAAGTTTCCAAGAATGAAGTATTTCTTGAAATTGGTGGGAAAGAGACACTAACTACAACGGCTATTTACGATGATGGTACGAAGAAGAATGTCATCATCACGAACTGGGTTAGTAACGATGATACCGTTGCAACGATATCTAATGGTACGGTGACGGCTAAAAAGGAAGGTACTACCACCATAATTGGAAAGTACGGTGTGGAGGAAACTGACAGCATTGAAGTGACTGTCAGCAAAAAAGTGAAATCTCTAACGAAGAGCGTACAAAGTCTTGAGCTTCGTAAGGATGATAGTAAACAAATTGAACTAGAGGCGACTTATGTTGACTATGTTGGATCCGAGGTCGTTACGGATAAAGCGATTTGGTCCTCTAGTAATAATGATATTGCAACTGTTGTAAATGGTAACGTTAAGGCTCAAAGCGCAGGAATAGCTACGATCACAGCTTCCTTTGGAAACCAGACTGTTACATTAGAAGTAACGGTGGAGAACGTGAAACGACTAGACCTGGATGTAGAGCAGGTATCTTTGTTGCTCACAGATCCAAAGGATTCAAAGACCGTTACATTAACAGCTACGTATCCTGATGGGTCCCAAAGAGATGTGGCTGAAGATGCGAAATGGACAACAAGCAACAAGACCGTCGCAGATGTGATTAAAGGTAAGATTACTGCTTATGGAGCAGGAACGGCAACAATCACAGCTAGTTATGGCGCAGAGACAATAAGCCTTGAGGTTGAAGTTGACAAGACTCGTAAATTGGAAGTTGATACACAGAATGTATATCTGAGTCTTGTTACTGGGGGGATTGCTTCACAACAGCTTACTTTAACAGCTGTATATCCGGATAGTCCAGATCTTGATGTTACTAATCTAGCGACATGGACTACTAGCAATGCGTCCGTTGCTTATGTTAACAAAGGGAAAGTTTACGCTGAGGGTGTTGGGTCAGCGACGATTACTGGGAAATATGGGGATAAGAGTGTGACGGTACAGGTTGATGTTGACGTTCCACGTCATCTTGACCTTGAGGATAAAGTAGGAATGAGCGTTGGAGAGACTAAGACGCTAGAACTACATGCTGCTTACGCTGATATAACTGGTAAGACGGATGTAGCGGACAAGGCTGTATGGAGTTCGAGTGATGCGGCTGTCGTATTTGTATCCAACGGTAAGCTTACAGCGTATAAAAAAGGTGAAGCGACAGTTAGTGCCACTTATGGCGGAATCACAGTTACGACGAAGGTCAGCGTTGATATTCCTGTTTCAATATCGTTAGATGCTAAAACGATTGATATTAAGAAAGACAGTCCTTATCAAGCTAGCCTTATCGCTGTGTATGATACGAAGGATCCTCTTAAAAATATTGTTCTAACAAGTGAAGCAGAATGGAGCACGAGTGATGAGAAAATTGCTGAAGTAGATAGCGACGGACTGATTACTGGTGTTGCAACAGGAACGGCTACGATTACAGCACTGTATGAACAGACGAAGTACATCATGAAAGTAAACGTAGGCTTGGTCAAAGACCTTGAGGCAGATACTCATCTTATCGTATTGAGTGCTGGTGAGAGTAAGAATATCGAGCTTACGGCGAAGGATTCATCCGGTAATGATGAAGTATTTACAGGAGCAGATGTGACTTGGAAGTCAAGTAGTACTTCTGTAGCTGCTGTGAAAGATGGTAAAGTAACAGGTTATACAAAGGGTAAAGCTACAATTACAGCTGAATATGGTGGTCAGAAAGTGACTGTTTCAGTAGAAGTAGATATGGTTCAAAGTATCGAAGCGTCACATCAATCTGTATCATTAAAAACAGTTAGTGCTAGTTCTAAAGTACAACAAGTCAACATTATCGTGACATTCAGTGATGGTTCAACCAAGGATGTAACGGATTTGGCAGAATGGAAAACGGGCAATTATAAAATGGCGACAGTGAACAAAGGGAAAGTAACTGCCGTAGCATATGGCAAAACAAAGGTTACAGCTAAATATGCAGGTAAATCTATAAGTATTCCAGTGGAAGTCGACATGTTGAAGTATTTACAGACAGATAAAGTGAGTCTAAAAATGACAGTTGGACAGCAGGCTGATATCATTGCGACAGCAACCTTTACTGACGGAATCGATGTTAATGTATCTAAAGAAGCGTTATGGACTTCATCGAAGATTTTAGCGGTAACTGTTAAAGATGGCAAAATCAAAGCTAATGGAAAAGGTAAGGCAACGATCACCGTTAAATACGGCGGTAAGAGCACAAAGGTAGTTATCACTGTAGAATAGTTTTAAATAAACAGTAAAAGAGTGGGTCCTCTGTACAATACGGAGGACCCACTCTTTTTTTGAAATATAAGAAAGTATAAGTTCCCCTTGCTACACTATCTCTTATTCCACATTCTCCACTTCGAATACCGGTATGAACGTTAACTCATCCTGAATATAGATATCCACATACTTACGGAATATACCTATTACGGTAATGGAACCTCCATAAAAGTCATAATTTCCAGTAAGCTTTACGTAGCTATCGTCCATGATCGCATAGGCTTCACCATATCCAGGTTCGATAATCGTCGTACTGAATTTCACCTTTTCATGCATATATGAAACGAGCCCGTCCACTGATATATCAATGTAATCTTGCTGAACGCCAATGAAGGAATAGGTATCTCCAGAGCGTTGGTATATAGCTACTTGGCTAGCACCATCTACTGTATTTGGATTATCAACAAGAAGCTGTCCATTGCTATCCACTTCATAACCATCTGCATCGATCTGGAACAATGTAACCATTTCATTTGTCTGTATTTCAATGGCGGTAAATAACGCATTCCTTAAAGTGGATTCCCCTTGAATAAGAATGACTGGGAAATCCTTCGTACTGAGCGAGTCTTCGATGAAGATGTCCTGGATATTCCCCTCATGTTGGAAGTTGCTATTTGATAATACCTGAACAGTATCATCCTTATTCAATCTTGCGAAGTAAATGGTATGTTGTTCATCCAGCGCAAGTACATATGCTAAAGCGCCAAAACGTTTGCTTCCGCTACTTATAGAGGTGAATATGCGTGTTGGGTCGCTACTCTGTAGGATGCGGATCGGATCATGGATATTCCATGCTAGTTGTGCATCTTTTATCTCAAGAGCAGTATCTTTGTAGTCGGCAAGACCTTCGTATATGGCAATGGCTTTCTCAAATTCATTCTTGGATACGTTGCGTTTGGCCTCTTTCATCCATGTACTCATTTGTTTCGTAATGTATGGCTCCACGGAAGATTTAAAGTTAGCGGCTTGGACGAAGATGTTATAGCTCTTTGCATGAGTTGCAAATATAGCATAACTTTCATTTGCAAGATCATTCTCTAAGAATGTCCTCACTAAAGCGTCAGATTGATCCGTAATCCAGTCTGCTTGAATTTGATGGGCATCATAGAGCTTCAACATAGCTAATGATTCATCTAAAAGAGTCTGGTATTCACCACTTGCGGCTATTTGGGCCATTTTACGATGATCATAACCTTTGAATTTATCGTAAAGTTGCGTCTTCTTCTGATCTGAATCACCAAAGAACGCATCAGGGATGGTCAAGAGATTCCATTTGAAGGATTCATTACTATACTTCTTGGTATCAAGATTGTGCTCCAGTTGTTGATAGAAGACGGTCTTGAAATGTTGGAAATAGGCTGAGAAATCATTAGAAACGTCATATTTAGCAGAAAGTTGGCGATAATAGGGTTGATAAATGTTGCCTTCCTTCATATATATTCCCCGAAATGCTTCTAAGTCTTTATATACCGTCATCAGTATCTCGAAATCTTCATCATCGCTAGCACGTTTAGCATTCTTATCAATCTCGCTCAGTTTAGAATTAATTTCACTGATCGGGGCTAGCTCAACCAAACGCGAAGAAATATCTGCTTCCTTATACTTAATCGACTTGTTCTGGTGTGCTTTATGATACCAATCCTCCGCGGCGATGAGATCTTTAAGTGCGTACAGTCGATCTGCCTCGGTGACTGCAGATATCTTCTGCTGAATGTAATGAAATTTCATACCAATGAGAACCATCATACCTATACAACAACATATTAATAGTTTTTGCAGGGTTAACGCCCGTATCTTCGTCATAGTCTTATAGCCTCTTTAACTGTATTATTGGAAGTCAGGATCCCATTCATATAACTCACTTCGGATACTCGCCACCTCAGTCGCTAAATGGCCCCATGGGTGGTCAGGATATTGGCGAATCAACCGGTATAAGCGTAAGAACCGGTCTTTGGAAAGTCTACGAGCATAACGTTGAACGAATTCAGGGTAAGTCTCAACATATTTCTTCAATCGAACGGCTGCTCCAACGACATTCGTTAGAATTTCCAGGCCATGCTCCATTTTAAGTATATATGGCTCGTAGGCAAGAATATACCGGATTGAGCGGTTTTTGATCAGCTCTCTTTTTATTTTGGCAATTTCACCGATATAGGCGGCTAGATCGCTATCGAATTCATCTATCAGTAAAGGTTCAACCGCTAAATCCATATCTTTTCGAAGGATGAAAGATTGAAGTAATACAACTTGCTGTAGACGGATTTTATCGTTGTGAACGAGGGTACTGATCTCCCGTAACAGTTCATAAGTCAGTAGTTCATCATCTTTCAACGCGGCAACGGCTGTCTTACGATTGCTCTTCAAATCTTCAAGAATGTGAAGCTGCTCTCGTTCGAATAATTTGTCTAGTGCGAAAGGGACTTCACTAGGAAGCATCTTCCTCTGTATGACCCACAGCAGAGCGAGCAATAGAATAACAGCTCCAGCACATAGGATCATTTGTCCAAAGTTCTGACTGAAAAAGATGCCAATCAAACCAATGAGGAGCGCAATCAGTAGTTCATTTCGCATCGTCTTTTTCACATTGGATGCAGCCTTTTGAGTAACGGATATCAGTTTAGCTTTGCCACACACACTACATTGTTCTTCCCATAGTGCAGTGAAATGATGGCAATGGGTGCATATTCTCAACTTTTCATAGGCGTAACGCGTTTGTATATAGGGTCTTAAAGTAACAGGTCTCTTCTTAGTCATGATGCTCCCCCTTATGATTGATTAGGGAAAGTAGCCTTTGGTCGATTTCGTCGTAAGAAGGCGTGTAATTACGGTGTTTAAAGTAAATAACTGATTTAGTAGCAACATAAAGAATCAAAACACTTAAACAAACGTATACAATCATATTGGATTCCTTTCATATGTGGATCTGAGGCATTTAGCCTATATTGATTGAACTTTGGTGGGTTTAATTATATCATAATGTCATGGTAATGATAGGAAGTACTCTGTCAAGAAGCATGATATTATGGTAACAGATAACTTTTTTAGCGAAACTTAAGGGTTTCTTAACAGCTATTTAAGATTTATCACCTAGAGTTAAAATAGATGAGAAGTCAGTTCTCACAATGATCTCATAATAAAGGGGTATAACTATGTTTCGTAAAAAACAACTCTCACTCCGTATAATGATTGTCTTATCGTTATTACTGCTTCCGTATTCAGTTAGTATACAGGAAGCTTCAGCGGCCCAATCGTCTTCACAGATTGACGCTATGCTCGTTGTAGACGCAAGTAACTCGATGAAGAAGAGTGACCCAGATAAAATAGGTAATGAAGCTATGAAGATGTTTATTGATATGCTATCCGTTCAAGGAGATAAGGTTGGAATTATTTCGTATACGAATAAAATACAACGAGAGAAGGCATTGCTCGAGATTAAGTCAGCCGCTGATAAGGAAGATTTGAAGCAGTTCATTGACGAGTTAGATCGAGGTCCTTACACCGACGTCGCTGTAGGTATTAAGGAGGCCGTAAAAGTATTGCTGCAGGGGGCAGATCCCACTCATGAACCGATGATTGTACTACTGGCTGATGGTAATAACGATTTCGATAAGGCTAAGAGTCGAACGGAGCAACAGTCTGCACAGGAATTAGAACAAGCGATTGCTGATGCGAATAAGAATGGCATTCCAGTATATACGATTGGGCTTAACGCCGATGGCAAGCTGAACAAGGAAGCTTTAGCTGACATATCCAACAAAACCGGTGGTAAGCCATTCTCTACCAATACGGCTGATGATCTACCGCAAATATTAAGTGAAATATTTGCGAGTCATTTGAAATTAAAGATTGTCCCCGTACAGTCTATGACAGGGAATGGAAGCTTTCAAGATGTCATAATTAATGTGCCGAATAATAATGTATTAGAAGCTAATATTTCTATCATGTCAGCTCTACCGGTAGAGGTCAAAATAACGGATCCTACAGGAGCAAGCAAGACGATTCCAGCGAATGATATTTTATATTCTAAGTCCAAAAGCTACTCTTTATTGAAGTTACTAACCCCAATGAATGGCGATTGGAAGCTTCAAGTGAAAGGTGTGGCCAAGGATAAGATCGATATTAATCTAGTATTCAACTACGATGTTGAGCTTGGGATGGATCCTCTTGCAAGCACTACGTATAAGAAGGGTGATAAGATCGATATCATCTCTTATTTAACAAGTAATGGGCAAAAGTTACAAAATAGCACACTTTATCAGAATATGAATGCTAAGCTAGTTGTTAAGGACATCGATAGTGGAGATACGAAAGAGATTGAGATGTCTAATACAGGTGATGGCTTTGAGGGGACGTATCAGGTAGCGGATCAGCATGATTATGAAATGATGGTTATCGCAGAGGATAAGAGCCTTTATCGCGAAACGCCTGTTGTGAAGATTAGTGCCAAGCCTAGTGGAGCCACTCCAAATAAACCAGCAGCAACACCAACACCGGAAGCGGGCAAAGATGAGAAGCCATTTCCGATCCTAGCGGTCGTGGGTGGTGTCATAGCACTCGCTGCAATCCTTGCCGCAGCTTACTTTATTCTAGCTGCTGTGAAGAAGGCCAACCGTGGATTTGTTGGACAAATGGTTATTGAAATTCGTGATGAGAATACTGGAGAGAAGACGTATCCACAATATAAGAAATTGAATGGATTTAAAGGGAAAGTGAATCTGCATCAGTTGCTACAGCTTGCACCTGAACTGAAGGAAACGGATAAGATCATCTTCGAACCGAGTAAGAATGACTGGTTGTTGTTGAAGAATGGTTCAACCGTGAACATCGAGAAGTCAGGTCGTGTAATGGATGCTAGCAAAGGACTAGACATTAAAGACGGCGATCGAATCAGCCTTTCCTTACAGAGCGTAGATAAGACCATCATGATTGAGTATCTGGTGTAAATATAAGAATCAAAATGTTTAATAAAGCTACAAACAGGCTTCTAGTATGATCGCTACGATGCCGGATTGTCCTTACAATCGCTGTTGCCCTCAGATTTCCTGATTGTATACCGCCTACAGCGGAAGAAATCAGAGGGCAAAGGCGACCGCTAACGCTTTTTCAGGACAATTCCGTCATCTTCGCTACTTCTGCGTAGTCCATTGTTTTCCGCACGTATTAAGGATTTTGAGTTTAGATATAGGTGTTTGTATGGTATTAAATCAAGCCAATGCTTATGAAGTAACTGTACTTCGTAAAGCTTTTAGGGGGAAATTCAATGAAACCAGTAGTTAGAGAACATATTCAGCAATTGGATGTTTCGTTAGGTGGAGGGATTGTCAGCGATAAGATTCGGGTAGATACGATTGATAATCCCATCCTTATTATTGGCCTTGGGGGTACCGGTATTGATGCATTACTGCGCCTGAAATATCAAATTAATCGCAGATTCAAGTTGCCGGAAGATCCATCCTCGAAGCGGAAGCGCGATAAGCCAGACAATGTAGAGTTTCTAGCTTTTGAGACGAATGAACAGGATCGTGGTAAGAAGTATAAAGGAATCGGGCTTGATCCGATTAATGAGTTCGTGCTCCTCTCCAATGCGGAGATCGGTGGGTTGTTGCAGAATCGCAGTGTGCTTGAACCGTATATTACCGATTGGTTATCCCCTGAGATGAGTATTACGGATGGTATGAACGGCGCTGCAGGTGTTCGTCAAGCGGGTAGATTACTATTATTCACCAAGATCAATCAAGTCGTGCAAGCGATCGATAAGAAGATCAAGACACTATCTGTCGGCACGAATAAGAAGCTTATGGTGTTCATGCTTACGGGATTATCAGGGGGTACGGGAAGTGGATGCTTCTTGGATATCGCCTATATCGTACGAGGCATTATTGAACGCGATCATGGTTCAGCAGGGATTGATCGTGTGAATACACTCGGTTATTTGTTTACTCCAGATATCAACTTATCCAATAAGAGCTTGAGTGAACACACCCGTGAATATATTAAAAAGAATGGGTATGCCGCACTCAAAGAACTTGATTATTGGATGAATGTGGACAGTCGCGGTGAACGATTTCAGCAGCGTTACGGGAATATTCTGACGGTTAATTCGCCACTACCGCCGTTCAATCTATGTCATCTGATCTCAGCAACGAATACCGAAGGTAAGCTGCTTGAGAATGCTTATGACTACTGTATGAATGTGACGGCTGAGAACATTACGAACTTTATGGCAAGTGAAGAGAAAGCATCAGGTGAAGAATTCGCCATTCATGACTATATCAGTAATATTCGTACGAACATTGCCCAGATGAATAAAATGTACCCAGCGAACTATGAATATAATATTATTGGTGCATCATCCGCCGTGTTACCGATTGAAGAGATGACGACGTACTTGGCATTTCGGTTATTTGGCAAGATGGATAAGATGTTCGAGAAGGCACCAAGTCAGGACGATGTAGAGACATTCGCTCGTAAGCTGGGTATTGATCTGGAAACGATGATGAAGACTTTTGAATCTCGTGTGCCTGAGCCGCTTCCAGGGTTTGAGAACAGTGAGCGTCTGAGCTACAGCAATGTTGTGAAGAATCAGGTTATCAATATGGATACGGAGCTGGAACAGAATTTCTTGGCTCGTGCTCGAGAAGAGTATATTAAGGCTAAGAAGCAGTTGCCAGGAGAGATCGTAGGACAGTTCACCGATCAGATCCGTCGTATTTTCTTACATCCGGAACAAGGGCCATTCTATGTGTCACGGTTGATTTATACGGAGAAAGGCTTCAGTCTACTCAAAATGTTGCTTTCGTATATTGAGACACTACGTGAGAACCTACATCGCATTCCGAGGGATATTGAGGCAGCAAGCGAGCAAGCCAACGAGAGACTTGGGGATGCCAAGAGTGCATTCGTCTCCAGAGATAAGAAGAAGAATATTTATATCGAAGCTAAAATTAATGAATACTGGCTTAAAGCGGATATAGAGCGTACAGAGCAGATGATTGAGTTCTATGAAGATCTATACGAATTGTTGAATAGCGAGAATACTCGCATTTATAACGTATATACAGAAATATTGAACGCATTGAATGCTATTTTTGCTAAGAATGGGGAAATTCTGATTCATGGTGATGAGCACGCGGATCATAAGGGGAACAAGACGTATTATTGGAACCTTGTGAGTGTGCCAGACATTGCTAAGGTCATTGGTAAAATGATGGAGAGTAAAGATGTGGATGATCTTATTCGTGACTTCACGCTGGAGCTTCTAAATCGTTCAAATCAATGGATTAGAGAGCAAGAAGTGGATATCGTTAGCTCTATTTCGGATTTCTTAGGGGATAAATTTGGTGATTTGATTACACAATCGATGGAAGACTTCTTAGTTATGAAATTCGGTAATGATGAGTCTATTGAAAAGCTTGTTGAGCGCAATATTGCAAGTAAGCTGGATGAGGAAGCGGTGCCTGTATTCCATTTGAGTAATAGCTCAGGTAACTTGTATTTCCCTTCATGGGGATTTGTATCCGTTCCTGTTGGGGCTCCGAGCATTCTTAAAGGAATCCGTAATTATCAGAATAATTCCGTGGGGAGATCTCATTTCACGGTCAAAGAGAGTCAAGTGAAGAATCGGATTTTCTGGTTGAACACGAAGAACGGGGTACCCTTATTCGTATATACACCTCTCAAAGTGTATGAGGAAAGCTATGAACGAACGATTCTGGATAAAGAGGGCATTGGGCGCCACTTGGTGCAGACGGAAAGTGAGAACTGGACGTACCTCCCTTCGCCAATTCCAGAGAAGTCCTGGGGAGATACTTATATGAATACGCGTGTTCAGTCCTATAACGCTCGTGTGCGGGCTGAATTTGTGAAGGCACTCACGCTGAAGGTTATCGTGGAGAAGGACATCAATCAGAACACAAGCAATCGATTTGCTGTGGTGATGACGAAGCCGTTCGATTTGTCAGAATACCTTCGCGGATACGATATGCAGTTAGATTCAGCTAAACCGAATCTTGGGGAAGTGAAGCGTGTATTGAACGAGTTGAGACATCTGCTCGCACATGGTCTTGAGAAGGTATCTAGTAAAGATATCTTTGGTAGTATTTCTGAAGATATGGCGAATGAGAACTTGATTCGTTCACCTGAACTGATTCAACGTGTTCGGGAGGAATTAGCTAAGTATGACATGATTAGTGCAAAGGCTACTGAACTGGAACAATTGATGAGCCAACACCAGGACGACGAGAAATGGATCGATCAATTCATTGAAGCTCTATACACGAACACGATCACGAAGAAAGGTGCGCTCTATGTCTATGACCGTGACCCAGAGGAAGAAGCATGGGAGCCTTTTGCTAATCTGATGAAGAGTCAGAAGTATGTTGAATCGGAAGTGTTCGAACATTTCCGTAGATTGGATGAGAAGAGCAAGAGCACATTGCTACGTAAAGCAACTCGTCGTGGTACGGACCTGACCGCATCCGAAGATATCTCATTACTGATAACGAAATTAGATGAGCTGTATGAACTGTTTCTTAACGGCCGTGATCAATTGGAATATGAGAAGATTGAACTGGCGAATGGAGAAGAAATGTATCAATTCTACAAGCAGATGCTGTCTAAATTAAACGATATTCGTAGAAAGTTGAAATAATCATGAAGGAAATGCTAGAGAAATTCGCTACGGAGTATGCGATCGCCGAAGAGAAGATGAACGGAAAAGATGATGATCAGAGCAGTATTCATTATCCAGCGGTGTTTGTATTCATTGGGGATAAGGTGTCCGAGGCGATTGAACCGATCATGGAAATTCATGATAAGAAATGGGATAACAGCGCAGGTGTTATGTACATCCATATCGCATCCCAAGCCCGAGCCAGCTCGGGCTCGGAATCGAGCACAGGAGCTAACGTCGAGCACAAGACTATTCATCCTCGACTTCTACGGTACGAACTACCTGGTCCTGCAGAATCAACATCAAGTGGTACCACAAGCTTGCGTAAAGATTTGTATACAAGCTTCTACGAGAATGAGCAGCATTTAATTGAGCTGAATCGTACTCTGAGAAAGGTAAGCCATAACATATCGGATTTCGGTCGAATATATTCTTCATTCGATCGGATCCATCTTTCTTTCATTACGCGGGTCGATGACCCGCTTAATGTGTTCTTACCAGAATTATCACTCTTATCTAAATCCATCTTCAGTCAGTCTTTCAAGTCTGTGCAGATGGATTTATACGGGTTGATTAGTGAGAAGGAGGTTGAATCCTTCGGATATAGTCATTCTGTAGGTGTAGCTTTTCTTCGTGAGCTTGAGTATATGCAGCAGAGTGATTATACTTTCTCGGCGAATCTTCATGTAACAGAGGATGGCTTATCTATTCCTGTGACACATTCACCGGCTCCACTATTTGAGCTTGTGTATTTACTTTCTGACAAGAATGAACGAGGGATTTCATCATTCGATGATATGCAGGATAACTACGAGATTATTTGTCACGTCAATCTGTTGAAGAACCGTAAGCAGAAGGATGCGGAGCATCAATCGAGTAACCATAACTACAACAATATGTCTTTTAAAAGTAATATTAAATCGGATTCAGGTCGGGAAGGCTTCGTATCTGCGGGCTTCTCGAAAGTAAAACGCCCCAATGAGTCGATTGCATTAACGGTACTGTACCACTTTTATAATCAGATGGTTATCCGTATGAAGAATGGCGTACAGTGGAATAGCAAAGAGAAGCTAGCTTTCTTCGGTATCGATACACAGGCTATATCCAATCGGGTGAAATCAACGATGCCGGATGAGGATAAGCTGGATGAGATGACAGGCATTATGATGCATAAGATGAGTTATCATTCATTGAAACGGTTATCACTTCGGGAAGCAGAGCATGCGCTTTATGGTGAGGGATGCGAGACTTATTTCCGAGATAATTACGTTAAGGAAATTCAAGCACGCTTAGATCATATTCAGATAGGCGATGAGATATCTCAAGCGGTTAAGAAGCAAATGCTTGCTAACCCGCAGATTGGATTCTACCAAATAGCAGCGTGGAGCGATGAGTTAGGCCAATCAGGAAGTTTGCTAGAAGATATACGTGGCACGATTCGGGAAACGGCGAGGGAACTAGAATCAGCTAAATCCGAGCTTGAGCAATGTTACCAAAGTATTGTGGATGAACAATCCTTCTCGCGTCTGCCTATGATGGATAAGCATAATTTACGCAGTTTTATTCGATATTTGGTAGATACAGTGTATCGGAGAAAACGTCATATTTTGCAGCTTGAATCAGAACTGATGCTTCATCAGCGGGTTGAGGATGAATTGAGTCGAATACATCAGCATTATAAACGACAAGTGGAGCAGATGGATCGGTTAGAGGGAACTCTACGTGTAGCGGCATTGGATAGTATTCGGACAGCAGACGATTATATTGGACAGAATATTCTAGAATATTATGAAATAGTGACTGAAGACGTTGTGCGTGATATTGAGGCGAAGCGGGGTACGGCAGTCTTTTTCGAAGATCGTTATTTAGGTGATGTGACAGAGCTCTTAGAGGCTGGAATGGATCAATTGGTAGCGAAACTTATTCATATCTGTCGCAATAACATACTCACAGCAGAGCCATTTGCACAGACGTTTGAAGAAGAAATACTACATCGTGCAAATGTGACTATCGATTATAGTAATAAACAAGTATTATCTAAGGATGATTTGTTCAAGAAGTTGTATCACACATTGGAAGATCATGCGGCAATCAATGTACGATTGTTGGATTATACGCAGGAGCATCGTTACGAGGAGAAGTACTTCTTCGGGGATTCAAATAGTGAATTTATTCGCTATTCCCTCAGTGCTGATGAGACATCACGGATCTACAAATTGGGTTATGTTCATGAGAATCGGAGCAGCGGTGTGGAGAAGTTGAACTTAATGGGTGGTTTCCACATCGAAGATTTAATGTATTATCGCAATGGTAAAATGTACTATGAAGCCTATCTGAAGAATGGGTACGAGTTCCATGGTCTAGATCCTAGCGTGCTTCCAGAACTTCAATAAGTTAGAGAGCAAAAGATGACTTTTTGAAAATATAAGGGAGTATAGGTTTCACTTGATACTCTAATCCTTATATTTCCGCTGAAACGGGTTCCGTCCTTGAAAAAGGACGGCGAAGCCGTTTCTACTTGACTACCTCTATATGTGATGTGAATTCCCATTGTGGAAAGGGTGCTTGTAAAGATGCAACGAAAGATAAGTATGCTTATGCTATTATTTAGCCTGATCGGTGGCGCAGTTGGTTTTGTAGCCGGAGAAATTATATTGGGCAACTTAGAGGGAGAACTACCGAGGATTGTCGTTGTAGGTTTATATTGTGGGATACTAGCCTTCTTTATCGGTCTGTTCTGCCTTATTGCGGAGATGATTAATCCTCGCTTGAGTGGACCCTCTTGGAGACAACGGTATGTAGGTTCTTCATGGAAGTTGCTTGTGCCTGCTACGTTAATTATGCTATTCACATTGGGCCTACTACTTGAATTCGTATACGGACTGAATATAGGACGCGTGAAGCCAGTTAAAGATATCGTGCTCGTGATCGACAATTCGGGTAGTATGCTCGAGACGGATCCGAATGATGGACGCTACGAAGCTGCTAAGAGCCTGATTGGCATCATGGATAATGATAAGCGCGTAGCCGTAATTGAATTCACTCATGAAGCTAGACTGATTCAACCTTTTGTCTCGGTGAAAGACGCCGCGGTGAAACAAGAGGTGTATGCTAAGATAGATCAACTTACGGCCACCGATGGTGGAACAGAAATTGCTTTGGCACTCCAGGAAGCGATGGAACATATTAAGGATCAGACGGAAGCTAAACGAGGGACGATGGTTATTCTACTATCCGACGGATTCAGTGAGATGGATATGAATACGGCGTTAGCTGATTATGAACAGCAAGAGATTGTTATTAATACGGTCGGTATGAGTGTGAGCAATTCACAGGGCTCTGTATTGCTACAGCAGATTGCGAATCGAACGAATGGACAGTATACCGACGTAGATAATGTAGATGATCTTTCTTTCGTATTCCGACATATCTATGACAGAATCGGTGATCGCACACTGCTGACAGAGCGAACAGGTCCGACGCAAGATAGCAGTTATTATATGGCGTTACGCATTATTTCATTTATTCTGATAGGAACAGCGATAGGATTATCACTTGGCCTCATATTCGATAACCGCCATCTTGCCAAGAGTTTCGGCATTGGAGGTAGTGTTGGAGGATTGATCGCGGGGTTCGTGCTGGAATTAGGATTGTCAGGACAATCGCCGGAAGATAGTATGATCCGACTGTTGGCTTGTCTTATCTTGGCAGGTGTTATGGCACTCTTCACATGGATCGTGCCGATTAAGGAGAATGGCCTATTGCAAGAAGGTAGACAAAGACCAGGGCATGCAGGTGTCATCGCAGATGGTTCTAATAATCGGAACAAGAACAGTAGTAAGGGATTCTAGTCTTACGGAGGTGAGTAAGAGTTGCAATATTATCATGCGGACTCATCGACTCCAGTCATTCGTGAGTTGGTGCATCAAGTAGATGAAGATCATTGTACCCTACGTTGGATGTGGCCAGAGGGTATTCAAGCGGTCTACATACACCGAGCAGCATCAGATCAAGAGGTACTCGAGCAGCCAGCAATAAATAGCCTGAAGCTTTACACGCGAGATGAGTATAAAGCTAACAATGGGTATCATGAACGAACTCAGGGTATTGGTGGATGGGAGTATACGGTGTTTGCTTGTTGGCTACATAACGATGAGTCGGTTCTCATTCTCCAAGAGGATGGACAGAACCGCAAGGTAGTCAGCACGGGCAGAGCACGGATCATATACTCCATTAAGCAGAAACAACGTTTATTTCAAAAATATAAAACAATCCAAATGAGGGTAACAACAGAAGTCCCCATTTCCAAAGACGTTATATGCTACGTTAAGAAACAGGGAAGCTACCCATCTAACAAATCAGATGGTACCGTCTATCCATTCGTACAGCATTTCAACCCAGGTAGAAACGTCCTGCCAGAGATAGAGGTAGGCAAGAACGACTTCATCCGACTATTCTTTACCGACGGCCCCAAATACGGCCAACTGTACGAGCTAATGCCGGAGTAAGCTGATCGCCCCGGGGGGATCTGATTTTTTAACTTTTAAGAACGTATATAATTCCGAAGTAGTAGTAGCGTATCTCATCTCAAATGTGAGCCATCCCACCGTCTGCTCTCGTAGTTGCAGAAACTGCAGTTAATTAGTGGGTAAAGGCGTGATAGAGTGAAATAGCTGCAGAAGCTACATCTAAAAATGGGGAAACGGCGAAAAGTAGAGGTTTGAGAGTAATTAGATGTATGTTCTGCATTTAAAATAGCCAATGGATGGATAGGCAGGAATTTAGATGTGCTTTTTACAACTAAACAAGGAATACCGCCTTGGATAGCAAGCATAGGATCTCTTCCGCTTCCCCAGCCATTTACCGTAGGAACCTTTTTGTAAAAGGACGGCGTAGCCGTTTCTGTTTAGATATTGACGACGTAGGTTTTGAGAAAGAGTGTTTGCAGAGAATAATGGCTAGAGTAGGAACGATAGCGGATCACCCTACACCTAGATTATGCTTACGAGACGAGTTAACTGTCTAAGTGCTAGCTGAAGGTAATGGATGAACCTAGCGAAGGGGACAGAATTGTACTGTAGAAGCGTCAGCGTTCGCCTACAAGTTTTCCGTAGGAAAACTACTTCGAAAGCATATGCTTTGACATCAGATTTCTACCTCTGAAAGGGGTATATATTCAGGAAATCTGATGTCAACAGCGATCGGAAGAACAATCTGTCACCGTAGCGGTCACCCTAGGCTAATAGATAGAACTGTAATATTTAAGGAGGATACTATGGCCATTTTCGATATGTTCAAAAAGAAACCACAGGCAGCACCCAAGCCTTTATTCTATGATATTGTATGTCCGTTTTGTTTCGAGAAATTCACGCCTGCTGAGGTCGTGTTTCGAGCGGCCCACCATCGTGATGATGATGAGAACTACGCATTGGGTGAAGATGATGAGCTGAATAGATACCGTGAGCGTTTCGGACTAGATTCCGTTGATGATATAGAAGCCATTATCCATCCTCATGATATACCAGAAGAACATCAGATCTATTCAGACAATGTGCTCATCGGACTGAATGATCGCTATGGTGTACTTACCCGTAGAAGACTGTGCCCGAAATGTCATAATGAGTTGCCGGTTACTTCAGGTAAAGTGCCGAGCAATATTATTTCGATCGTTGGTGCATCTCAAGTAGGGAAGTCTGTGTATATGACATCTCTCATCCATACGCTACAAAATACGACAGCGGACAATTTCGATGCCGCTTGTATGCCGCTGAATGCGGAGATTAGTCGAAAGTTCCGCACATTATACGAAGAACCGCTATTTGAACGGGGAGATTTGCTAGCTTCGACACAGAAGGAGAAAATGCAAGAACCGTTTATTTTTCAATTTGTATTTAAAGATGAATCGAAACCTCCACTTACACTCGTGTTCTTTGATGTAGCGGGTGAAGGTATGGTGGATCAGGATTATCTAGGCCTTCATGGTCAGCATATTAAGAATTCATCAGGTATTCTATTCATGGTTGATCCACTGCAGATTCGCTCGATTCGTGAGAAGATTCGTATTAAATTTGGCGATTCCGAAGGTGGATGGGTGTCACAATATGATGAACCACGCGATGTTGTCTTGACAATGTTCGGTGATTTTATTGCTTATGAAGAGAAGGGCAAAACAGATATTCCGACAGCGGTAGTTCTGACAAAGAGTGATATGCTCCATTCGTTGAAGGATGAAGATGGCGAGTATATTAAGTCGAATAGTAATGTTTTTAACAATATGGTGCATCGTAATACGCTTAACTTGACGGAATTCGAGAACATCGACGGGGAAATTCGCCGCTTTATTGAGAAGGTGGATCGACCGTTCAAGGGAACGATGGATGTGTATTTCTCGAATACAGCTTATTTCGCGGTGTCAGCACTGGGCAGCAATCCGGTTAATCAGAAACTTCAAGGTGTCGCTAGTCCGATTCGGGTGGATGAACCGTTCATTTGGTTACTTTATCAATTAATGTACATTGAGGGGAGAGAGGAATAGTGGAGAACACAACTCCCCAACTTATTCAACAACAGCTATACACACGCGAACGGCGCGGGATTTTTCGATCAACGGAAGGGTTTGATACGATCGCAAGATCGAAGGGGCTAGATCACTCTTTTATCAAAAAAACGCTCCATCCCTTCTGTTTCTACGATGCCCCAGCTGAATTGTCCGCACGTGGGGAGAAGGATACGGCGATGTATCCCGAAGCGCTGCATCTCTATCATACGGATAACGATCAGACGATTATTGGACGTAGTGTATATCAATCGGCAGATTTCACGGGCCTTCGTAGTGCCTTTTTTACACATAATTATGTCATACCTAGCGAACGCTCAGAAGAGGTTGTTGCGAATTATGCTTCATGGCTTCATGCAGATTTCGTCGCTACTTATGACATTGAACAGGGTTTGGATCTACCAGAACTAAATTCGTTACCTGTGGGTGTTGAGGGCAATTCTAGTAGAACGGCTACGGCTACTTTCCTAGCAAGTCAGAATATGGATGAGAAGATGTTCAAGCAACTGTTATTTGCCGTGATGACGGCAGTGACGAGCAAGAAAAAGGTGTATATTTCTCTAGATGTACCTGCTGAACAGATATCAATAGTTGCTAAGAAACTAATTGAAGTGCTGTATGGTAGTTTGCCGTATGCTTTTCGCAAATTGCTTGGATTCTTGACGTATTCGAAAGAGCCTCAGAGTAAAAAAGGGATTCATGTCATGTTCGTAGAGAGAGGTAGTCTGCGCCCAGGGGATCGGAATATTGAGAAGGACTTTACCTTTGATCTAGTAGCCAAGCGGGTTACGAATGTAGATGTGGATCTCTCGAAACAGTCCTATTTCGATTTCGCATGGAGTAATCTGGATCGTCCAGAGCGTGCAGAGGACTTCTACCAGTTCGCTGAAGTGATGTTAGCGGATATGGATCATATACGGAAGACGTCTATTTCAAGCTACCATGAGCTGGCGGTATTTTTTCAGATAGAGGAAGGCAATGATGCCCTGTTTGAAGACAGTAAAAGCACGCTACTACGTGGTTTGTTGGATTACTTATCACTGCCAGGTGCGATGTTGAGCAAAGTACGGTTGAATGATATTTTTCTCGCTCGGTTTGACCAGGAATTCGATCTCATTAAGCAAGGACAGGTGCCGGATCTAGCGATCGTGGAAGCTTTCAAGGACTACTATCGTATTTGTGGTAAGAACAATGAGGGTAAAATCGTTAAATATCTTATGGTTGCTATTAGTCATGCTTCATCTAAGAAGCGTAAAGAGGTTGTTACTTCTTTTTATAAGGTGATCGAGAGTAGTCCTGAGCTTAGTAAAGCATTCTTCGATATGGTATTGAGTAGTGGCCTCTCTAAAGCATTGTTCGAACCGTATATTCTGGAGAAGTTCACTCTAGCGCCGAAAGCCAAGGACGTTATGCAATTGGTTGGGATATGGGGTAAGCATCATCCTATCGTGACTCGAGATGTGTATTTCGTTGAACAGGCGAAGTCGCAGTTGTTCGCGAAGCTCCGTAAGGAGTCAGAACCTGTAACTGCTGTGAATGCACTATTGGAGCAACAGCGTAAGCTTGAGAAGGATTGGGAGAAGCAAGGACAAGATACGGTAATAGCTGACTTTACATTAATGGACCAGCTCGCTTATGCGGCGAATCTATTTTTGTTAACAGAACTAGACTTGGATAGATTAGCGCAAGATCAGCTTTTGAAAATTAAATTTCTGAAAGAACGAAGTGAAGTGAAGACGTGGGCAGCTAAGTTCGACACTCGAATTCGCTCACAGGCAGCGGTGATGTTGGCTCTGTATGCTTGGTTTAATGAGGATCAACCGGATCAGAGTCTATTCGATGGTTTGAGCCCGATGGAGCTAGATCGTGTACAGCAGTTGGGTTGTCAGTGGTTGCAGGATCAGCTGGTGCCAGAGCAATTTGGTAGATTGGCGTTAGCTTTCTATCAAGGTGGACAAGCTGGTGTCAATTATTCGGGGCTACTGAATTTCATACGAAGACATGGTAAGGAGCAGGAAGTTGTCTATCAATTCATTCAATGGTCTGCATCTCAGCGAATGTTCGTGGGAGAGCGGGGGCTTATTCCGGCGTATGCTACAGCGATCGTTTCTTATTTTAAAAATATGGATCGAGACGCATTTAAGAAGAAAGATTTGGTGAAGAAATACTTGGCATCACCGAGTCCGAAACTTAAACCCGTCTATGCGAAAGTGGAGATAGAGTTATCTACGCCATTCGTTAAATTTCTGCGTCGTAATCGTAGACAATTGGCCATCCTTTCGATGTTTGTGGGAGTGCTGCTCATTGTTCTGATTGGCGGATTCTATGGGCTCAAAGCTACGGGTATCTTTGATAAGAAACCAGAGTTTGTCCAAACGCCAACACCACCAGCAACGGTGGACCCTGCGCTCGAGGTTACTCCGGATGTAGTCGTATATGCGGAACAAGCGGAAGCTGTAGATGGTGAAGCTGCAGAAGCACAGCTAGTCTTTCTGTTTAAAGATGCTGGTACTTGTGAAGCTTTTGATGCGAGTAGTATGACGCTGGAATTAGCAGATGGAACAGACCCCAAGACCCTGTCTGAGTTGAAACCTGATGTGAAGTGTGAAGCTGTGGTTGAGCCAGATGCTAATGCTGATGCTGAGAATAAGGATAAGACGAATACTAGCGATGTGCCTTCTGCAGGAACGGATACGGCTAGCAAGGATGCTAGTGGAAGTAAGGATTCTGAGAATATGAGTGGGGATTCCGGGGAAGCAAGCAAGGATTCTGGCATTGTAGGTAAGGATTCTGAGAATGCGGGTAAGCCTGAGGATGATACACTTGATGGTAAGACGACACCTGAAGATCAAGGCAAAGAACCTGGAACAGCAGGGAAAGGCGAGGGTGTTGCAGGAGCGGATGCTGGAGCTGGAACGGGGAATGCAACTGGAAATGCAGCAGGGGCAGGAACTGAACCGGGAGATGCAGGGGAACCTGGAGCAGGATTAGGCACTGAGGAGCAGAAGCCTAGCCCTCCTATAAACCTGGCGGATTACAAGAGCTCTGTTACTGTGAAACTACCTAAAATTACTACAGAAATGTTGGTTGGTAGCATCATTAAGGTCGGTACAGAGACTTTTGAATTGAGCGAGAAACCTAAGTTGTAGAGATGGGAGTGGGAATATGGAGAAGGCAACATTCGCTGGAGGATGCTTTTGGTGTATGGTGACACCTTTTGAGGAATTACCGGGGATTCATGGCATTGTATCGGGTTATGCCGGAGGAACAACGGAAAATCCGACTTATGAAGAGATCAAAACCGGAACGACAGGTCACTATGAAGCGGTACAGATTACATTTGACCCGACTATATTTCCATATGAAAAGTTGCTTGAACTATACTGGCCACAAATCGATCCGACGGATGCGAGTGGACAGTTTCAAGACAGAGGCCCACAGTATCGGACGGCGATCTTCTATCATAATGAAGCGCAACAAGCTGCCGCACTGATCTCTAAGGAGCAAGTAGCTGGAAGTGGTAGATTTACTGGACCAATCGTGACGGAGATTATTCCTGCTGTAACGTTCTATGAAGCAGAGGAGTATCATCAAGACTATCATCATAAGAATCCGAAGCATTATAAGGAAGACCGGGAGCAATCAGGGAGAGATCCTTTTATTGCGAAGCATTGGGGCAATTAGGGTTGTTAATTGGATAGGCACGTATAGGATGACAGATTACTCTAATGAGTAGTCTGTCTTTTTTTGTCTAATTTTAAAGAATGAAGTTGTATAGTTTGGAGGATAATGGAATGTCACTAGCGAATATATACCCTCAAGATCAATATGTTAAGAAGGATAGGGCAGAGAATGGAGATGATAGTGTAAACACCTTGTATCCTTTCAAAGACTATAAAGAATAAGGGGAAATTCAAACATGAAACACATTGAAATACTTGAAATTAAAAAGAAAAGTATCTTTAAGGCTACGATCTATCTTATGATTATTCCATTATCTATTATGGTTGTTTTAGGTATAATTGTGACCATAATTGGAATTCTTGCAAGCCAAACCGAATTACTCTTTCTGGGTGTTCCGTATATTATAATGCCAATTGTCTTGTTGTTCTTGTATGGATTATTAAGTATGTTAGTTGCTCTTGTGTATAACAAACTCGCAAAAAAATTCGGTGGTTTAGAACTTAAAATAATTGAAAAGAGCAATGAACGTGAATTCTTAAAGGATTCAAATAGTATAATCGATGAAACTGGTAATTTTTATCGTTAATCAATCGCCCAACTCTTTGTTCGCATCATCCGATTCATATATTTATCCCTTGGTTACCAATTAGGGGGAATATTTCAGTAGCTTATGGAAGAACCAGAAGACAGATTGCTCTAATGAGCGGTCTGTCTTTTTTTGAAATATAAGAAGGTATAAGTTTCACTTAATACTCTATCCTTATATATCTCGCAGAGACAGATACCGTCCTTAAAGGACGGCAAAACCGTTTCTTCTTGTCTGAATTTGTCGGTGTGTATTCTATATTTTGGGAGGAGTATGCAATGGTGAAAGCGAATGTATACTTATCAAGTCAATTTATTATGCTAGATTGTGCTGAGAATGGCGATGTGATTGTAAAGACTGAGAGATTGCTTGAAGTTGAAGGGGTATAGTATCAAGACTCAGCAGGCTTATATGGATCATGCTGAACGCTACTTACGAACGCTCTCGATTCCGTTAAGAGAAGCTGAATTTGAGCATACGCGTGCATATTTGTTGAAACTGTATAAAGAGTCACGGTCATCTTCTTATGTTAATCAAGCGGTAAGCGCTCTACGTTTCTGGCATGTTACAGTACTTGGTCGGAGTGATTTGAGACAATGGATTAGGCCAAAGCGACAAAAAAAGCTTCCCGTAGTTCTTTCTGCAGGTGAGGTGGCTAGGATACTAAAGTCCGTGCAACATGTTAAACACCGTACTATACTAGCATTGATCTATTCCTCTGGTATACGAATAGGTGAAGCTGTACGTTTAACCAAGCAGGATATCGACCCTGAGCGAAAAACAATTCATATACGCCAGGGAAAGGGAGGGAAGGATCGATTCACCGTCCTCTCCACTGCAGCGTATACCCTGTTACAGAATTATTTGGAGAAACAACCTATAGATAAGTACTTGTTCCCTGGGGGAAAAGGTCTCGATCATCACCTCACAGAGAGGTCTGTGCAACATGTGTTTGAGAGGGCTATACGTAAAGCAGGAATAACTAAGCCAGCCACAGTACACACGCTTCGGCACTCCTTTGCGACACACTTATTGGAGAACGGTACGGATCTTCGCTACAATCAAGAACTACTAGGGCACGAAAGCTCTAAGACCACCGAGATCTACACTCATGTCAGCATCAAAGATATCCGTCGTATTCAGAGCCCATTGGATCGGATGACTGACCTCGAGCAATAGCTTCGTCTATCACCCTCGAGAGGGGTTATAAACGAACTCGTCTATCCAGCCATATAGAGGGGGATAAACGAGTTCGTAGATTAGTAGTTATAGGAAATCAGCGCAAAACCATAAACACATAGGAAATTTTGGAGTTTCCCACTGTAAAACTGAAAGGGTTGATGCAAGATGTTCACGAATTTACAAACAGAGCGGTTAATACTTCGTCCTTTTAATATGGTTGATGCCCCACGAGTTCAAGAGTTGGCGGGAGATATAGAAGTGGCGAGAACCACCCTTAGTATACCTCACCCTTATCCTATTGAAGCGGCAGAACATTGGATTGCCAATCACAGTAAGAATATGGAAAGCGGAATTGCATTTCCGTTAGCAGTTGTACTAAAAGATAATAATATACTAATTGGAACAATGACGTTAAGAATGGATAAGCAACATAATAAAGGTGAATTAGCTTACTGGGTTGGCCGAGATTATTGGGCTAATGGATATGCGACAGAAGCTGCCGAGGCAATTATGAATTTTGGATTTATGGAATTAGAATTAAATAGAATTTGGGCGATGGCAATGTCAAGCAACCCTGCTTCATCAAGGGTTATGCAAAAAGTTGGAATGAAGCAGGAAGGAGTTTTAATACAGCATATTGTTAAGTCTGGAGTATATGAGGATCTTGATGTGTATGGGATTGTAAAGACTGATTATAAGAAATGATTATTTGGGAGTAATTCGAAGAAGGCGCTGACATCCTATAAACCAGCTAATCAAAGTCAACCCTATCATTAATAATATTTTCATAGGAATAAGATAGACATACTTAAACAAACCTACCCACTAGAGTAAGTTTTTATGGGATTTAATTTCCAATTATAGTTTTAACGACAGTTAAATGCCTGACCAGACTTCCACATGCCAAAAATAATGCGTAAAAGCTTGTGAGAAGTAGCAACAATTGCGACTTTTTCCGGTTTGCCTTCGGTACGTTTTTGCTGATAGAATTGAAAGAGAATCGAATTTCTTGGGCCATGAATTTGCTTTGAAATGGCGGCAACGGTAGCCTGATAAAGAGCAGTTCGTAGGTAAGAAGAGCCCCGTTTAGATATTCGATTCTTCTTGGATTTGAAGGTTCCCGATTCGTGAACAGCTGAGTCAAGCCCTGCAAAAGCTGTAAGTTGTTTAACGGTTGGGAACCTTTTTATATCTCCAATTTCAGCGATGAGCATGGCAGCTGTTAAGGGACCCACTCCTGGAATCGTTCGGAGTAGATGATAGGTTTCTATAGACTCAGCCATCGACTGCATGGTTACCAAGAGATCTTTCATACAGTCCTGATAGGTCTTAAGCAGTTGAATATAGTGCATAAGAACAATCTTCTGGGCCTGAATGGCATGGAGATCAGGAAGACTGTTGCTAGCAATGACAAGCAGTTGTGCTAGTTTAGATTCATTCCACGTCCGACCTCGGCGATTGGAGAGGAGTAACTCAATCACCTCCTCATGATCTGCCTCTAAGAGTTCTCGGGGAGTCGGATAGCGAGATAAAAGTTCAAGAGAAGTACGGTTAGAGACTTTGTGAAACGCCTTGTCATACCCTGGAAAGATAAGATCAAGAACGGCACGAAAATGAAGCTGTGTCTCGCCATAGAGGCCTGTCCAATGCTGGTATTGTCGACAAATGACACGAAGCTGTTGAACAGAATCGCTTAGTTCTACATGAGGTTCAGGAGACTGGAGGTAGAAGACATGAGCAATACGAATGGCATCGATCGGGTCGGTCTTGACCTTCCGTACCGCCTTTTGCTTCAGCTGATGAGTAAGTAATGGATTGAGAACAATGACAGAATATCCATGCGAAGAAAAGAAAGATACGAGAGGTTTGGAATAATTCCCGGTAGCTTCTAAAACAACATTGGGTTCGTGGCCTGTAGCTTCCTTCATCTTCAGCAAGATCGATAGGAGATGATTGAGATCGTCATGAGTATGAGAGAATGGAAAAGGTTTGTACATACAGTCATGGTAAGAAAGAAAAGCAACAGCAACACTCTTACCCTTAGCGACATCGATACTTAGAACAGGTATATTCATATAACCTCCTTAGTTTCACTGGGGCCAGCACTTTTGCCCTCCACAGGTTGGCACGGTGATACGGGCTCTAGGGCCCAACCAGCTGAATCGGGGTATGAACAAAAGGTGAGGGCGTAAAACACTTTATACGACGGGATCTAAGTCCCAACAAAACATGCGTTTTTCAGCCCAGTGTTTCCTCCAGTATAAAGAAAAAGTCCATCCCCGAGCCAGTCGGGTATGAACTGAGAATACCAACACCATATTCCCACTTCGTCGCCTCCGGCTCCTCGGTCTGCCCGAAGCAGAAGAAGCGGAATCAAGCAAGGAAGCCCATTCAGGCAGACACATCCTTTTCCCTAACCGCATTGCGGCCAGGGTTACCCGGAGTCTAAGATAATAGCTATCTAAGACTCCGGGTAACCCTTTAAGGGAAAAGGACGTCGGGAATACACAAACATTATCATAAATCAGCTCGAAAAAATTATGAATGTGGTGATCAGATGAAAAAGATATGGATAATAAGTTGTATCATTCTTATTGCTGTTGTTTATCTTATTTATGATTATCAACGTCCAGAGCCTATGCAACTGATCTATAATAGTACGATCTATTCAAGCGAATCCAAGTTTGAGAAACAGACAGTTGTCTCAATTAAAGGAAATCTTCATAAGAACCTATTTGGAAAAAATGTCTTAATTGGAGAAATGATTGTAGATGAAAATTTAAAATATGAAGTGAAGTTAAGAGAAGAGGAAAGGAAATACTTCGAATTACTTACTGCTAAAGGAAAAAACTATATAGAATTAAAATCGATTGGAACAATAATGACATCAGTCAAATTTGATAAAATATGGGTAAGTCTAGATGATATTAATGAAAGATATAACATTACGGAAGGATATATATCTGGACCTGCAAAGAATATGAAAGAAGCGAATGATATTGCTAGTAGAGTTGTGGAAGGAACTCCATAAGAGCAGATGTTTGTAATTCAAGGAAGTCGCTGACATCCGATAACATTACATTCCTACATCGTCGCTGGCGCTCCTTGGTCGCCAAGAGGGATAGCGGAGAAGTATATTCAGGCGACACATTGCTTTCCCTAAGATAAGAGCTATCTAAGGGAAAGCAACGTCAGGAATGCGCGAACGTTATAAGAAATCGGCGAGAACAACATTTCATACTTTAATAGAAAGGGCTGATTTAGTGTTTAAAGCCAACATCATCTCTGAAAACACTTTAAATTTTGTTTCACTACATGATTGTGTGATCGAAGAAGTTTCAATAGAAAATCAGAACTTAATTATGAGCTTTGAACATATAGACGTTTTATCAGATCATCCAATGAACAATACAGGGTTCAGTATGTATACAGGAAAGGCGAAAGTTAGATTTATTGACTATGAAATTATCGAATCTATTTTATATGATACATCTGGAGTAAAAGGAAAGAGGCAGATAATTGTAGAGGAAGATGCACACGAGATAAAACTACACATATCTGAATTATTATTATATTTTGAAGTACTCAAGAATGAAGAGTTACAGGTGACAGAATATTTTTTTATCCAGAGATTCGATGGGTCAACTTCTCTAAAGTACAATGCTGAATTTGGTTACTGTATTATTAAATATAAGAAATTAGTAATTGAATGGAATGAACTTATTGAAAAGGCTTGGTTTGAAGATAGATGATTTTGAATGTAATTCATTGAAGTCGCCGACATCTCATAACAATGCATTTCTGCTGCGTCGCTGATGCTCCTTGGTCGCTAAGAGGATTCTCGGAGAAGTGAATTCAGGCGACACATCCAACCGACTAAGTGGCAGAGCCACCCGGACTTATGGTCCTTAAGTCGTCTAGACGTCAGAAATGCGCAACGTTACCTGAAATAACTGCAGGATGTAAAAATATATAGTACTATTGAGCACTCCTAACAAACTCCGGAGGTGTTAAGGAATGGCATTACTATTCTGGTCATTGATAATATGTTCGGTTATAACCTCTTTGCTCGGAGTAATATTTAAACGTAGTAGTTTATTATACATCTCTGCTTGTTTAATAGTCCCTCTATCACTATATCTATCAGCCACACCGAGGTTTTCGATTTGGGGAATAGTTTTTCCACTATTTTATATTGGATCGGCTGTTTCAATCACGAAAGAGTTAAGATTGCTATCAGTGATAATGCTAATTCCAGTTTACTTCCTCATAGGCTGGTTGGGATACTTTGTAATAAATCAATAAACTATAAATAATATAAAGAAGAATAATTATGAATGACTAACACTTACTAAGGACATTAACATAATAAAGAGCGATAAGGCATTTGAAATAGATTTTTCGGGTTAAATCGAAGTAGGCATTAACATCAGGTAACACCCTTTTCTGCCGCCTCGCCTACGTCCTGACATAAGGGAAAACAGAGTTGAAATCAGCATAGAGGCATTTCGAAGAAGTTATAGAAATACATAAAGAAGATTAAATCAAATCCAAGTGACATCAAAGAGATGATAGAGAACAACGATATCAAAGAGATTAAAGATATCAAGAACTTGAAAAACATCAAATGTTATAAAGGATTTGAAAGCTAGATCGGAGAAGGCAGTTACTTCAGGTAACAATGTTTTTCAGCATCGTCGCTGACGCTCCATGGTCGCCAAGAAGAATTTCGGAGAAGTGCAATCACGCGACACATCCAACCAGCTAAGTGGCAGAGCCACCCGGTCAAGATTGATCGATTCGCTTGTTCATTCAGACAGCTTAAGCCGTTTGGTCGTCAGAAATACGCAACGTTATGCGAAATTACTGTAATATTTTCAAACCAAATCAAAAGAAATTTATCTTCCAAAAGAGGAGAACGAAAATTGATTTCTATACGGGAATACAATTCAAGTGACTTAGAATCTTTAACTGAATTAATGACTGATTTAGGTTATCCGACTGATATTAATAGTATGAAGATTAGAATGAAATCGATAGAAACAAATTCACTATACTATACATTTGTAGCAACTCAAGAAGATCAAGTAGTGGGGATGATAGGAGCACGCTTAGTGTATTATTACGAAGGAGATGGAGTACAACACAGGTTTCGGCATTAGTTACTAGGGGGAAGTATCAAGGCCAAGGAATTGGGAAGGAATTAATAAGATTTATTGAAAGTTGGTCAAAGGAGAAGGGATCAAACAGTCTCTTCCTAACAAGCGGTATTAAACCAGAGCGAATGGAAGCACACGAGTTTTACAATAAAATGGGATTTGATATTAATGGATATAGATTTGTAAAGAGATTTGAAGAATAATATTCGAAAGTATTTCGAAGAAGACAGTAACATCGCATAACAATGTTTTTCAGCATCGTCGCTGTCGCTCCTCGGTCGTCAGGAGGGTTTTCGAAGAAGTGAAATCAGGCGACACATCCAACCGGCTAAGTGGCAGAGCCACCCGGACCTACAGTCCTTAAGCCGCTTGGACATCAGAAATACGCAACGTTATGCGCAATTACTGCACTATTGTCGAAAGAGATTTCATCGATGAATGAGGTATAACTAGAGCAATTGATTTTTTAATGACTTTTCTAATCTATTGTGGAGCTGATGAAATGAGACGGTTAAGATATCAGGTGGCAAGTAGTCTGGATGGTTATATAGCAGGACCCCAAGATGAGTTTGATTGGATTCCACCAGAACCTTCATTTGATTTTGATGCGCTTCATGCGCAGTTCGACATAATCCTAATGGGCCGTCGAACTTACGAAATTTTACATGATGTAGGTGAAAACTTTCCAGGGAAACAAGTGATCGTGGCATCGCAATCACTTCGTCAAGAAGATCATCCTAACGTTGAGATTGTGAGCGAAGGGTTAGAAATTCGAGTACGCGAGCTTCTTTCACAACATGGACGAGATATCTGGCTCTTTGGAGGAGGAAATCTATTCTACCAACTTATTACTTGGAACCTAGTAGATACGTTTGAACCAGCTTTTATTCCGATTCTTTTGGGAGGTGGGATTCCATTGCTTGCTTCTCACGGGGTACGTCGAAACTTGGCATTTATTAGGCAGCAAGCCTATCCCAGCGGAATGGTACTCATGGAGTATGAGGTGAAAAAGACTGAGAATGGGAATAGTTGAGGCGACACAGATTTATTTGTGCGAAAGAGAGCAAAATATCCGATGCTTGGATGTAATTTGGTATAATTTTTTAGGTTAATCGAAGAGGGCAGTAACAGCGCATAACACCAAATTCACGCTACGGGCATTCGCCCTTGGTTGGAAGAAGATATGAAGCGAAGAAGTATTTCACCAACAAATTCCTTTTCCTAAGATAAGAGCTATCTAAGGGGGAAGGACGTCGTAAACACGGATACGTTATCGGAAATCAGCGTAAAAAATTAAATCAATTAAAAACTTACAGAACCAAGTAAGGATAATTCTATGGATAAGGAAAATAAATCTCTCTTTAATCGTGAATCTTAAAGAAAAGAATTAAATGGCTTCAAGAACTTCGGTTTTCTAGACCATAACGGCACGAAGCAGGTAATTATGGATAATGTATAATTATATAATTTGGTTCGTTATTGTTTCAACGTGCGAACTTAAGATTTTTTATATTAGTTCAATAATATTTTAGAAGACTTACAAAAGGGAGAACTACAATGAAGAAAATACTAAGTAGAACAGGTTCATCTATAGCATGTGTCATCCTGTTAATCGTGATAATTACTACTATTGTTTGTTGGAATGAACTTGGAACTTTGTTTAAGGCAGGGAATTATGATAATGAGGATAATATGGTGGAAACCATAATGGCCAAATCAGCGACTCCTGGATTGGCTATGGTATTATCAGAGCAGGGCGAGACAAAATATAAGTTTTACGGATATGCAGATGTTAATAATAAGATGGTAACTGAAGAATCATTGTTTGAATTGGGTTCGACTACAAAGGCGTTTACGGCTTTGGCCATAATTTTGTTAGCAGATGAGGGATATTTATCTTACTCAGATTATATTTCAGATTATATTCCTTGGTTTGAGCCAACCTTTAAGGGTGAGAAGGCTAATATTAGTATTAATCAGTTGTTAGCTCATACAAGTGGAATTCCACCGTGGAGTATTCGGTTAATTCCTGAAGGTACTACGGAGGATATGCTTGAAAAAACGATACATAATGTGTCAGAAATTCCATTAGATACGTATCCTGGGACAGCATACAATTATGCTACCGTTAATTATGATGTTTTAGCGATGATTATTGAAAAAGTTACAGGCAAACGTTATCAGGATTATGTAACTGAAAATATACTGGTTCCATTAAAAATGTCAGACAGTTATTTTTCAACAGGTCAGGAGAAGGAATCTGATAAACTTACCAAAGGATATCGTGTGTTTTTTGGAAGAAGCTTAGAATATGATGCCCCTAGATATTATGGTAATATCGCAGCAGGATATTTGGTAACAAATTTAAAGGATGTAGAACGTTGGATTAATGCCCAAATGGGGATAGGCGATATACCAGATAATCTATTGAATGCTATACAACAATCCCATCAAGTCGACATCAAAACGGCTGGATATGAAGATGAAAATCAATACTATTCATTCGGATGGAGTATTGATACGAAAAATGGAGTTGTTAGTCATAGTGGAGCTAATCCTAATTATTCCTCACAGGCAATTATTAATTTAGAAAAGCAGCAGGCCGTTTTTGTTCTGGCTAATATGAATTCAACTGCACCATCGCTAATTGCTAATAATATATATGAAAGTATGAATGGCAATCCTATGAAAAAGTTTAGTTATGATGACGTTTCTGTATTAATTGATTTGATATTTTCATTCTTAGTAATAGTAGCAGTTGTTAACATATGTCTTAAGGTAATTAAACTAGTTAGAGGAATAAATCTAAACATTAAAGATGAAAAGACAAGAGTCAGGAAGTTAATTGGAAGTAGTGGCAGACTTATCTTAAGCATTATGCTCATGGCATTGGTATTCATATGGCCTTATTTAATCAACAATAATTATTATATGATTTGGGTTTGGATGTCGTATTCAATATTTATTTTGATGGGTCTTGCTGCTATCAATTGCATTTTATCGATTATAATTAATATTAAAAAAATAGGAATAATTAGAAGCAGTTTATAAAAACAATTAGAGGCGTGAAGTGAAAAAATCACATACAATTGTTTGTCTAAGTTAGGTACTAGGATGAATGCGATAAGAAGGCACTGACATCCGATAACCTTATTGGTATATTGAGTTATATTCTAGTGTTAAAATAATTGATGCCGAAATTGATTTTCAAGAATTTGAAGCAGATGGAGATTATGACGGCATTTCTATATTAGACGAGAGTCTCAAGTACAGTCCTGGAATGAATGTTCTTGAAGCGGGATATATATTTTTTGGAAGTTGCTCACACGGAAGTGGAGATCCAGTATTTCTCAATTTAAAGATTGAAGACGAACAGGATCCACCTGCACCACCTACCGCATCGCGGCCGGTCACTACGTGACCTTAAGGTGGTGAGGCGTCGTGAACACGGAAACGTTATACGAAAGAACCGAAGATAGGATAAGATCATCTAATAATATACAAATACAAAACTGTAGATCTTTTCGAAAGAAGGTAAATATCTTTAATGAAAAATGGCAGAATAGTTAGCTTAATATGTTTAGTTATTTTCACTTTTTTTACTTCTGGTTGTACTAGAGCCGATGAAAATATCGGAACGAACAATTTAAGTGCAAGTTCAGGATTTGCAAGAGATTTCGAAGTAAAGACATCAGATAACCCAATTGATAAGGCATTTAATAAGGATTTTGAAACGGCCTCCTCTACTCCTGAGCTTAACTATTTAGCTAATGCATATCTAGATGCGTGGAAAACATAATGGGATAATACTCTTATAGAATTAATGAAACAATATCAATTTCAAGAAGACAAGAATTCAATAAAAGAATATAAAAGAAGTTATGAAGAATTTATTGAACAAGCGTCAGAACTTGAGTGGATAGATTGGTCGGATACTACAGTAGAGCCAGGTAAGGATCGTACATTGAGAACAGGGGCTATTAGCGCTTCATTAATGGAGGAAGCAGTATTATTTAAAAAACAGGCACTTTATTTGATTGACAAGTATTTCTCTGAAATTAGTGATTATGGTGAGTACACTTATCTATATAAAGGCAAAGGTGCAGAGTTTGATAAAGCTAAATGAAATTTGAAATGAAAAGACCTATCTTGAAAGTTACTCAATGAAGTCGGTTCCATCTGATAACAGCGTATTCACGCTGCGGCCCCTGACGGGTTCTTGGTCTGCCCGAGGATTTTCGAAGAAGGTGGAGTCAAGCAGATAACCCTGCACTGGCTAAGTCCGTCGGACCCAGGGCTAGGCCCCTTAAGCCAGTGAGGGTTCGTGAATACAACGACGTTAGTCGAAAGATTCGTAAAATTCATTATGAAGGAGGAAATACAAATCATGAGAAAGCTTAAATGGATGTCTATATATTCAATAATATCTATTGGTGTCATTCAATTGATCTCATTCGGGATTAGTTATTATTATAATTATTCTTTTATAGATACTTTATTTATGGTCGGAATATTCGTATTACTGAGTGGGATTTATTTTTCAATGCAGGGCGGATCCCTTTTTAGAAATAAATTCGTACCAGGCTATACCGATTTGGGTACACATATTGTTAGTGTTCTTGAAGCAGAGCGAGAAATTCAAGAAATAAGAACTCAAGGAACAATAGAATATGTAATTGAAAACAGAATGATGAGATTTAGAACCAAACCAGTATCAATGATTATCTCAGGGGTTATTACTATGTTTATCATTTATCTAATTTCATGATTAAAGTACATTAACGAATGTGACGGTATTTCAGGAGGGCGAATCCATCGTCTAACAACCCGTTCCCCCTCGGTCACTTAAGCTGCGTGAACGTTGGTAATGCCCAAACGTTAGTACGCCAAGAAGTTTGGCGCATCTTACAAGGTGAAAGTCCTTGTGGGGCAAGGTCTAACCAACTACCCCTATCGAGTGTTGCGCTGACAGAGGTAACTGCTAAGTGAAGTGTACACAGAGAACCATGTAGGCCATAAGGAGATGTACCTCCTGAAGCATATTCAGCCTCGTCAATGCAGTTTGGGAAACCAAACAAAGAACAGACGACAACGTGTTTAACGTCACGGAAGTCCAAGCAAAGGAACCGTAAAAAGAAGACTCGCAATGCGAATCTACTTAGAATGAAAGGTAAGGTTCTGGAGGGTCTGTCGGGGTCAAAGCACGTGGCATGCATGGAGAGATGAGCCAGGAACTTGGGAGGTCCCTAATCGCTCCTACTCCAATGAGTAGGTAGGCTGGACAATCGAA
Source organism: Paenibacillus sp. Y916 (assembly GCF_056786435.1). Taxonomy (NCBI): domain Bacteria; kingdom Bacillati; phylum Bacillota; class Bacilli; order Caryophanales; family Paenibacillaceae; genus Paenibacillus; species Paenibacillus sp. Y916. The sequence goes on along the minus strand of NZ_JBXCJA010000005.1, from coordinate 247,155 downwards.
AAAGAGGAAAGCTGATGGCGATTAGGGAGTAGGATCCATTCATAGTACTCCGAGATCGGGAGAGCCAATCACATGGGGAAGGGATGGACAAGAATATGAAGCTTGTAAAGGAAACCTATGCCGGACATGTAGGACTGGAACACCATAGTCAAACCTCACTGCAAGGAATAGCAAGGAAAGCAAGAAGAAATCAGACAAACCGATTTGGAAACGTCTATGGATTTCTAATGCTGACGTACAAAAGCGAGTGTTCTTGAAGAGCCCGGTGCGGTAATTCAGCACGCCGGGATCTGTGCGGGGGACGTCAGGTAACTGGCGTTTCTACCGTGACTAAGAAATCAGCGCAAAAGCAAATAATCAAAAGCGATTTTTTCTTAGTAAATTAAACAAACAGGCAGGGTATCTATAAATAAAGGTAATCACAGAAATAAGTAAGTATGGAAGGTTTACGGATGGCACACCAATAAAGCTATGATGTGAAAAGAAAGGAAGAGGCTTATGATTACCATATATGATTGGTTTGGCTATCCATTGCCGAATAAGGAACGTTTCAGGTTGATAAGAGAAGCCGGATTCGATGGCGTTTTATTATGGTGGAGTGATGAATTTGGTCGTGATTGCTTCGGTAGGAACGATTACCGCAACGGGCCGCAAATGGCGCAGGAAGCTGGTCTGTTTATCGAAAATATCCACGCGCCCGTCCAATACGAAAATAACCTCTGGGATGACAATCTGGATGGTGAAGCCGCAGCGGATTGCTATTTACAATGTATTGCAGATTGCACTGAATATGAAATTCCGACAATGGTGATGCACCTCCCCCACGAAGATCACTCCTATAACGCCTTGGGACTGGATCGAATCAAGAGAATCACTGAAAAAGCTGAACGGCTTGGTGTCAATGTCGCACTAGAGAATGTAAAGAACCTTCCCAATCTGGCATATGTGATGGAACAAGTGGATTCCCTGCGTATCGGACTCTGTTATGACTGCGGGCACAACTACCACTTTTATCCAAACGAAGATTTATTGTCCATGTACGGTTCTAGGCTGATGGCACTGCATTTCCATGATAATAACGGCAGTCATGCCCAGCACGGGTTGCCCTTTGACGGTACGACGGATTGGTCTGCAACCATGAGGAAAATTGCGGAAACGGGTTATTCGGGCGCGACTGCAATAGAGGCCATGAGTTGGGAATACAAGGAATTACCTGCGGAAACATTTTTACATAAGGCGTTTGAGCGAGCAAAAAGGCTGGAAGCATTAAAACTCTATAATCCATGAAAACGAAAAAAATCTGCAACAATCTTTGATCATCACTCGAGTTTTTGAGTAATTGGAGGGGCATATTTCCGTGTTGTCACTCTTGTTGCGACTAACGGGAAACGATAGTTGAATTATGGATGCATTTCGAAGAAGGTGCTGACATCTTATAAACAATGCATTTCTGCTTCGTCGCTGTCGCTCCTCGATCGCTAAGAGGAATTCCGGAGAAGTGGAATCAGGCGACACATTCAACTGGCTAAGTCTGACGACCGGGACCTACGGTCCTTAAGCCGCTTGAACGTCGTGAACACGGAAACGTTATGTGCAATTACTTGCAAGACTTATAGGGAGGGTTATTTCAAGAAGATGATATCATTTCTTTTATCGATTTTATTGTATCCATCTCCAAAAGTTGTATTTACTAATGATGAGATAGAACAATATGAGGAATTGGCTAAATCGGTTCATGAAGGGAATTTAATAGATTATCAATTACAATATTCAAAGTTCCGCTTTCTACAGTACTTATTAATAAAAGGGAATTTTGTGTTTCATGGTTCTAATAATCATAATATAAGATGCTTTGAACCTCGTGAACAAACGCTATACAATAATGAGAAAACAAACGCTGTATTTGCAACAACGGATCCGATATGGTCGATTTTCTATGCGGTTTTTAATCGTAGCAGGTCGATAGGGAGCTTCCGCAATGGATGTATTGTTAACCGGCATAATAAGTATCATTTTTATTCAATAAACGAATCTACAATACTGAATAAACCTTGGACAGAAGGTATGTTATATATACTGCCTAAAGATAAATTTTATAGATCAGGTCAAGGGAAAACACATTTTGATGAATGGATCTGTCATGAAGCAGTAAGTTCGATAAGTAAGATGAGCGTATCATTGGAGGATTTTTATTATAAGGATAAAGTGGCAATTCATAAAGACAAAGAATCATTGTTAAGAACTTGGATGTTTTATAAAGTAAGAACATTGTTGGCAAATTCGAAGACGGCAAGTAAAAGTACATAACATTACAATTCTGCGTCGTCGCTGGCGCTCCTTGGTCGCTAACGAAGCAGTTTATTCAAGCGACACATTCAACCGGCTAAGTCTGACGACCCGGTGCTACGCACCTTAAGCCGCTTGAACGTCAGAAATGTGGGTACGTTATATGAAATATGGCACGTTTGTAAATTAGGATTCATTATGAGGTGCTGAATGAAAACCATCGGCCTAGTAAGACATTTTAGGGTCATACATTCAAGACCGCAGAAGACTTGGATGACTTCAATAGAGTTTGATGATTGGGTCTATGCTTATGATAAGCAGGATATTCAATATGGATTGTTGTTAATTGATAATCTGGAATGGGATGTATGTATTTCAAGTGATTTATTACGTGCAGTGAAAACTGCAGAAGCATTATATGGTAATGAAATAATCTATACAGACCAATTGAGGGAAATTAGAATTAATTCAGTATTTATAAAGAAAGTAAAATTACCTTATGTTATTTGGTTGATTTTAGGAAGAGTCGCATGGTGGTTCTCTCACGCCTCTCAAATAGAGGGTAGGCAAGAAACTATAAAAAGAATTATGAAGTATGTAGATTATATAGTAGAACATGAAGCCAGCAATTTATTAATCGTTAGTCACGGGGCTTTAATGTGGTATTTAAGAAAAGAATTAAGAAATAGAGGATTCAAGGGAGAAAAATTTATAAAACCTAGAAACGGAAAGCTATATATATTTAATAGAGATTGACTGTTAATTCAAAGGAGCGCCATACTCCATATAACATTGCATTACCACAGCGGTCGCTACTCTCCATTGGTCACCAAGAGGAAGTATCGTAGAAGTTGATTCAGGTGACACATCCAAGCTGCTAAGTCTATCGACCCGTTTCCTTCGGTCACTTAAGCCGCTTGAACGTCAGGAATGCCAAACGTTATCGGAAATCAATGCAAAAAAACCTTATTCAACTAGCTGGTAGATTAGTTTAAGAAAAGTGAGAGTAAATACCCGACTTTATTGGGCAGGAAATGTCGGGCAAAAAAATTCCCTTTTTGTTAGTCTAGAAGTCGGAAGGAGTTACAAACTGTGGATTGGCAAAAGAGAATGAATAACGCGTTGGATTATATTGAAGATCACCTTGATGGCGAGATAGATTATAAAAAGATAGCACAAGCAGCTCTTTTTTCTGAATATCACTTTTCAAGGATGTTTTCAGCTATCACTGGAATTTCAATCTCAGAATACGTACGACGCAGGCGATTAACACTTGCTGCATTTGAACTGCAAAAGAGTGATATTCGTATTCTTGATCTAGCTTTAAAATATGGATATGATTCCGCCGATTCATTTTCACGTACTTTTCAAAAGACGCTTGGATTAAAACCGTCAGAAGCTCGTAATAAAGGAAAGCAACTAATAGCCTATCCAAGAATTACCTTCCAAATTTCTATTAAAGGGGACATTGAAGTGGAGTACAGAATCGAGAATATTGATTTCGAGTTAAGAATTGTAGGGAAAGGTAACCTAGTGAAGACAAGTAGAGCATATAAAACAATACCAACACTTTGGAACACTGCCCAAAAAGATGGATTTATTCAAAATCTAATTGATATGTCTTGGGAGAATCCAAAATGTACGCTTGAAAGTTTATTGGGTGTTTGTGGTAAAGAAGCTGCAATAACAGATGAAAAATTTACTTACTTTATGGGTGTGCGTTATGACGGAGAAGTTCCAAATGATATGGAGTGCATAACCATTACTCACAACACTTGGGCTGTCATTCCAAATATAGTCGAAGCCTGGAAATGCCTGTATTCAGAGTGGCTTCCTACATCTGGATACGAGCTTGCTGATTTCCCTTGTATCGAATGTTATTACCCACCAAAACATAAACCTAAACACGAACTTTGGGTTCCAGTTGTGTCTAAATAATCAAGTTTGTGAACGAATATTCTTAAGCGAGCGGAGACGATAGTTGAATCGGAGAAGGCCCCAACATCACATAACACTTTGGATTGATTGCGCAGTTGCCCGAAAAAAGGACCTTCAATAGCACTGGATGAAGGCCTTCAAAATCGTGATCATATGAGCAGAAAGGTTACTCGGCAATTGCGCAAATCCATGTTGAACGATGCCGCAAATATTCGCTAGCCTATGGGTTTTGTTATTTACTACCTTCTCTTAATGTAGCACAATATAAGAGAATTCACTTTCGAATTTCTAAGGTCAGCGTGTTCATTTACGGATATATAATTACCTCCCCCCTCCCCAGATCAGGCATCGTAGTGAAAAGGTTGCTATTAATCGCGCTTACCCACCGCCCGGAGTCAACGTTAATATCTGACACCAAGTTCCTCCACAGGATGGACAAAGCGAAATGTCCACACCGGTTAATTAGAAGATAAGTTCCTTCGCCGTCAACTTTACTTTGGGTTTAATCGGCGTACGAGTCAGGTATAAACACTTTAGTAGTTTGGTTTTTCGATTAGCGTTGCTGAGAAAACCATAATGCCTAATCTTCTGAAACCCACAAGGTAGCACATGCATCATGAATCTTCGCATAAATTCCATGTCATCCAGAGTCATAGGCTTCACTTTGCCATCAGCTTTGTAGTCTCGGAAATGGAAGGTTAAGGTCTGGTCGTCCATCGCCATCAGCCGATTGTTGTAAATCGCCGTCTTGTGCGTATATCGACTTAAATATCTGACGACGTGGAAAGAACTCTTGAAAGGCTTTTTGCAATAGACGACCCAATCGGGTTCATAGAGCGCATGAAAGTGCATCCAGAAGCTGAAAGTCCACCACCCGGCACAATGCAGTGAACATGGGGATGAAAAGACAAATTTTGTCCCCATATATGCAACACCATAGTTACTCTGATTTGCGCACCTAGAAACTTAGGATCCAAGGCCAGCTTGGAAAGCGTTTGGGAAGCAGCTTTAAAAAGAATACTGTTCATCAGCTTGGGGTTTGCTAGAAATAAGGGATTCAATATGTGAGGAACCGTGAAAACGGTGTGAAAATAAGGAACAGGTAGGAGTTCAGAAGTTCGATCAAGAACCCAGTGCTCTTTTTTTAAATTGCCATATTTGGGACAATTGCGATTACGACAGGAATTGTAGGACACCTTCAAATCCTCGCAGGAATTGCATTGGTCTACATGTCCGCCTAAAGCCGCGGTTCTGCAGGACTGAATAGCATGAGTTGCCTTGATGCCTTCGAGATGAACTGGATGGAAATCAAGAAAAGGCTTGGTAAAATGCGTAAATATCTGTTGCAGTTCAATCATCGTGATCACCTCCAAGAGGCAGATCCAGAGGGCTTTTTAACCCGAGGACTTGAGCATGGGTCAGATGTAGATACAAGGAAGTCGTTTGAATATCTACATGTCCAAGAAGTTCCTTGATTTGCAGAATACTCGCACCGCCATTTAATAGATGAGTTGCAAAGCAGTGACGCAAGGTGTGTACCGATACATTTTTAGTTATCCCAGACGCATACAGAAAAGACCTCTAGCGCATCCTCTGTAAACAGTTGCAACGCTATACATATACAAATGTAGCGAAAAAACTTTAGCCAAGCCCACAACTAGTCCGCATAGCTGCTTTTAACCTCTTGAAACCCGCCATCGTGCGGTGTTATATCGAAGGCATCATCTCCTTTACCGTTTAGCCCTTCACGTTTTAATGGAATAATTGAATAAAGTCACAGTATAACTTCTTCAGTTATCACCAATGATGCTTCTCACCTCAGCAAGTATCATTAGTGATTTTGATGTATACAAACTGTACTATTCCACAAATTCGTACTTTTCAGTAAAAACCCGTATTTGATTTCGACCAGCTCTTTTGGCAGCATAAAGTGCTTCATCAGCTTTTTGAAGAAGTTGATAGACTGTTTCCTCCATAGCTCCTGTCGTTACGGATACTCCAAAACTGCAGGTAACGGATAGAAATCGTTCATTTTCAACTAGAGGCTTCTGTTCAATGCAAGATCTAAGGTGATTAGCGAAGTTTTCCCCTTCCGCTAGTGTATAACCAGTTAAAGCGAGTACAAATTCTTCACCACCATATCTAGCAAATAGCATATTTACTCCCAGCTCATCCTTACATATTTGAGCCATATGTACTAGCATTTGATCTCCGGTTTGATGCCCGTAAGTGTCGTTCACTTTTTTAAAAAAATCAATATCAAATAGAATAATCATAAAAGATGACAATTCAGCTTTTGCCTTCATTAAGCTTTGCTCACTTTGCTGGAAAAAGGCACGACGATTGTATATTTGCGTAAGCTCATCATAATAGGCTTGATGCTCTAACTTTTGTTGTAATATATGTAGCTCTGTTATATCCGTAAATATAATTAGTAAGCCAAACCTATTATTTGATTGTTGAAGCCTAGAAATACGTAGTTGATAAATATAATTAGCTTGATGAATCGTAACATTCAATTTATCTGATATCGTATCTAATTGAACAGGAAATGATTGATCCGTTAGCATATACCAAAATTGATCAAATGGCTGCCCTATCGTTGATCGATCCAGATCACTAAACATATTTTTACAAGCTTGATTATATTCGATTAATTGATAGGTACCATTAAGCACAATAACACCATCATTCATATTATTAAAGATCGTTTCCTTCGCAATTGGCATAAGTGATAACATTTGAGAGGAAGTAATAGACCAGAGGTACAAAACAGAAGAAAACCAAATAACCATTGGTACAGGATCGATACCATCGGGTGTCACTCCTATGAATAATAAAAAGGCAGTCACTACTGGAAGCACCTGACCGCAGATGAGGGCAAATAATTGAGGCCGATATACACTATCTGTTTCCTTCCAGCGTGAAAGCAGCAATAAGAACGCAGCTAACATACAGCCAAAAATGTAAATATTATGTACAATGAACCATACCCCATATTCAATCGCACTATATGGAGCCCCAAGCACCGAATGGATATCATATATTCTATAGAATATATGATGGGATTCATTTGTTACATTGATGAGTAAAGTAAGACAAGGCATTATAAGTAACGCGATTATTCTTTTTCTCGTTAAATTATAATCCAAATATTGCATGACAAACAATAATCCTAACGGAGGGAAAAATGGCAACCCTGCATACTGTACAATATTCCAAAATCTAAGTTGTTCTAACGAAGTCGATGTTAAGCTAAAGGCATAACCAAAGCAATAAATCATTGAAGTAAATGTATTCCACATGAACAATTTAGCGACACTTGAATAATGATGTCTCCTCCAATAAGTATAGAAAAGTATAGACAAATTCAGAACACCTGAAGTACATACTAATGTTATATATGCCGCTATATTCGAATTCAATAGTTATACCCTCTTTCATATATGTGAATATATATTAACATGGTTAACTTAAATTGTTAACATTCCTTGAATCATGGACAGGATTCGGTCTACATCACTAGAGTGACTATTCAAAAGGCTCGGGTTTGCAAGGTGTTTGCAAGAGCATTCCTATACATATAGAAGCCAAAATTATCTAGCCAAGGGTGCTTGCAGAATGCGGAAACACGGCATGGTGGCATATTTCGAGAGTTAAAAGCAGCTATGAGGATTATGAAAGAATAGAAAGTCAGATAAAATCAGATGAAGAACATGTAATGAAAGTACAAAAACGTTTTGATCAAATTGGTAAAGACCGATTGAAACAGGTACTTAAGGAAGACATTAAACAAGAATTTGTAAAAACTACAGTACCAAGAGAAAGAACGATATTAGATTAATTTATCTGTTGGTTTCGCTACGAAGTCGGTAACATCCGATAACACTTTGGATTGGTTGCGCAGTTGCCCGGAAAAAGGATCTTCATATGCACTATATGAAGGCCTTCAAAATCGTGATCATATGAGCAGAAAGGTTACTCGGCAATTGCGCAAATCCATGTTGAACGATGCCGCAAATATTCGCTAGCCTATGGGTTTTGTTATTTACTTCCTTCTCTTAATGTAGCACAATATAAGAGAATTCACTTTCGAATTTCTAAGGTCAGCGTGTTCATTTACGGATAAATACATACCTTCCCCCTCCCCAGATCAGGCATCGTAGTGAAAAGGTTGCTATTCATCGCGCTTACCCACCGCCCGGAGTCAACGTCAATATCTGACACCAAGTTCCTTCGCCGTCAACTTTACTTTGGGTTTAATCGGCGTACGAGTCAGGTATAAACACTTTAGTAGTTTGGTTTTTCGATTAGCGTTGCTGAGAAAACCATAATGCCTAATCTTCTGAAACCCACAAGGTAGCACATGCATCATGAATCTTCGCATAAATTCCATGTCATCCAGAGTCATAGGCTTCACTTTGCCATCATCTTTGTAATCTCGGAAATGGAAGGTTAAGGTCTGGTCGTCCATCGCCATCAGCCGATTGTTGTAAATCGCCGTCTTGTGCGTATTTCGACTTAAATATTTGACGACGTGAAAACGGTGTGAAAATAAGGAACAGGTAGGAGTTCAGAAGTTCGATCAAGAACCCAGTGCTCTTTTTTAAAATTGCTACATTTGGGACAATTGCGATTACGACAGGAATTGTAGGACACCTTCAAATCCTCGCAGGAATTGCATTGGTCTACATGTCCGCCTAAAGCCGCGGTTCTGCAGGACTGAATAGCATGAGTTGCCTTGATGCCTTCGAGATGAACTGGATGGGAATCAAGAAAAGGTTTGTAAAATGCGTAAATATCTGTTGCAGTTCAATCATCGTGATCACCTCTAAGAGGCAGATCCAGAGGGCTTTTTAACCCGAGGACTTGAGCATGGGTCAGATGTAGATACAAGGAAGTCGTTTGAATATCTACATGTCCAAGAAGTTCCTTGATTTGCAGAATACTCGCACCGCCATTTAATAGATGAGTTGCAAAGCAGTGACGCAAGGTGTGTACCGATACATTTTTAGTATCCCAGACGCATGGAGTGAATCTTTAAAAATAGATTGGATTGTCCGAACGGAAATGGGCTTCGTATCTGGGACACCCGGAAAGAGCCAATGGTTAGGCCGATAGGCCTTCCAGTATTGCCGAAGTAGCAGGAGATTGTGGTCGGATAAAATGGAATAACGATCTTTGCCCCTTTAGATTGGCGAACTAGAAGGCGCATATTGGTACTATGGATGTCTGTTATTTGTAGGTGAGCGACTTCGCTCACACGAAGTCCTGCTGAGTAAACCGTTGTAAGAATAGCCTTGTGCTTGAGATTGCGAGTTGCTTCGAGGATTTGGCATACTTCCTGAAAGCTCAGTATCGTGGGGAGAAAGGACTTCTTCTTGACTCTCGGAATATGTAGCATGTTCCATTCGTGAAAAAGGACGGACTGGTAATAAAACTTAATGGCACCATAGGCGGAATTCACGTAAGAGGAACTCAGTTTCCTTATTGCGATCGCATGATGAAGAAAAGCTCGAACCTCATCGTATCCGTTTTAGTTCAACATCACACTTTTGCCTCGTTGCTGGCGCTCCTTGGTTGCCAAAATGGATATCAGAGAAGACTACAACACCAAGAGGGCATTTATGAGGCGGAAGTCTCTCAACGATCCTATCAGAAGCGACGTGAATCCTTTACACCTGTGGGGAAATGGACAATTGAACTAGCCAAGCAAGTCGAGGAAAGGCTAAGACAGACGTGGTCCCAATACGCTTGGCGTTTTTTATGTACTCTCAATTAAATCTTAAAGTTGTTCGATTTCCCAATGCGAATTATTTCGAACCCCTCATTCTTGCGATACCACGTTCGGACTTGTTTAAGAAAGCCAATGTATGCTCCTTAAACACGGATTGAGGCAAGTTATGAATCGCTTCGATTGCTTGAGCGAGTGGTAATTTTTTTCGGAACAAAAGTGTATTGATTCGTTTTATGGTTGTGATATCATCCTTAGTCATGCCGTTTCGTTTCAATCCAACAAGGTTAATGCCATATATGTTGGCACGATAACCACTGGCGATCGAGTAGGGTACAATGTCTAGATTGATAAAAGATGCAGCTCCAATCATTGAAAATCCACCAAGCTTACAGAACTGGTGAATAATAGCGGAACCACCGATGGTAACATTATCTTCAATTTCAACATGACCTGCAATTTGTACATTACCTGAAATGGTAGATTGGTTACCTATTACTACATCATGCCCGATGTGGACAATGCTCATAATCCAATTGTCGTCTCCAATTCGTGTCATACTGCCACCTTTTACTGTTCCTTTGCCAATTGTTGTGTATTCTCTTACGATGTTGTTGTTCCCGATGGTAAGATACGTCTCTTGCCCTTTGTGGGTTCGATCTATCGGCATAGAACCAATGACGGCCCCTTGGAAAATATGGTTTTTTTCGCCGATTGTTGTGTGGGAGCCAATTAGAACATGACTTTCAATTTTGCATCCGCCCCCGATTCTGACGTTTTCCTCAATGATACTAAATGGACCGATAGTGACATTTTCTCCGATTATAGCTGTTGGATGAATGATGGCAGTAGAATGAATCATATTTATTCCTCCTCATTTAAAAGTGTGTTTTTGTAATGTCTTCTAATTTCTTATTGAATTCCTTCAGTATTTTCGGAAGTCTCGCAAGCGTTGCATACTCCTTCAGTTGTTCTTTATGAGGACGTGCAAAAGTGCCAGATACAAATGATTTTTCCGGCAAGTCCTTGGCTACGCCTGTTTTTGCCAAAACGACGGAATGATCGCCAATGGAGACATTGTTCGAGATAGTGCATCCGCCTGCCAAAAGGACGTGGTTTCCAATTGTTGATGAACCTGCAATCGCACATGTGGACACTACGATGCAGTGTTCGCCGATTTGTACGTTGTGCCCGATTAGGACCATATTGCCAATTTTCGTTCCCTTTTTGATTATGGTAGAATCGATCGTACCGCGATCGATTGTTGTATTGGGACCAATTTCAACGTCATCCCAAATGACGACGTTCCCTATATGAGGAAATTTCACATGTTTTTCTCCATCCCATTCATAACCGAATCCATCGGAACCGATGACGGAACAAGATTGGATGATGACGTTGTCACCAATTAACGTGTCCTTTAAAATGGTTACATTGGGGTGGATTAAACAATTTTTACCGATAGTAACATTTTCGCCAATAAACGAATTTGAACCGATGATGCTGTTATCGCCAATAGAAACGCCTTCTTTCACGACGGCGCCATCATCTATCTGCGTACAGCTACCGACTTTCAATGACAAATCAATCGTACTTGACGAGATTTTACCATTGCCTTTCCTTTCGTCTTGAAATGTCATTATCAAATGAATGAAAGCAAGTCTGGGATTCTTAACTTTGATGACTGGAATGCTATATTCACGAGTGTCTTCGGGGACAATCAATGCGGAAGCTTTGCAAGTAGCCAGTTGACCCATATTCTTTTCTGTTACGTAGGCAATTTGACCATCCTTGGCGTTCAACAAAGAGGCGATACTATGTATGACCACGTCTTCATCACCAACTAAAAATCCATTCAATTTCTGAGCGATTTCTTTTAAGTTGTATTCCATGTTTAATCTCCCTTTAGTTATGATTAATAAATATTGTTCAAAATCTCCTGTGCCAAAAGATTATTTAGGTGATGGGAAGTTCGTTCGCCTTCAATTTTCGCTAAAAAAGGTGGAAGCAAAGCCAAGTCCCCCATAACGTCTAAAAGCTTATGACGTGCGAATTCATCTGGGTAACGTAAACTAGGTGTGATCTTTCCTCTACCAATTAGCACGGCGTTTTCCAGAGATGCACCTTTAATCAGTCCTTTGCTTTTGAGGTAGTCAATCTCTTTTTCGTAACCAAATGTACGTGCGGCTGCAATATTGTTTAGAAAATCATGAGTGCCAACATTAAAAATAGCTTCCTGATCCGTAAGGAATGAAAGGTTGTGTTCGTTTTTGAAACCGATTGAATAGGATATCCCATCAAAGGGAGATGCTTCTAGAAACGACAACCCTACTTCAACTCTAATGGTCTTTTTCAAGCGAAGAAATTTTTTTTCAACTTGTTGTTCTGAAAGGCCAACTTCACTTATTTTCGATGTAATAACGAAAGCGCTTCCATCAAAAACCGGTATTTCTTCACCGTTGACGTCAATGATGACATTGTCGACGTCCATACCTCGAAGGGCAGACATTACATGTTCGACCATAGAAACTGAATAGTCATTATGATTTTTAAGCTGAGTGCAACGTTCAGTGTTTGAAACGTTCTCAACCGTGGCTTTAATTACTTCAAAAGGTGTTACATCTGTTCTCCTGAATACGATGCCACTGTTCGGTGGTGCGGGATGAAAAGTCATACATGTTGTAATCCCTCTGTGGAGCGTGATGCCCTCCAGTTCAAAATCACTTGCAATTGTTCGTTGATTTACCATATAAACACCCTTTCATTCATTTTTTATATTATAAACTAGTTTCGTATTTTTTTGTAAAAAAAGTACTCTAAGGAAATTCCTTTCAAAGAATGGCATGGTTTTTGTATTTAATTTTTCCAGTTTTTATATACAACATGATATGCAAGGAATCATTTGATGCTGTTCTCTCAATAGGTACCTTATTTATGATTGAAGATAGAGAATCGGCATTTAAAGAGATTATTCGAGTCACACGAAAAGAAGGTTATATAGGCATAGGGGATTATGTGTACTCAAAATCCTATACCAATTGAATTGGAACAGTATGAATTTTTTGGAAGATACAAGAAATGGCTTCGGAGTGTTAAATGGAACTCCAATTTGTTTCAACAACACGGGCTGACAATAGAAGAAAACTATTATTTTGAGATATCCCTAGTAGGCTTAATGTTAGCAGCCTTTTGAACTAACGGGTTACGATAGTTTAACAGTATAAGGAGAGTTCATAGATAACTCGAAGAAGGCGCTGACATCACATAACACTTTGGATTGGTTGCGCAGTTGCCCGAAAAAGGGACCTTCATAAGCACGGCATGAAGGTCCTCAAAATGGTGAGCATATGAGCAGGAAGGCTACGCGGCAATTGCGCAAATCCATGTTGAACGATGCCGCGAATATTTGCTAGCCTATGGGTTTTGTTATTTACTTCCTTCTCTTAATGTAGCACAATAATAAGAGATTGCACTTTTAAACTTCTAAGGTCAACCCGTTCATTCACGGATGAATACATACCTTCCCCCTCCCCAGATCAGGCATCGTAGAAAAAAGCATGCTATTCATCGCGCTTATCCACACCGGTTAATTTGAAAATGAGTTCCTTCGCCATCAGCCGATTGTTGTAAATCGCCATTTTGTGTGTATATCGACTTAAATATTTGACGACGTGAAAGGAATTCTTGAAAGGTTTTTTAGAATAGACGACCCAATCCGGTTCATAGAGTGCATCTACGAGCGCGAGAAAAGAGGATTCTTCTGCGTAGGGCAGAGTAGTAGATTCAAGTGACAACTTCCTACGGAAGTTCGTGAATACCTGAACATTAGCTGAAATTGATGAAAACTATTACAAAAAAATCCAAGGAGTTGTGCATATGGATATAGAAATTAAAAATAGATTAATAGAAAGCTATAATGCTAATGCAGAATTAAGAGATAAGTTTGAGATTCAAAGTTGGAAGCTCAATGAATTAAACCGATTTATCTCCTATTTTAGTAACATAGTTGGTTTAAAACTCCTTGATATTGGTGCGGGTTCCGGTCAACATAGCCAGTATTTAAAGTCAAATGGTTTCGATGTGCTTAGTATTGATATGAGTCCAGAAATGATCAAATTATGTCTCAACAGAGGGTTAAAGGCTCAAGTGATGGATTTTTACTCGTTGAAGTTAGAAGAGGCTTCATTTGATGCAATTTGGTCAATGAACGCATTACTTCATGTGCCTAAGAGTAGGTTGGATATTGTTTTAAATAATATTAAGACTGTATTGAAGCCAGGTGGATTTTTTTACTTAGGTCTATATGGTGGTTATGATAGCGAAGGGATTTGGGAGGAAGATCCATATAAACCTAACCGTTTTTTCTCATTTTACAAAAATGAAGATATAGAAGTGAAAGTTAAAGACTATTTTGATGTAATGAATTTTGAAGTGGTTCCAATGGTTGGTATGAACACAGACTTTCAATCATTCGTTTTGAGAAAGAGATAAATTCTAATAGTTAATTCAAAAAAGTCATCAACATCAGCTAACAATGTGTTTACGTTTCAGGGGACAAGCCCCCTAGATCCCGGAAGTTAAAACGAGGAAGTAATTGCTGGGATACATCCACACCACCTAACCACATCCCGGCCGCTCATTCCGTTCGCTTAAGTTGGTGGGACGTCGTGAACACGGAAACGTTATGGCCGGACTTCAATAAGGAATTATTAGTTTCAGCGATTATGGAATATCAAGAAAGAAAGAATAGAAGGTAATGACATCTGATAAACACAGTGTTCCTACTGCGGGCATGCACCCTTGAACGGTAATCAGGCGACATATTCAACCAGCTAAGTTTGACAACCAGGTGCTGTGCACCTTAATCCGCTAGAACGTCAGGAATGCGCAACGTTATATGAAAGATCGGAAGTGTCCTAAAAAAGTCAAATGAAGGAGGGGGAAGTATGGCGTTAATAGGAATTATAAGACATGGGGTAACAGATTGGAATGATGAATATAGAGCGCAGGGACAAGCTGATATCCCATTAAATGATGAGGGTAGAAGACAAGCTGAATTACTATCTAAGAGAATGAAGAACGAGGACTGGGATTATATTTATTCAAGTGACTTATCAAGAGCACTTGAAACAGCTGAAATCGTAGGAAGGATTAAGAATATTGAAGTGAAAATTGATCAAAGATTAAGAGAAATGAACTGCGGTCTTATTGAGGGTACAACTGAAAATGATAGAGTTAGCAAGTGGGGGTACGGATGGACCAAACTTGATCTTGGTATAGAATCGAATGATGAGATAATCACAAGAGGAATGAAATGCCTCATAGAAATTTCTGAAAGACATTTCGACAAAAAAGTATTGATAGTGAGTCATGGAGCACTAATTGGACTGACCTTGAAGAAACTTATTCCCCACATCGATACAGAAGAACACCTCTATAATACATCTATAACAATTTTAAATAAAAAACAAAGTAGATGGGATTGTGAACTATATAACTGTATTAATCACTTAAGCCGTTAGAACGTCAGGAATGTGCAATATTAGATGAAACCTGCGTAAGAAATTGTTAAAGAACAAGATTTAAACAGTACATATATTTGTGTTTTGGTAACTTGACCACTTCGAGAAATTCTGGGGGGAAGAATGTGAAACAACAATTGATTACTGATTTAGATGAGTTTCTTACATTTATTAAATCGTTAGACAACCTACAGGATGGAATTTGGTTTTCGCCCCTAAGTGAAGGGAAATGGAGGATTCATGATATTGTTACACATATCATGAAATGGGACGACTATTTTAATAATGTTACCTTTCCGATCCTAGCCCAGAGCGAACTTTCTGAATTAAGGGAGCATCATGATTATTTAGGATACAATGAACAATCCATTCAATATGGAAAAGGAAGAACCAAAAAGGAAATCATTGAAGAAACAATACAAAATCGACACATCATGAGTTCTAATCTAAATAAGTTAGAAGATAATAACTTTTCTGCTATTTACCCGGGAGACCGGGGATTCACTTTAACATCTTATATTACAGAATTTTTTACATCACATGACAAATACCATATGAAACAAATTCAAGATTTTATAGTAACACAATAATTCGAAAAAACTTTAAAGGAATAATCGTAAGGAGCGAACTATATGATCGATATTTCTAAAGTTGCAATAACTGAACCACTGAAGATCATTATTGGAGCCTCGTCACAATCATATCCGGGATGGGTTCAGACACAAGAAAATGAGTTAAATTTACTTATTAGAGATGACTGGAAGAGAAACTTCGGTATCAGGACAATAGATATTATTTTATGTGAGCACGTTTGGGAACATTTAACCTATGATGAAGGAATAGAAGCTGCAAGGATTTGTTTTGAATTTTTGAATTCTGGAGGATATGTTCGTTGTGCTGTACCCGATGCATTTTTTCGTAATGAATGGTACCAGAATATAGTTAAGGTTGGAGGACCTGGACCATTAGAACATCCTGCTGCTAGTCATAAGATTGTACATAATTATAATACTTTACGGAGAATGTTCGAAGAAGCGGGGTTTGAAGTTAAATTATTGGAGTATTGTGATGAAGAAGGGGAGTTTCATTATAATGATTGGAACCCTGAAGGCGGATACATATATAGGTCATTTCGATTTGATCATAGAAATAAAGGAGAAGAATTGGGTTTCGTTTCTCTAATCATAGATGCAGTTAAGATTGTTTTGTAGGTAAATACCAGAAGACGGATGACATCATACAATAATACATTTTTGCTTCGTCGCGGGTGCTCCTTGTCCGCCAAAGGAATTAATGGAGGTCAAGAATGATTGTATCTTTTTTTTACCTATCGCATGAGAGATTTTCAATGGTATAGTATTGTTAAAATATAGAAAAAGGTGGCGATGACAATGAAAAGTACATATAACATTTTTGTTGGGCATGTATTTGAAGGGGATAACGCATCAATAGCCCTATAAACTGCGTGTTTCACCCTCAATAGTGAGAGGGGTATCATGTTGAAAACTAATCCATTTTTAGAAATTGAAAATCCAAAGCCATTAGGTGCAGGTTCTTATGAAATGGCATTACCTTTAGTAAATGCATTAAAGATAACTGCTGGAATGCGTGTATTAGAGGTGGGTGCTGGAACTGGTCAAGTAGCAGCGACATTGGCCAAATTTTGGGGAGTGTCGGTAATCACTTTGGAACCTTGGGAAAGCTTAAAAGATATACAAGAATATTCATCAGAACAAGGAGTAGAAAATCAGGTTCTTCCACTTAATATTAATGCGAAATGCATGCCATTTGCAGACGAATCATTTGATGCTGTTCTCTCAATAGGTTCCTTTTTTATGATTGAAGAAAGAGAATTGGCATTGAAAGAGATTATTCGAGTCACACGAAAAAAAGGGTATATAGGCATAGCGGAACCTATGTGTACTCAAAATCCTATACCAATTGAATTGGAACAGTATGAAATTTTCGAAAGTTACAAGAAGTGGCTTCGTAGTGTTAAATGGAACTCCAATTTGTTTCAACAACACGGACTGACAATAGAAGAAAACTATTACTTTGAGGATAGTTACCAGTGGATGATTGATAACTTTCGTTATTATGATGGAGAAAAGGACTTTATACTACAAGATGAAGGACGTTGGTTGTCTTTAGGATTGGTAGTAGGTAGGAAATAATAAGATATCCCAAGTAGGCTGCTAGCATAATGTTAGCAGCCTATGAACTAACGGGTTACGATAATTATAGTTTATTCGAGCCAGGCTCTTGGCTGCATAAACCAGTGAAAACGGTAATCGATCTTTTAGAAGAATAGAAATGGAAAAGTAGTTTGTGTTGATTTATTAGAGTCCGCTATAGATAAATTACATGATTATAGTCAAAAGTCTGGGGTCGAACAATTTATTGTGACAAGGCTATCAGACATGGAACAATTCAATATCGAACAATTGGAATATGACATTGACAGGAATGGAAAATCCGTAAAATTAACAACTGATTGTATAACTTTTGTAGCCAAAAATATTATATAAGCTAAAGGAAGATACCAATGACATATACTATGTACCATTACTTTGAGACTAATGTTGGACCGTTCAGAAATCTCTCAAAGCTTTTGATGGATGATGCAATAGAAATATCCAAACAAATAAGAGAAGTGGGAGAAATATTTGCAAGTCAAAGAGCGGATGACTATTTAATTGTGAGGAGAGATCTTGAACACCTTGCACGGGAAGCATTCATTAGTAAGGGGGGAAAGCCCATAAATAAATTTCCTCATTATATGACTTTAGGATCCTGTGATTGGCTTGCTACATGGTATAAAGACCCCGGGGAAATAACAATTGATTGGAATGATTTTTCTCAAGAAGTAATTAGTTTTACATATGGGGACTTGTTTCCCACAATGAGGTATCAAGATGAGAAGTCTTATCGTAAACAAGTGTATACAAAGAATGAAATAGTAGAAATAATCAAAGAGTTCGGTATGCCTCAAGTATGGAATAAGAATGGTGACAAGGGACCAGAAAGATATATTGAAGTGCAAATATGGGATGAAGAGGTGATAAAGAGGTTTTGTAAGTTGGACTGAGAGTCGAAGGCATCTTATAACAATGCATTTATGCCCTGTCGCTGCTTCTGAATTAACGGTAATAAACAATGAAAATGTTGTATTCATATTGCATGGAGAACATATGATTTGTAATATTCGATAAATAAAGGGGTGTGCAAATGGACTCTTCAGACAATTGAACAGCTATCAGAAGAAGATATTTCATGGTCTCCGAACTTGGAGAGTAACAGTATTGCGAATCTTGTTGCACATATTCGAGGTTGTGCTCACTCACGAATCGAAACGATCCTTTTTAATATTCCTGATACAAGGGGCAGGGATAAGGAATTTGAACGTGGGCTTATAATGACCAGAGATCAAGCTTATAACATGACAAAGGAAACATTCGATATAATCATTCAATATCTATAGCACCTCAACTCAAATCCGAAATTGTTATTATCTCAACCTTTTATCAATCGTCCACCTCTTTCATATAGTCAAGTAAATAATGAGACAACTGCTCTTAACCTAATGATAGCGATGGTTAGAGAAATTCATTATCACACAGGGCAAATAATATATGCAGCAAAAATAAGGAAGGGACAGATTGAATGGCAGTACGATTAATATTAACGTGCTTGATTATTCTAAGGTTGAAGTCCGTCGTGAGGCTTTTGAACGTTACAGGAAATCAGCGAACATCATAGAAACCCTCTAAAGACAAACATATATTCATAGATGCTTTTCAGCTAATAAAAATACTCCTGATTCATCGCAGCCACTCTTCGGTCGCAATGAGAGGGATCGACTAAGGAGCGATTGAATTGTTGCATATGATTAGTTTAATCATCCCGATTGGTGTGTTATTGCCGAATCTATTATTCTTCGGAATACCACCTAGAAATTCACCTGCTAATATTGAGGTTAAAGAAAGTCTGATTTTAAAGATAGCTGAAGGGCTTGGGAGAGTTGGGGTATTGGTATTACCCATATTTTCCTCAATACACAATGATCAAAGTTATGAAGTTTTATCATTCATTGGAATGATCATTTTTCTACTGTTATATTATATTGGATGGATACGATATTTTGTAAGGGATAGGGAATATAGATTACTTTTCTCACCAATGATTGGAATTCCAGTACCTTTAGCTATTACTCCGATCCTATATTTTCTTAGTGCTTCGATAGTTTTACATTCACCTTTATTATTTCTTAGTAGTTTGATATTTGCCATTGGACATATTCCGAATAGCCTAATCACATACCATCACATTAATAATGACAATATTTAAAGGATAAAGGAGGTCCATATGTATGAAGTCTAATACCTCGGACCGCATTAAAATGCCGTCAGGATTTTGGGCAGGATTAAATCAATTAGGGATTTCCGCCCACGACGTAGCTCGTAAAGCACTACTGCCGCTCACGATTATTACTGAACCAGTAATCACCACCGCCCAATATTTCGCGATATGGCAGGCTTATTCTGATCTCATGGGTGACACTGCCCAAGGAATGATCAAGCTTGCGACCGCTTTTGAAACATCGAAGTATCCACCGACCGTCTTAGCGACTTACCACGCTCGTGACTACCGCGACGCTCTAAACCGAATGGCTCGGTACAAACAACAGTGCCCCCCCGAAAGCTTACGTATCACGGAGGAGGGCGAGCACTGTACAATCGAACTAGAATGGCAGTGTACCGAACAATCGGGTCCTTCGATACTAGTTGGGATTACGCTGGCTTTTCTATTGGAGCTTGGGCGCCGGGGGACAGGTCAACCTTTGGTGGCGCAGTCCGTCGAATTTACTCACTCAATGGGCGATGTACAGGTCCTTGAAGCTTACTTCGGCTGCCGTATCCAGATGGGCGCAACATGTAACCGATTGACGCTACATCGAAGGGATCTAGACCGCCCCTTTGTCTCGTACAATGAAGAGTTGCTGGAGATCCTGACTCCCGTTCTGGACCGATCATTGGATGACCAGCAGCCTAGCCGCTCAATTACCGAGATGACCAAATGGATCATGAAACGTAGTCTCACGGGAGGACGTCCCGACATTCAGGCTGTCGCGAAGGAGTTGGGTATGAGCGATCGTACCCTGCAGCGCCGGCTTACTGACGATAACACGAGCTTCAGACATCTGTTGACACAAGCTAGACATGAGCAGGCCCGTAAGTACTTGGCAGATCCCACACTCGATATTAAAGAAGTGGCTTTCTTAATTGGATATGAAGACCAGAACTCGTTCTACCGCGCCTTCCGCCTGTGGGAAGGTGATACTCCTTCCAATTGGCGTGCTGAACATTTAGATACAATCTCGATGTACTGATTTTTTTCATTTGGCGTGTTAAACAAGAACCTTGGCACAGTATGCTAGTTACTGAACAATCCAGATAAGGTAATATAATCACTAGTTCAAGCACAAGACTGTTCTTGAGATGACCAATAATCAGCTTGCGTGAAGAACAAACGAATGAAAGAGGCGATTATTAAACTTATGGATATGGGATTGAACAATAAAACAGCTTTAGTGACAGGATCAACGAAAGGTATCGGTAAAGCAATTGCCATTGAACTTGCCAAAGAAGGTGTCAATGTACTGATTAATGGACGGAATTATGAAGAGGTAGAACGAACTGTAGAACAAATGAAGTTAGATTTCCCGGCTACCTCTCCTCAGAATGCTACAGCCGATATTGTGGATATAGAGCAAAGAGAAGCTTTATTTGCTAAGTATCCCAATATTGATATTTTAGTTAACAACATGGGCATTTATGAAATTATGCAATATGAGGACGTTGACGATGAAGTATGGGAAAAATACTTCCGTACCAATGTTCTTGCTGCAAATGGATTATGTAAATTTTATTTACCTAAAATGTTGAAAAATGATTATGGTCGCATTATTTTTATTGCGAGTGAAGAAGCAATGATGCCTTCAGGACAAATGCCTCAGTATGCAATGACAAAATCAATGCTATTATCATTGTCAAAAAGCTTATCTAAGTTAACAATGGGAACAGAAGTGACAGTCAATACGATCATGCCAGGACCAACACTCTCAGAAAATGTGCATCAAATCATTGACAGTATATACCCTAATGAGGATATGACTTTCTCAGAAAAAGAGAAAACATTTATGACAACAAACCTACCTCAATCTGAAATACAGCGATTTATCAAGCCAAGCGAAATAGGTAGACTAGCTACATTTATATGTAGTCCTTATGCATCCGCATTTAAAGGTTCTCCAATCCGTATGGATGGGGGAATGGTACCAACTATTTATTAAATATCACGCCTGTCGGTTTTGAAATAGGTTTATAAACGTGGTAGACTTTTCCATAAGATTGTCTCTTTCTAATCGTTTTGTGTGGTGCATACGATTTTACAGAAAGGGCGATCTTTTATTAATTTGGCTCTGTTAAAGAATAATGTTGATATTTGATACTTTTACGAAATCTTGCTCTCTTATATAAGAACAAACATTCGGGGGGATGTAATGGTGAGCAAAGCGTTTAATAATTTATTAAAGCATATCCACAAGCTATCTCATACGGAAAAAGAACGAGTGTTTCAATGGGTTAAACGCTATGTTGAACCTACATCCTCTGTTGGCGGTCGCTCTTAATCAATGAAATGAGAGAAACTCGCTTTAAAGAAGGCGTTGCATGTCCTCATTGTACCTCCGAACAGGTTGTTGGTTTCGGGAAAAATAAAGGTCGTCAGCGTTATCGTTGAAATTGATGAAACCTATTTTCTATACTCTGAAAAAGGAAAACGTGGTGGAAAACCCAAACATAGAGGTATTAGCCACGAACAGGTATGTGTTCTTGTAGCCAGAGACCGAACAAAAGTAACGGTTTCTAAAGTTGGCTGTATGGGGCGTGTTGTAAAAACAAAAGTGGATAAGTTGATTGGCTCAAAACTAACTTCTCAAAATGTTTTTATTCGTAGATAGCCATAGTAATGAAACTATTAAACTAATTAAGGAGGGGATTATTATAAAAAAATATATTCCGATTGTGTTGCTTTGTTTCACTTTAATATTATCGGCTTGTACCCAACGTGCAGAAGACACACAAGAATATTCAGGAATTATTGTTGATGGTAAAGTTATGAGCTATGAGTATACCGTAACCAAAGAGGAAAAATCATTCTCTTGGAAGGTAGGTTACAAAGGAGATATAACCACTATCGAAGAAAGTATCGACAATAAAGATGAATTACAAAATTTTATGATGGCTGTAAGCGATAGTAAATTGATACTTTCAAAACTAATCATATCGTTATCATACTTTATAATTGTTGCAGTAATTTCGTTTTTCCTTTATAAGAAGAACAGAAAAATACTTAAAGATGGTGCAATTGTAGTTGTATTAGCAAGTATTATTGCATTATATATTGCTATTGATGCATCTTTTGATTTAAGTATTGCACTACAAGATATTAAACTTCACTATCTAAGGCTAACTAATTGAGATAATGGGGAAATCCCATAAAATAGAGTTTCCTTTAAATTATTTTCCCTATTATCAACATTTAATTTTAACAGAGCCTTTAATTTAATAGCACCATATTTTAATATGAAGGATGATTTATTTTTTGAAGATTGGATAAAGATCGGAAAAGATAATCCATAAAGGAAGTGACCATATTGAGTTACATACAACAATTAAGAGGATTAGTAGGTACGCGTCCTATCATTATGGCAGGAGCATGCGTCATTCTTTTAGATGGTGAAGGTCGATTATTATTACAACTAAGAACGGATAATGGTTTATGGGGATTACCCGGGGGTTCAATGGAACCTGGGGAAGAAATGAAAGAAGTTGCAAGCCGAGAACTTTTTGAAGAGACAGGTTTAGAAGCTGCAAGATTAGAGTTATTTGATATATTTTCAGGACCAGACCTTTATTATCAGTATCCACATGGAGATGAAGTATATAACGTCGTTGCAGCTTATATATGTAAAGAATACAGTGGAACTATTCAAGGCGATGGAGATGAAGTACGAGATATACAGTTCTTTCATTTAAATGACATACCTAATGAAATAAGTCCACCTGACCTACCTGTAATTACAAGATATTTAAAGGGCGTAAGGTCATAAGGGGAAAGGGGAAATTACTGAATCCTCGGCTCGATAAATATGGTGTGAAGGAATGATCATTTGGATATACTAATTGATTACGCTGGTATTGTGTCAGTGGTTCTTAGTAATATAATATACCCAGCACTACTTATTCTAGGTCTTATATTATGTGTTAAGAAATCCTTTCGGAGTGGGATGGTTTTCTTTCTTTTATTACTAGTTAAATTCGGTCTTCAAATAATATTTGGCATCTTTATAAGACAAAGGATGGAAGATTTTGATCCTTCTGCGGGACTAAGTTTTGGAGATTACTTTGCAGCGTATACACAAATTACAAATTTAGTACTTAACATTATCAATGTTACAGCGTTCCTGATATTACTTCATTATCTATATAAAAAAAGTGCTAAAAGCTAAGCAGAATTTCTGCTAACTCCCAGCACTTTTCGTTCCCTCTCAATAGTCATTCGAATGATCAGTCATTTCAGGTTTCATCCTAAAAAAGTGCAATGATTCTATCAAGTATGCCAGTAATATCAAGAAATACGATGAAAATGACTAAAGGAATAACGAACCTCATAATAAAAAACCAAATATTAAATGCAGAAGCGCCCAACCGAGAATGCTGTAATAGCTCCTCACGCAAAGTGCTTTTCTTAATTTTAAGGGGTACGAAAATAGAGATTAAAAACACGCCTAGTGGCATTAAAATATTACTAACTAAATAATCGGCTGAATCAAACAGGTTCTTCGTGAAGATTAAAATATCAGCAAAAACACTATAGGATAATGCAGAGGGAATGCCTACGACGAGAATTAGAATACCAATAATAAAGGCAACCTTTTGTCGGTTCTCCGGTTTTCCTTTCACAACAGATGCGACAATGATTTCTAACATAGAAAAAGCCGAAGTTAATGTAGCAAACAGAAATAATGCTAAAAAACCGAATAAAAAAACTTCTCCCAAAACAATTTGATCAAACACAGCAGGCAATACAACAAACAACAACCCAGGTCCTTCATCGGGTTCTAAGCCTAGTGAAAATACTGCTGGGAAGATGGCTAGTCCTGCTAGTAAAGCAATTAATAAATTCATTGTAACGATTGAAATAGCCGGTTGAATTAAGCTTTCTTTTTTTGAAAGATATGAACTATAAGTAACCATGACGGACACCCCGACACTTAAGGAGAAAAAGGCTTGACCCATCGCGAACAGAACACTTTGAGATGTGATATTGGAGAAGTCAGGTGATAGAAAGAACTTCACACCTTCCATAGCGTTGTCGAGTGTAAGTGAGCGAATGATGAGAACGATAAACAGTACAAATAAAGCGGGCATCAAAATTTTACTTACTTTTTCAATGCCGTTCTGAATGCCTTTGGCTACAACTAAGACGGTCATGGTCAAAAATACAAATTGAGCTCCAACAACCAAGATAGGATTTCCAATCGTCATATTAAAGACAGATCCATAATCGGCACCCGGACTAATAATTTCTCCAAACAAACCTTTAACAAAATATATAACGATCCAACCACCAATAACACTATAAAAAGACAATAGAAGAAAACAGGTAAATACCCCTAACTTTCCAATCCAATGCCACTGACTATTCGGAGCTAAACTACGATAAGCACTAATGGCTTCCTTTTGCGTGCTTCTCCCAATAATAAACTCTGCTAATAACAATGGAAAACCCATAAATAAAGAAAATAAAATAAATAGAAGAAAGAATGCCCCTCCCCCACTGATACCCGTAACGTAAGGAAGCTTCCATATGGCACCTACTCCTATTGCCGAACCTGCTGCTGATAAAATAAAACCAATCTTCGATGACCATTGCTCTTTTTCTTGCATACTAATCAACCCTATCTTCTGTATTTAAAACGAAGTGAAAGACAAAAACAGCCACGTCTCTATCTTTAACGATAGGGACGTGGCTGTTCACGCGGTACCACCCTAATAGGAAACAAATCTTGTTTCCTACTTGTTAAATAATGATTTAATCCGATTTGTACTCTTTTCTAAGAATGTAATTAACCGAAATCTTTGTAACGAAATTATAGTATGATAGCACCATGAGGTCAAGTCTGATATTCTCCTAAAGGGGTGGCTTAAGTGGATATGAAGATCGAGGAATGGATTATAGAAGTGGATATGTTAAGTATGCAAAAGGCTATGGAATCAGGCTCTATAAGCTCGGAAGATATCGTGCGTGAATATCTAGACAGAATACATAAGTATGACACAGACATTCACTCGATATTAGAAATCAATCCGGATGCGATTCAAATTGCTAGGGAGTTAGATCAAGAACGTAAGGAAATAGGAAGTCGCGGGAAGTTACATGGTATTCCTATTATATTGAAAGACAATATCGATACAGGAGATAAGCTGCATACCAGTGCTGGTTCAGTGGCTTTAGCTGGATCATTTGCAGCGGCGGATTCATTCGTAGCGTCGAAGCTGCGTTTGGCAGGTGCGGTTATCCTTGGAAAAGCGAATATGTCCGAATGGTCGAATTTCATGTCCAGTACGATGCCAGCGGGGTACAGCTCACGAGGAGGACTCGTGCTCAATCCATATGGACCAGGCGAGATATTCATTAGTGGCTCTAGTTCTGGATCTGCGGCAGCCGTAGCGTCGAATTTGGCAGCGGCAGCGATTGGTACGGAAACAGCGGGATCTATTGTGGGTCCAGCATGTCAAAGTTTCCTGGTAGGTATCAAACCGACGGTGGGACTCGTTAGCCGAGCTGGCGTTATTCCTATTTCCGTGAGCCAAGACACGCCGGGGCCTATAGCTAGGACTGTTACGGATGCGGCTATTATTTTAGGTGCATTAACTGGCATGGACGACAAAGATAAGGCTACACTTTTGAGTAAGGAACGTTCCTTTAGTGATTACACCCCATTCCTAGATGCTGACTTTTTACAACAAGCAAGAATCGGCATTCCGAGACATTATTATAAGCACTTAGACGAAGAAAGACTGACCATTATGGAAGCAGCGATCTCAACATTGAAAAATGCAGGCGCCACGATAGTAGATGATGTCAGTCTTCACGTAGAACATAATAATTGGAATAATGACGTTATCTGCTATGAATTTAAACAAGGTCTCAATCAATATTTATCGCAATTGTCCGATTCCGTACCGATTCATTCTTTGCAACAATTAATTGCATATAATGAGAACCATGCAGAAGTTGCTTTGAAATATGGGCAAGACACGCTGATAAGATCAGAAGCTATAACATTGACTGAACCAGAATATCGTCAGAAGAAACAAGAATATGATGCGCTAGCACTTAGTCAGGGAATAGATTATGTGTTAGAACAGCATAGTTTAGACGTATTAATGTTACCAGGAGATGTGGATGGGATGTATATAGCCGCACGATTGGGCTACCCTCTGATTACTGTTCCAGCAGGATATTCGTCAACAGGGGTTATTGATTCAGATGGTGACTCGACAAAAGGACCTTTTGGCGTTGTCTTCTCAGGCACAGCATTTAGTGAACCTACGTTAATACGAATAGCATATGGCTTCGAGCAAGCGACGAATCATCGTTTCCCACCTGAACTTGTTTAGATTTAATTAAGTATAAAATGGACGAATACAACGATATTGGAGCAGGTCGCAAAGCTTAGCGAGATGGAACTTAAGGAACTACATGGCATTGGTCCCAACGCAATGAAACAGCTTCGTCTTGCGTTAGAGGATAAGGCCTAACGTTCTCTAATAAATAAACAGAAAGGAGATAATTATGGGAATCCAAATTATTAATCTTGCGGATCAGATGGAATACTATGAAACGGTATGTCAGTGGCTTTGGAAGCAATGGGCTAGTGACAAACCGATTGAATATGTGAGATACGGCGTATTACATAATTCTCAGATAGATCGTGTGCCAATGACATTTGTAGCCTTAGAAGGAGAAGAAGCTGTAGGGACAGTATCCTTTTGGATGAATGATCTATCTTGTAGACAGGATCTTTATCCTTGGTTGGCATGCTTGTATGTCGCTGAAGAGCAGAGAGGTAAGGGCATAGCGAGAGAACTGCAGAATCGTGTAATAGAAGAAGCGAAGGAATTAGGATATAACCATTTGTACTTAATTACGACGCATGACAATTACTATGAAAGATTCGGATGGAATTTCATAGAGAGAGCATCGAAGCCCAATGGCGATTTCACCAAAATATATAGTAAAGATTTAAACTTATCGTAATGTTATTTCCCGATAGTAATACATTAAGAGGGTTGGTGTATTGAGATGAAGTCAATACCAAATAAATTTATTGCCTCTATTATAAGTGGATTCATATTTGTACTTGTATTTACTTATGTGGATTACACGCCTATTGAATTACAGAATTCAAATACGCATTATTACTCCTTCATTAGTTTGTTGCTTAATGGATTATTAGTTATCATTCCGTTGTTTATCGTATTGGGGATTCTAGTTAGTTCGATTATCGACAGGATCATAATAATGACAGGCTATTTTTTTAAGGGGAATCGTTATTTATCGAATGTGTTGATGTATTTATTAATGGGGTTATCCGTTGGCGTTATAATAACGATCAGTTTTACATCCATACTTAATGGGAAGTTTCTATTGCTTGCTATAGGGTCAACAGTACTTGGCTCATTGTTGTTCTACAATGCTTTAATCTTGACGGATCACTTATTATCAAAAGTATGGAAGAAACTATATGAGATAGTAGAACAATGATGACTCCAATAACACATAACAATACACTCCTGGGTAACTAATTCGGTTACTGGATTTCAGTGAACGTTTTACGGTTTTTCCTGATTGTGTTACTGTATAACTGACAAAAGGAGTGATCGTATGGAAACCATCTTTATCATTGAGGATGATGCTAAGCTTGCAGGTCTGCTGAGTGCTTACCTCTCCAAATATGAATATCATACAGTTATCGTTGATGACTTCAATAACGTGCTGGAGGCCTTTAAGGAAAGTGCTGCCGACCTCGTGTTGCTGGATATCAATCTGCCCAAATATGACGGCTTTTACTGGTGCCGTCAGATTCGCCAATCTTCGCTTTGTCCGATTCTGTTCATCTCCGCCAGAGATAGCGGGATGGATCAGGTGATGGCGCTGGAGAACGGGGGGGATGATTATATTACGAAACCTTTTCACTATGAGGTCGTATTGGCCAAAATTCGCAGCCATTTGCGAAGGGCATATGGTTCATACGCACAAATCCAGGAGGAGCGTACACTGCATTCGGGTGCTCTAACCCTATTTCCTGAACGTTATATAATCCAATATGCCGGAGAATCAATGGAGCTGACACAGAAGGAGGCCATCCTGATGGAAGCGCTACTGCTAAAGGAGGGGCGTGTTGTCACCCGGGAGAAACTGCTAGATCTCATGTGGGAAGACCAGCATTTCATTGATGATAATACACTGAACGTCTATATTACGCGTGTCCGCAAAAAGCTCAAGGATCTTGGCGTAGGAGATGTTGTAGAAACGGTAAGGGGTGCTGGCTATCGTCTGAGTGTCTCTAGTGAAGCGCCATGAGATTGTTCTGGAAGGACCAACTTCCGCTGCTGCTCTTCTATACGCTTCAAATGATCCTTGTTCCTATTCTATATTGGATCTCAGGTGAGAATAGACCCCCCACGATCATGTGGTATGGTGTACTTCTGAGTGGCGTTATTCTTCTTTTATACCTCGGTTATCGTTATGTTCAACATCGTAAATTATATACGCTATTAAGTTTTCCTCGCAACATATCTGTGGATCATTTGACACCTCTAGGGGATGTTACACTTCCCGAAGCGGTTAATGAATTACTCCAGAATATTGATCGGCAGTATCAGGAGAAGCTGAATGTGCATGTTCGGCAAATGGACCAGCATATGGTGTTCATCAACCGCTGGGTACATCAAATGAAGACGCCGATCTCCGTCTTACAGCTCACACTGCAAGATCTGGAAGATGAAACCGCCAGTAGTGTTCAGGAAGAGCTGGACAAGCTGCGCAAAGGACTGGAAATGGTTATCTATACATCCCGTCTGGACCGATTCGAGGATGACTTCCATGTAGAATCATTATTCCTCCGCAAGACAGTCAGCGAAGCGGTATCCGAGAACCGCAGATTATTTATCCGCCGAGGCGTATCCGTGAATATTCAGGTTGATGCCGGATTACGTGTCTACAGCGATGCCAAATGGCTGATGTTCATGTTGACGCAAATCTTAACTAATGCTGTAAACTACACGGATGGCTCCGGCAAAGCGGTGACGATCTCTGCACAACGCCTCGGTGACGATACTATTCTGGAGATTTCAGATCAGGGTATCGGCATCTCTCCCGAAGACCTTAAGCGAGTCTTCAACCCCTATTTCACCGGCGAACGTGGACGGCAATATCATGAGTCCACCGGAATGGGACTTTATCTGGTTAAAGAAATTTGCACCAGACTAGGATATGCCGTCGAGTTAGAATCTCAGCATGAAGCAGGAACTACGGTTCGGATTATTGTTAACGGCAATGCCCATAGGCAGTAAACCGAACATAACCTTAAGTGATTTGTAAGATAACCTTAAGGTAAATACATAGCAGTGAAATGCCTTATCCTATACATTAGAAACAGGACAAAGACATCTTGAAATTAAAGAGATGACTCATGGGTGACTCATGTTTTCCTTAGGAAAGGAATGTATTTCAATGAACGTATTAGAAGTCAAAGCACTGAATAAAGTATATCCGGGTAAAGTGCATACCCAAGCCCTTACTGATATTCATCTCAGCGTCGAAAGTGGTGAATTTGTCGGCATTATGGGACCGTCGGGCAGCGGTAAAACAACGCTACTCAACATGGTATCAACTATCGACCACCCCTCTTCTGGAGAGGTGAATATCAATGGTAGTAATCCTTATAAGATGAATAAGAAAGAACTCGCTCATTTCCGCCGCAGACAACTCGGATTCGTCTTTCAGGATTTTAATCTGCTGGAGACATTAACCGTAGCTGAGAATATTGTGCTCCCACTCACCCTAGACAACCGTAAGTTGAGCGAGATGGAATCCCTGCTACAGATGGTTGCTGGACAACTTAACATTACGGATATCCTGAAGAAACGAACCTATGAAATATCCGGTGGACAACGGCAGCGGACCGCTATTGCGCGGGCGATCATTACTTCACCTGCGATGATTCTAGCTGATGAGCCGACCGGTTCCTTGGACTCTAATTCCTCACGGATCGTCATGGAATCGTTGGAGAACATCAACCGCACGCAAGGCACCACACTCATGCTCGTTACCCATGATCCACAGGCAGCGAGTTACTGCAACCGGATCATCTTCATCAAGGACGGCAAGTTGGCCGCCGAAATTCACCGTGGCGATAACCGCCAGGCCTTTTTCCAGAAGATTATCGACACACTTTCGTTTTGGGGAGGGAATAGTCATGAGCTTTCCTCAATTCGCGTTTAATAATGTACGGCGTAACGCCCGGGCTTATATTGCTTATTTTCTGAGCAGCGCTTTTATGGTCATGGTCTTTTTCGCTTATTCCGTATTCATTTATCATCCCGAGATTGCAAATAATGATATGGGACCCATGGCGGCCTTGAGTATGCAAGTCGCAGCCTACATTGTGTATGTGTTCGCCTTCTTCTTCGTGCTGTATTCCATCGGATCGTTCTTGAAATCACGAAATCAGGAGTTTGGGATTCTATCCATTCTGGGTGCTCGACCGAACCAGATTAACAAGCTCATTTTCTTTGAAAATATGCTAATCGGCATGGCGGCCATCCTAACAGGAATCGCAGGTGGCATGCTTCTCTCCAAATTGTTCCTGCTCTTCAGCACCAAGACGATCGGAATTGAGGATCTGCCCTTCTACTGGCCAACCAAAGCGATGCTGGTCACTTCCCTTTCATTCGTCTCCTTGTTTCTGGTCATCTCCATCTTTACTTTGTTGTTTATCCGCAAGAACAAAGTGCTGGATCTGCTGCAAGGAAACATAAAACCGAAAAAACAGCCGAAGGCATCCATCTTTCTTTCACTGCTTGGTGGAGTATTACTGGCTATCGGATTTTATGCTCTGCGGATGGAATTAAGCCCCGTTACTATTGTTCTGGCAGCCGTTACGGGAATTGCCGGAACCTATTTTTTCTACTCACAACTGTCCGTTTTATTCATACGTCTGCTTCAGCGAAGCCGGAGATCCACATGGCGCGGGACACGGCTGCTCTGGATATCGGAAATGAGCTACAAACTGCGGGACAACTCGCGGATGTTATTCCTGATTACCGTAGTGACTGCTTTGGCCAGTATGGGGGCAGCTGTTGTGTTGTCCATTAACCAGGCCGGAAAAGAACTGTACACCGGGGAACCCTTTTCCATCACACAATCGTATTTCCGGACCACATCGACCGAACCTGACCGAAGAAAAATTCACCAAGAACTAAGAGCAGCAGGTGTAGAGTATACGGAGACGAGAATCGATAGGTTATCTTCCTCAGTCCTTAATGAGGAAGGCAGCAAGAACATCCTGCTTCTGATCGGAATTTCTCAGTATAATGAACTTGTGTCTTTAATCGACCTTCCGGCCTTAACAAAACTCGGTTCAAATGAATCGGTTCTCTTGGCTTCACCAGAAGTTGAAAAGGATGATTATATTGTTAACCGTATGGTTACTTTGGTTGAACAGCCCGCCGTATCTCTTTATGTCAAGGAGAGTGTAACAACAGAATCTATTGAGTTCATAAGTTCAATAATTCCTGTGCTGATTGTGCCAGAAAAGTGGATGGAGACGGTAAGAGTAGCCCAATCAGCTGAAGCGGGGAAGGAAATCAGACCTTATATCGATTATTACTATAAGGTTCCTGCATGGGATATAGGTTCACTGCCTACCCTAAGCAGTCAGGAAAATATCGTAGGCACCAGGCTGAGCAAATGGAATGTCAATATGGAGGGGAAAAGTGAAGAAGTGTTCCATCTAACTTCACGCGCCGCTAGTTATTGGCTTCTCAAACAAAGTACAGCCATGCTAAGCTTCGTTAGTATTTTTATCGCTTTGATTTTTTCGGTTGCATCGGCTAGTTTTTTGTACTTCAAGCTGCATAGTGAGTTGGCTGCGGACATTCGTATGTACCGTGCATTATCCAAGATAGGGCTAAGCACACGTGAAATGTCAGCATCAGCGACCAAACAAATTGCCATACTCTTCTATATTCCAATTGTTGTAGCCGCCGTTCAGAGTCTAGTTGTCATCACCCCTATCCTCTCGGAGATGGGAATCATGAATGTGCTCCAACCGGTACTGATCACATTTGCTGCGTATCTAATTCTGCAAAGCGTCTTTTTCATCATTGTGAAATCACGATATATACGCAGTCTTAAGAAAATGATGGTTTGAAGAACACTTACCGTAACTTTTCCTTCTATATTAAACGACTAGATCATGTTTGGGAAAATTAAACAAAAAATGAGTGGAGGTTTTAATTTTGAAGAGTAATTTATTAAAGAAGGGATTAATCGTTAGTTTGAGTTTTATACTATTGGTTATTTCAGCAGGTTTTAGCCTAGACAAAAAAGTTTCCGCAAATCCAGATAACCAGGTAGATACGAAACGAACTTTAAAGGTGATGTATCAAAATAAACATTATTTTGATGAGGATTTGTTCAAACAGAAATTTCCCAATACAGAAATCAAGGAAGTTATATGGGATGGGAAATCAGATTTAAACGATTTTATTGCCAAGCAGTCACCTGACGTTATCATGTTGAACACCCTTGAATATAAGCAGTTGTCCAAGGAGAATCAGTTAACAGAATTGGGGCAATTAATTAAGCGTGACAATTATGATACTGCATCAATATACCCTGGATTGTTGGATGCAATGAAAGTGGATGGAAAGCTTAACGGATTAAGTCCAATCTTCGAAACACAATCGATTTTCTACAATGTCGACTTGTTTAAAAAACATAATGTTCCATTGCCGCAAGACGGAATGACTTGGGAAGAAATATTGAAATTAGCTGCCAAGTTTCCAACCAAAGGAAGTAAGGACACTCGTATTTGGGGACTTCAATATCATCTTGATAAATACTCCTATTTAATAAATGATATAGCAGATTCTCAGGGATTAACTCGATATAATCCCAATACACTAAAGGTAACTATTAATACAGCTGATTGGAAAAAGGTGTATAGTATGGCTACCGCCGCAATAAAATCGAATACCATAGAAGGATCGAATGTAGGTGGCTTAGGCTTTAGCGAGGATCCTTTCATTATGGGACGAACGGCTATGAAGGTAACTACCTCTAGTATTGATTATTTAAGGACTGTAACTGCAGATAAAGCGCATGTAGCGAATTATAAACCTTTTACCGTTAAGATTGCAGCGGGTCCTGCAGATCCTAAGGATCGAAAAATGACACGAAGTATCATTCTTTTTTCAATCATGGCGATTCCAGCTAGTTCAGCTAATAAAGATCTTGCTTGGGATTTCCTCAAATTTTATAACGGAGTGGATTACGCTAAATCCAGATCTGAACTACCTTTAAATTATTCCCTAACTCGTATGGATTATAGTAAAGAGTACAAAGGTCTTAGTTTGGAGGCTTTCTATAAATTAAAACCAAACTTGGAATCATCGCGATATCTCACTCCCAAAGGGATTCCATTTGATCATTCGCAGTATCAAAAAGTTGTACAGAGTGAAGTTAAACAAGTAATAAGCAACAAAAAGACATTAGACAAAGCGCTAGTTTCCATTCAAACACAAGTTCAAAAGAGCCTTGATGATGCTGTGAAAAAGCAAAAAGAAAAGAAATAACTCAGGAGCCTTAGCTTGCTGATAACGCACTTATACGCATATAAGGACCCATCCTAGATAGCTTCTATCTGAGAATGGGTCCTTTGTTGTCGACGATTCTCCCGTTTACTACAGACATATCCGCTGAGAAAGCTAATAATGAAATCATTCGTTTGTCGATATGGCCGCCTCGATAATCTCTTTCGCCTTCGCGTCCGACTTCATCTGCTACTATTTTATAATAGTAACTAAATGGATCTGTATTCGTTATATGTTATAAGTGGTGAAAAGAAAAAGATATCAAATCATTTGATGGGAGGGTAACGATGATAATCATGATTAATGGGGCATTTGGTGCAGGGAAAACTACCACTGCCCAGCTAATTCAAACACATATTCCAAATAGTATGATCTTTGATCCTGAAGAGATTGGCTATATGCTAAGGAAGCTTATCCCTGAAGAGGTTAGATTACACGATGAAAGAACAGATGATTTTCAGGATATAGAATTATGGAGAACTCTATATTAAAGGGATTCCACAACATGGATAAGGAGATTTATCACTTCTGTCTAGTGGCTTCAGAAGAAACGATCTACCAAAGAATAGCTTCTCGAGGGGATGAAGAAGGGGGATGGACCTACCAACAAACAAAAAAATGTATAACTACTCTAACAAGTGAAATGTATAAAGAACATATTATTACAGATCGACTAAGTACAGAAGAAATAATAAATAAAATATTGTTAAGGATTGGACTGATGAAGTGAAGAGAACAACGTTAGTCTGGCAAAAAATTTACTTGCAGCAGATTATGATGTCGTCATAGACTATGTTACTTTTCCCAAGGAAGTAGAATGGTTCTCGAATGAAATGGGAGACTGTGATATTAACATTGTTTATGTTGTATTGATGGTCGATGTTGAAACGCTTATACATAGAGATCAATTAAGACCTATTGAAAATCAGATGGGAGAAAGAAGCATTATTTTATTGCAAGAATTTAAAGAAGCTTTAATTAATCCAGAACATGTATTAGAAACAAACCGATATGCTACAGAGCAACTTGAAGAAATCATACAGGAAATTAAGAATAATCATAAGTATTTGGTGAGTTAACAGGATGGGCTAAAGAAGTTAAAGTGATCTAACTTCCATATCATTGAAATCAATTATTAATCTTTTTAAGGACAAGAAGTCAGTGCCTATGATCCCATCAAAGCCATAGGGATGCTTTGTCATTCCAAGCTAGTTTTGGATCGGAAATAACCGACATTTCTTCGATATTTCTTTTATTGTTTCGTGAGGTGGCTACAATTGCTTCAATAACTACCCAACGTGCAGGGTATTGTTCACGAACTTCAGACCATTTCATAATTCATTCCTCCTTGGTAAGGATTATAATTTAATCGTACATGTAAGTGAAAATACAAGCAATTTGAAAACATCTCACATAAATCTGACTTACTGTATAACACCGATTTGCTCTATAGATGTATGGAATTAGTAGATGAAGAAGAAACAGATATATCAGAAATATTGTATTAATAAAGAGGAGAGATAACTTTGAAAAGGCTTACTGCATTATTCCTTTTTGCTATTCTGTTAGTCGGATGTTCACCTAGTGACAACATGAATACGAATGAGCTCGATAAAGAAAGTGAAATAAAGATAAGCTTTTTAAATTTTGACAATGAAGAATACTCAATTATGAAAGCAACGGGTGCAAAGAATAACATGATTTTTCAGATTGATCTTGGTGATAGAGCAGTTAAAAGTATTCATTACTGGGTAGATCATTATGTGGATGGGATTCTTAAAGATCCAGTATTAAATGTAGAATCATCAGTACGAGCAGATGAGAAGGATTATAAGATTTATTTGTCTACTTTAGATATAGATACAAAGAATGCAGAAGTATGGACAATGGCATTAAGGCATAATAGGAATATCACTAGCGGGCAAACTGTTCTGGATAAAATTGATTATGACAACACACTGACTCATCCGTTAGATCCCATATCAGCGCAAATAAATCAAGTAGTCGAATTGGGTATGATCATTAGGAATAATGGAAATGGTATGGTCTCAAGTGATGACGTAAAACAAACAATTAAAGAAAATAAAGAAGTGTATGTATTAAACTGTCGGATTGACTTAGAATAATTATCCAAAGTATTTGTCCATGGGGAATCAGCGTAAAACGGAATATTTACAAATCAGACAGGATGAGCAATAATAAGATCAACGAAATGTTTCATTAATAATCATCTAGATTCTCCTTAATCAAACGAAATGTTTCGTAAAAAGTATATAAGGAATGTTGTTTGACTTAAGGAGGACGAAACTATGGTGAAACAGAAGACGAACGGCTGGACGTATGTAGGGGATAAGGGGTCTTTTATACTGGAAAACCCGGATCGAAATAGCTATTTATATTTTCCCCTTGTTAATGAAGCGGGTATGATGTCGACGATTACGCCTTCTCTGCACGGACAGGTAACGAGTGGGCAGAACACGTTCTTAATGGCTCCATTATCGGTAGAAGATTTACATAATTCCAAAGCTTCTCGAAACTTCTGGGTGCATATCAAGGGTAAAGGGGTCTGGTCAGCTGCGGGTAATTCTCCCCAACAGAAAGCGGAGCGCTTCTCAGAAGGTGAGGAACGAACGACACTTGAAGCTGGTTTTCTATGGCAAAAGGTTACCCGGGAGAATACTGCTGTGGGCATCAAAGCAGAAGTAACAAACTTCGTACCTGTTACGGAGGACAAAGTCGAGTTGATGCGGGTCACATTAACCAATATTAGTGAAGAGCCGCTATATCTTACACCTACAGCTGTTATACCGTTATATGCGCGCTCTGCTGATGATCTTCGCGATCACCGTCATGTGACATCGTTGCTACATCGTATTTATACAACCGATCACGGCATTGAAGTGCAACCGGCACTCTCTTTTGATGAGAGAGGCCATCGGATTAATACAACAACGTACGGTGTATTAGGTGCTGATGACAGGGGTAATATGCCTGCAGGATATTTTCCTATAACAGAAACATTTATCGGTGAAGGTGGTAGCTTGGAGTGGCCTGAAGCGGTCGTTCTGAATACCTCGCCTGAAGCGGTTGCGGGAGAGTCGTTCGAAGGATATGAATCCGTTGGCGCACTGAGGTTTGTAGATGAAATTCTCCAATCGGGAGAATCCAAGAGCTACGTGATCGCTCTCGTCATCAAAGAAGGGCGGATCGACACGGATTGTTATGCGTCGACATACCTGTCGGAGGACCATTTTGATTATCTACTAGATCAGAATGAAGCGTACTGGCGGAGTAAGTTGGATATATTGGCTTTCGGTTCAGCTGATCCAGAATTTGACCAGTGGATGTCTTGGGTTACGATACAACCGATATTAAGACGTATGTACGGAAATTCCTTTCTCCCTTATCATGACTACGGCCGAGGAGGTCGTGGCTGGCGTGATCTGTGGCAAGATTGCTTGGCGTTAATGGTGATGGAACCTCAAGAAGTTCGGCAGTTGTTGTTCAATAACTATGCCGGCGTGCGGATCGACGGGAGCAATGCGACGATTATTGGTTCGAAGCAAGGCGAATTCATCGCTGATCGCAATAATATTCCGCGATTGTGGATGGATCATGGCGCCTGGCCATTTCTAACTACAATCTTGTATATCCATCAAAGCGGAGACTTGGAGTTTCTGCTTCAGGAGCAAGTGTACTTTAAAGATAGTTTCGTAAGACGTTGTAAGGAAAGAGACAGTTCCTGGGATCCGATAACGGGAAGCCTTCTCCGAACGGAAGGAGGAGCAACGTATAAAGGGAGTATTTTAGAGCATATTATTTTGCAAAATATCGTACCGTTCTTCAACGTCGGTGCACACAATAACTGCCGACTGGAAGGCGCAGATTGGAACGATGGGCTGGACATGGGAGCAAGTAAAGGCGAAAGCGTAGCATTCACAGCCTTTTATGCAAGCAATTTGATGGAAATTGCTCAGCTACTCCTAACGCTTAAAGAACGGAATATTGTGTCGACTCTCGAGGTAGCTGAGGAAATGCTCATACTATTCGACACCTTGAAGAACCCACTGAACTATGAAGTTCCATTGGAAAAGCTTGCACTTCTCGATGATTACGACAAGCGCATAAGCACAACGGTTAGTGGCAGGAAATTCGCCATAGATATTGAGCTCATTGCACGCGATTTGATGCGAAAGGCACGGTGGATGATCGGTCATTTGCACAAGAATGAATGGATTAGCAGTACAGAGGGCTACGAATGGTTTAACGGTTATTATAATAATGATGGCGAGCAGGTCGAAGGCGATCACCCGAATGGCGTACGAATGACTCTGACCGGACAGGTATTCGCCATTATGGGCGGCATCGCAACAGATGAACAGATCACCAAGATCACTGCCGCAGTAGATCATTATCTAAAGGACGCCAACATCGGGTACAGACTAAACTCTAATTTTGGTGGAATTCAGCAGAATCTAGGTCGTGCTTTTGGATTTGCGTTTGGGCACAAAGAGAATGGTGCCATGTTTAGCCATATGACGGTGATGTATGCGAACGCTCTCTACAAACGCGGGTTTGTCGATGCGGGCCGGACCGTGCTGGATTCGATCTACAGTCTAAGCAGTGATTTCGATGCTAGTCGGATGTATCCGGGCATACCAGAATATATCAATGAGAAGGGCAGAGGAATGTATCCTTATTTAACAGGCTCTGCTAGCTGGTTGCTCTTGACCTTACTAAGCGAAGTATATGGCGTGAGAGGCGAGTTCGGAGATCTCCGACTTGAGCCAAAGCTTATGAAGGATCAGTTTAGTTCAGTGGATGAGGCATCGGTTAAGACGTCTTTTGCGGATAAAATGCTGAATATTGTTTATATGAATCCTGATCTTTTGGACTATGGCGATTATGTAATTGGAACGTTAGCTATCGATGGAGAATCTATTCCGATTCGCCCTATTGATGGCGGATGCTTGATTCCAAGAGATAGAATTGTGGCGTTGTCTGATCAGGGTATTCATACGATTGATGTAGTATTGGCCTCGAAGTCCAAGCTTTCTTGAGTAGGCCATCATCTGCACTAGTGAAAGGGTGAGTCCCATCGGATACATTATTGAGAATGATGGCAATCATACGTTTTGTACAGTAGAAAGACTACAACATCGGCAGGGTAGCGGCGGTGTGGGGGACGGCTCATGTTGTATCGCCCGAAGTATTCGCTACCATCGACTTGGAGCCTGGAGAATCTCAAACTTGGCAGCGAACATTTGATTTTTTCATACGCTAAGCTGGAAAATAATGATTGCCAAAAGGGGAGATATTCGATATCTCCTTTTTTTCAACATAATAGAAGTATAAGTTTTTGTTTTTGGGAGACCTATAGATCTATTCCACCTTTTCGTTAATCAACAGATGTACAAAGTACATCTAAATCCGACCAATTTCCTCTAACACTAATTTTAGCTGCATAGAGTACATCTAGATTACTCAAATTCCCACTTTACATCGTTATCGCCACTTTTAACTGTAGATTTGCATCTATTCTCCGCTTCCATACTTTTCACGCTATTTTAAGTGCATTTTTTGCAGCTATTCCGCTGGGTGGAGGTAGCGCACAGCAGAATAGCCTATGTAGATAGATCCACGGGAATGGAATAAGAGCCTAAACGACACTTAAATTAGTAGACTAGGCTGGCTAGCGAGAAATTAGATACCTATTTAACAACTAAAGTGGGGAAAAGAGCAATAGTGGCGGATTTAGAGGACAAATTTGCAACCAACTGTATGACCCCTCGCTAGCACAATGGAAATATACGATAAAGAGAAACTCCATAACCAAGGTCGCCGTCGGCGTCTTTCTTGCGAAACTTTCGTAAATGTGAAGGGTTACGATAACATTAACTTGGCTCATGAATCAGGTATGATATTAAGCTTCCAATTAAATTATGGTATAATATTGTCGTTATAAACATGGACTGCCTCCTATGAGGACAACAAAATATGAGGGGGTTAGCACATGAAAATCACTATAAAGACAATCGCCGAAAAAGCAGGAGTATCTATTTCTACTGTTTCGAAAATTTTAAATAATTACGAAGATGTCAGTGAACAGACGAAAGAGCGCGTCATGAAAATCATACATGAAACAGGTTATATAATGAAGCAATCGACAAATACACTCTCGCCTTCGTCTAGTAGAACGAATTTGATTGGTGTGTTGCTTGCAGGCAAGCTGAATGTCGAATTGAATGATCACTTTTTCATCGATATTATCAACTCATTTAAGAAAAGAATGGGATTTCTTGGTTATGACTTACTTCTCTTTTCTAATGAAGAATTCCATAATACAGGCAAGGATTACCTAGAGCGCTGTAGATATTATCAAGTCGATGGTTGTTTAATCATCTCTGGAGATGATCTTGAACCAAGTATTTCGGAACTTGATCAAAGCGATATTCCCTGCATAGGTGTTGATATTAAATTATCCGGGCAATTGTCCGGTTATATCATGTCGGATAACAGTAAGATTTCACAAAAAGTTGTTGAGCATTTCTACCTACAAGGTTATAGAGAAATTGCATATATTGGTGGAGGTAAGGGTGGATACGTTTCCCAGATTCGTAAAGAGTCATTCGTGAATGCTCTTTCCAACTATGGATTAGCAAAGGTCGATGATTGGATCGTGAACAGCGCAGACTTTTTTGAAAATAGTGGCTACAAAGCCATGAAGAAGATAATTCATTCTGGTCAGATGCCTAGAGCCGTGTTTGCTGCTTCAGATCAATTGGCTTTCGGTGCGATTAAGGTACTTAAGGAAAACAATTATCGGGTGCCCGAAGATGTTGCTGTAATCGGTTGTGATGACATCGAGGCCTGTAAATACATGGATCCTCCGCTTACGACAACCAAGCAGGATAAAGAAAAGATCGGCCGACTTGCGGCAATGATGCTTTACGATCTGATCCATAACCAATTGTCGTCGTCTTC
The DNA here is from genome assembly GCF_056786435.1 of Paenibacillus sp. Y916. Classification (NCBI taxonomy): domain Bacteria; kingdom Bacillati; phylum Bacillota; class Bacilli; order Caryophanales; family Paenibacillaceae; genus Paenibacillus; species Paenibacillus sp. Y916. The sequence continues at coordinate 205,678 of NZ_JBXCJA010000005.1, read as the reverse complement.
TGTTCTAGTGGATCCTGAACTTGTCGTGAGGCAAAGCTGTGGAGGGATAAGCAAATGGTAGAAGCACCAGTTATAAGCGAATCGGGTTTGTTGTATACTCCTAATCTAACAGTTCATGAAGCTATGGAGCTCGATGATATCGAAGGCCTGATTATTCCAGGAGGACCGATTCGCAACCAACAGAATGAATTAACGGAACTGATTATGAAACTTGATCAAGAAAAGAAGATGTTAGCTGCAATTTGTAACGGGCCACAATATCTGGGCAGATCCGGTGTTTTACATACAAGAAAATTCACAACTTCTTGCTCAAACGAAAGAATTGATAAATTAGGTGTAGAAGATCCATTCCCACGCGAGAATTATATGGATAAGCGGGTTGTTAGGGATGATCATGTAATTACAGCTAAAGGACGAGCGTTTGTTGATTTTTCTTTTGAAATATTCGATTATCTAGATCTTTATCAAGGCGAATTTCAAGAGAGAGAGCAACTGTATAAAGATATAATGGACAAACGAACTTGATCCTGTAGTGAGATGTTCGTTTTGGTGTAGTGGCGGGGTACATAGATAAAATTCAATATAAATGCGATGAGTCCCAATATTGCGACAAGGACAAATGCTGCTGGCCATTCAAAGTACTGTCCCACCAAATTTCCGAGGGGAACGCCCAACACATTTGAGATCGCAAAACCGCAGTCATAACGATCGGTGCCCCGATGGCATAAGCGATTGCGAAACCTGAAACGAGGCTACCGGCTAAGGCTAGTTGGAAATGTTAAAGCGCGTTCTTTCGTTGGATGCATGATGTTTCTCCTAGTCATTATGTGTAGCTAATAAGGTCTATTTCTTGGAAATCACTCACTTCTTTGAGCCAACGTGTAGCAACATAGTTCTGATGCACAGGGTGATCGTTGTAAGTATCATAAGCTTCCTGATTTTCAAAAGTCATAGAGAATGCGTAGTCATATTCATTCTTAGAACTAACTTGACGGAACACTTCGAATTGCTGTACACCAGGAATTGCGGATAGTTCTTGCGTACTTAATGTAAGAAAATCTTCCGCAGCAGGTGTATCTTTCCCTCCGTGTAAACTAAAAGTAACCATATGCTTAATACGACTCATTTTATCATTCTCCTTTTTCTTTGATATATATCATTATAGCGTACTTTTGTTGAAAAAATGAAGTAGTGGGAAAAGCTCCGAAGATACAAATGTGATATGACATAGTTAAAATAGGAGGAAATTGAATATGAGAGGAGAATATAATAACTGCAATCCGATATTGTCTATCAAGAAAGTTGTGATTATATTTGTCTATTAATCTTATCAAGTATTTCTGTGTTCCTTTAATCTCATTGTTTATTATTGTGTCCTCTGTATTGCTCGACAAGCCAAAGAATATAACCTTCATGGTTATCGCGGCTATGATGTTAATCCTTAGTTTAACTTTGGACCATAAGTATCCTAGGCTTAAACTCATCCAGTTTATCTTCTTAGGAGCATTCCACTATTTCAGTCAATTAAATTGGTGCCTATCATTGTATTACATTACGATTATCAACTTAGTTGGACATAAGATACGAATTCGGGATACAGCCCCAATTGGACTATTATTGATCATTCAATACTCTATCATACGCCTCACCTATGTCCCCATTTCGCTCTACAATGTGATAGTTTTTGGTTTTGACGCCGTCTCTTCCATAGTTATAATTCTCTTATTCCATATCACCTTACGTATTGAATCTGAGAGGAAGGAATTGTCTAAGAGACATGAGTATCTCACCAACTATGACCCTTTAACGGGTTTTTATAATTATTTTGGATACATCACAAAGGTTCAGCATACCATCGATTCGAACAGAGAGTTCCTCTTTGTGTTATTTGATATTAACAATTTTAAGTCTCTGAAAGCCGAGGGAAGTTCTACTGCGAATGATATCTTAGTCAGCTTCTCACTTTCCCTGAAGGAACATTTCCCGAATCATTTGGCAGCATGTCGATATGCGGGAGATCGGTTTTCACTCTTACTGCCATTCATAGAGGAAATTGACGAACTGCAAATATTCGAGAAATTAGGCCCTCAGGTAACGTTCAGTATTACTCATTCTTCTAAGGAAAGAAACACCATCGAGGAATTGATCCAAGTAGGTGAGGAGCGTATCTTTCAAATGAGAAGAGATTATTGGGTTAAACGGCAGGAAGAACAATTGCGTTCAGACAAAATGAAGATTGTCGGAGAATTAGCAGCAGGTATGGCGCATGAAATACGTAATCCATTAACAGCAATTAAAGGATTTATCCAATTATCAAGAACAACGGGATATAATATTCAGCCTTGGTACGAAGTTATTATGGGGGAAATCACAAGGGTTAGTGAACTGACTGCAGAATTCCTGCAATTCTCGAAACCACATGCGAGTAATATGAGGATTGAAATGATGGTCAATTGTATGGAAAGAGTGTATTCATTGTGTGAATCCGAGGCCGCTTCGTGTGGGCACATCATTGAAATGGACGCAATGGATCAGAGTATTATGGTGTTGATGGATCGCGATAAGATCATACAGGTATTAATCAATCTGATCCGTAATGCCTTTCAGGCCATGGAAGGAGCTGGCCATGTACACTTTATACTTAGCAAAGAAAGAGAAATGAGTATAATCCAGATTCGTGATAACGGAATTGGAATTCCAGCAAGTGAACTTCACAAGATATTTGATGCCTTTTATACAACGAAAGAAGAAGGAACTGGTCTCGGACTCTCGCTATGTCAGAAGATCATCGAAGATCACAATGGGCAGATTACAGTAGAAAGTGAAGTTGGCTCTGGTACGACGTTTACGATTAAACTGCCAATATCTGATGGTCATGAATAGAGCATACGGAAAATATGACATGGGGATCATTGCGGGGACCTAGTGAGATTCCTATTGAAAGGAATGCTACTCCAATAGAATCCGATCCTGAGGACAGGCCTGGTCAGGCTAGTAACATCAATGAGTCTATACCGAAGTCTACCTCTATGAATTGGATGGGAATTGTAATCACGGTAGGGTTAGCGGGTGGTGTCCTGCTCGTACTATGGCGTCTGCGAAGCGTGCGGAAGTAAAGATGCTTAAATGTAATTGACGTCCAGAAGTTAAACGATTAGAATGCAGTTAAAGAATCTGTATAGGTTCCATAGGCTATTTGCAACAGGAGTGAATTCCAGTAATGACCACGATTTATGATATTGCTAAGAAGGCGGGCTGTTCGCCGACGACAGTCTCGAAAGTATTCAATAACTACACAGATGTAAGCGCACAGACGCGTCAGACTATTTTGCAAGTAGCTAAGGAACTTGGTTATTTGCCGAATGCTCATGCACGTACATTGACAACTAAGAAATCTTGGACCATTGGTGTGTTGTTTGTTGAATCCTCTGGGATCGGAATGCAGCATCCTTTCTTTAGTGCAGTCATCGAGAGTTTTAAGCAAGTGGCGGTATCCAAGGGGTATGCACTGATGTTTATATCCAAAGATGTGGGTGGGAAGCAAAGCGGGTATTTGGAGAACTGTAAGATCAGAGGTGTGGACGGAGTTGTTGTCATTTTATCGGATTATGATGATCCTTATTTCCAGGAACTTCTTGATAGTGATATCCCGTGCATTATCTTAGATCATGAAACCACGCAAGCTCATACCGTGTATTCAGATAACCATGAAGGAAGTCTGTTGGCGGTGCAGTATTTACATTCACTGGGACATCGCAGAATAGCTCATATTTCAGGTGGGATGAATACATTTGCTGGTTCTAATCGAGTGCAAGGATATGAAATGGCGATGGCTAGTCTGAATCTTGAGAAGAGAGATTCTTATATTGCCCAAAGCGCGTACTATTCCATTGATAGCGGTTACGCTGCGATGATGGAGCTCTTAGACTTGCAAGAGCGACCTACTGCTGTGTTTGCAGCTGGCGACCATTTAGCACTAGGCGCAATGAGAGCTGCTAAGGAGCGAGGACTCCATATTCCAGAAGATTTGTCTATCGTAGGGTTTGATAATATTGAATTATCTCAGTATATTACTCCCGCTCTAACAACGATTGCACAAGATACAGCGCTTATGGGACATGAGGCTGCAGAAATGCTGATTCGTTCGATAGACGATCCTTCACTTGTTCTAGAATCGGTGGTGTTACCTGTCAAATTGGTCATTAGGGATTCATGTGGCTATGTTACTGACGCAACGTAAGAATCAACAAAGAAACCTATGAAATTCTTTTTTTTAAGATTTTTCGAAACCGGTGTCGTAACATATACAATAAGGAGTTGTCGACCAATATTATTTCTAAATAGGAGTGAATGACCATGTCCAAATACTATTACGAGAACAATACATTTGTTATAGAACAATTTGACCAAGCGAAGCCATTCTCAAGTTTCCTACCTGGAATAGCAGGATTAAAGGGGATTCCGATGTGGACATTTTATGTTAATCGGGGCCAAGGGGTATGTAGTTTTGGAATTCGAGATAAGAATTCGGCTATTATGGAATTCTCCCCAGCAAGTATCACTTACAAGAACGTTGCAGCTAATGGGTTTCGAACTTTTATGAAGATACAAGGACAGGATCGTGTCTATGAACCGTTTCAAACTGCTCGTCCGGATGCACATGCTTCACGTGTAATGAGGATTTCTCCGAACGGACTCACGATCGAGGAAACTCATGCAGCACATGGACTGAAGACGGTGGTGAATTACTTCAATTTACCGAATGATGATTATGCTGCTTTGGTTCGTCAGGTTGAAATCATTAACACTAGTAAGGAGCCAATTCAATTAGAACTGTTAGATGGGATGCCTGAGATTCTTCCGTACGGAGTAGAAAACGGAGGATTTAAAGAGGTCGGTAACCTTCTGCGCAGTTGGATGGAAGTTTATAATCTAGAGAATGGCATCCCGTTCTATCACGTACGTTCCAGTACAGCAGATGAGGCGCGCGTCAGTGAAGTGACGAGTGGACATTTCTACTTATCCTTTACAGGAGAAGGTGAGCGGATCTCCCCGATTGTAGACTTTGAAGTCGTATTTGGTGGCAATACATCACTAATGTACCCAGATAACTTTGCTGCTGCTTCGCTCGCTGAGCTTGTGCAACAGCCACAATATCCGGTCAATAAAGTGCCATGTGGCTTCAGTGGGGTAGCACAGACTATCGCTCCAGGCGAAAGTCTAACCGTGAACACAATCATTGGCCACGTGAATAATATTGATAGAATTAACGCCAAAGCAGACGTCCTATGTTCAGTAGACTATATTTCTCGTAAGAAGGAAGAAGCGAGTATCTTAGTTGAAGAATTGACGGCAGATATTGCAACACATACGTCCTCTGAACTATTTGATGCCTACGCAAAGCAGTCGTATATGGATAATTTCCTCCGTGGAGGGTATCCGTTTATTTTTGACAATGAGGGCGAGGGGTTCGTTGTACATCTGTACTCTCGTAAGCATGGCGACTTGGAGCGGGATTATAATTTCTTCTCATTGGCTCCCGAATATTACTCACAAGGGAATGGGAATTTCCGCGACATGAATCAGAACCGCCGTAATGATGTATTTTTCAATCCTAAAGTCGGTACGTTTAATATTAAAATGTTCTTCAGTCTGATGCAGGCAGACGGTTATAACCCGCTTAGTGTGCAGGGATGTAGCTTCAAAGTTATTCCAGAGAATAAAAGTAAGCTTACGGATTGGATTAATGATGCTGTGGCAGATCAACATGAGGAACTGATAGCATTATGTAGTGGGAAGTTTACACCAGGAGCTATTATTAATTTTCTAGCAGATCATGACGTGCAGCTTCATGTAAGCGAAGAACGTTTGCTCAGCGGGGTATTGGCTCTTTCACAGCAGAATTTCGAAGCCGGTTTCGGTGAAGGATTCTGGTCCGATCATTGGACTTACAATATGGACTTGGTAGACGGTTATCTAGATATTTTCCCAGACAAGAAAGAAGATCTTCTCTTTGCAGATGGTACCTATGCCTTTTACGATAGTGCTGCTTATGTTCAACCGCGGTCTAAGAAATATGTTGTGATCCATGACCAAGTTAGGCAGTATGATGCGCTAATCGAGGACGAGGAGAAGTTAGAGCATCTTGGACGGACAATGAGCGATACGAACTGGTTACAAACAGAGAACGGCACGGGCGAGATTTATCAGACAAATCTTGTCAGCAAAATCGTATCGTTAGCTTTAAACAAGTTTGCTACATTAGATCCGTATGGTATGGGTGTGGAGATGGAAGCGAACAAGCCAGGTTGGAATGACGCGATGAATGGACTTCCAGGGTTATTTGGGTCAGGTATGAGTGAGACTTTTGAATTGAAGCGTATGATGATCTTCTTGTTGGAAAGTACGAAGGAATTTGGTGAGAAGTCGATCCAACTACCCGAAGAAATAGCTGATCTGTTCAATGCTGTTCGACAAGCTGTTGCACATTATCAGGATGGGAAGCTAGATTCATTTGGCTATTGGGATGTAGTAGCTTCTGCTCGTGAAGCATATCGGGAGCGCATTCGCTTTGGAATTACGGGGGTGGAGCGTGAGATTTCCTTGAAAGTGATAGAAGAAGGGTTCTCCGCATTTGTAGTTAAATTAGATGAAGGAATTGCGAGAGCGATAGAACTAGGAGATGGAATCACGCCTACGTATTTCCGTTTTGAAGCTACAGAGTTTGAAAGATTGGTTGATGAGAACGGAGAAGCAGATTTGAGTAAAGGCGGGCTTCCAAGAGCAAGCGTGAAGAGTTTCCAGGTGTATGCGTTGCCCCATTTCCTCGAGGGTCCAACACGCTGGATGAAGACGTTGAACGATCCACAACAAGTTAAGGATATTTATGACCAGATTAAGAAGACCGGGATGTATGATCAGAAGACGCAAATGTATCAAACATCCGTTAATTTAGATGCAGAAGGTCATGAAATTGGACGTATGCGTGCATTTACATCGGGTTGGTTAGAGCGAGAATCTAATTTCCTTCACATGACTTATAAATACTTGTTAGGGCTATTGAAGTCAGGTCTGTATGATCAGTATTTCGGGGAATTGAAGACATCCCTCGTTCCTTTCTTAGATCCGGCTGTATATGGACGTAGTACATTGGAGAACTCTTCATTTATTGCGACTGGAGGCAACCCAGATCCTAAAGTACATGGGAGAGGTTTTGTTGCTAGATTGAGTGGGTCTACAGCAGAATTCCTCAGCATGTGGAGAATGATGATGGCTGGTAAGAACGTATTTACGGTGAGTGAGGGACAATTAACAATTACCCTTACGCCGGCATTACCAGGCTGGTTATTCGATGAGACAGGGAAGATATCTTATACATTCCTTGGAAGTACACAAGTGACTTATTACAACTCTCGCCGAGCGGACACATTCGGTACGAATGCTGCGAAGATAAGTAGGATGAAGCTGGTTAAATGTGACGGTAGCGTAGTCGAATATGATGGGGCTGTTATACAGGGAGCGGAAGCACTTGCCGTGCGTAACGGTGAAGTAGCAACGATAGACGTCTTCATGGATTAGTATAATAACAATAGGGATATAGAATCTTTTCTGCTGGGGAGAAAAGGTTTCTATATCCCTATTTATAATTGGAAGCATATCCGAAAAGTGAGACCCTAAATATGAAATATGAAACCTTATTTCTGTAGGGAAAAGCATGTACGATATTAAAGATGAATGATTTTATAACAACATGTGTAAGCGCTATCAAACAAAAAGATAGAAAAAGAAGGGAAGTCGAATAAGTATGAATAAGCGATTTATCTCAATGGTATTAGTACTTATAATGCTAGCAAGTAGTTTGCCAATGGTTAGCGCAGCATCCTCTACGAATGAAAAGGGATCCCATTGGGGAGAACAGTCGCTGCAAAAGTGGATTTCGAAGGGAATGCTTGGAGGTTATCCAGATGGAAGCGTGCAGCCTGATCGTCAAGTAACACGAGCAGAATTTGCCAAGCTGGTCAATGCTATATTTCGGTTGGAAGTGAAAGGAACGAATCCCTTCAAGGATGTTTCGGCTGATGATTGGTATAACAATGACATCGTAGCTATTAAGGAGGCAGGGGGTATTTCGGGCCTTCCAGACGGTACGTTTAAGCCTAATGCACCGATCACAAGACAAGAGGCTGCGACAATAATATCAGAGTTGTTCAAGCTCCCATTAGCAGGAGGGAATCAGCTGTCTGATTTCGCGGATTATGATCAAGTGCAAGTATATGCGAAGGAACCATTGGAGCAGCTGTTGACTGATGGGTACATGAAGGGGTATCCGGATCAAACGATACGCCCACAACAGCCGATTACAAGGGCTGAGGCGGTTGTTCTGCTGGACAGACTTGCGATAGAGGTTATGAATGTGGCAGGAAGCTATGACAATCTGAACATAGCTGGAAATGCGGTCGTAAATGCGGCGGACGTTAACATGAAACAGGCCGTTATTGATCGTGATTTGTTTCTGACGCAGGGAATTGGCGAAGGAGATATTTATGTAACAGATACGGAAGTCAAGGGAACGGTGTATATCAATGGAGGTGGCGTTAATAGTATCCATTTTATAAATACAAAGCTGAACAGGCTTGTTGTGAATAAAGCAAAAGGAAAAGTACGCGTCGTACTGTCAGGGAAATCCAATATACAGCAGATTGTGGTGGAATCTGGATCCGACCTGGAGATTGACGATGAGACGACTGTTGCCATACTGGACGTTAATGAGGGAGTAGCGGGAACGAACCTTAAGGTGAAGGGAACCGTGCTGCAAATTAATAATGATGGCTTGAATACGGTCTTAAATGATAAAAGTCTAGCCAAGGGGAGCCAGAGCTCAGTTCAGAAAGGAAAGGGGACGAATGAACAGTCTTCCTCTTCAGGGCAAAGTAGCGGGGGAAGTTCGAATCCAACACCAAATCCAGAGCCGCCGGTCACTCCAGATCCACCTAAGGAAGGCTGGAAGCTAGTATGGAACGACGAATTTGACGGTAGTGGTGATAATCTTGATTTTAACGGCGTCAATTTGGATAAATGGGCTTATCAGAATGGAACAGGTCTAGAGTACGGCCTAGACGGTTGGGGGAATAACGAAGAGCAATACTACCGTTCTGAGAACATTTCGGTAGCAGATGGTATATTGACGATTACAGCTAAGGATGATGGCTATGGTGGTAAAAAGTATACATCAGGGAAGTTATATACGCAGCCTACCTTCAGTAAAAAATATGGTAAATTCGAAGCGCGTATGAAGTTACCAGTGGGCGATGGCATATGGCCTGCTTTCTGGATGATGCCACAAAATGATGAGTACGGTACATGGGCTGCATCAGGAGAACTTGATATTATGGAGGCACGCGGACGCTTGCCGAAAGAAGTTGGTGGAACGATCCATTATGGTAGAAACTGGCCAAACAATAAAATGATCGGAGATAATTACCAATTCGGCGAGGAAACGGATATGACAGATTATCACACCTACGGTGTGGAGTGGGAGCCTGGCGAAATACGCTGGTATGTGGACGGTGAACTGTATCAAACGCTGAATAATTGGGACAGCTGGGGAGCGGACCAGCCGGCTAAGTATGCTTTTCCTGCTCCGTTTGATCAACCATTCTTTATGATATTGAATTTAGCGGTAGGCGGTAATTATGATGGCGGACGTGTTCCAGATCCATCGCAAGTACCTGGGGAAATGGAAGTTGACTATGTTCGGGTCTATGAACTTACAGGTAGACCATATAAGACACCAGTAGAGCCGGTCATCGACTCGGAACCCTATCCTGATCAATATAAAACACCCATTGCAGGGAACTTCGTTCATGACATGAGCTACAATCAGCCATTTACAACGATTGCTGAGCCAGATCAAGCATTAGATACGAAGTTTTGGAATTTGGTACATGTTAGCACGTTCCAAGGGAATGGTTCGGTTTCAGTAGACTCTATTAATGACATAAGATTTGCCAAAGCGGATATTTCGGCAGGAGGCAACGCCACACATGCTGTTCAGCTGATTCAGAACGTAACGCTAGGTAAAGGCAGATGGTATAAGCTGACGTTCGATGCTAAGTCGAATGCGAATCGGAATATAACAGTCAAATTCGGCGGTGGTGAGAATCGTGGATGGACGACTTATACGGATAGCTTGGAAGCAAGGCTATCGGACTCTATACAAGCCTATGAAATGACTTTCCAAATGGGAGCAGAGACAGATACGCTCGCAAGAATGGAATTCAATCTTGGATTGAGTACGAATCCCGTCTGGCTTGGTAATGTGAAGGTAGAAGAGATAGCACCTCCTGATCTATATCATGAGAACGCTCCTAAAGAGCCATTAAACGGAAATCATGTGTATAATGGCACCTTCGATATCGGTCGGATGGACCGCATGACGTATTGGAATTTGGACGTGACCAATGGGAGTGCTACCGGTTCAGTGGATACGCTCTCTCGAGAACTGAAGGTATCCATAGGCGAAGGCGGGGTTGATGCGCAGACAGTTAAGCTGACGCAGAAAGGTATGAACCTCATTGAGGGTAACGATTACCAAGTGATGTTCAAAGCCAGAGCAACGGCTGCTAGATCAATACATTTGGGATTATATAATGGGGACGGAGCGGTCTATGTTAGTCCGACGACGATAGATCTTACCCCTGAGATGAAGGAGTATACATTTCTCTTTACGATGGAGCAGCCTACTGATGTGAACAGCTTGCTCGAATTTTGGTTAGGCGGTCGACAGGGTGATGTGTATTTAGACGACATTACGATGATGCGTTTAACGAATCATAATATGGATGAAATGGCACTCGCGGATCAATTCCCAGTGAAGAATGGTGACTTCTCGAATGGTATAACAAGCTGGAGTGAGCATGTGCAAGGTCGTTATGATGGCTGGGGATCGAGCGCAGACTTTAAGGTGCAGGATGAAGAGCTGAAGATAGCCGTTGCCAGCGAAGGTGTGAATCCATGGGATGTTATGCTTATGCAAACAGATTTCGATTTATTCAAAGGAAATACCTATACGGTATCACTGGATGTATATTCATCAAAGAATCGAGATATGGAAATTGTTATAGATGCTAACAACAATCGCTTATTATCGGAAATGGTACAGCTAACAGGGTCGATGCAGAGGTTTAGCTATGAACTGCAGATTCAGAACGATATTACGCCATCATTTAAGTTACTGCTTGGCAAGCTTGAGGGTGCAGGCGTAATAGGTGCACATGATATTTATGTTGATAATATTCGTGTTGAGCTGAAGGATGCTCGTACGAGAGCCTTTCCATTGCAGAACGGTTACTTTGACGCCGGTTTCCAGGATTGGAGCACACATGTACAGGGTATTTATGATGGTAGTTCAAGCGCAGTGTTTACGGTGGATGATGGAGCTATGAAAGCAGCTATTGCTAATACTGGTGCCAACGCTTGGGATGTCATTGTAGAACAACAATCGCTTGCGCTTGCGAAGGGCAAAACGTACATCGTATCATTTACAGCTAGAGCAAGCACTCCGCGTACGATTGAAGCTATCGTCGAGAACAGCAGCTATATCCGTTATTTGAATGAACAGGTGCAGCTAGATGATGTGACGCAAACGTACAGCTACGAGTTTACGATGGATAAAGACGAAGTAGCTGGATTCAAGCTACTGATGGGGAAACAAGACAATACGCCTACTGATGCGCATGATGTATTCATTGATAACGTTCGCTTGGAGCTTAAAGGAGCTAAGGAAGCGATCGGAGAGAAGGCGCGCAGCACGCATGACATAAGGTGACTCTGCCACCGGTATTGTATATCCGATGCTTCTGACAATGCGATTGGAAAGAACATCGATGTTACATTTGTCGAGAGGTAAACGAGGTATACGGCAAATAAGGAACCTCCATCATATAGTCCATCGCTGTATGGAATAGAGATCTATAGCTATGTCTGATTTGATGTATTCTCTCTATTAGGAATGATACTAAAGAACCTGACGGTGAACTTTCCGTCAGGTTCTTGGTTGCGCTAACCCAAATCCGAAAAATGAGACCCTAAATACGAAATATGAAGCCTTATGTCGGCGACGAAATACTCGTACTATAGAAGTAGAAGAAGAAGCAGTATATAGAAGTGTAAGTGCTTTCTATAGAGACAGAGAAAATGAAACAGCATGGAGGTAAGGAATGATGGAAATGGAACCTACAATGAATAAAGAACGTCCTTCACAGCAAATCCAGCCAACGAAGCCATCATCTACACGTAAATGGTTGAAGAGATTTTACACCCAAAGGCATCTTCAGACGATGGCCCTACTTGGGGTGATATGGATAATTATATTTAACTATGTTCCAATGTACGGTCTCATTATTGCTTTTAAAGAATTTGACATCATACGGACGATATCCGAGGCACCTTGGGTGGGGTTAGAGCATTTTAGAGAGTTTCTAGATGATGATAACTTAGTTAATGTGATTAAGAATACATTGGGAATGAGTTTCTTCAAGCTATTAATTGGGTTCCCTTTACCTATTATATTCGCCCTCTTCTTGAATGAACTACGGTCTGTCAAGTTCAAGAAATTCGTGCAGACGATATCCTATTTGCCTCACTTTCTCTCATGGGTTGTATTGGGGGGAATCCTCGCAACATGGTTGTCTGATATAGGGATTATTAATAACATATTAATCGCGCTACATGTCATTAAAGAGCCGATCACTTATCTGGCTGAACCTAGCTATTTCTGGACGATCATTATTACTTCAGATATATGGAAGGAGCTAGGCTGGTCAGCGATTATCTATCTAGCTGCTATATCAAGTGTATCTCCTGAAATGTATGAAGCAGCAACGATTGATGGTGCGGGACGTTTTCAGAAAATGTGGTATATTACACTACCATCGATTAAAGGTACGATAAGTATTCTATTCATTCTAGCCGTTAGTGGTGTGCTTAATTCTAATTTCGATCAGGTTCTAGTCTTACGGAACTCACTGAATGATAGTGCAAGTAACGTGATTGATTACTATGTATATAAAACGGGATTACTCTCAGGTAGGTATTCGTATTCTGCTGCTATTGGATTGATTAAGGCAGTCATTGCCATGATTTTACTACTTGTTGCGAATAAAATAACTAAAAAACTCAACGACACATCGTTGTTTTAGATAAGGAGGCTCATTCACTATGTTTACTCTTCAACGCAGAACGAAAGGTGAGGCCCTTTTCGATCTAATCAACACGGTCGGTATGCTCCTTATCTGTTTCGTCACCTTATATCCTATATGGTATGTATTGGTCAACGCCTTTAACGATGGGACAGATGCTATGCGTGGTGGTATCTACTGGTGGCCAAGAATATTCAGTTTTGAGAACTTCGAGGCGGTATTCGCCAGTCCGGGAATTATGACTGCGATGGGTGTTACGGTAGCTAAGACGCTGATCGGAACAGTAGCACATGTATTCTTTACAGCGATGGTTGCCTATGCATTCTCGCGAAAAGGACTCATCGGAGGCAAGCTATATATTCTGATCGGTACTGTGACCCTATTCTTTGGGGGTGGATTGATCCCGACATTCTTATGGATAAGAGATCTTCATTTACTGGATAATTTCCTTGTATATATCATTCCTGTCTTATTCAGCTTCTTCGATCTTATCATCTTCATGACGTTCTTCCGGGAAATTCCCGAAGGGTTGGAAGAAGCTGCAAGAATGGACGGTGCGAACGATTGGTCCATCTTTCTGAGAGTAGTTCTTCCGGTATCGATGCCTGTTCTTGCGACCATTGCCTTATTCCATGGTGTATTTCAGTGGAATGATTATTTCACGGGAATAATTTATATCAACAATGTAGACCTGCAGCCTATTCAGACGTATTTGTACCGAGTCGTTGCGCAATCAAGTTCTAGTCAAATGATGTCAGCGGTACAAGGAAGTGCTGGAACCAAGACAGTGACATCACAATCAATCAAATTGGCGACGATGGTTGTCACGACACTACCGATTGTGTTCGTATATCCTTTCTTACAGAAGTATTTTGTAAAGGGTATGATGATTGGTTCAATCAAAGGATAGTCTATCACTTCTAGGTAGTTCCTCTTACCGCCTACGGGCGGTAAAGAGTTGTAATATACACAGTGAGATACTATTAACGAAAAGGGGTAAGATAATGAAAATCAAGTATTGGAAGCGTAGCTTATTATCGCTAGTAGCATTGGTTGTAGTCGTGTCTACAGCGGCTTGTTCCTCAGGGAATAGCAACGTTAGTAGCAACAATGGCAACAAAGCTGCCAACAACAAGGCGGAGGAAACACCGGTTGTTGAACAATTGTCAGCAGACACACCAGGTTGGCCACAAGATACTTCTCCGATTACATTCGATTGGTACCTGAATTTCTCTTGGTTTGCCAATAAGTGGGGAGTGGATCCGACGTCACAATATATTACGAAAAAGACGGGTGTCGATATTAACTTTGTCATTCCTGCAGGTAATGAGAATGAGAAGTTGAATACACTCATCGCGTCCGGCGATCTTCCTGATTTCATTACGTTAGCTAATAATGAGGATTCCATCCAAAAGATGATTGATGGTGGACTGGTACTTCCACTAAATGAACTAGCTGATGAATATGATCCATACTTCTTTACGGCATCTGATGCAGCTAAGTTATCATGGTATACAAAGCCTGATGGTAATGTGTATGCTTATCCAAACGCTTCGTCTTCTCCGAAGGATTATGCTGAATACGGAGATACTTATATTTCTAACCAAACGTTCCTCGTGCGTAAAGATATGTACGAAGCCATCGGTAGTCCAGATATGCGTACTCAAGAAGGATTCTTGAAAGCGTTACAATTGGCTAAAGAGAAATTCCCTTCTGTGAATGGCCAACCACTCATTCCACTAGGATTACATGAATTCGGAGAGAATGGTAACTATTCTCTAGAAGGTTATATTCAGAACTTGCTAGCTATCCCGAAAGCGAAGGACGGTAAACTCTATGATCGCGGTACGGATCCTGAATATGTGAGTTGGCTGAAAACAATACGTCAAGTCAACCAAGATGGATTACTTGCTAAAGATGTTTTCATTGATAAACGTCCACAGATGGAAGAGAAACTAGCACAAGGTCGTTATTTTGCAATGATATACCAGTGGAAGGATATGGAGGCGCAATTAAATTCGCTCTATAATACGGATCCAAATTCAGTGTACATTGCTGTTGATGGCCCAGCTAACTCTAACCTAGATGCGCCGACGCTCGACGGCCCTGGTATTTCCGGTTGGACAGTAACGTTGATTTCCAAAAATGTGAAAGACAAAGCACGTGCTATTCGTTTCCTAAGCTATTTGAACAGTGAAGAAGGAAATAAGGACTTATTCCTAGGTGAAAAGGGCTTCAGTTATGATACAATTGATGGGGTTGATCAGTTCTTACCTGATCAATTAGCATTATTAAATAAAGATCGGTCTGCATTTGATAAAGAGAATGGGTCATCCTTCACATTCTGGATGCTAATGAATACGAACATCACAGATCAATGGGCACCGAAAGCTGTAGAACCTTTCAAATCTATCCAAGATTGGACGAGAGGGAAGACGGTAAGTGCATCCGAATTCGAACTACTGAATCCGACAGGGAATTCTCCAGAGGGTATCATTAATTCAAAGCTTGGCGAGCTATTTGGTAAGACGCTACCTAAGCTGCTTATGGCACCATCGGATGCTGAATTCGATAAGATTTGGAATGAGTATCAAGAGAAGCGTAAGAAAGACGGCTTGGATGAAGTGACTGTATTCCAACAAGCAAAATATGAAGAGAACTTGAGTAAACTTCAAGAGTTCCTTAAATAAATGAATAGGTAGTTGAGCCCCGATCTCCATGAAACCATGGGGTCGGGGCTGTTTCGACGAGAATGGGGGGTGGTGAAGATGATGAAGTGGGCACAGAAATATCTACAATCATGGTTATATTGGTGGGATCGTAGATCGTTACAGAGTCGCCTCATATCGACTTATATCCTTATCATTTTGGTGCCCAGTCTCATTGTTTCTGTGTCTTCCTTCAATGCGGTTAATGAAACATATATTAAAGATACCATTAGTAAGAATGGTAATTTGCTTGAAATGGAGAAGTTACACATTCTGAATCAGATCGAGTCGATGGAGCGTTCAGCACAACTTGCGGAATCAGATGAAGCTGTTAAGAATTATTTAACGAATAAGAGTGAAGCATCGGTAGAAGAACTTGTTGATTTCAATATGAATGCCTATGTTAATTTGACACGAATCCAGTTTAACAATCCTAATATTGAGCACTTGCGTTTATTCTCGGCTAGTAAGAATGTACACGAAATCTGGCCCATTATTTTTCGCGAAGATAGAATTCGGCAAGAACCATGGTATCCACAGACGTTTGGACTAGGGGATCAACAGATGTGGTATTTCCAAGACCATGATGTAGATTTCACCAAAAGAGATTCCGATGTCATAGCAGAGAAGAAACCTAAAATATCCTTACTTCGAGAGATCGAGAAACCTAAGGGTGTACATTCAGCTATTATTCAAGTGGATATGCTACTATCTAAATTCTCACCTAGGATATTCTCGGAAATGCAGGAAGACCAATCGCAACTGTTTCTAATTGACGGCGATATGGGAATATTTACAAGACAGGAGCATTTGCTCCTCGATGACAATAAGAAGATGAATCAGGCTATTCACGATCGTTTCAACTCTCTTCGAAAAGGTGAAGTATGGGATATGCAGTATTATGAGAATGGGAAGTCATTCCTGTTCATTCAAGTTCCTATTGAGCGTTTAGGAGCCAACTTGCTGAATGTTGTCTCGATGGAGGAAGTTCTGAAGGATATATCTGTGATCCGGAACAAAACGATAGGAACAAATATTTTATTTGTAGTGTTATTTACGGTAATAGCGTATGTGTTAAACACGATCATTCTCAAGGATTTAGTGAGACTCACTGAAGCGACGAAGAAAGCTCGTCGGGGTGAACTTTATACAGGGGTTACGATTCGCGGGGGTGGGGAGATTGGTGAACTAGCTCACCATTTCAATAAATTGATGCACAAGATCAATGAACTTGTTGCCGTAGCTGTGCGTAAGCAGGCACTGACCAAAGAGGCAGAGCTACGAACGCTGCACAATCAAATTGATTCTCACTTTCTATACAATACGTTAGAGAATATTAAAATGCTGGCGGAAATAGAGAATCAGCGTACGATATCTGATGCGTTAACGTCACTGGGTGGGATGATGCGTTATAATTTCAAATGGTCAGGCGAGTATGTCAAATTAAAGGATGAGATTAGACATATTGAGAACTACATTGATGTTATGAATATTCGTTTTGATGAACCCATTTCGTTAATGATGGACATTGCACCTCAATATATGGAGCTAGAAGTTCTGAAGATGTCACTTCAGCCGATCGTGGAGAACTCTGTTAAACATGGTTGGTCTGATACGAGTGGTGAAGCGGCTGATAAAAGAATAGATATCGTAGTGGAGACGGTAGAGAATAATATTTGTATCTCCATTACGGACAATGGGGATGGCATGGGAAGCGATCAGCTCTTAGAATTAAATTCAAGAATTCGAGAAGAGCAATTCAATACTCAGCATGCGTTATCAAGAGACAGGCAGGGGGATGTAAAGGCCGTAGTAGGGATTGGACTACATAATGTCCATCAAAGGATTCAACTGTTCTATGGTATGGAATATGGATTGGAGATATCAAGTGGCGAAGGTATATATACGAAGGTACTAATCACATTACCCAGAGTATTATTGACAGGAGGAAGTACCAATGAAGCGGACTCTGCTGATCGTAGATGATGAGAAGATTATTCGATATGGGTTGAAGACGATGATTGAACGAGAGTATCCAGATACGTACGATATTGTTATGGCGGGCAATGGCCAGAGTGCATTGGATACTTATCGTAGTACAGCTGTTGATATTATCATTACCGATATACGCATGCCTGTGATGGATGGCATTCGTCTTTTAGAGGAGTTATCTAAGGAGGCGCAAGGTAACGGGCCAGTCATTGTCATATTAAGTGGGTATGATGATTTCAAATATGCGAAGACCGCGATTAAATATAAGGTGAAGGATTACTTGCTGAAGCCGATTCGCAGGGAAGAATTATTCGATCTACTGACACGGATCGAGAAGGAATTAACAGAGCAGGAAATGATCAATCAGCAACGAGCCAAGGAAGGTCAATTGTTCCAAAAGGGGATTCGTTCCAGTCGAATTCAGCAATTATTGGTTCATCCGGGCAGCTTATCGGAGGAGAATCTAGAGAAATATAGTCATGAGATTCAATTCGCCAATTTCGGAACGCCACTTACAGTAGCTGTTGCAAACTTTCAATATGAAGATGGATCTAGGATGGTACCAGGTGAAATACACCATTTAGTGGAGCGATTGTCTGGATCATTAGTGGGGAGACTCGAAGTTATAACTTCGGATTCTGAAGGGAAGTCAGTATTGATTGGGAGTCCGAAGAGTCTGTTTCATGAGCTATCCAAACAGGCTGAAGCTAAAGGATGGCATGGTTTGCGTATAGGTATTAGCAGTACAGAGGGTCATCACTTAGTGGATATCAGAACGTTATATGAGGAAGCTATTCAGGCGCTACAATATACCTTCATGTATCCGCAATCCTATTTCATTGAATACGAGACGATAGAGGGAAAGCGGAGTTCCTTTCCGCTACCCCATGAAGATATTCGTAAATTAGCTAATATGTTAGGTACAGACCGTGAGAAAGAAATGTTGGCTCTATTAGCTTCTATATTTCAGACGGAACATTTACAACATATGGACATTTCGTATTTGGAACGCGTCAGTAGACTGATGAATGAGCAGGTATTAGATGAGGTATTTCTTGTATACGGAGAATCTTCTATAGAAGTACTTAAGCTGTACAAGAAGGTAGGGAATATGTCCAACTTTCACAGCTTTCATGATTATTATCGTAAGTTGGAGCATCTACTTATTAGTGTCAATGATTATGTTACGCAGGTTCGATCTGCTTATACCGAGAATGGTGATATGAAAGAGGCGGTCGCTTTTATAGAAGAGTACTATTCCCGCCCGTTGAACATGGCAAGCGTAAGCAATCATGTGTCTCTGAGTTACTCCTATTTCAGTGAGGCATTTAAAGCACATACCGGTGAGAATTTTGTTCTATATTTGAAAAAGGTGCGGATTAGGAAAGCGAAGGAACTGTTGCTGAAAAGTTCGGTGAAGCTATCTGTCATAGGAGAATCAGTAGGCTTTGAGAATAGCAAGCAATTCTCCCGTGTGTTTAAAGAGCTAGAGGGAGTAACACCTCAGGAGTACCGAATTAAAGTTCAAGCAGATGTGAAATTAAAGGATGTTAATAATTAAGTTCGTGAAACAAATAGAAAAGTATAAGTTTCTTTGAGGACCTTTAGAGGCCTACGGGAACGAAGTAAGTGCACAGATGACAGTTAAAATTCGGGATATAGCTGAAAAGTTGGCTTTTTGATTAATTAGATGCTGTTTGAGCACCTAAAGTGGGGAAAGAGGAATAGTGATGGATTTAGAGGACAAATTTGTAACTAACTTAGATGTACTCCACCTTTTCGTTAATCAACAGATGTACAAAGAACATCTAAATCTGATCAATTTCCTCTAACACTAATTTTAGCTGCACAGAGTACATCTAGATTACTCAAATTCCTAATTTACATCGTTATCGTCACTTTTAACTGTAGATTTGCATCTATTTCCCGCTTCCGTACCTTTCACGCTATTTTAAGTGCACTTATATTAGACAAGAAAAAACATATAAAGGTGGTTTTATAAAATGAATATGAATGAATTTATTGATTTTTGTAGGAAAGGTAAACCGATTTCAGGTGAGGACAAAGAATTACATGGCCTATTAACCCAAAATAGTTATGAAGCCATAAGGATAACAACGGCATTAAATACGTCCCATCATTCTAGAGAAGAAATAGTCGATATTTTTAGTGAACTAACAGGTAACAAAGTTGATCCTTCCTTTATGTGTTTTCCGCCATTTCATACAGACTTTGGTAAGAATATTACCTTTGGAAAAAATGTGTTTTTGAACACAGGATGTTCATTCCAGGATAGGGGTGGAATTAGTATAGGGGACGGTTCAATGATTGGCATGAATGTCGTGATTGCTACACTTAATCATGGGTTAGATTTAGAGACAAGAAACACAACGTTTCCCTCTCCAGTTATCATTGGTAAGAATGTATGGATTGGGTCAAGCGCAACAATACTACCTGGTGTGACGATCGGGAACAACGCTGTTGTTGCAGCAGGAGCAGTTGTCACGAAGGACGTTCCTGAGAATACTGTTGTTGCAGGCGTTCCAGCTAAATTTATGAAGAAGATATAATGAATGAATAAAGATCCACTCCAAAACTTTGGAGTGGATCCTTTTCGTTACGATTCGTTGGCTTGTATGACTAATTAAACAGCGATGCCCCTTCAGATCATTGAAACAACGGCGCTCAAAAATGATGATCCCATCGGTGTAAATCTTGAAAATAAACAAAGCCGAGATAGACTTTCTATCTCGGCTTTGTTGTCATATATATTCTATTTGATGAAGGTGGAAAAGTAGCGGCAACTCTGTCAGAATTGTATCTGGTGATATTCACGCCTAATACAGGCTATTATTCATCATCTTTGGAAGAATCATAAACAATCCTTACTCCAAGGGAACTATAGGTTTCTTCTTTATAATGACCTTGTGAGCAAGATTTAACTATGCACAAGGTAGTATCTTCGATGGATAGTAATTCATTACACTCAGGACATCTATGTTCAAAGAGGCTCTTAAATAGTTTAAACATGATAACCTCCTAATTCACATGAATTTACTTGGTATTTATTATACCGTTACGATTACCTATTGTACAGAGGGTAATTAGATTATTATTGCCTAACTCAATGTACTTCACTCTATCATTGGGTTAGAGAGATAAGGGTGTGCCTAGTTGGATATTATTTTTTCAATGATTATGATCATTCTTGGTTTTATCGGATCCTTCTTTTCTGGAATGTTGGGCATCGGAGGAGCCATTATTAATTACCCATTGTTACTCTTTGTTCCTTCAAGCCTTGGTGTGGCTAACTTTACGGCACAAGAAGTGGCAAGCATAAGTATTTTTCAAGTCTTTTTTGCGTCATTAGCTGGTATTCTTGCTTATAGAAGAAAGAGTAAGAAAAGTAAGAACACCTCGTTGATTCATAAGGGATTAGTGCTCAATATGGGGATTAGTATTTTGCTGGGAAGTCTTATCGGTGGGTATGTTTCTCAATTTCTAGTTGGTGACACCATTAACATTATTTATGGCGTACTTGCGATTATTGCTGTTGTACTCATGGTCATTCCCAATAAAGGAACACAACAAGATGATTCTGTCGAAATATTATATAATAGAACCATTGCAATTGGAGCCGCCTTTTCAACCGGAATTGCATCAGGAATTGTTGGCGCAGGTGGGGCCTTCATTCTTATTCCGGTGATGTTAACGGTTTTGAAAATTCCAATAAGAACAACAATTGCATCATCCCTTGCCATCGTATTTATTTCAGCGATGGGTGGGGTCATCGGAAAAGTAACAGGCGGACCCATTCCATTGCTGCCTATCCTCTTTACCGTAATAGGGAGTTTATTAGGTGCTCCGCTTGGATCGCGTATTGGTGCGAGAATGAATGTGACATATTTAAGGTACATTTTAATCATTTTAATTTCATTAACTGCCATTAAAATATGGATGTCTATCATATAAACTAGGGAAGGGGGGCTTGTACTATGAATGATAACCGGGAAGATGAACAACTTACTGACATTCACCGAACGTATCATGAGGCCGAACTAGTACTCGAAGGATATACGGAAGTGAGGAATGGTGTGGGTCAGGCATACGCCGTACCTGTATTAACGGTAGGTTCACAGCGGATTCAGGCTGCCGAAGTATCGCGGAGTATCAAGCCAGATGGTTCACTAGTACCTGTTCCCCATGGTTATGTAGCTGTAGACACACTCAGACAAGCAGGAGTCGGTCCCATGGGAAGAACTATTCATGGAGCCCTATTGGACAGGCCTTATCATCTAACGGCATCAGAGATTATTGCTCGTGGAAGTGAGAGAATGCAGGGAGCATGGAGCAGTATTGTCTTTCCAGATTTGGTATGGCCATATGGAGGGGCTCTCCCCATCTATGAGCATCTACAATTTTTGGCCAAATGGGGTTTGAACGGCGGCGTTAGAGGTGGAGCATTACATCATGCAGAACAATTACGTTTGTTTATGAATGATATGGTGAAGAATGATCCGGAAACCCGAATTCTTGTAATAGGTAAGAAGACTTTACTGGACAAGCTGAAAGAGAGTTGGCGTACATTAGACGCTATGTGGCTTATGGTGGGTGGCAAGGATAAGATCATTCAAGAGATACTTTTGAGCGGAGTAATTATTTCTACGCCAAGTGTAGCTAAGCAACAGCAGGTAGAGAGGATGTCTTTTGATATCATTCTCATGCTTGAACCGGATGACCTAACGAAGAGCAGCACGACTCAAATATATAAGCAATTGAAGAAGATGAAGTCACGGCTCAAGTTGGCTATTTACTCCGAAGCGGATTATATAGCACAATCTTATGTCTCTACTGCCCATATGAATTTGTTAAAGATCAATGATTATACCGTAGCTCAATACGTCATATATAACCCTAACCAGCCTAGAAAAGAATTGCCACGACCCTACAGAAGGATGGAAAGACCATCAATGATTCAGGAGGAATCGGTCCCTCTTCATATGACAGAGATGGAATTGGTGGAAGAGCGTACTGAGAGGGGTATGGCGATTCCACGGAGGGAGGCGAGACTTGAGCTCGAACCTAAGCAGCTTCCAATTCAAGCTCCTATCTCATCGAAAGAGCTTACTTCACTTCGAGGTGTCCTCAGCAAGAATGAACATCGTTTCACCAAGAGGGCAAAACAGTTAGAGGATCAAGTGGGTACAGAGGTTGTATTTGTACCGTTTATGAACTATTGGCCTACTTATGATAGTATGACAGGATCGCAATCGAGATGGTATTTCTATTGGAGAAGCGAAGTGCGAGAGCAGCGTTACCCCGATAGTAGTCTGTCTTATATTTTTCTTTATGTGTATGAGTTGATTAATGGTATTGGTTGGAAGGATCCAATGGATGGCTATCAACTTATGGTGGATGTATGGTTGGCTTATCGAGAACGCCATCCGAAGCTTACAACCTATATGCTAGAATGGATTACGGACTTTACTCTGGTACATCAGATTCCCATTCCCCATCAGGATGTGTTTCAATCTGTGCCGAATGAGCTGTCTGGTGACGTACTGGAATTAGAGTTGATGCATAGATTCAATACTGAACCGTTAGACATTCCGTTCTCTCTGTTAGTACGCTTGGCGGATGTTGATGTGCGTAAGAGTAAGTTTTACATCGGTGGCGGGGATATACCCCTGAATGAATATGCCCCTAAAGTATTAGCACTTGTTGATGCTTATTTAGCGAAACAACAGGGGTTACGTCTCATTGAAATATTCTATCCGGGGTCACCTGTGGGTAAGGAAAGACCACTCTTCCTTAGTGCAACGTATGATGAGTCACTCTATGGTAGATCGACCGTTGTAAGTGTGAACAAGCTCAGTCAGCATGCCCCCCTCAGGGAGTACATCACCCATTTGATTCGGCTGACGGAGAATAAGCTTCGAGAACATATGAATTTCAAAGGAAGGCTTCGGGGCATTGAGCTGGAAGCGGAGATTGAAACGTTGGTCTCTCGCTACATGGATCGTATGCTGAAGGTAACAACTAGCTCAGAAGTACTTGGTCCCGTCGTCGTGATTGATGAGGAGAAGCTCGCGCGGATTCAGCGTGATTCGGAGTTCGTTCGGGATATATTGACGGTGAATATAGATGAAGGGGACGAGCAACCAGAAGAGCAAGCGAGACTAAAGGTTGCTCAGAATCTCGATAACGAAGTAGAGCATGTTCCTGAACAACAAGAGGCAGAATCCACGCGGCTTGCTACAGAGAGTGTAGAAGAAGTTGACCATAACTGTAAGCCTATCGCCCCCCTCGTGACATGGGACGTCACTGGATTACCAGAAGAGTGGATGCAACTTGCGGACGCACTGAGTGTAACTCAGTTGGAGGCACTCTATATACTGAAACAAGGACAAGGTCTTTCAGGACTAATGGATATCGCCAATGAAGTAGGAACGATGCCAGAATTACTACTAGATGACATTAATGAACTTGCGATGGATACGATAGGTGACTTAATGATCGATGGTGATGAATTGATGGAAGACTATGTGCCTATGTTGACTACTCTAGTCAGAGAAGAGTGAAGAGGTGAATAACATGAGTGAATTGAAAATTCCCAAAAGAATGACAACTGCGCTTGTAAATTCATTAACCGCAGGTGTAGTACCAAGAATTGGACTGGAGCATATCGCTGTCGGGCGCAAATATGAAATTGAAGCGATTCTACGTGATATGGATAATGTCTCCGAAGGGGGAGCCACGTTCAAGCTTATTACTGGACGATATGGAAGCGGGAAGAGCTTTCTGTTACAAATGATCCGAAATTATGCTATGGATCGAGAGTTTGTTGTGGCAGACGCTGATCTATCGCCTGAGCGACGCTTGGTTGGAACGAAGGGACAAGGGTTAGCGACGTATCGTGAACTGATGACCAATCTTTCCACACGTACTCGTCCAGATGGTGGAGCGCTTGAAGTGATTTTGCAGAAATGGATTTCTTCGATTCAGCAGACAGCCATGAAGGAGTTGGGTCTTCGACCGAATGATCTTGCGCTGAATCAGGAAGTGGAGCTACGGATATTCGCTATCACAACAGAGATGCAGAATATGGTCCATGGTTTCGACTTCGCCAAGGTATTAGCAGCCTATTGGAACAGTTATAAGTTAGCAGACGATGAAGGTAAACAGGCTGCACTTCGCTGGCTACGTGGGGAATACCCGACGAAGACCGAGGCCCGTAGATCGATAGATGTCGGAGTTATTATCGATGATAGTAACTGGTACGACTATATGAAGCTGTGGTCGGAGTTCGTAGCCCGTATCGGTTACAAAGGCTTATTACTGTTCATTGACGAAGGGGTTAACTTGTACAAAATAACGAACAGTATTTCCCGCCAGAGCAACTATGAGAAGCTGCTCATGATGTTCAATGATACGATGCAAGGTAAAGCAGAGCATCTAGGTATATTTTTGGGTGGAACGCCTCAATTTGTAGAGGATCCACGGCGAGGATTATTTAGTTATGAAGCACTTAGATCACGGTTGGTAGAAGGACGGTATGGAGCAGAGGGCTTGAAGAATTACACGGGACCGATGCTCCGTTTGAACATGTTATCCCATGAAGAAATCCTGATTCTATTGCAGAAGCTGAGTAATATTCATGCGATGCACTATAGTTATGAGTCGTCATTGAACGATCTACAACTAGTACAATTTATGGAGCTTGCGGTCGGTCGATTGGGAGCGGATGAACTACTCACGACACGTGAAATTGTACGGGATTTCATGGATTTACTTAATACGCTCCATCAGAATCCAGAGAAGACATATGAGGATCTACTTGGTGAAAGACATGTGGCACCCGCCGCGGCTGATCCGGATGAAGTGAATGACTTCCTCGCGGAGTTCGAATTATGAGCGATAATCCATTCTATAGACTAGCCCCGTTTATTCAGGAATTCATATATCGCAAAAGATGGGATGAATTACGTGAAGCACAAGTAGAAGCTTGCCGTGTTCTTTTCGATACACCGCATCATCTACTTATTGCTTCGGGGACGGCCTCTGGTAAGACGGAAGCCGTCTTTTTCCCAGCGTTGACAGAGTTACATGAAAGGCCATCTAAATCCGTAGGGATTCTGTATATTAGCCCACTTAAGGCGTTGATCAATGATCAATTTGAACGATTAAATGAGCTGCTTCAAGAGGCTGAAATACCAGTATGGCATTGGCATGGGGATGTCCCCCAGGCAGAGAAGACGAAGCTTATGAAGAAGCCTTCCGGTGTACTTCAGATTACGCCTGAATCTCTCGAAGGGCTTCTCATGAACAGACCGAACGCAATTCCAGCCTTATTCCATGATCTGAGATACATCATTATTGATGAAGTACATGCATTCATGGGATCAGATCGTGGCATTCAAGTGTTATGCCAGCTTGCTAGAATCGAGCGAATGGCCTACTGTACGCCACGAAGAATTGGTTTGTCGGCAACGCTCAGTGACTATGATTCAGCAACGGAATGGATTAGCGCGGGCACAGACAAGCGGACGGAGATCGTATCTCCACAGGGGGGACGGAAGCTGAAGTTGAGTGTGGAGCATTTCTCGTTTCCTGATGCGCGGAATGAAGAAGAGGCTAAGATGTTGGAATATGCGAAACAAGCATATCATGACTATATTTACGATCATACACATCATAAGAAAGCGCTAGTATTCACCAATAGCCGTTCAGATGCGGAGTTAATGACGCTAGAGCTTCGGCGTATCGCAGCAAAACGCCATGAACCCGATGTATTCTACGTGCATCATGGAAGTATATCCGCGATGCTGCGTGAAGAAGCAGAGGCCGCACTTCGTACAGGCTATGGACCTGCCGTTGCGGCAGCAACATTAACACTTGAGTTAGGCATCGATCTCGGAGAATTGGAACGAGTAGTTCAACTCGGAGCACCTTATAGCAGTTCGAGTTTCGTCCAAAGGTTGGGGCGATCAGGACGCCGGGGTAGCGCAGCTTCGGAAATGCTGTTTGTATGCCCAGAAGAAGAGGATGAAGAAGCACAACTTCCAGCTCGAATGCCATGGATGTTGCTACGGGCTATAGCGGTGATTGAGCTATACGTTCGAGAGAGATGGGTCGAGCCCTTACATGTTCGTCAAATGCCCATGGGTCTGCTCTATCATCAAACGATGAGTACGCTCAAGAGTTTAGGCGAAGCAGAGCCGGCGGAACTCGCAAGAGCAGTGCTTACATTACCTTCTTTTAAACAGATTCAACCAGATGACTATAAGATACTCCTGAACTATTTACTGCAGACGGACCACATCCAACGGACAGAAGTAGGGACTCTAATTATTGGGTTAATGGGTGAGCGGATCGTGAACAATTTCCGTTTCTATGCTGTGTTCAAAGACGATGAGGAACATGTCGTATATAATGGTACGGAAGAAATAGGCTCCATAACGACAGTTCCACCACCGGGTTATTGTTTCACCCTAGCAGGTAAACTCTGGAAAGTAGAAGAAGTAGACACGAAGCATCAAGCCGTCTATGTGAAATCATCACGTGGAAAGGTGGACACGCTTTGGTTGGGGGCTGGAGGCGATGTGCACACCCGTGTTGTGCAGAAGATGCGTGAGATATTGGAAGATGGTTCCATCTACTCCTATTTAGCGCCTAATGCAGTGAATCGGCTCGAACGAGCTCGCCGTCTTGTAAGAGAAAGTGGAATGTTACGTAGTTCTGTCATTCCAGCAGGGGGCGATTCCTTCTTCATTATGCCTTGGGTTGGAAGTAAGCAATTCCGTACCTTGGAACGGTTAATTAAGATCAACCTGAAGGATAAGCTGAATCTACGGTCTATCGTTCCTATGGAGCCGTATTATATGGTAGTAGCGGGTAAAACCAACGCGGACACTCTTCTAGAACATATCATAGCGGAATCCGGCAGCTGCGAGGATCCCATATCTCTCCTATCCCCAGATGAAGCGCCGTATTTAGGGAAATACGATGAGTTCATTCCACCTGAGCTAGTGCGAAGAGCTTTTGCCACAGACGGGTTGGATGTTAAAGGATTGGTTAAGGCGTTGAGCTAGTCAGAAATATTCTAATTTAGGCAGTGGATGTAATGAACGATACTCTAATGGAGATATGCCGAAGTGCATTCGGAATACCCGGTGAAAATAAGAGTAGCTGGCGAAGCCGCAAGTCTCGGCAATATGCTCCAGTGTCAATTCGCTGTACCTAATTTGTTCTACAGCAGATTTGAGGCGGATTTCAATTGCATATTGAATCATTGTTTTTCCATAATGTTCCTTGAATAGCCTTACTGCTCGAGATAGACTGAGACCCGCATAGCTGGCAGCTTCTTCGAGTTTGAAGGTAATCGTGGCATGCTCTTCAATGAATCGCTTGAGCTTCAGTGTCGCTGAACCTTTTCGATCCGTCTGAATATTCTCGGTAATGGCTCTATCAATATATAGACAAAGGCTGCGTAACAGCACATCCTTCAGTTCTTCATCTTCCTCGAGCGAACCGCGTCGTTTCTCTAGCAGAAGGTTGCGCCATAAGCTAATCAGCTGAGCATCGGTGCCAATTCGGTTAGTCACTGGACGGTCCTGCCGTTTCCACCAGGCATCAATCCAGGAACCTTGGCAGAACAAATAGTAATCTCCGCTAGATAAGCGTCCCTTAGTAGGTGGATCTTTCACGGTTAGTTGGTAATCATCACCTGGCTGAAGCAGAAGCAGATCACCGCCGACCAGGGTATATATTTTACCGCCTGAAATCACTTCGCAAGAGCCTTCTGTTTGCAAGCGGAAAAGGTAGTTCTGTAATCCACCCTTCAGATTGTGGTTAAATGATTTATAGTGATATGAGTAATCACAGAGAAGCAGAGATGTGTCCACAGGGTTAATCCTCCTAATTGATGTTGAGCAAATAGTTCATGTTTTGCCGATATTGTATATGTTCATTTTAGCCTGAATTGCCCTAGAATGATATAAGAGCGAATTAGCATAAATTTAATCAGATTGAGGTGCTTGTTATTATGAACAAGATTAATATAGGGTTGCAACTGTACACTCTCCGTGATGAAACAGCAGTAGATTTCGAAGGCACTCTTCGTAAAGTGGCGGCACTTGGTTATCAAGGTGTTGAATTTGCTGGTTATGGAGATATTCCTGCCGAAGAATTGAAATCGCTGCTTGATGAGTTGGGTCTGAAAGGATTCAGTAGTCATGTTTCACTTCAAGCTATGCGTAATGATTTGCACAAAGAGATCAATTACTTGCAAACTATCGGTGCAGAGTTTATGATATGTCCTTATCTAATGCCTGAAGATCGTCCTCAGAGCAGTGAAGAGTGGAGCAAGTTATTCTCTGAGTTGCAAGAAATAGGTGCTGAGGTAAATAAGCATGGATTGACGTTTGGTTATCACAATCATGATTTTGAATTTCATGACCAAGTTGGAGATCATAACGCATTTGATGCTATGTTCAATGAAACAACACCAGCAGCGGTTCAAGTGGAGATGGACGTGTGTTGGGTACAATTCGCAGGTAAAAATTCGATTGAGTATATTAACAAATATGCAGGTCGTCTACCACTTCTTCATCTAAAAGATTTCAGCATAGACGAGCAGGGACAGATGAAGACGCTAGAATTAGGACAAGGCTCAGTGAATCTGCCAGCTGTTATTGAAGCTTCTGCGAAAGCGGGAGTGAAATGGCTGATCGTCGAGCAGGACGTATGTCAGAACCCACCGCTTGAAAGTATAACGAATAGCTACAACTGGCTCAAACAGAATTATTTAAACTAACTCACATAATAGGTTGTTCAAAAAGTCATCTTTTGATCACGAAGCTTACCGAGAAGTGTATTCGACATCGAATATTGAATTCAGCTGGTCCTAGCGTATGCCTTCGAAGTATGTTTCCTTCGAAAACATTTTAGGTGCTCACGTAGCTACTGCAACCGTAGCCTTCCGAGGTCGTTTTCTACGAAAACGTGTAGCTCCGCTCCTTACGTCCCTAGCTTCATTCAATCTTCTTGGTGCTGAAAATCTGACTTTTTGAACTCGAACTATAATACATTCACTCAGAGGAGATTACTAACATGACAAAAATTAAAGTTGCCGTATTCGGCTGTGGCGCTATTGCCGAACGTAGACATATTCCAGAGTACGCTGCTAACGAACACGTAGAACTAGTTGCTTTTGCAGATCCTATCATCGAACGTGCGAACAAAATGGCTGAAACTTATGGTGGTAAAGGATATGCTAGCTTCGAGGAATTACTGGCTAATGAAGAAGTAGACGCGGTTAGCGTATGTACACCGAACTACCTCCATGCTTCAATGGCTGTTGCGGCTGCTAATGCAGGCAAGCATGTCTTGGTTGAGAAACCAATGGCTTGTACAACTGAAGAGGGAGAGCAAATGATTGAAGCTGCTCGTAAGAACGGCGTGTATCTGATGGTAGGACACAATCAGCGTTTGATGCCTCCTCACGTGAAGGCCAAAGAAATTCTAGACTCCGGTAAGCTAGGTAAAGTGCTTAATTTCCGTACAGCATTTGGTCACCCTGGTCCAGAAGCCTGGAGTGTAGACGGTGCAAGCAGCTGGTTCTTCCGCAAAGAAGAAGCAATCATGGGTGCTATGGGCGATCTCGGCGTACACAAATCAGACTTTATCCGTTATTTATTGAATGATGAAGTAGCTGAAGTAGCTGGTTTTATCGGTACATTGCACAAAGAAGGTACAGAAGTAGACGATAACGCAACTTGCCTTCTCCGTATGAGAAGCGGTGCAATCGGAACATTGGTTGCAAGCTGGACGCAATACAAAGGTGGAGACAACAGTACTGTGCTATGGTGTGAGCATGGAGTGATGAAGATTGGTACCGTAGACGGCGACGAAGTGATCGTGGAACTTACCAACGGTACAGTTGAAACTTACAAAGTTGGTGCTATGTCAACGAATGAGAAGCAAGTGCCAAGTGGCGTCATCGATGCTTTTGTAGAATCCATTGTAACGAACACGCCTCCTACGATCTCTGGAGAAGAAGGTCTGAAATCCTTGCAAGTCATTCTGGCTGCTTTCGAATCCCAGGCGACAGGTCAATTTATTAAGCTATAATAAATAACCAATTATTTGGATAAAAGATAAGAAAAATAACCTACCATAACCCGATTTGGGTGAGGTAGGTTATTTTTCTGCGTTTTTGGGAATGTGAGATCTTCGTAAGTATTCTAACGGAAGCAGAGAACCTTATTTTGTCGGAAACGTCACTTATGAAATTCTAAGGGAACTGAGCGACCTTATTTATCCTTTATCTCTTGAATTGGACCATTTATCTGCATATAGAGGCCTGTAGTTCCGTTAAACTTTTATATTAGTGTTTTTTTATGGAATAGTGTCGCCTGGTTCCGTTAGAAAAAGGTGAACCTGGAATACGCCTACTACGGTAATCAGAATATTAAGGTTCTCAAGTAATGTTGACTAGGAAAGCAGGGTGACTCTTAAATTAATTAATAGCTACCAACAGAGCAATCAGTTGTTGTATATTATAGTTATATTGTTCCAAAAGTAGATCGATGTTCTGATGAAATGCTTAAATTTCTGAGAATTGACTGGTTCGACTCAAAATAGCAGGTCAAGGGAGTGATCCTTGATCTGCTATTTTGAGCTTCTAGTTCATGCAATAATCATTGACAAAATAAACCCTAACCAAGATAATGTTAGTGTCCTAACAATATAAGGAGGCTACTATGGATCAGAATGATACGATTGGGTTCGAGATTAGAATACTATCCAATATAATAAAACGATTTGTTGATCAGTCAGCCACTAAAAAGTATGTAGATGAGCTTACGGGGACACATGGCTGGGTGATTGGCTACTTATATGAACATCGTGAAGAAGATATATTTCAGCGCGATTTAGAGAACGAGTTCTCTATTCGACGATCGACGGCTACGGGTATACTGCAGCTTATGGAGAAGAATAAACTCATTGTGAGGACTTCAGTTGACTATGATGCAAGACTCAAGAAATTAACACTCACACCTAGAGCTATCGAGATTCGCGAGATCATTGAAGAAGACATTAAACGAATCGAAGCGCAACTCTCGAGAGGCCTAACAAAGGAGGAAATCAGTAGCTTTTTAACCATTGTGAAGAAGATTAAAAATAATATTGAATAGAAGCTATCATTTATATGGAGGCAAGCTACATGATTAGAAAACTAGCAGGCAGTATAAGGCAGTACAAAAAGGCTTCCATTCTCACACCTGTTTATATGGTACTAGAAGTGGTAATGGAAGTTATTATTCCGCTGTTGATGGCCTTTTTAATTGATTTTGGAATCGACGAAGGTAATATGAGCGTGATATGGAAATTGGGCATAGCCTTAGTTCTTTCTGCTATTATATCTTTGATATTCGGTGTATTATCGGGTAAATATGCTGCTATAGCATCGGCGGGTTATGCCAGTAATCTGCGTCAGGATATGTACCATAATATACAAAGATTTTCATTTTTTAATATGGATAAATTCTCGACTTCAAGTATGGTTACGAGACTTACAACGGATGTAACGAACGTGCAGAATGCCTATCAAGTCATTATTCGGATTGCGGTACGTTCTCCGGTTATGCTCGTATTTTCATTGATTATGGCATTTGGAATTAACGCAAGAATTTCACTTATCTTCCTTGTATTAATTCCATTTCTGGCTCTAGGGTTATGGTTGATTATTAGAAATGCTCATCCGATCTTTGAACGGGTATTTCGCACTTACGATAAGCTGAACAATGCAGTCCAAGAAAATCTGAGCGGGATTCGGGTTGTTAAATCTTATGTACGTGAAGATCATGAGAAGGACAAGTTCAACAAGGTATCCAATAGCATCTTTAAAGATTTCTCGAAGGCCGAGAAGCTATTAGCATTTAACAGTCCGTTAATGCAGGTATCTGTCTACTCCTGTATTCTTCTAATCTCATGGTTCGGTGCGAGAATGATCGTATCTAATACAATGACCACGGGCGAATTGGTAAGCTTAATCGCTTATGCTATGCAAATACTGATGAGCCTTATGATGCTATCCATGGTATTCGTTATGATTACGATCTCACGAGCTTCAGCAGAAAGAATTGTTGAACTTTTGGATGAGAAAAGCGACCTACACAATGTAGATCATCCCGTGAATGAAGTGAGAAACGGCGAGATTTCTTTTAACAATGTGAACTTTAGTTATACGAAGGACCCTAATAAGTTAAGTCTGGAAAATATCAATATCGAGATTAAATCAGGTGAAACGGTCGGTATTATTGGAGGGACAGGGAGCTCCAAAACAAGCCTAGTACAGTTGATTCCTCGCCTGTACGATACGACGGAGGGCTCTGTTATGGTAGGCGGTGTAGATGTTCGGGACTATGACATTGAAACGCTACGTAACGATGTTGCCATGGTGTTGCAGAACAATATTTTATTCTCCGGTACGATCAAAGAGAATCTACGCTGGGGCTGTGAAGAAGCAACGGATGAGGAACTTGTTACTGTATGTCAATTGGCTCAGGCCGATGACTTTATCCGCGCTTTCCCTGAGGGATATGACACTTACATTGAACAAGGGGGTTCTAACGTATCGGGTGGGCAGAAGCAGCGTCTATGTATCGCAAGGGCTCTTCTGAAGAAACCGAAGATTCTAATTCTTGATGATTCAACAAGTGCGGTTGATACAAAGACAGATACACTGATCAAGCAAGCGTTCCGGAATGATATCCCGAATACGACGAAGCTCATTATCGCGCAGCGGGTTTCCTCTATTCAAGATGCGGATAAGATCATTGTGATGGATGGCGGTAGAATGAATGCTGTCGGAACCCATGAAGAACTTTTGCGAAGTAATGCTATTTATCAAGAGATGTACTACTTACAAGTGAAAGGGGGGGATAGCGTTGAAACCGCCTAAGACCCAAAGTAATCGCGTAGCAATTAAACGTCTATTATCTTATGTAACGGGTCAATACAAGATACCGTTTACCTTCGTCCTCATCTGCATACTTGTAAGTTCTCTTGCTGGTGTAGCAGGATCAATGTTTCTTAGAGTGGTGATTGATGATTATATTGCTCCTCTCCTGCTTGAGGCGAATCCTCTCTTTGCGGGGCTCTTGCAAGCGATACTTATCATGGGGGCAATCTATCTAGCTGGTGTCATAGCGACATTCATATACAATAGATTGATGGTCGTCATTGCACAAGGTGTACTCAAGAAGATTCGTGATGAGATGTTCTCACATATGCAAAGTCTGCCTATCAAGTATTTCGATACTCATTCTCATGGTAACGTCATGAGCCATTATACGAATGATACCGATACGCTCAGACAAATGATCTCACAGAGTATTCCGCAGGTGATATCCTCTGTCGTAACGATTATTGCTGTATTTTTCGCTATGCTTTCGACGAGTGTTTATTTGACTCTGGTTGTCATAGTAATGGTGTTCGTTATGATGTTTGTGGTCAAGAAGATTGGTGGGAATAGTGCTAAGTACTTTATGAAGCAACAACAATCGATGGGACATTTAAACGGATATATTGAAGAAATGATGAATGGTCAAAAGGTTGTCAAGGTGTTCTGTCACGAGGAAAAGGCAAAACAAGAATTCGATGTGCTCAACGATGAATTATGTAACAATGCGACAGAAGCGAACAAGTTCGCTAACATATTGATGCCGATTATGGGTAACCTAGGGCATTTGCAATATGTACTGCTGGCCATCGTTGGTGGTGCATTAGCTATTAGTGGTGTCGGTGGATTGACGATTGGGGCCATCGCATCCTTTTTACAATTAAGTAGAAGCTTCAGTATGCCGATCAGTCAAGTTTCGCAGCAGGTCAACTCTATTGTTATGGCACTTGCCGGAGCGGAGAGAATCTTTCAACTCATGGATGAGGAATCGGAAGGGGATGAAGGTTACGTTACGCTGGTTAATGCCAAATATGAGGGGAATACGTTAATTGAAGTAGCAGAACATACGGGGATTTGGGCGTGGAAGAATCCGCATGAAGATGGAACGGCCACCTTTACCCAATTGATGGGTGATGTGCGATTCCATGATGTGAATTTCGGATATACAGCGGCCACACCGGTACTGTCTCATATTTCACTATATGCCGAACCTGGACAGAAGGTTGCTTTTGTCGGTTCTACGGGTGCTGGCAAAACGACGATCACCAATTTGATCAATCGCTTCTATGATATTGCTGATGGCAAAATTAGCTATGATGGTATTAACATTAACCACATTAAGAAAGATGATCTTCGCCGCTCGCTAGGTGTTGTACTACAGGATACGCACTTGTTCAGTGGAACGGTCATGGACAATATACGTTATAGTAAGTTAGATGCTACAGATGAGGAAGTGTACACAGCCGCGCGTCTTGCTAATGCGGATGAGTTCATATCGAAGCTACCGGATGGCTACAATACGGAGCTTGCTGGTGATGGAGGACGGTTATCCCAAGGGCAGAGACAGCTTCTAGCGATTGCGAGAGCAGCGATTGCCGATCCACCTGTCATGATTCTTGATGAAGCGACCTCAAGTATTGATACGCGTACCGAGGCGATTGTTCAAAGAGGGATGGATAGACTGATGCAAGGCCGAACCGTATTTGTTATCGCGCATAGACTGTCCACTGTGCGAAATTCCGATGCCATTATGGTACTTGAACATGGGCAAATCATCGAGCGAGGTAACCATGAGAAATTAATTAGTGAAAAAGGTAAGTATTATCAGCTCTATACGGGCGCTTTTGAACTAGAATGAAGTTGAATTGCAATTTGGTTATGATGCGTCGTTCTTCATCCATTGGCAAGAAGAGAACTATCCGAAGAAGAAGATGGATGTCATATATGTAATAGTAAATGATAAAATAAAAAAGCAGCTTGTTCCTCATTGATAGAGGAATGGGCTGCTTTTTTTAAAATATATATACCCATCGATCGAAAAGTGCATAGATTGGCATCGTACCAGGATGTGAAGCATTTTACACAGGTGTTTCGTAAATGCTTCAACGTCACACCGACAGAATATAGACATGAACAACGCACGGAGGTGCGAACAGATGATGAGTCTCTTTAATTTTCAAGTAGCATCACGGGGAACGTTTAGGTAACAATTGAGCATATATATCAGATAACTTCATGAGTGACATGACATAATCATAATCGGTACGATAGACTTCCACATCATTAACAGGTTCAAAGGTCTTTAATGAATAGGCAGTTCCATCCTCAAAACCAGCACCTGGAACGAACATGACATCGTTATTGAAGAATGAACCTGTTGGGGAGTAGTAGCGCATCCCAAAAATATTATGATCCGTATTCAAAAGATCGCGTCCGAATGCGGTGAAATGTTCCTCTTCAAGCGATATTCCCATAAGATTGGCCACTGTTGGCACAATATCGAGCTGTCCGCCTGTAAGCTCAACAACGAGACCCTCCTTTTGATTGGGAACATGAATTAGGAGGGGAATGTTAAAGCGACTGATCCGATTATCATAAGGAATACCCAGTTTTGCTGTAATCTCCGCCCCATCTGTCTCCTTCGGATTAATGCCAAAGTGATCACCATAGGCGACAAGAACAGTATTATCCCACAGTCCATTCTCCTTCAATTGCTCGATAAGTTTACCTAGCGCTTCATCCGTATAGTTCACAGCGGTTAAGTAATTGCCCAACTGTGTTCCTTCCATATCACCAGGGAGTTGTAGCTTCCGTTGATCTTTAGGAATGACAAAGGGCGCATGACTGGACGTTGTGACGAATTGCGCATAGAAAGGCTTATTAGCAGCCAAGATCTCCTTGATCTTCTCCATACCGACACGGTACATCTCCTCATCTGAAGCGCCGAAATCATTGAAATGATCATTGGTATAGAAAGGTTTATCATAATAACGGTCGAAACCAAGAGCAGGATACAACAAGTTACGACTCCAAAATGTCACATCATTGATATGGAACGTTGCTGTTTTATATTGTAATTGACTTAGTAATCTTGGAAGGCTTGGTAGCTCTCTGTTCCCAAACCCAGAAGACATCGCGACGTTTCCAGTTGGATAGATGGACGTATTAGACATAAATTCGGCATCCGATGTGTTCCCTTGTCCGATTTGCTGATAGAAATAGGGGAAGTAATAGCTTTCCTTTGCCAACTTATTCAGGACAGGAGTAACTTCCTGTTGATCCAGATTCAAATGGATGGGGAAGTTCTGAAAGGACTCCAATTGTACAACGATGATATTCATTCCCTTAGCGGAACCGAAATGTGCAGGTGCTTTAGAGTCATCTTCCCGATAAGGGTAGGTTGACTGTAAAGCCTTCACTTCTGCTATTGTCTTCTGAAGATCCCCATTATTAATCAATACATCCTCTTGCTTATTCTTCAGGGCCGCAGCTACTTGGTAATTTAGAAATCCGAGGTTCTCAGCCTGGACAAGTTCATTATCGATCCCAAGGGAACGGTTAATAATAAGACTTGAACAACTGATGCTTATTACCAAGGTCAGCGTAGTAGCGATTCTCCACTTCAATTTCCCTCTTTTACGATGAAGAGTGGAACTAAATATAGGGCCTATGCTATGCACATACCTGCTCCGATGAGGACGAATGAAGCTAACGAGCGCTAAGATTAGGGCGATGACAAGATCAGTAAAGAATAGGAAATAAGTAGCTTTTATCAAAGATTGGATGCTAGAACGTATTTGACCCACTTGTCCCAATTCTTTGAGCGTCGTGTACGTAGGGACTGAACCGAAATGAGCCTGGTACAATGTAGCTGCAAAGAGCATGATAGAGAATAGGACATTAATACTCCAATAGGTGAGACGTTTTTCTTTTATTGGGAGGAAGAGTTCCAGTAAGCTCATGAACACGAGAACGGAGAACGTATCTGCTAACAGTCCTGCTCCGGTCAGTTCTCCGAAGTAGAAATAACGAAGAAGGCATAATTTAGCTATTAATAGTAGGGAGATGCTAATCATGAGTGGTAATTTGTGTAATTTTGAGTTCAAAGACATGTTCTTTCACTTCTTTTCATTTAATATTAGGACGGATTGTTAAACTGATTTTAATAGACCACGCCAAGTTGAAAAATCATGTTTAGTGTAACTTAAAGAACGGAAAAATACAAAGTTAGTAGCGAATATCACAGCCTTTGAAGTATCGACTAGGATACACTGAATAGTAGCCAAAGACACATTGTAAAATATGTTAGTGGTTAGTTTTCTATTCATCTAAGGAGAGAGTGCTATGGGAATTGGAAAGTTTGGCGAGCGGGTACGCTTGGGTATCGGTACAAAGATTAGTCTACTAATCATATGTATGATTCTGGTGTTATCTATTTCTATCACTGTTGTAGTTAAAAGACAGGTTAGTACTACGATGAATGAATTGTTCCAAGAACGGGTTGAAATTGATTCACAACTGGGGTATAACCTCCTCGACAAGGAGTATCCGGGGGCATGGTCGGTGGAAGACGACAACCTTTTAAAAGGAACGACGAAGATTAACGACAACAATGAGTTCGCGGAAGTGTTGGGAAAGATTACGGGAGGAGCAGTTACCCTTATTCAAGGGGATACACGGGTTACGACCAATATATTTGAAGGGGACAATCGAGTGGTGGGAAC
The DNA here is from genome assembly GCF_056786435.1 of Paenibacillus sp. Y916. NCBI lineage: Bacteria > Bacillati > Bacillota > Bacilli > Caryophanales > Paenibacillaceae > Paenibacillus > Paenibacillus sp. Y916. The sequence goes on along the minus strand of NZ_JBXCJA010000005.1, from coordinate 167,088 downwards.
GAAGGTTGATCCGAAGGTGGCGGATCTTGTTCTCACGAAAGGGCAAAATTACATAGGTGAAGCGAATATTGTTGAGAAGCCATACAAAACGATGTATCAGCCACTTAAGAACGAAAAAGACGAAGTTGTAGGCATGTGGTTCGTAGGCTCCCCGATTCACACTATTGACCAAAAAGTAAATGAGATTCTGCTCATGGCCTACATGCTTATGGGAATAATTGGGATACTAGCGGTATTAATTAGCATTATATTCATTCGGAGGATTATCCGCCCAATGATTATCATCAATAAGCAACTTCACGAGATTGCTGAAGGAGAAGGAGATTTGACGCAGGAGCTCAACGTTTCATCGCGAGATGAAGTTGGCGACTTAGCGCAAACCTACAACAAGATGATCGGTAATCTTCGCAGCATGATTAGTCAGATTGGTATTACGGCGCAACAAGTGGCCGCTTCTTCGGAAGAGTTGACAGCTAGCTCTGAGCAAACGAGCAAGGCGGCTGAAGAGAACTCAAGCTCTCTCCAGAGCTTGGTACTGAGCTCGGATAAGCAGCTCATGAATGTTGCAGAAGGAGCCATCGCTTTCACAGAAATGTCAAAAGGTATTCAACAGATCGCAGTCAATGCGCAAAGGGTATCCGTCTCAGCGGGTAATGCTTTCGACAACGCAGCTGAAGGCTCACAGTTAGCGGAACAGATGCAACGACAGATGCAGGCCATCCAGAGTACGGTAGAAGGATTGTCATCCTCCGTAAGGGGGCTTGGAGATCGTACTGCAGCTATCGATCAGATTGTAGAAGTTATCACGGGAATTGCCAATCAAACGAACCTGTTATCGTTAAATGCAGCGATTGAGGCGGCAAGGGCGGGTGAGAATGGCAGAGGCTTCGCGGTCGTAGCTGGCGAGGTTCGGAAGTTGGCGGAGCAGTCAGCAAATTCAGCACAAGATATTGCTGATCTGATTGCGTTGATTCAGACCGAAACGGTAGATGTCGTGAAGACGATGGATGAAACAACAAACCAAGTTGCAGAAGGTGCGTCGATGGCGCTTGTAACGAGCGAGTCGTTTAGGGTTATTCATCAATCGGTTAATGAAGTTGCGGAGCAAATCGAGGAGACATCGGCCGCAACCGAGCAGTTGTCAGCCGGATCGGAGCAAGCTGCAAGTTCGATGCAGGCGGTGAAGGGAACGATGATTGCTACGACAAGCAGCTTGAATCAAATATCGGAGCTCACCGAGGGCCAACTCGCAATGATGGAGGAGATCGACTCTTCCGCACATGGGCTCTCGCAAATGGCCGAGGAACTTCACCAACTAGTAGGTCGCTTCAAAGTATAGGAAAAGTGGTAGATTTAGAGGACAAATTTGCAACTAATGCTGACTAGCAGGAAAAGAAAAACAGGCCGGGCAAAATGGCCTGTTTTCTCATGAAATGCACTCAAACGATAGTTCGATAGCTTGATAGTTTAGCCGTTCATGACGCTGCCGCCATTGGCTCCAAGAACCTGTCCAGTGTAAATGCTACCATCGTCTGAAGTAAGGAATAGAATGGATCTAGCGATTTCTTGCGGGAATGCTAGTCTATTTAATAATTGGCGTGAATCGTTCCTATCATGGGTATCTTCAAGAGAAGATCGAACGTCGGTGAAAGTACCACCAGGTGCGACAGCATTAACTAATACGTATGGGGCTAGTTCTCTTGCAAGTGATTTAGTAAATGCTGTAATGCCGCCTTTGGCCGCTGCGTAATGTGCCAGTTCAGCACCTCCCTGACCGGCGAGATCGGACGTAACATTAATGATTCGTCCAGACTTCTGCTCCGACATTATGCGAGCTGCTTCACGAGAAGTGTAGAATGTACCATACATATGTATTTTGATCATTCGATCCCATTGCTCGTCTGTCATCTCTTTGACTGTTACCGTTTGAGCAATTCCAGCATTATTAACTAAAATATCCAATCTTCCGAATATGTTGTCGATCGCTGCGAACAAATCCTTTACTTGAACGGGATCGCTAACATCCGCATGAAATATTTCTGCTTGAACTCCATAAGTTTCTGCTTGATGTTTAACATCCAACGCTTCTTTGTCGTCACCGAAATAGTTAATCATGACATGGATACCTGCCTTAGCGAATTCCAAGACAACGGCTTTCCCGATCCCTCTACTTCCACCTGTAACTAAAGCACATTTGACGGTTGATTCAATAGCCATTGTGTAATTTCTCCTTTATGATGAAAATGATGAAGTTAATATACCAAATAATAGAATAAAAAACTATAGTGTTTTGTGTTTTAATGTTGAATGGCATTAGTGAATGCTCGTATCCTGAATGAGTTGAATGACTTGATCAATTGTATTCGTATGATCGTATTGAGCCATAGTTTCAATGATTTGAGCCTGTTTAGAGACAAGTACATGAAGTGAGATCATAAATGATTCATTGGTTAACTCTTCTTCTAATAGAAGCTCAGCATATCCAGCTTTTTTAAAAGATTGAGCATTTAAAATTTGGTCACCACGACTCGCCGCCTTCGATAATGGGATTAAGAGCATCGGTTTGCGAAGTGCCAGAAATTCAAAGATCGAATTAGAACCTGCTCTTGTTATGACAATATCTGCGGAGGCAATGACATCTGGAAGCTCATTATGGATATACTCAAATTGTTGATATCCATCTATACGAATAGAAGCGTCTACTTGGTTCTTTCCACAAATATGCACCACTTGGAACTGATCAAGGAGAAAGGTTAGATTGTTACGAATCGTCTCATTGATCTTTCTCGCTCCTAAGCTACCGCCCATAATGAGAACGACTGGCTTGCTGTTGGTGAACTGAAGGAATTGTAATCCACGGGTAGCATCGCCAGCTCGCAGCTCATCACGAATAATAGCCCCGACATAAGTGGCTTTGTCACTCTTGATATGATCTATCGTCTCAGGGAAAGTTACGCATACCTTCGTAGCTAAAGGAAGTGCGATTCGATTAGCGAGCCCGGGAGTAAGGTCGGATTCATGAATAACAATCGGAACCTTGTTTAATTTAGCGCCGATCACGACAGGGACAGATACAAATCCACCCTTGGAGAACACGACGTCAGGCTTGATTTTTCGTATTAATTGGGTCGCTTCAAACACACCTTTGACGATGCGGAAAGGATCTTTGAAATTCTCCACACTCATATAACGTCGAAGTTTACCTGTTGAAATACTATGATACTCGACATGATCGATGTTCTTGATCAGCTCAGACTCAATACCCTTTATCGAGCCTATATATGAAACATCCCATCCTTGTTCCACAAAACGTGGAATAAGCGCTACATTAACGGTGACATGACCTGCTGATCCACCACCTGTAAATAAAATACGTTTGGACATATGTTCAACCTCGCATTGTTCTGGTTACTTATGTTGCGTAAACCAGTTAATATAACGCCTATTCTATAAAGGATCTACCTGAACCATCGCTTGTTTTCCACTGAGTTGAATCCCGGTATGCTTGCTGCCCACTTCTGTAAGGTCCTTAAGTAGTAGCTCTAGCAACTCTTTTGCTTTGGGACCTTCTTTACCTTGTATACGTACGACGAGTACGACTGCTTTTCCTGATTTCAAAAGCTTATGAGCCTGATTCTTCTTCGTATCGTAATCATGGTCTTCGATTTGGGGAGTAAGACGAATTTCCTTTACCTTGGTATTGGGATCTAGTTTGCGGTCTTTTTGTTTAGATTGCTGTACTTCCTGTTTAGCAGCTCCGGCTCCCATTAACCGACAGGGTGGGGGGCTACTCAAGAGAGAAGTGCAGATTAGATCGACTTTGAGCTTTTTGGCCATTGCTAGAGCATCGACAGTAGAGACAATGCCTAAGTCCTCGCCATGAATTCCGGTTAACTGAACTTCGGAGGCTTTAATCTTTTCGTTCTTGATCATATATGAACACCTGGACTTTCGCATGGGATAATGATCCAATGTTATCGTGTGGGAGGAGAAATATCAACTGTTCTACGCTAGAAATAGGTTGTTATACAACGCTATAAGGTGTGCAACAAAAAAAGAGATAAAAATTACTTTTACTCAGCCTTGCGTTTAATCAATCCACATGTTACAATGATCTCAGTTAGGAAATATTGATCGCTTTCACGTATTGAAAAGCGGCTTCAAGTTATATTGGAACTCTTTTCAATGTGTGAAACTTTTTTATATGTAAGTGTAAAAAAAGATCAGCATTAAATTAAACTTTTTGGAGGAATTACAAATGCAAACAGGTACAGTAAAATGGTTTAACGCAGACAAAGGTTTCGGTTTCATCGAAGTTGAAGGCGGAAGCGACGTTTTCGTTCACTTCTCAGCTATCACTGGCGACGGGTTCAAGACTTTGGACGAAGGACAACGTGTTCAGTTCAACGTAGTTGAAGGAAACCGCGGACCACAAGCAGAAAACGTAGTTAAGCTTTAATACAAACAAGACTGCCCTTAACGTCTGTTAAGGGCAGTTTTTTTAATACTATCAGACATATGACGTTAAGGTATGATCTATCTTGCGGATGCCACTTTTTTTTGGGTTCGGTATCCGTCTTTACTTGTTTGGTTTTTTAAAGTCTAATGAGGAGGTTGAGTATGAACTATCGCAAAAAATCGTTAGAGGAAATTCCAGAGGAAAATACTTCAATTTGGGCCTGTACAGATGAGAATTGTAAGGGATGGATGCGTGATAATTTCGCATTCGAACATGAACCGACTTGTCGGTTGTGCAACTCCCCTATGGTTCGAGATGACAAGATGCTTCCTATACTTAACAATTCCAATGGTGACTTGAAGGCAATCAAGAAGGGCGTTCAAATCGAATAAGGTAATACGAACGAGCAACAGGCCGTAATCCATATGGATTACGGTCTGTTTTGTGCTTATGATATAAAGAGATATCTTCTGAAGTTATTGCTTTTTATTCCTAAGGGATCTAAGTAAGGCGATGATTGAAAGAACTAAGGCGGCAATAGATATAACTAGTGTCATGATATCCGTGGTCGAGGTGGAACTCGTTGAACTGGAAGTGTCCGATGTGTTAGTAGTAGGTTCTTGATCTGCTTCCGATGGAGTGGTAGGTGCTGCTGTACTGTGATCATGTTCATTTGCTGCGCTGTTATTAGTTTCCTCGGATGATGTAGCAGATGTAATTAAGGTGATGGCATGAGGTAAATCGGAGCCTTCCTCGCCCGTCCATTCTACAATACTTCCATCTGAATAGTATTGATAAGCGTCCCATGCTATCGATGCATCCTCTTTCGGATTCACGGCTACGAAGTCAAATGTTTGAAATTCTCCGGCTGAGATCCCTTCCCCTGTAGCGGTCCAAGTAATGGAACTAACTTTGCCTGAAGCGTCTTTCTCGGTACTAGTCTGCCAATCGGGTGTGGGCTGATATTGTTTGAACTCTACTTCAGCTGGAATCTTCAGCGATACTTTCGTAGTTGCAATATCCTTTTCAACGGGTACTTTAATGGTATAAGTTTCCCAAGCACCAGGGGTGGATGTCGTTGGTTTCACGGTGACATGAGCACTTGCGATACCAGCGAATAGCATTGAGCTTGCAACAACTGAGATGAATAAGATAGATAATTTAGATTTTTTAAACAAGATAAATTCCTTCTTTCGTGATTAGATTGTGGTTGAACTATTTAGTACCTACTCTGATGGTGAAGTCTGTATCCCAAGTGTCCAGCGATGCTGATAGGATATGGACTTGAATATTCCATCGCCCAGCCATGCTGATTAGATCTTTTGCCATAAATGTAGAATTGGGTTCGTGGGGAACGATGATCTCATACTTACCCATGTCCATATCTAGTGAGGTGAGCGTAAGTTTCACTTGTTGAATATTGTGGATACCTTGACCTTTAGCATCCCGAACATATATTTCAAACTGATTATTGCCGACAATATTAGGGCTAATGCGGAGTGAAATCACTTCTCCGTTGTCTAAAGTATTCGATACATGAACAGGACCTGGTGTAGATGTAGCTGTAGGTAAATTGGTTAAAATAGCTGCAAGTACAAGTGTGATGACACCCATGCTTAATTCGATCCATACACTACGTCCAATGGGCTTGTTCCTTCTTCCACGAAGGAAATTGATTGCTGCAAGTACTAGCATAATGAGTACAAGACCACATTTGAGCAACAGTACTTGACCATATAACGTATTAAATAACGAATGTAGTGTAGGTACATACTTTAGGCTGGCATAGATCCCACTCAGTATGACGATGGCGACAAGTCCGAATCCCCAACAGGAGAACGTGCGAATAACACGGAAAATGGTCCCTTTGCGTTCCTCGGTAGAAGTGGGAAGTGAAGCCTCGCCCGGAAGAACAATAGCTAGCGCAAGTAATGAACCGATCCATACGCATATGGCGGCTAAATGAAGGAAGTTCATTGTTATAGACAGAGCCTTCAACTCAGAAGCAGCTGGATGACCTATGAATGATTTGGATAAGAGAATACCCAGTGCGAGAGACAGAGCTAAGGAATAACCAATGATTCTCAAGCGACTTCCCTCAGATGTCCGATGGGCAGCATAGATTACCCCTCCTAGAACAACTGCTAATCCCAATTGGATCAACCATATGAGACCGAAGTTCGTCTGGAACATTTGAGTGAACCATGGAGTTATCCATAATTCAGTCCACTGAATACGTGCATCAATCGTCGCTTGTAGTGGCAGACTTAGCAGAATGCTCACAAGTATACCGCCATAGGTTATCCATAATAACGTACGGCTACGCTGGGGCAATGGGAGTGCTCCTTTGGGATTCGCAGGATACATAAAGCGATAGAAGCAGAGAATGCCCATGAAGAAGGACATGCTTAAGTAAAGTAGCCACCGAATTGTAATCAAGTCTAATCCAGGAAAGGTGCTTGTGGATTTCGCAGAAGGGATATTAATAGAACTATTATCGCCTCCAACTTGAAAAGGAATACTACCTTCAATGCGATGACCATCCCCTGAAATCACATTCCACGTAATGAGATACACATCATCTGGCAGATTAGGTCTGACATTACCTTCAAGAATATTCATTTGGCTATCTGGAATGTAGCTATCCTCAAGATCAACCCGTTCTCCAGCTGAATTCATGACTTGAATGTCGTGAAATGCAGGTTGGATAGATTCATTGAACTGAAGCGTAATCTTTGAGGGTGACTGACGGACGACTTCGTTCGCAGCGGGTGTTGATTTCTGAAGATACGCATGCGCATAGGTGAAGGTTGGATATAGCAACAAGCATAGAAAGGATAGGACTATTCCAAGTCCAAGTACTTTGTGGAGAATTCTCAATGTGCGTTCACCTTTGACTGTATAGTATTTTACTCATCCTATCATGGGGGTGTTTAAATTGTAATGACTCCAATGGGCTATATGTAATTTGGAAAAGTCATTGTAGCTCTTATGGATGAATGATATCATTAGCGGCGGATATAAAAATAATAATTAGAATAACTATGTCCAATTGAACTTAGGAGTAGAGAAATTTGGCATCTTTAAAAAGCAATGACACCTATTCTCTGTATAATTTAGCATGGCCAATTATGTTGGAAATGTCTCTGCAATTTATGATTGGGACAGTTGATACAATTATGGTGAGCAAAATATCAGATGAAGCTGTTGCGGCAGTAGGGATTTGCAATCAGTTTTTTGCAGCTTTGTTCGTATTGTTCGCGATGATTAGTAGTGGATCAGGTATATTAGTTGCTCAGAAGCTTGGATCGGGCAATGAGTTAGAAGCTCGCAAGGCGGCGTCTTTGGCTTTTTCATTTAATGTCATGATTGGAATTGTAGTCAGTCTAGTTATACATTTCAATACAGATGCAATACTCGCTCTACTGCAGGTACCTATGGAAATTAGACCTTTGGCACAGCAATATCTTTATATCGTAGGAAGTGGTGCACTTATGATGGCACTCCTTCAAACTTGTAGTACGATTATTCGGAATACAGGTAATACAAAAGCAACGATGATGATTGCTGTAGGGATGAATTTAATACATATATTATTTAATTATGTATTTATATTTGGTGCATTTGGATTTCCTGAATTGGGTATGGTGGGAGTGGGTATCTCAACCGTTCTAAGTAGGTCTATTGCTGTGATTATGCTGTTTATAATTTTATTGAATAGCTTTAGTTCGCGCCTTACGTTCGGTGAGTTTGTGAAATGGAATAAGAAGATTGTGAAAGAGATAGCGAAGATAGGTATACCTCTTTCCTTAAGTGGGGGCTCTTATTCGATTACTCAGCTAGTCATTGCCTCATTAATAGGGACGATGGGTGCTATGGAATTAGCAACACGCTCATATCTGACAACTGTGGAGTCATTTGCCTTTCTATTTGGGATGGCTATAGCGATGGCTGTTCAGATTCGTACTGCGCATCTGTATGGTTCAGGGAAACGTGAAGAAGCCTACTCAGATGCGTGGAAGGCTGTCAAATGGGGAATCTTGCTTGTGGTAGTGAATACGTTAATTCTCGTCATATGTGGTAAATATATATTGGGCTGGTTCACGTCGGACGAGTCGATCATAGCAACCGGTGTATTTCTATTGATCGTTAATATTGTTCTTCAACCGGGTAAGATGATTAATATGACGATGGGTAATGCTCTGAATGCAGTGGGACAAACCCGTTATGTTATGACAATAAGCGTCATTTCAATGTGGATTGTATCTGTTGGATTAGCTTATTTATTAGGAATTGTGTTAGAGATGGGACTATTTGGTGTATATATCGCAATGATTGCAGATGAATATTTACGTGGGATTCTGGTCGCTTTAAGGTGGAGGAAGAGGAAGGGACATATGAGGGATATTTCTGTTCAGTCTCCTGAGGGAATAGCATTTTAAGGGCTGAGTAGCTACGCTTAGGTAGGAACATGGCGCATAGGGGAGGATATGTATGGCTCAGTCGGGTCAGCTCCTCTGCTCAAGCCTTAGCCTGATTTTCAAGGGGATAATCATTTTCAGTAAGTTTTCAATAATGTTCATAGTTCTTTATACTTAATGAAGGACTTCATCTGCAAGTTCAAAGACAAGTCAGGAGTGATTTAGTTAATGAACCATGCTATGTTGGAACGTCGTAGTGAGATACTGAAGAGGAATATCCACCAAATGATCATCCAAGATAACCAATCTGGAATTAGTGATCAGCAAAGTATGATTATGCAACATATGATTAAGGAGCTTCATCAAACGGTCTATGAGATGAATGCAGCTGATAAAGACTGAAATGATATCACTTCTAGGATAGACTGTAGTATATGTGAAATGGAGTGAAGTGAATAACCCGTTGCACGGATATTTCCGTACAGCGGGTTATTTATGTTGTCAAAGAGGAATATTAGTTGGGAAAATGAGCAACTTTACATACCCTTGGGGGGTATGGTAAGGTAGTGTAAGGAATAGTATATGTTCTATATATGAATAGGGGGAGAACACCCATGGCGGATCATAAATTAGACGGTTCAGTTGAAGAGTTAAGCTCATCTGATTCTGGTACGGTTGCTAACCAGTGTCATACAGACACTCATTCAAGGAAGAGTCATCACTCGGAACAGACGAAGAAGCAACTAGTGACTCGCTTGAATCGCATTGAAGGTCAGATTCGTGGAGTTAAAGGAATGATCGAGAAAGATACGTATTGTGATGATGTTCTGAACCAGATTGCAGCGATTCAATCGGCTATGAATGGCGTGGGCAAGCTATTATTGGAAGGACATATGAAGAGTTGTGTTGTGGAACGTATTGAAGCGGGAGAGCATGATGTCATTGATGAACTATTGATTACAGTCAATAAATTAATGAGATAAGCAAAAGATGCAGCAATCTGGCAAGGTCATCGCCTTGGTTGGAGATAGTATTAATGATAACGATACAAGGAGCGGTGCTTATGAATGCCACGATATCTCAGTTGTTAAATCATCGGTCGATCCGACGATTTACAGATCAGCCAGTTACTGAGGAGCAATTGAAACTCATCGTTTCTAGCGCACAAATGGCCTCTACTTCAAGTAATGTGCAAGCTTATAGTGTTATTGCAATAACAGAGCCGGAATTGAAGAGAAGGCTCGCTACACTTGCAGGAAATCAATCCTATGTGGAGCAATGTCCTGTATTCCTAGTTTGGTGTGCAGATTTATATCGCCTGCAGCAAGTGACGGCACCGCAATTAGTTGATCAACCATCCTATGAAGATTCTATGGAGAACCTCATTGTAGCCACAACAGATGTGGCCCTAGCGGCTCAGAATGCAGCGGTGGCTGCAGAGTCGATGGGGCTTGGAATTGTATATATTGGTGGTGTACGCAATCATATTGCAGAGGTCTCTGATCTACTTGGCCTACCAGAATTGGTATATCCTGTATTCGGCATGTGTGTTGGATATCCGGATCAAGATACCGGCCTACGACCTCGCTTACCTATGGATGCCGTGCTCCACAGAAATAGATATTCCAAAGAACAGATCGTAGAGCAGGTGAAGGCCTATGATGAAACCACGAAGCAATATATGTTAGAAAGAACAGCTGGGAAGAACGATACTCCGTGGTCACAAATGATGGCTAATCGCTTGGCGCAGCCAAGTCGATTGCATATGAAGGAATTTCTGTTGAGTAAAGGGTTTATGAAAAAGTAAGCTATGACACACACAGACGCTTTGCCGTCCTTGCAAGAGGGATGGCAAAGCGTCTTTATTATTAGCTAGAAACTCTTTAGATCCCATAAAATCTCTTAGTATTGGAGTAGATCACGCTACGGGCTGATTCTACGCTAATATGATGGATTTGACTCCAAGCTTCAATGACATCAGACACCATCCGTGGATGGGTCATTTGTCCAGAGAAGGGTCCTTCAAAAGGCCAGGGTCCATCGGTTTCCGCCATGACCTGCTCTTTCGGATAGAGGCGGGCTAATTCTTGTATTTCAGCTTCATAAAGAATATCTGGCGTGAAGGATATATAATAACCGTTATTCGCCATACGCTCTATAGTATCCGCGGAACCTTTGAACCAGTGAAAATGCGCTTGGGTTACGCCATACTTTTCAAGTAAGTTACATGCTATATTTGCATCGTCATATACGGCATGTAGTATAATGGGCTTATCGTATATGGCGGCGAAAGAAATAAATTGTTCCAGCAGGGCGATGTAAGGTGTTTGGTCAAAAGGTTGTCCAGTTTCCTGCGCTTCTAGCTGTGAATAATAGGGAAGACCAACTTCCCCTACAGCGATCATGTCATGATGATGATCCTTCATCCATGACAACAGTTCGGCAACCTCTTCTGATGTCGGCAGGGGTTGCTCAGGATGGAATCCAAAGGCAGGATGAACGAGAGTAGGATGTAATTTAGCAATCTCCAGATTGCGGATGCTGGATTGGAGATTCATGGATACAGCGATAACCCCAGTCACACCATCATTGGACAACTCTGCAAGGTGCAATGCTTGCTCCTCACTATAGGAATCAAGGTGAATATGGGCATCAATGATTGGAATGTAAGTTGGAATGTTCATGATAAATGACCTCCTAAGAGAAATATTGAAATGGAGTCGGTCTGTATTTATGACAAATATGATAGATCAAGCGATTGATTGGCTTTTAAACTTTACAGGATTAGAGGGGATTGCCATTATCCTTCTAACGCTCATACTAGCGATCATTCAGAACTTTCTAGGTATCTTTCCATTTGCTACATTGATTGTGCTTCACATATCGATACTAGGAGTTAAGGCGGGATTGATGGCTAGCTGGCTAGTAGGCTCTGTGGCTGCGATCGTTGTTTTTATTATCTGCAAATATTTCTTTCATGATTGGTTTAACCAAAGATGGGGCAAGCGGCTAAAGAGATACGAGAAATGGCAGTATGGCTTTGATAAATATGGAGCATGGGCGATTATATTTCTTCGTACTTTACCCGTCATGCCCAACAACATCATCGCTTTTATGTCTGCTTTATCACCCATCAAGGTGTCTACGTATACCTGGTCCTCTATTGTAGGAGTACTCTCGCATATATGGTTATTCGGTATCATTAGTTCCTCGCTCGTTTTCCCCGACATGGACTTGCGAAAGTTGATCATATCATATGTCATTTTTTGTAGTGCCCTTATTATGGCTTTTGTAGTTACTCATTATAGAAGCTTAAGCAAAATACGTGGACAGAGATAGGGATGCGAATAGTTCGTAAATCCTATCTTTTTTGCTCTTCTTTCATCAACTGCGACAATTCCCGTTTCAGCTTTAGAAAGGTAGGATCATCAGTAAGCTCTTCTCGTCGTGGTCGAGGGAGCGGTACATCTACAACTTGCAATACAGATCCAGGTCGATTGGAGAATACATAAATACGGTCGGATAGTAGCAAGGCCTCCTCGATATTGTGAGTGATGAATAAGACAGAGCGCTGATTCTCTTCCCAAATATTAAGGAGCCAACGTTGCATATCACTTCGGGTCAAGGCATCCAAGGCACTGAAGGGTTCATCTAGGCATATTAGTTCTTCTGGGCTGAGAAGTGCTCGCAGGAATGCAACTCGTTGTTGCATGCCACCAGATAGTGTATGGGGATATGCCTGTTCGAATCCGGACAGCCCCACCTTAGCAATCCACTCCCGAGCTTCCTTACGAGCGTCTTTCTTGGAAGTGCCCTTTATTTCTTGTGCAAGAATGACATTATCTTCAATGGTCCGCCAAGGAAATAGAGCAGGTTGTTGCGGCATGAAGCTAATGTGGCCTCGTTCTCCTGTGACATCGCGTCCTTTCATCCATACTTCGCCAGAATCGGGTTGTACTAATCCTCCAATAGTATGGAACAGCGTACTTTTTCCACATCCTGAAGGTCCGACGATAGAGACAAATTCTCCATGTTCCACGGTAAGGGAAACACCATTCAGCACAGATAGTTCTTGACCTTGTTTGCTGAAGCTTTTGTGTATATTAGTAACTTGTAATGCTTGTGATGCTGAATGGACATTAATGAGAAACACATCCTTCATAAGTTAGTAATGTTAGGCTTATTTGTGTTCTTGACGTGGCTTCCAGCGGACTAACCACTTCTCTAGCAGACCTATAATGGCGAACATCAGGAAGCTAAGAACAATAATTATGGAGATTGCGATAAACATGCGATCCGTACGATAACTAGCTTTCTGTAGCATCATATAATAACCGATTCCTTTATCGGATCCGATCCATTCTGCAATGACTGCACCCATCACACTATACGTCGCTGCGATCTTAATTCCTGAGAAAAGAACAGGGAGTGAATGGGGAAGCTCTAATTTTAAGAAGATTTGTCTCTTGCTTGCTCCAATCATACGCATATAGCTAAGCATGGTTGGATCCGTTTGTCTCAGTCCACCCATCATCGCAATAGCTATCGGGAAGAAGCAGACCAGCGTAATGACGATAATTTTGGGAAGCAGACCGAACCCGAACCAGATCATCAGTAGTGGAGCAAGAGCGATGGTCGGTACATTTTGACTGAGAATGAGTAAAGGATATAAGGCCGACTTTAGAAAAGGAATCATATGCAATACAATGGCGACAAACAGACCTACCGAGGATCCAATGAGGAACCCAACACCAGTTAACCTTGCTGTTGCTAAAGTATGTTCCCACAATCCAGCTGATTGAGAGAAAGTCTCACGAACAATATCAGTTGGAGAGGGAAGAATCCATTTCTCAATTTCAAAGAAAGTTGTACATAGCTGCCATATCAGCAATAACAAGAAGACCGCCACGAAGGGCGGCCAGATTTTGTTCCACCACAATCTCATGGACGATATTTCTCCGTTAACTTATCCATGCTGATCCCGTTTGGATTGTGTGCGATCTTAATCTGAGAAATGACACTTGGACTCCCTGCCGCTACAAGGGCCTCGTGCATATTCTTCACAATGTCTAACAACTCGCTAAGCTCACCTTCCATTGTCGTCTCTAGAGGGTGAACTTCATGTTTCACTCCGGATTGTTGGATGACCTCAATTGCACGATCTACATAAGGAATGGAATCTTCATTTCCAGGTGTCTTGGGAATAACTTGAATGCTCAATAATGTGTTTGCCATAATATAAGTTCAATCCTTTCGAATACGGTTCTCGGTAATCTTCGTGCTGAAAAGCTGACTTTTTGAACTCGCACTTATAGGTTACTCAGGTAAAAACTCATTCGTATATGCCTGTTTAATTTCAATCTGTTTATCCAGAAGATTATGACTTAGCATCCAATCGGTATAGCCCTGCCATACTTCGACTTTTTGTTCACCCCAACGAGGGGCATCGTCTGTGTAACGTGGACTAAGCCACTTCTGACTTGCGAGAACAAGATCCTTATCTAACTCAGGAACTGCGTTACTAAGTATATTAGCAGCCTCTTCTGGTTTATCAATGGTTAGCTGATAGCCTTTCGTTGTTGCTCTGAGGAAAGCTTTGACTAATTCAGGATCATCCTTGATCTGCTTCTCATTCGTTACAATGACAGGCGTGTAATAGTCTAGTTCCGCAGCATAATCTTTAACATATAACATGTCGATTGGATCATTGCGGAGCTCTGCTTCAATACCTGTCCATGCATAGAAGATCCATGCGAAATCGATATCACGCTTAACCGCCGTGAAGAAATCGGCATCACCCATATTGATCATCTTAACCTTCTTAACATCCGCCTTTTCGTTCTCCATGATGGAGCCCATGATAGCCTCTTCTACAGGCGAACCCCAACCTCCATAACTTTTACCTTCAAAGTCCATGGGTGATTTAATGTTTCGATCTACGGGTGCGGCGAAACCGGACGTATTATGTTGAATGACTGCGGCAATAGAGACGAGCGGGACGTCCTGTGTTCTAGCTAGTGTCACACTTTCTTGATAGCTTATTCCAAAAGGTACGGCCCCTGAAGCGACCATCGTATCGGCTCCGCCTGCACCTGGTTGGACTATCTCAACATTAAGACCTTCTTCTTCATAATATCCTTGATCTTTCGCTACATATAGACCTGTATGATTAGTATTAGGAGTCCAGTCTAAGACAATTTTGACGTCTTGTAGTTTCTTACTAGTCTGTGCATTTTGTTCATTCTTATTTCCTCCACAACCCGCTATTACGAGTATTAGTAAGAATGTAAATAGTAACGACATTGCTCTTTTCTTGCTCATTCTGCTCTCTCCTCTATTGGACTGGTTGTTCCATGTCCTATTCGTATACAAAAAAGCGCCCCGTAATCGGGACGCATGTAGGCGCAAGATAGATATGGATATAATCATATCAGATACGTTCCTACGCTGGCATTATCCAGATCAGGTATAAGGGTCAGTGTCTAGTGGGACACAATCTCAGCCGGCCAATTCCAGCACCCCTGTACTTATGAAGTTAAGGCATTCTACGTCATTATAATCGACTATGCTGGGGGTGTCCAGCTAGGAATTGTTCAAATCTTGATTCGTATTTTAATAGGTGGGTACAATAAATCATATGGTTTAAGTACATTCAACAAGAGGAAGGGGAATACCATTCATGATGGACAACAAGATAATAGAGCAGGATATAACGAAGATCTTAGACAACAATAGGATTTGTTCTCTGGCAACTATTGAAGGCAATAAGCCAAAGCAGAGATATATGATGTTGTATAATGAAGGATTGAGCATTCATTTGGTAAGCGATCGGAGAACGCATAAGGTAGAGGAGTTGAAGAATAATCCAAACGTATCTTTGCTGATAGGGTATGAAATCGGAGGGACTAAAGAGGTAGTTGAGATGGAAGGAACCTGTTCGATTAGCACAGATGATAGTTTGAAGCGAAAATGTTGGAATGATGATTTAAAGGAATGGTTTGACGGACCAAGTGACCCTAATTATGTCATTCTTGATATCCAACTCGCAAATATTCTGTATACGGATAAGGATGGAAAGCAAAGAAAGTGGATTGCCTGAAGTAGTAAAAGACCCCCACATCCGGGCTGCGGATTGTGGAGGTCTCTTCATATATATTATAGATCGACTTGGATATGACTCAATCCATTGACGGTGTAATCCTTACCGTAAACATTCACACTAGCAGGAACTTCCGTCTCATTCGTAACGGTCACATCATGCTCGCTAACGGTTACTTTTAGGAGCGAATGACGGAACATGACTTTGAACGAGAATGACTTCCAATGTCCAGGGTTGAATGGGTTTAAGTGTAGAACACCATTCCGTACACGCAATCCTCCAAATCCATGAACAACAGACATCCAAGTACCAGCCATGCTCGTCGTATGACAACCATCTTCGGTATCATTGTTATAATTGTCGAGATCTAAGCGAGAGGTGCGAAGATACATCTCGTAAGCTTTCTCTTTATATCCCAGTTCGCAAGCAAGAATCGAATGCACACAAGGAGATAAGGAAGACTCATGCACGGTAAGAGGCTCGTAGAAATCGAAGTTACGTTTAACTGTATCTAAATCGAATTGGTCTCTTAGAGTGAATATTCCTTGCAATACGTCAGCTTGCTTAATGTAAACAGAACGTAGGATACGATCCCAAGACCATTGCTGATTCAATGGCAAGTTAGACGGATCTAATTCGCTAACTGGTGTAAGGTCTTTATCCAAGAATCCATCCTGCTGTAAGAAAACTTGGCGTTCTTCATCATATGGATAGTACATTTTAGCAATAATATCGTTCCACTTGGTTGTTTCATCTTCAGTTAATTGTAACTTAGTTATAACTTCTTCATAAACGGTCGGATCATTCTTGTGCAGGTCATTCAGCACTTCCGACGTGTATTTCAACGTCCATACTGCGATACTATTCGTATACCAGTTATTATTGACATTGTTCTCGTATTCATTAGGTCCAGTAACACCTAACATCATATATTGGTCTTTGGCAGGAACATAATTGACACGTTCTTCCCAGAATCGCGAAATTTCAGCAAGAACTTCAAGACCATATTGGCCAAGATAAGCAGTATCCCCTGTATAATTGACATAGTTGTAAATAGCATAAGCTATAGCGCCATTACGGTGGATTTCTTCAAAAGTAATTTCCCATTCGTTATGGCACTCTTCTCCATTCATAGTTACCATAGGATATAAGGCACCTTTGCTGAAGCCGAGTTTCTTGGCATTTTCTTTCGCTTTTTCTAAGTGCTTGTAACGATAGACCAACAGATTCCGAGCAATGGATTCGTCAGCTGTACTTAGATAGAAGGGGAGACAGTAAGCTTCGGTATCCCAATAAGTACTTCCGCCGTATTTCTCACCTGTGAACCCTTTAGGCCCGATATTGAGTCGATCATCTTCTCCGTTATAAGTCTGATTAAGTTGGAAAATATTGAATCGAATCGCCTGTTGTGCTGCAACATCACCCTCAATAACGATGTCACTCTCACTCCATTTTTCAGCCCAAGCAGTAATATGCTCTTCAAGTAGAACTTGGAATCCCGCCCCCATGGCAGATTGAAGAACGTTCCGCGCTACGCTAAGTAATTGATCCTGATCATGATCGCGGGAAGTGACATTCGCTACATATTTATATAGGACAATCTGTTCTTTCTCCTGGACATCCAGTTTAAAAGAATGAGCAACATATTTTTCTTTATCGATTGTTTCCGGTGTGATCGTAACAGGAGTACCATTCTTGAGTACTGTATATGCCATGACAGAGGTAACGTGGAAATCAAGCTTCTTTGTTTTGATCGTTAGTGTTGCATCTGCTGTTGTCACTTCTTTGGACACTTCTAACCAGAACTTCTCATCGTAGTTAGAGTCTTTGTTAGACACGTCACCATCAAGATACGGTGTTAAAGAAATAGAACCACTGAAATTCAAAGGTGTCACGGCATATCGGATGGCTCCGATCTCTCGACGAGCAATGCTGGTGAATCGAATCGCCGCAATCTGCACTTCTTTACCATCTGGAAGTTCAGCGATGAAGCTTCTTGAGAGTGTGCCTTCCTTCATATTGAGTTCGCGTACGAAATCCTTCACTTTGCATACAGCTAGGTCAAGGGCTACTCCATCTATGAGGACATCAATACCAATCCAATTCGTACAATTTAATACCTTTGCAAAGTATTCAGGATAGCCATTCTTCCACCATCCAACACGTGTTTTATCAGGATAGTATACGCCGGCCATATAGCTGCCTTGAAGGGAGGAGCCACTATATTTCTCTTCGAAATTAGCTCGTTGTCCCATGTAACCGTTCCCAATACTGAATATACTTTCTGATATTTCATGATTCTGTGGGTCGAAACCTTCTTCAATAATGCTCCATGGGTCTAATTGTAAATATTGCTTCATGCGAATCGTCTCCTTCAAAATATGATGGTAAATAGAAATATTTATAATCGTTGTAATTTCTCAACAGACATTTCTTCGAGAGAAGATACGACATATTCTGCTTGGGTGAGTGAGCCTACTGAGCCAATACCTATGCTACGCATTCCAGCACGTGAAGCCGCTTCAATACCTGCTTCGGCATCCTCAAATACAACACAATGCTCTGGGGCAATTTGTACGGCCTTTGCACCGAGTATGAATACTTCTGGATCAGGTTTAGCATTCGATGTGTGAGTGCCATCAATAATGGCATCGAAGTAAGGAACTAAATTAGCATTGTTCAATATCGTCATAGCATTTTTGCTCGCAGAACCTAAGGCAATTTTAATTCCATGTTGTTTCAATTCTTGAAGAAAGGCGAGAGATCCCGGTAAAATTTCCGAGTCATCCATCTTTGAAATATAGTCAACATACCAGTTGTTTTTCTTGTCAGCGAGTGTTAGCTTGGTCTCTTCATCGAGTTGAAGATTGCCTATTGCAAGTAAGATATCTAGCGAAGCCATACGGCTAACACCTTTTAGTCTTTCATTATCTTCCTCAGTAAATATAAAGCCCAACTCATCAGCGAGCCGTTTCCAAGCTAAAAAGTGGTATTTAGCTGTGTCAACAAGTACGCCGTCGAGGTCAAATAAACAGGCTTGAATGGGATGATTATTAGATTTCATAAGGTATTTCCCTCCATTGTGCAAACGTTTGTATTTATATTTAAAAATATAATGAAGCAAGAGTGTGCTTCACTATATTATGGTATCCGTGACGAACCAGTATTTAACAACTTCATAAGAACATTATAGCAGAAATCATGTTTTTGCATAGGTATGTTAATTATTTAATTCAGTGACAGATAACATAGAAGATTCTCGAACGACAAGGCGATGAGATATAATATGTCTTTTTTGAAAATCCTTCTCCCCGTCCTGTTGAATCGATTGAATCAAGGCTTGAGAAGCGGTGTAACCTAAATTATAAATACCGATATCGACGCTACTTATGGGTGGTGTAGAGAGTTCAGATATGGCAATATTATTAAAGCTGACGATGCTTAAATCATCAGGAACTTTGTATCCAAGTTCATGTAAGCCACGCAGTACACCGAAGGATACAAGGTCGTCAACCACAACTAAGGCTGTAGGCCGTTGCGGTAAATTCATGAAGAACGACATTGCTCGATAGCCACTTTCTTGCAGAAATTCCCCTTCAACAATCCAATCTTTCCGCATCTCAAGTCCGGCTTCTTCGAGAGCCCTTTGGTACCCCTTAAGTCGGTCCATGGATACGACATGATGGGGGGGGCCACTAACGAAACCGATTCGTTTATGACCGAAGGAAATCAAATGCTTGGTAGCATCATAGGCTGCCTGAATATTATCATTATCAACGGATAGTAGATCCGGATATTTATCGCTACGACCAATTAAGACAAAGGGATGATGATTACTGTGTAGAAATTCGACAACAGGATCATCTTTACGTGAATATAGCAAAATAGCTCCGTCGACTCTTTTCCCATTGATGAGTCGAGAAACAACTTCGATTTCTTCTTGCTCGCTTCCTCCCGAACTAAGTACAACATCGTATCCCGACCGATTCGCTTGTGTGACAATCCCCCGAACTAATTCCATGAAGAATGAATTGAGGAACAGTTCTTCAGCAGACTTCGGTAGAATAACACAAATACTATTCGTTGTTTTGGAAACAAGGCTTTGAGCCATAATATTGGGGTAATACCCCATTTCGTCAAGAATAATTTTTACTTTTCGAGAAGTTTCAAGGCTTATTCTAGGATGATTGGATAGTACTCGTGACACCGTGGAGGGAGATACGCCAGCCTTCCGCGCGACATCTTTAATTGTTACAGACATAATAACCTCCGATGATACCGTTTGCATGAATCATTAAATCATACAAACGAAATATTCTCTTTTACAATTGATATCTTAATCTAATGTCTTCGGCTTGTAAATAACAAACCTATCATAAACATATTGACTAATATGAATCCTCCGTTATTATATACCCATAAAGCGCATGAATGCGCAAATGAAGGGGGATGACATATTGACGAATGCGACATTAACTAGATACTACAAACGATTTACTTTTGGATTTATGGGGATATCTGTATTCAGTATGCTGTTAATGGGATGCAATGATGCAGATAATGTTACATTAACACAAATAGAACCGAATAACACAAACACCACCGTACCTGCTACCGAGGCACAACGAAATGAGATAGCTATTTCACAGAGGAAGGATCTGATTGATGAACAACCTTCAACAGTCTACTATGAAATTTTTGTGCGTTCTTTCTATGATTCGGATGGTGATGGTATAGGGGATTTACGGGGGGTTATCGAGAAGCTTGATTATCTGAATGATGGGGATCCCTCTACAACTGACGATTTGGGTGTAGGTGGGATTTGGCTCATGCCGATTCAACCTTCTCCAAGCTATCACGGATATGATGTAACCGATTATAGAACTGTGAATCCTGACTATGGAACAATAGAAGATCTGACAATATTGATTGATGAAGCTCATAAACGTGGCATTAAAGTTATTATGGATCTGGTTGTAAACCATACGAGTAAAGAACATCCGTGGTTTAAGGATTCAGTAGAAGGGGAGCAGAGTTCATATCGGGATTGGTATGTGTGGGCTGAGGATCAGAATAGAGATCGAAGTGGTATTAGTGCTGCATCAGGTGACAATCCTTGGTATGAGGCGAATGGGAATCATTATATGGGGATATTCTGGGATGGGATGCCTGATCTGAACTTCGACAATGTTTCTATACGAACAGAAATGAAGGAGATTGGTCAGTACTGGCTGAAGCTAGGAATGGATGGCTTTCGACTGGATGCAGCCAAGCATATTTTCGAAGATTTAGTGTCGGATAAAGACAAGGAAACAGAAGCCAAGAATATTGCTTGGTGGCAGGAGTTCCGAAGTAGTATGAATGAGATTAATCCGGAAGCCTATATTGTCGGTGAAGTATGGGAGAATTCAGTGGCTTCAGTGGCACCTTATTTGGATAAGGCATTTGATTCTGGCTTTAATTTCAGTCTAGCAGAATCTATTATGAATAGTGTCAAAAGTGAACGTGATAATAGCTTAGCATTTACACTAGAACGGACGCATAAACTGTTTAACACGAAATCGGAAGGGAAATTTGTTGATGCTATATTCTTAACGAATCATGATCAGAACCGGGTGATGAGTCAGCTTGACGGCAATGTAGATCATGCGAGAATGGTGGCCTCGATTTTGTTAACATTACCAGGGAATCCCTTTATATATTATGGTGAAGAGATCGGTATGTTAGGTGCGAAGCCAGATGAGCAAATTCGTGAACCTATGATCTGGTATGAAGGTGGAGTGCAAGGCAATGGACAGACGACCTGGGAAGAGCTGATCTATAATACTGGTGATAATTCAGCCAGTGTTGAATTACAAACGAAGGATGAGAATTCATTACTGGCCCATTATCGTAAATTGGTAACATGGAGAAATGAAATCGGAGAACTTCATAATGGGGATATCCATTATTATGATACGGGTAATAAGCAAATATTATCCTATATTCGGAGAACTCAATCTAACCAAGTGCTAATTATGCATAATGTATCAGGTAAAGAGCAGCAAATAAATATAGCTTGGGATCAAGCAGATTATTTATTTACTGAAATCATAAAAAAAGACAGTAATGGCACGGGTCTTGACAGCGATATACTGGTAATAGCTCCTTATTCTACGGTGATAATCAAGTAATGCCTAAAGATATAGAGTAATCATGCGATATATACAGATATAGAGTTATAACAATACCTATATGGACGTTTTCGGCTGAAATAGGTATATGCAAACGTTTTTACAAAACAAATTCTATTGTGTATGATGAACCTATAAATAAAGCGCTTACCTCAAATGAATGAGACGAACAATCACACATTTAGGGATTTGAGCGCTTCATTTTTACTCGTTTGTGAAATCGTTTGCACACCATGATAAACATACATAAGTTAAAAGCAGAAGTTAAAAGAATAACCAATTAGAGAGGGGATTAAATTTGTATGAAAATGAATAAATTATTGACGTTATTAGCAACTGTTACTTTGGCTTTCTCTATTACTGCTTGTGGGCCCAACAATGCAGCGCCGAATAACGCGGAGCCTGCACCAGCACCAACCAATACAGTGACGGACACACCTGCACCAGAAGAAGTGGTTGTTGAAGAGGGACTTCAAGCAGAGGATGGCGCTACGTTGATTGTATGGGAGAGCAGAGAAGAAAGAGCCTTTACAGATGAAATTGCCAAGAGATTTACAGAGAAATATGGTGTCCCTGTTAAAGTCGAAGAAGTGGCAGCAGTAGATCAAGTTACGAAGTTGACTCAAGATGGTCCTTCTGGATTAGCAGGAGATGTTGTTATGTTCCCGCATGATAACTTGGGAAGAGCAGCAGAAGCGGGTCTATTGTTAACTAATGAGTTATTAGCTGAAGATACAATAGCTAACAATACACCAGCATCAATTCAAGGTGTAACTTTCGATGGTGAATTGTATGGTTACCCAAGAGCAGCTGAGACATATGCTCTCTTCTATAACAAAGAATTATTGCCAGAAGCTCCGAAATCATTCGATGAAGTGATCGAGTTCAGTAAAACATTCACCGATAAATCAAAGAACAGATTCGGGATTATGTGGGAAACGGGCAATTTGTACTTCAACTATCCGTTTATTGCTAGCGGAGGCGGATACGTATATGGAGATAATGGTACGAATAAAGATGACATTGGAGTCAATTCGGAAGGTGCAATTGTAGGATTGCAGACATATGTAAAATTAAAAGAAGCACTCCCTATTAAGAGTGGGGATATATCGCCAGATATCAAACGTAGTTTATTCAACGAAGGTGATGTAGCAATGGATATTACGGGCCCTTGGGAACTTGCAGGTTATAAAGAAGCGCTAGGAGATAAGCTTGGAATTGCACCGATTCCAACGATTGATGGTAAACCTGCCATCTCATTTTCTGGAATTAAAGCATTCTATATAAACTCTTTCACTGAGTATCCCAATGCTGCGCAATTGTTCGCTCAATTCGCATCGAATGAAGAAGCACAACTTCTTCTAAACGAATTAGTTGGTTCTATACCGACTAACAATGCAGCGTTGGCATCTGATCAAATCCAGAGTGATCCGTTTGTTGCAGGCTTCGCTCAACAAGTTATCAACTCTCAGCCAATGCCTACTATTCCTGAAATGGGGAATGTATGGAGTCCTGTAAATGCTGCTCTTCCAGAAATTTGGGATAATGACAAAGATCCAAAAGAAGCAATGGATAAGGCAGCTCAACAAATTAAAGACTTAAATGGTGGTACAACGGAGTAATAGTAAAATGGACTAATAGTAGGATACTAAATTGAAGATACCCGTCACATCATGTGGCGGGTAAATCCTCATTTTTCTAGGGAGAGGAGAGGGCTTGTGGACAGATATCGCAACAAAGCCACAATACTGTCGCTTATAAGCATGGGGCTGGGACAAATATATAACCGTCAGTTTATAAAAGGTTTTATATTTCTGCTAATTGAGGCCTATGCGATTATTTATTTCAATAGTAATTTGGCTAGAGCTTTGTGGGGCGTTGTATCACTTGGAGATACGCCAAGAATGAAGGTCGATGGGAAGTGGGTTGCAGGAGACCATTCGATCTTTATTCTAATCCAAAGTTTAATAACGATATTAATTTTAATTATTTTTATTATTATTTATGTCATGAATGTCAGAGATGCGCGTAAAACAGCGGAGCTAAGAGAACAGGGGAAAGAAGCGAACAGTTTCAAGCAATCCATTCGGTATGTTTTGGATTATAAATTCGCTCAAGCCTTTTTGACTTTACCGGCAATGGGTATTTTATTTTTTACAGTTATGCCTATCATCTTTATGATTATGCTAGCATTTACGAATTACTCTGCTCCGAACCATATTCCGCCAGCTAAGCTCGTCGATTGGGTTGGATTTGATACATTTAGAGATTTAGTTTCACTCAAAACGTGGAGCCACACATTCTATGGAGTCCTGACTTGGACCCTTATTTGGGCAGTACTATCAACGGTAACTACTTATTTTGGCGGTCTACTAGTAGCTCTACTTATTAACCAAAAAGGTATTAAATTCAAAGGATTGTGGAGAACGATTCTAATTATTCCTTATGCCATTCCGCAGCTCATCTCGCTACTTGTTATGAGGAATATGTTCAATGGTCAATTCGGTCCTGTTAATCAGTACCTCCAATATTTTGGCTTAAGTGGACTTCCATGGTTAACAGATCCGTTCTGGGCGAAGGTGACGGTTATCGTGGTTAATATGTGGGTTGGGATTCCAGTCTCGATGATATTGATTATGGGTGTCTTAACGACAATTCCACGCGATATGTATGAAGCGGCCGAAGTGGATGGAGCAACGAACTATCAGAAATTCCGAATCGTTACGATGCCGATGATACTTTTCTCAACAGCACCAATACTCATTACGCAATTTGCTGGAAATATCAATAACTTTAATGCGATTTTCCTACTAACAAGTGGAAATCCAGTCGTGGGCGATTACCAATATGCTGGAGCGACCGACCTACTCGTGACTTGGTTGTACAAGTTAACGTTAGATCAGAATAAATATAATATGGCTTCTGCTGTAGGGATCATTATTTTCCTAATCATCGCCTCGTTCTCCATTTATAATTACCGCCGAACGAAGTCATTCAAAGAGGAGGATATGATCCAATGAGTGGACGGAAAGCAAAGAATAGTTTGCGTTTGGTGCTAAGTTATATTGTTCTTGTTATGTTAGCGATCACTGCCGTATATCCTGCATTGTGGGTCGTTCTCGGTTCGTTTCGACCGGGGAAATCACTGTACAGTAAGACGTTGATTCCTAGTAGCTTTACTTTGGATCATTATAGAGAATTATTCACATCGAAAAGTTACTTGTTTGGTAATTGGTACATGAATACATTGAAGATATCGATTCTTTCGATGTTAATCGGTATTTTTCTCACACTGCTAACTAGCTATGCTGTATCACGTTTTCGTTTCCGTGGACGGAAGACGGCACTCTCTACCGTTTTGGTTCTGGGGATGTTCCCAGGATTTATGAGCATGATCGCTATTTATTTGCTTCTTAAAGAATTCAACATGCTTGATACACATCTCGCCTTAATTGTTGTGTATGCAGCGGGTGCCCCTCTAGGAGGAACCTTTATTGCCAAAGGATTCTTGGATACGATCCCACGCTCATTGGATGAAGCGGCGAGGATAGATGGAGCGAGTAATTTCAGAATTTTCACACGAATCATTCTGCCACTTTCTAGACCAATGCTCACTTATATGGGGCTAACGCAATTCGTTGGTCCATGGGTCGACTTTATCTTTGCGAAGATGATATTGCGATCTAAGGAGAAATGGACAGTAGCTGTCGGACTATATGAAATGGTGAGCTCCAACACGAATACCAACTTTACCCTGTTCGCAGCAGGAGCAGTACTGATTGCCGTTCCGATTACGATTCTATTTATGTTCCTGCAAAGGCTTCTTGTGGAAGGTTTAACATCTGGAGCGAGTAAGGGATAACGGTAGTTAGGCAAGTGATGAATGTTGAAACATAGTTGATTAGAACTTTAACAAGGTACAGTTCTCGTGAGGATAGAGGCTGTACCTTTTTGAAATGATGAAAGGAGGCTGCCGACTTTGAAATGGATACATAGAATACATCCAAGAACAATCGGGATGAAATTATTCATGTTATTGTTTACTGGTATTGTCGTATTATCTGCGTCCATCACTTCTATAAGTGCCGTAGTCCAAGAGACAAGTGCATCGACGGAGGAGGTTGCTTCAATGTCCAATGAGCAATATATTGTAAGCGAGAAGTTAGTAGGTTTATCGAAGCGGCTTGAAGAAATGTCTGAGAAGTTCAATCAAACATTAGTTAAATTTATAACTTAAGATGAATTCGTAAATTCTGAATGAACGCGATGTTAATAGCTAAAGAGGGTATTCCATGGCCGGATGATAGGCTGGTGGAATACCCCTTTTATTATTTTCAAGTGTCTATTTACGCACAGCTTTTAATATCAAACATTCGTAAGGAAGCAATTCTATGTTCAGTGAACCATTATTGACACTATGCGATTGAGCTGAGCGGATATCCTCGAATTGGGACTCCTCTAAAGCGATTTTAGTGGATTGATGTTGGCTACTATTATTCATAATAATGACGAATTTCTCATTCTCATCCTCACGTGCATAAGCAATGATTGCACTATCTGCAGCAGAAGATAGGAATGTAAATGAACCTGTACGAAGTGCACGATGATTCAAACGAATCGTTATCAATTGTTGGTAGAATTTGAATAGATCCTGATCCTGTTTAGCAGGATCCCACTCCATGCATTTCCGACATTCAGGATCATGCCCACCGGTTAGACCTATTTCATCACCGTAGTAAATACAAGGTGTGCCTGTAAAGGTGAATAAGAATGTGACAGCGAGCTTCATTGTGCGCTTATCACCCTTACAGAGTGTTATTAGACGCGCTGTATCATGGCTATCAAGCAAGTTAAAAGCGACCTCATTTGCTTGACGAGGATGATGAGCTAGCTGTTTGCCGATGGCATGTGAGAATCCTTCTGCATCCGTGGAACCTTCTACGAAGAAATCAAGGATCGCATTGGTGGAAGGATAATTCATGACCGCATCAAATTGATCACCTTGTAGCCAATTTGAGGAATCATGCCATATTTCACCTAGTATATAAGCATCGGGTTTCGCTTTCTTAACGGCTTGGCGGAATTCTCTCCAGAATTGATGATCTACCTCATTGGCGACATCAAGCCGCCAACCGTCAATACCAACCTCTGTAATCCAATATTCTGCCACATGGAGTAGATAGGCTTTGACTTCAGGATTCTCGGTATTAAGCTTAGGCATCAAAGGCTCGAAGGCAAAGGTATCGTATGTTGGAATGCCATTCTCTACTGTGATCGGGAATTTGGACACATGGAACCAATCACGGTAGCGGGACTGTTCCCCATTCTTCTGAACATCGACAAATGGTGCGAATGTTCTGCCAGAATGATTAAATACAGCATCCATGACGACACGTATTCCACGTTCATGACAGATAGATACTAGCTTCTTCAGCAAGTCAATATCACCGAATTGAGGATCAAGCTGTAAATAATCTTCGGTATCGTATTTATGGTTCGTAGTTGCTATAAATAATGGTGTGAAATAGAGTGCATTGATTCCTAAGTTGCTCAGATAATCAATGTGATCAATAACGCCTTGTAAATCTCCACCGAAGAAATTATCAGGTCTTGGTGTTCCGCCCCATGGGAGTGTTCCTACAGGGTTGATGCTAGGATCGCCATTTGCAAATCTTTCCGGAAATATCTGATAGAACACCGCATCCTTGACCCACTCAGGTGTTGTAAATACATCGATTAAATTGATATATGGAAATTCAAAGAGACGATTCGGATCCGCAGGAGGCTCATCCAAGAAAGTGTACTCCGTCATCCATAATTTCTGATCGCCTTCTTGCAATAAGAATCCATATTTTAAGCGGCGGTACGGCGGTATAACTTCACACTCCCAATAATCAAACATTTCGTCAGACGACAAAATGGTCATAGGGATGTAGACCATTGTCTGATCCCATGCATATTTGTCACCGGCCATAGCATGAACAGCATCAACGTCATTTCGTTTGGTGCGAATTCTAATATGTATGGTGCGCTCATCGTAAGCGTAGCACCAGTTTTGTTTCGGACGATGGTAAATAGCTTCTAATAACATGATAATCTCCTCTCATAACTACCAAAAAAGGGCACAACACAAGACTAAAATATAGCCGAGGTTGTACCCAATTATTAAGGTAGCATTGCCTATTAATTTTATTGTAATACATGGAGCATTAGCAATCAGATAATTCGAATATACCATAAAGCTGTTGGACTGTATATTGCTATCCATAGGAAAAGATTGAAACTATATTAACCTTCTTAAATTATGTCAACAATATGACTGACAAAACGAAGTTATCCTTTTGTTGTTCTAAAGCAATGTACGACCTACCATAGACATATACTGAATTGAATGGGTGAGCTAGGCTGATTCGGTAAAAGAAAATGATTATATATTTAGGAGGAACCGAATATGGGAGAAGTTAAGGACAAAGCTTCAACTGGGAGCATTCGAGTCGGAGTTCAAAAGTTCGGTCGATTCCTGAGCGGGATGGTTATGCCGAATATTGGCGCGTTCATTGCTTGGGGACTCATTACAGCGATGTTTATACCTACGGGATGGTTTCCAAATGCATACTTAGCAAACCTGGTTGATCCAAGTATTAAATATTTACTTCCGCTGCTGATCGGTTATACGGGCGGTACGATGATACACAAACAACGCGGTGGAGTCATCGGCGCCTTGATGACGCTAGGGGTTATCGTCGGAACAGACATTCCAATGTTCTTGGGAGCGATGATTTGTGGTCCACTGGCTGCATGGATACTGAAGCGATTTGATAACGCGGTTGAAGGGAAAATTAAGTCAGGCTTCGAAATGCTTGTTAACAATTTCTCGCTCGGTATTATCGGTGGAGCTCTGACCTTGGCTTCTTTCTCCGGCGTTGGTCCTATTATTGAGGTGTTGACCAAAGGGCTGACCGCTGGTGTGGAAGTTTTGGTTAACCAAAACTTAATCCCTTTGGTGAATATCCTTATTGAACCGGCCAAAATTTTGTTCCTAAACAATGCGATTAACCATGGTGTGCTCAGTCCGATTGCGTTAGATGAAGCTGCCAGAACCGGGAGATCCATTTTATTCATGTTGGAATCTAATCCAGGTCCGGGCCTTGGTATTCTGCTCGCTTATATGATTGTGGGGCGGGGTTCCGTGAGACAATCGGCTCCTGGAGCGGCGATTATCCACTTCTTCGGTGGTATTCATGAAATCTACTTTCCGTATATCTTAATGAACCCTCGTCTGATTCTAGCTGCAATAGCAGGTGGGGTCACAGGGACCTTTACGTTCATGCTATTTGGGGCCGGTCTTGTCTCACCACCATCTCCTGGCAGTATCATCGCTTACATTATCATGGCGCCTAAAGGTGGTATTCTGCAGGCGCTAAGCGGTGTCGTGACAGCAACGATTGCCTCGTTTGTTGTCGCTGCTCTACTGCTCAGAACGTCTAAAAAGGATGGTTCAGATACTGATGATCTAGAACAGGCAACTTCGAAATTGAAAGATATGAAGGCCGCTGGGGCACCTGCAGCAGCAAGAGAAGCTGTTAAAGATACGGGGCTTCAGGAAGTGGTCGAATCTACCGAAGCTGACAACGAAGTGCTTAAACCGGTAGAGGATGTTCATAAGATCGTCTTTTCTTGCGACGCAGGTATGGGTTCAAGCGCAATGGGCGCTTCGATCTTGCGCAAAAAGATGAAAGCTGCGGGTTCGGAAATTACAGTCATCAACACAGCAATAAGTGAAATTCCGGATGATGCAGATATCGTTATCACACATAAGTCATTGACCGATCGGGCTAAAGTCAAGGCACCGAAGGCGGAGCATATCTCCATTGACAACTTTCTGAAAAGCCCTGAGTATGAAAAACTCGTGGAACGATTCAGCTGATAGTCAATCTCACCACAATAGGCTCTAGCGCTGGCGACTTATCGCCAGCGTTTGAGTCATTATGCTGTTATAAGGAGGTTGCGAATGAATGTTTCCAGTAGAACTCGTCAAATACTAGAACTATTACTTCGGAGCGACCGTGATCTTACAACATCAGAAATTGCGGCTGACATTCATGTCAGTTCAAGAACTGTACATCGCGAATTAGTAGCGGTTGAGGATGTATTGCGTTCGAGTGGGATTATGTTAGTGAGGAAATCAGGCATTGGCATCCGTCTGCAAGGTGAGACGGCGAGACTAGAGGAGCTACAGCGCACTGTCTCTACCTCGGAACATACCGACTTCTCCCCTGATGAAAGACAAATATATATACTGATTTTTCTTTTGGAGAACAATGAGCCAGTCAAGCTGTTTACGTTGGCTCACGAGTTGAAAGTGACTGTCCCTACTGTGGTTAGTGATCTTGATGAACTTGCCAGTTGGGTTAAGAAATTTGGTGTAACTCTGATTCGAAGAAGAGGATATGGTGTCGAACTATCAGCTAAGGAAGAGCCGCTACGGGAGACGATACGGCAGCTAATTAAGCTGAGACTTGACGACGCAGAGTTAATTAGCTTCCATGATGAGCGATCGAATCATTCACTTGACAGGGAATTATTGATGATTGCAGGAAAAAAAGAGATGGCGGATGTTGAGGGCATCTTATGGAATTGGGAGGGGCACTGGGCCGAACGCTTAAGCGAGAATACGTATACTGATTTGTTGATTCGGCTGTCCATTGCACTGCAGCGGATTCGCGCAGGTAAGACCGTTGATGCTCAATATGAAACGAAGCGGATAGAGAACCGCGTACCGCAGGACGAAACCGAGATACGCGTGCTGACGGAAATGCTGTCCAAACATATGGGTGCATCACTACCACCTGCTGAGATGTCCTATATATTAGGACTCTTGGAACGTGCACAGCGTGAAGGTATGATGCTTCTGCCTGGGGATGATTTGGCACTAGCGGAAACGGTACGTTCTCTTATCCGACATATACAGCAGGTGATGGGAGTAGACTTCAGTGAAGATCGTTCTCTTCGGGAAGGGTTATTTGATCATATGAAAGTAGCTATTCAGAGGTTGCATGATGGCCTGAATATACGCAATCCACTTCTGGATCAGATAATAAGGGATTATGCCAGATTGTTTGGGATCGTACGCGAATCAACGAATAGCGTACTTCCCGAACTGGATGTGCCAAATGAGGAAATAGGATTCCTTGTCATGCACTTCGGGGCGTCGCTTGAGCGACTCAAACAGCTGCAGCGAGAAGTACGCGCCATATTGGTATGTACTAGCGGCATAGGTTCTTCCAAGCTACTGCAGATTCGACTTCAGAAGGAGCTTCCACAGATATACATTGTTGATCGGGTGTCATGGTATGAGGCATCCAGAATTCCGGAGAAGACGTATGATCTGATTATCTCTACGATTGATTTACCGCTTGATTCTGGGCAATATATGAAGGTTAGCCCACTCCTCACGTCTGGGGAATCAGAACGATTGCGATCCTTTATAAGGGAACAGACGCTGGATAGTATTGGTGCTAGCGTATCCATTGGTAAGGAAAAGATGACTTCGCAGCCCGCATTCGTTCATCTGCAAAGTTTGAATAATACGTTAAATGAAATCGTGCGATTGACCGAACAATTCAAAGTCATTCAGATCCAAGAGGGAAGTTATGAACTGCGCGAGATACTAGAAGAGGCATGCCGATATGTGGAGGAGGAGGGCTTTATTATAAGCGCTTCTACTGTCACGAAACAATTGCTTGAACGTGAGCAAAGTGGAAGCCAAATGATTCCCGGCACTGCCCTTGCTCTGTTTCATACTCGGAGCCCTGAAGTGAAACAGTCATCTTTGTCGCTTTTTCGATTGGTTGGTTCGCTTCAGGTTGCGACGGTACCACCTTCGCAACTAAACCAGTTCTTGTTGATGCTTGCACCTCAGACGATGTCGCGAGAAAGCCTAGAAGTACTCAGCGAGATTAGCGCAATGCTACTTGATAGTGACATGATTGCACTGCTAGAAGCAGGTGAGGAAACAACGATTCGTAACTATTTGACAGGCCACTTAAAAATATTTTTCAATACAAAAATAGAAAGAGAGTGAAGATAAATGAATATACTTTCCCCGAATAAAGTGAAATTGAACGCAGTTGTTAACGATAAATACGAGGCGATTCGTATAGCTGGTGAACTGTTAGTGCAGGCTGGACACGTAGAGCTAAATTATATTGACAGTATGATTGAACGTGAAGACTCTCTTTCCACATATATGGGTGGTGGCCTTGCTATCCCGCACGGTACAAGCCAATCCAAGGGGTTCGTTAAATCCACAGGACTTTCTATTGTGCAGCTTCCTGAAGGTGTGGACTTCGGTGAGGGCGACATTGCGCATTTGGTCATCGGGATTGCGGCCATTGGGGATGATCACCTAGATATTCTGACCAACGTTGCAATGATTTGCTCAGATGATGAAAGTATTGAGCGGATTCTGAAAGCTTCAACTCCAGAAGAAATGATCGAAATTTTTGAAAAAGGAATGGAAGAAGAATGAAAGCCGTACATTTCGGAGCAGGTAACATTGGACGTGGTTTTATCGGATTACTACTTTCACAATCTGGTTATGAGGTCATTTTCTCTGATGTGAATCAGACGATCGTTGAAGAATTACAAAAGCGAGGTGAATATACAGTGACGCTGGCTGATGACGACAAAGAGCAACTGCATGTCGAAGGGGTAACCGCGATTGATGGGACGAATCTGGATGCAGTCGTTACGGCTGTTGCGGAAGCAGACTTGGTCACAACGGCCGTTGGTGTCAATATTCTAAAGCACATCGCTGCTGGGATTGCTCTTGGTATTGAGAAACGGATTGCCAATGGAGCAGGGAAATTGCATATCATTGCCTGTGAAAATACCATTGGTGGTAGCACTCAACTGAAGGAACATGTATATAGTCATCTAGATGAAGCATCTAAGTTGAAAGCTGCCGAATTTGTAGCGTTTCCAGATGCTGCTGTAGACCGAATCGTACCAATTCAGCATAATGCTGATCCGCTTGCGGTCATAGTTGAGCCATTCTATGAGTGGGTGGTCGATTCTTCTGCTATGTTTGAAGGCTATAAGCCAATTAAAGGTATCCACTACGTCGATAATCTTACTCCATTTATTGAACGCAAGTTGTTTACGGTCAATACAGGTCACTGTGCTGCGGCTTACATCGGCAACCTGAAAGGGTATGAGACGATCCAGCAAGCCATGGCTGATGACAGTGTTGTTGATGAAATAAAGGAAACATTGAGCGAGACAGGAGCTGTTCTTGTAGCTCAATATGGCTTTGACAAAGTAGAACATGGCAAATACATTGAAACCATTATTGGGCGTTTCCGTAATCCTCATCTAACCGATGAAGTGACACGGGTGGGCCGTTCACCGATCCGCAAGCTGTCACCGAATGACCGGCTTGTTAAGCCAGCTCTGCAAGCGCACGAAATGGGGATAGAGCCGAAACAGCTAGCTATGGTAATGGCTGCGGCTCTCCGCTTCGTTAATGAGGAAGACCCAGAATCGCTTATCCTTCAACAATCGATTAAGGATCAAGGTATCGGTCCAACAATCACAGAATACACATCCATTCCAGAAGGACATCCTGTGTATCGTCTCGTGATCGACAGTTACGATCAAATTTCTGCCCCGCGGGCATAACCAATGGATGGAGAGGAGTCAACATCATGACAAATATACTGACGGGTGTCGCTGCTTCCCCGGGAATTTCCATAGCTAAGGCATTCCGATATGCCAATACAGAACATATTCCGCAGAAGCAGACAATTACCAATGTTGAATCGGAAGCTGAACGTTTTCGCCAAGCTGTAAAGGAATCAATAAGCGAGATTGACGAAATCCGTAAGCTCACAGAACAAAGGTTGGGTGCACAAAAAGCTGAAATTTTTGAAGCCCATATGTTCTTGTTGGAAGACCCTGATCTTATTGATGCATCACTGGACAAAATGGCTGAAGATCAATTAAATGCCGAATATGCATTGTATGAAGTGACTACTGGAGTCGTTAAAATGCTCCGAGAAATGGATAATGCTCTACTCCGCGAGCGAGCGATCGACGTGAAGGATGTATCGGGAAGGGTAATGAGTCATCTGATCGGTAAGCCGTACGCTACGCTATCCGGTATTTCTGAGGAAACAATCATCATTACAGAAGACTTAACACCTTCGGATACGGCACAGCTTGATCTAAATTATGTGCGGGGCTTTGTAACGGAAGTGGGAAGCCGCACTTCGCATTCTGCCATTATGGCGCGTTCACTGGAAGTTCCGGCTGTTGTCGGTGTGGGTATAGCGGCAGCCTCCATTGCCAATGGTACAATGATTATTATCGATGCGACGGAAGGCAATGTTATTGTAGATCCCTCTGAGGAAGAGTTATTAGAATATCGTGAAAAGAAGCAACGTTATGAAGAACGCAGAGTACAGTTGAAACTTTTAGCTGAGCAGCCTTCTGTATCCAAGGATGGACAGCATCTTGAGCTAGCGGCTAACATCGGTAGCATTGAAGATTTGGCGAAGGTACTTGAGAATGGTGCCGATGGCGTTGGTCTATTCCGTACAGAATTTATATATATGGGACGAAGTTCGTTTCCGACTGAAGAAGAACAGTATCAAATATATAAGCATGTTCTTGAAAAAATGAATGGCAAACGTGTTGTCATCCGAACACTAGATATCGGCGGCGACAAAGAGCTTCCTTATCTGGAGTTGCCCAAGGAAAGCAATCCGTTTCTCGGTCTTCGCGCTTTGCGGTTATGTTTGGAGCGTCAGGATCTATTCCGTACCCAATTGCGTGCCCTGCTACGGGCCAGTACGGCAGGTAAGCTGAACATCATGTTCCCTATGATTGCAGTACTGAGCGAACTGCGTGAGGCGAAGCATATTCTGGAAGAGGAGCGAGTCAAGCTTCAACAGGAAGGAATTGCTGTATCCGACAATATTGAGGTGGGCATGATGATTGAGATTCCAGCTGCTGCGCTGAATGCTGATCATTTCGCCAAAGAAGTCGACTTCTTCAGTATTGGAACGAATGATCTAATCCAATACACGATGGCGGCGGATCGGATGAATAAATCCGTAGCTTATCTTTATCAGCCTTATCATCCTTCGATCCTGCGACTTGTAAATATGGTCATCAAAGCGGCCGAGAGAGCTGGCAAATGGACCGGTATGTGCGGTGAGATGGCGGGCGAACTAACGGCGATTCCGCTATTGCTCGGCATGGGACTGAATGAATTCAGTATGAGTGCTGGTTCTGTTCTGTCTGCACGTGAGTTGATCGGTCAATTGTCCAAGAGTGAGTGGGCGGATCTCGCAGAAGAAGCACTAGTTATGGGAACGCAGGAAGAAGTTAAACAATTCGTAGAACAAAGGAGACATTTATAATGCTATCACAAACGTATACTATCATTCATCCATCTGGGTTCCATGCTCGTCCAACTAAAATGTTCGTTCAAGCTGCGACTCAGTTTCCATGCAAGGTAAGCTTGATCAAAGGCATAAAGAAGGTCAACGGAAAGAGCTCACTTAGTATGTTGGCGTTGGGTTTGGCAAAAGGTGATGATGTAACACTAGAAGTCGATGGTGAGCGCGAGGAAGAAGCGCTTCAGGAACTCGGTGGCCTGCTGACGAAGATTTACGAGGAATAAGGTGAATAGATTTATTGCAATATATCGTGTTATGAAAAGCAACGATTAACCCGAGAATAATGAAGAAATGCACCCCTTAGAATAGATAGTGGAGAAACCCTCAGGTTTAGCCGATAAAATTCTATGGAGTGCATTTCTATATGAGATTTTTTCGCATGAAATTATCCTTCTTTTTCGAACTTTAGTATGCCTTTTGGAAGAAATACGTCTTCTTGTTGTGCCGTCTTGATAACTCTAATAATTCCACGTGCTACTCCTAAGGTATAACCTAATACGATTCCTAATCCTACACCAATGAATAATACTGTTGGAGAAGATAATGTAGTGATATGTATCAAATTCTGCGAAATAAGATATCCTCCACCCATCCCTCCTAAAATGATAGCACCGAACACGAGAGTTCTTATCAATGGAGAACGGCTAAGTGCATTTTGTTTGCGATTCAATTGAATAACCTCCTCAACGAATAGTAGTAATCTTGTATCGAGTGCATTTAAGATGATGTCAGCCACATCTTTAAAAGAAAGATTTCTCTTCTCCAGAAGAAATAAGAATTCATCACCATAACGATCTCTCCACTTTTTCGGATATAGCTTCAACAGAAAATTCACGCTAATCCCAACCTTTTGAATCCTAGTGTTGAAACGGTCTGTAGTTCGTGTAATCTCTCTTTTAAGAACTCTCTACCTAACTCCGTAATACAATAGGGCTGAGTTCTATCACTGGTAGGAACGGCCTCAATTAAGCCCATCTTTTCCATTCTGCTAATGGCTCCATATAAAGTGCCTGGTCCAATACTGACATTATAGGAGGTCTTGATATCTTCCATGATGGCGTAACCATGCATATTGTTCTCCGCTACACTAATCAGAATGAATAGGGTAGGTTCTGAAAAGCGACCTAAAGATTTGACACTCACATTAACCATCTCCTGTTATTACGTTTGGCGGTATATCGTACAACGTAATAATAACTCATGTATATAATAACGTCAACTATATTATTCAATCATTTTAACAAACCGCCCAACGAATGACGTTGGACGGTTTGTTTTAAATTATTAAGAAAGTATAAGTTATTTGGAGGACGGTCTACTCTAACCTTTATGATATTTAAAAGTCTATCTATTTTTGCAGAGAGTGGCGATGTTAGAGTGACGATGTTAGAGTGACGAACAATGCTTCGTGATGAAGGTAGTGAAGGTGAGACAAGAATAGATGCATAAACTACATTTAATTAGAAGGGAAAGTAGGAAATGAAGGAATTAGTTGTAAAAACTACAGTTAAAAATGGCGATAACGGTGAAAAGTGAGGATTCCAGTAATCTAGATGTACTCCATGCAACTAAAGTTAGCTTCAGAGGAATTGGCTTGAATTTAGATGTATTTAATGTACCTAATAGTGAATGGTGAAGGCGATTATTGGTGTTGTAGCTCCTACCTGTTAGAGATACAATGTACCACTGGCATAGGAAATGTAAACATCCTCACTATATGAAATCTTTAACTAAGGGCGCCGATCGGCGTTTTTCTTGATAGCGTTATTTTATTCAACAGGTTCGCTTAACTGGGTTAAATTTTTGTATTCTTTCACCATAAATACACGCCAACGCACGATCATTCCAAAAGCTAAGATGAAGAATATGGCGCCGGTCTGTGGAATGGTAACGTATTGTTCAATAATTTGGTGCAGGAACATACGAATCGTGAGCATTCCAAGTAAGATGAAAGTGAAGCTTCGAGATTGATCAGAGTAGATCTGACCATCCATGATTTTGAAACGAGTGCTGCGGATAAGTGGGTAGGAGAACACAAACCAACCGATCACAAAAGATATAGCAGCCCATAGCAGGGGAATATGCGTAAAAGGTGCAACGAACATGAGAAATCCCGTAGACATCCCAAGGGGTGGTATAATAATCTTTCTCATTGTGATAGGTGAACTGCTTGCTTTGGATCGAATGAATATAGCGAGTAGCGCAATAACAGCAGCTCCCAGAGTTGTTCCAAGCTGAAGAAGTGAGGGACTAATATTGAACAATTTGAGAACCCCTCCAATTAATTTATAAGTATGTTTATTATATCATAAGGATAACTATTTTCAATTTGAAATGAATAGGAAGCTTGACAACTATAACTGTTATGCATACAATTACAGATGATAGGGAGCGATGAAATGAATAGTGAGTTTAATATTGCCGTCCATTGTTTAACCCTTCTTAGCTTAAGGAAAGATCAGATGGCTAATAGTGATGTCATTGCTAAGAGTGTATGTACTCATCCAGCACGTGTTCGCAAAGTACTTGGTTTGCTTCGGAAGCAAGGGTATGTAACGACGAAGGAAGGTGTTGGCGGTGGGTATCTGTTGAACATTGACAGTGCTGAGGTAACCCTTGGAGATCTGTATCGTCTACTTGCTCGTGGTTCACTGCAACCGAGTTGGTGTTCTGGAGGAGGGGAATCACCCTGCGTAGTATCTGAACACATTCAGGATATTATGGATCGAATTTATAGTGGTGGAGAATCGGCGCTAGAGCGTCATTACGATAAGATCACATTATTAGATGTAACGCGAGATATTCAATCGGTGACTAAATGATGAAATTCATAGTTATGACTTAGATAAGTCCTGCAAATCCGCAGGGCTATTTTTGTACATGAAATAATTCATATTGAATACATAGGAATAATGGCACTATTTTTAGATCATCATCGTCATCATTTTAATAGAATAGGACGGTGGATCAAATGAAGGAAATCCCAGAAGCCTATGTAAAAGTGAATCAGACCGGTATCGTACTTTGTATTATATTAACAGCTGTGCTTAATCCTATTTAGGTCGCAGATTAATTTCACTAAACATTAACTTCAGTACATAAATATTTCACCACCTGATCCATCCATATTCCATGAAACATCTTAAATTCCGCTGAAACGGGTATCGTCTTTGAAAAAAGACGGCATAGCCGTTTCTACTTGGTAGGTGAAAGAAAATTAGGTGTTCTGAGAACGCTTGGCGAAGGGACCGTCCCTACAAGCGCTGTGGTCTCCAAATAGCAGGTCAAGGATAATCCCACGAAGAACAATAGGTGGGACAGAACTATGCTTGAGTCTGTTGAGTTTCCTGCGTGTAATAGAGCTTGAATAGAATATCCTGATTGTAGTTACCGAATCCTGTACCGAACAGTGTGACACCGCCGATATGTTGAGCATCGTCAAGCACAGCAATGCGGAAGGACCATTGCTTATTTTCGATAGATAACTGATCTAGCTTCACATTGGAAATGAGGTGACCATCCATGAAGGTACCTTCATGTGTTACTCTAAGGCGCTTTAGAAGGCCATATTGGTTAACAACACTTGGCCACCATGTAGGTGTATGCTTACCGGGCTTATCTCCGTAATCTCCAGGGCTTGTCCAGCTACCAAGGAGAGTATCATTTAAATAAAAAGATAGGTCAGAAGGCCAATTATCATTCGTAAAGGGAGCCTCAGAGGATACTTCCAATGAAATTTCAAGCTCTTCTGGTTTTTGACTTGCGAGTAGGAAATTAGGTGCTTTATACTCGATGAAGCCCTGTCCGAACCATAATATTTTGGCGTGTACCCGTTCCGGATCTAAGAAATAGCGAGGCTCGTCAAATTCGCCTATGATATGATCTACAGTGGCTAGACCGCATGTAGGTGCAACATTGAAATCGGTATAGTGCCCTACAGACACAACTGTTTGATGGAATTCACGAACTTGATCTAGTGGTAAAGGCATCATAATTTCTAATTTGTCAGTAGCCAGTGAGCATATCTTCTGCACACCACCCTTACCAGGGACCATACGAGTCGAGATCAACTTAGCCTTTTCCAATTTTTTAACGTGCATAGTCATAATAGCACTACTAAGTCCTAGTGCTTCTGCTAACTCACGAATGTTCATATGTTGTTTGGCTAACAATTGAATCATATTTAATCTGACCTTACTTGCTAAAGCTTCATAGACAGGCAGAGAGTTCTCCGATATATCCAATTCCATCATAACTTCCAACCTCCATTCATTTATATATAATTGATTAACATATATATAAATATTATACACTGACAAATCGAAACTTAACAATTACATGTTTTATAACTTTTGGATATTGTTTCCTGAATTGTGGAGGTTAATAAAAAAGGATTGACACATGAGTCTATCCTCATTACAATATGATCATACCATACTAAACAGGTAGGAATAATAAAATATCGTTTCTTACCGTACAGACGGAGGAAATCACTTTCAAGGCTGCAATCACGGTTCAATGTGACCGGAATGACAGCATGTATAGGTGATATTCCTCTGTCTATTTTGTGTTCCTATTTGTAGAAGGTAGAGAAGAATAATGGGAGTGATAATGATGAAGAAAACGTTGAAACCAGGGATGGTAATGGGACTACTACTACTACTACTACTGATGACTGTGGTGATAGCTGCATGTGGTAATAATACGACGAAGACAGATAATGCTGCAGCTCCAACTACTACGAATACACTGAAGACAGAAGAGGTAGAAAAATTGAAGGATGTAGAACTCCTGAACGTATCCTATGATCCAACACGTGAGTTATACGAAAGTTACAATAAAGCATTCGCCACCTATTGGGAGAAGGAACAGGGACAGAAGGTAACTATTAAGCAGTCACATGGCGGTTCAGGGAAACAAAGTAGAGCGGTTATTGATGGATTAGAAGCAGATGTGGTCACTTTAGCATTGGGATATGACATTGACGCTCTTCAAAAAGATGGTGTAATTAACGAAGGCTGGGAAAGTAAGTTCGAGCTGAATAGTTCACCTTATACTTCAACGATTGTGTTCTTAGTGAAAAAGGGAAATCCTAAAGATATTAAGGAATGGTCGGATTTAATCAAGGATGGTGTGGAAGTAATAACGCCTAACCCTAAGACTTCAGGTGGAGCACGCTGGAATTACCTTGCCGCATGGGGGTACGCTTTGCGTGAGAATGGAAATGATGAGGTCAAAGCGCAACAATTCGTCAAAAATCTATTCAAGAATGTTCCTGTATTAGATACTGGTGCACGCGGATCAACAACGACATTTGTAGAACGTGGTATAGGTGATGTATTGCTTGCATGGGAGAACGAAGCTATTCTGTCAGTAAAAGAACTAGGTCCTGATAAGTTTGATATTGTGTATCCTTCCGTAAGTATTCTGGCTGAACCTCCAGTTGCTGTGGTCGATAAAGTGGTTGATAAACGGGGAACTCGAGAAGTGGCAGAGGCCTACTTGCAATATTTGTACACAGAGGAAGGGCAGATAATCGCCGCTGAGAACTATTACCGTCCTACACTCGATAGTGTGAAAGAGAAATATAAAGATAACTTTCCTAATGTTGAATTATTCACTTTAAAAGATGTGTTCGGAACATGGGAAGAAACCCAGGAGAAGCATTTCAATGACGGAGGCGTATTTGATCAAATATACGTGCCTGGTAAATAGCTTGAAGCTGAACAACCTCATAAAGTCGAAGGTAAGGAAAGGAACATAGAAATGAGTCATGTTAAAAGGTCTCAGCGTAAAGTCATTCCCGGATTTGGACTGACTATGGGGTTTAGCGTTTTTTATCTTAGTATGGTGGTGCTTATCCCTTTAGCCGCGCTACTCTTTAACTCTACGGGGCTCACTTGGGATAAATTCTGGCAGGTAGCGACTGATCCCCGTGTATTAGCATCTTATCGAATTAGTTTCACGACTGCGGCAGTAGCTGCACTACTGGATGCTATACTTGGCTTGCTTCTAGCATGGGTGTTGGTACGATACGAATTTCCTGGTAAATCCGTGTTCGATGCCCTCATTGATCTTCCCTTTGCATTGCCTACAGCAGTAGCAGGTGTATCTCTAACCGCTCTATATTCGCAGAATGGATGGATAGGTTCGTACTTAGAGCCTTTAGGGTTAAAAGTAGCGTTTACTCCCGTAGGGATCACTCTAGCACTGATGTTTATTGGTATTCCTTTCGTGGTTCGTACCGTGCAGCCCGTGCTTGAGGATATGGAAAAAGATGCTGAAGAAGCAGCGGCAACATTGGGTGCGGGACGTTTACGTACATTCTGCACAGTATTATTGCCCCATTTGTTACCGCCGCTACTGACTGGCTTTGCTTTAGTTTTTGCACGGGGGATAGGGGAATATGGTTCGGTCGTATTTATCTCTGGAAATATGCCTATGAGAACGGAAATTGCCCCGCTTCTGATCATGTCAAAGCTCGAGCAGTATGATTAT
This sequence comes from Paenibacillus sp. Y916, assembly GCF_056786435.1. Lineage (NCBI taxonomy): Bacteria > Bacillati > Bacillota > Bacilli > Caryophanales > Paenibacillaceae > Paenibacillus > Paenibacillus sp. Y916. The sequence continues at coordinate 124,972 of NZ_JBXCJA010000005.1, read as the reverse complement.
GCTGGTGCTACCGCGGTCGCTATACTTTTATTGCTTATTTCATTCTTATTGCTATTGATGATTAATACATTACAACGTTGGGTGCGGCGGACCTCCCGCTGAATAAGAGAGAAATAGTCACTAATTTGATAAAAGGAGGGTGGGATCATGGTGGGAATTGCACCCGTAATCGCTACACCTACTGTAAAAGGGATCACCTCTCCGGCAACAACCGAAGCGGGTTGGGTTAAATGGCTTCTGATCATTTCGGCAGGATTGGTATTAATATGGTTAATTGTATTGCCACTTGTTATGGTACTAACAGAAGCTTTGAAAAAGGGATGGTCGGTCTATGCAGCCGCACTTACGGACCCAGATGCGATGTCTGCTTTAAGGCTCACATTGGTTGTTGCATTGATTACTGTACCATTGAATACCGTGTTTGGCGTTGTTGCTGCATGGGCAGTAACGAAGTTTAAATTTCGAGGCAAGGGGCTTTTAATAACGTTGATTGATCTTCCATTTGCTGTTTCACCTGTTATAGGGGGATTGATCTACGTCTTGGTATTTGGCGCGCATGGCTGGTTCGGACCGTGGCTTAGCGCTCATGATATCAAAGTTATATTTGCTGTACCTGGCATTGTCTTGGCGACACTATTCGTAACTTTTCCCTTTGTGGCTAGAGAACTAATTCCACTTATGGAGGATCAAGGACAACAGGAAGAAGAGGCTGCTGTTACATTGGGTGCAGGAGGATGGACGATCTTTTTCAAAGTGACGTTGCCTAATATTAAATGGGGGCTGCTCTATGGAATTATACTGTGTAATGCTAGAGCGATGGGAGAATTCGGTGCCGTCTCGGTTGTTTCGGGACATATTCGCGGAGAGACGAATACGTTGCCGCTACATGTTGAAATTCTGTACAATGAATATCAATTCTCTGCCTCATTTGCAGTCGCATCATTATTGCTTCTATTAGCTATGGTGACGTTACTATTGAAGGGATGGTTTTCCCGGAAGAATGTCTATTGACAACACTTTACAGCCCATGATAAAGTTAATTCACACTAAACAGGTTGGATAAGAATGATATTAAATTCAAATGAATATAAGTAATAATTATGTATTTTCACTACCCTGGGGAGGAGGCAACACGATGGCAAAACCACTTCAAATCGATGAGGTATGGCTGGGACGTATTACGGAACTGCTGAATGATATGGAATTCGGATCACTCCAGATCGTAGTGCATGAAGGACAGATCGTACAGATGGAACGAACGGAACGAAAGCGCTTTGAGAATAAGCCCTCAGGGGTTGTCAGAACTAGTACTGTTCATCGTCAAGGTTCTCGGCACCCTAGAAAATCTAGTTCTAGCTAAAGGATACTTGAAGATAAGGTTCTAAACAACCTCCTTAAGATAATAGCCCCGTTGTCGAAGGCGAAAGCTTCCTAGTTATAGAAGCGTTCGAACGGCAACGGGGCTATTTAAGATTGTTCAAGATAATGGGATTCGTAGGATCAGTTATTCACCCTTCGATCGTGATTCAACTTCAATGACAAGATCACGACCAGCGTAGGGTCTGTCCCTGCGGGTGCGTGTTGTGGTAAGGCTAAAACCTGCCACATAGAGGATCCCCTGTGCAGCAACAATATAAAGTGCTGAATTCAATCCAAACAGGTGAAATAAGGTAGCTGCAGAGATCAATATATACAGAATGGTATGGACAATAACATTTGTCTTTCGTCGAGTATACATGAACACGAGGTAAAGGGAAGCTGTTGCTACAAGGCAAGAGATAAAGCGGGCCCATGCATTAACGATATCCCAGGGCGAGGAGTCCCAGCTTGATAATTTGGAGAGAGTATCTGAAAGCTGTAAGCTCCACAATAGAATAGCAACCACGGTCATAAAAGGAAGAGCGGGCTTCAATAATATCCAGAAGCTAAAGCCCCAGCTCGGACGTTCCCATTTACGTAAGAGAGTGCTTTGTTCCTCAATCCGTCGATTGACCTCGCGCACCCAAGTTTTATAAAGCATTGATAAACGAGACTGATCTCGCTCTCTTATGTAAGCATCCATCTGTTCTTGGAGATTGCTTGTAAGTAGTGGTGCTGCCTTACATTCTTCCAGTAGAAATATCAGATGACTTATTTCCTCATGGCTAGGATTCTCACGCTCCATCATTTCTCCAAGAGGACCGGTTACACGGCTATACAACAACAAAGATTGTTGTAGTCGTTCTAATTGTTCTTTGCCTGCCATTCTTAAATGTAGAGCTGTACGTATATACATCCATATAAATAGAATAATAGCTATACCAGCAGCTATCATGGCTTCAATTGAATTTGAGAAAGTATTAATGATTTCCTTAACCGTAAGGGACAACTTGATTCCCCCTTCATTATTCTATATTCACTATTACACAAGAACATTGATATTACAAGGCGATGAAGGCTCTAGTTGAGAGTTTATATTCTCTATAACCTAAGTCTATTCTACGAGCCGATCATGACTTCTATACAATATATATAACCTATTTATGGGCATTTGTGAATATGGAGAGCTGATGTAAAGAGGTGTAACCTCGCTCCCAAAGTGGTAAGATAATAGGATGAATCTTAAGATAGGTGTTCGAAAGAGAACCTTTTGAACAACCACTTAAAATAGATGGCTCGTAGTATGGCCTGATTAATAGTAGGAAGAAGGAATATATGATGAATTCAAAAGTGGTGTTGTTCGGAGCCAATGGGACAATAGGACAGCTTATTATGAAAGAAGCGCTTGATCGCGGATATGAAGTTACTGCTGTGGTACGAGATCGTACGCTGCTGACAGAGTTATATGAGAATCTACATGTAGTAGAAGGAAACGTGATGGATTGTGATGATGTTACAGCTATTTGTGAAGGACATCAGGCTGTCATCAGCGCATTTGGTCCTGTACGTGGAGAGGAAGATGGATTAGTGAAAGTGGCTCATTCACTACTTGAGGGTGTGCGTCGTTCGGGTGTATCCAGACTTCTTGTAGTAGGTGAAGCAGGAAGCCTCAAGGTTGCATCGGGTATCCAGTGGATGAATACGGAAGAATATCCTGTAGAATCGAAACCGTTAGCCATTGCCCATGAGCAGGCTTATGAAATATATAGTAATTCTGACGTGGACTGGACGTATTGTAGCCCTCCGGCTCATATGACTTATGGACGCCGCGTCGGTCAATTTAGAATTGGTATGGACATGCTTATTCTGGATGAAGGCGATAGAAGTTCTATCTCCGCAGCAGATTATGCTGTAGCGTTGATTGATGAGCTAGAAGATCCTTATTTCGTGCGTGCTCGATTTACAGTGGCATACTAAGGAGTCACGATAATGATAGGTTTAATTCATGCAACATAGTTAATGGAATAAAGGTGGCTACGAAATGATACTTGAATCAGCTGTGTTGCATATAAAGCCAGGGTTAGCAGGAGACTTCGAATATAATTTTCGACAAGCCTCTAAGATTATCTCACGTATGAAGGGATACATCCATCATGAATTGCAGAAATGTATGGAGCAAGACAATAAGTACATTCTGTTAGTACGCTGGGAAACCCTAGAAGACCATACGGTTGGATTTAGAGAATCTGCGGAGTATCAGGATTGGAAAAGCCTATTACATCATTTCTATGATCCGTTCCCAGTAGTGGAGCATTATATCGATATTGATTTAGACAAGTAGAAACGGCTATGCCGTCCTTTTTTCAAGAAGGTTATTGCTTTCTTATATTTTTAGAAAATAGCTTCTTTAGACTTAGAAAAGTCTAAAGAAGCTATTATTTATGTGATGTCATGTTTGGGGATTAGTCTATCCAAGCCACCCATGTATGGGCGCAGTGCCTTGGGAATATAAATAGAGCCATCCTCTAGTTGATGATTCTCCAACAGTGGAATTAGAATACGCGGTGATGCAACGGCTGTATTGTTTAGCGTGTGGCAAAATTGTAGCTTCCCATCGGCATCTCGGTATCTTATATTTGAACGACGAGCCTGGAAATCTAATACATTGGAAGATGAATGCGTCTCCCCGTAGGCTTGACGGCTGGGCATCCATGTCTCGATATCATATTGCTTATACGTTTTTTGCGACATATCTCCTGTGCATACCGACATCACCCGATAAGGAAGCTCTAATAATTGAAGAATTTCCTCTGCATGACCTGTAATTTCCTGCAATATTCGCTCCGATACTTCAGCATTATTTTCACAGAGCACGACTTGCTCCACTTTGGCGAACTGATGCACTCGGTATAGACCTCGAACATCTCGCCCTGCTGATCCAATCTCTTTGCGGAAGCAGGCCGACATACCAGCAAGTTTGATCGGTTCTGTCACATCAATGATCTCATCGCTATAATACGATACTAACGATACTTCAGAAGTTCCTACTAACCACTTATCTTCGCCTGAGATCTCAAACGTCTGATCCTGTCCCGTTGGGAAGAAACCTGTCTTTGTAAGTGCTTCGGGCCGAACCATCACTGGAACGTCCATCGCTGTGAATCCATATGACGTAAGTAGGTCCAATGCCAAACGCTGAACGGCTAAATGTAAATATAGACCTGCGCCCTTGAGGAAATAATTCCGGCTCCCAGCAGTCTTCACACCCCGTGGAATATCAATAAGATCATGGAGTTCTCCTAATTGAACGTGATCTTGTGTCTGAAAGGAGAATGATGGTGGAGTTCCGACTTGTCTTATCTCCATATTGTCGCTATCATCTCTGCCGACGGGTGTGTCAGGAGAGACGATGTTAGGTACTAACGTCATCCGTTCTTCACATTGTTGAGCGGCATGAGTTAATTCAGATTCAATTACACTCAACTGCTTATTGATCTCTTTTACTTGTTCTTTAAGAGGTTCAGAATCTGGCTGCCTTCCTTGTTGCATAGCTGTAGCGACAGCTTGAGTCAGTCGGTTACGATGAGCTCTTAGATCTTCAGTCTGCTTCAATAGATCGCGTCTCTTCTGATCCCAGTACAGTAAATCGGTGACCGAAAGTTCGATTCTTTTCTGTTCGGCTGTTCGTTGGACCAAGTCCGGATTGTCCCGGATAAATCGGATGTCTAACATGTCTCACGAGCTCCTTTGTTAGTAAAATGCACAAAAACGCCCTCATCCTTTGGGACGAGGAGCGTCTGCTCGCGGTGCCACCCAACTTGATCGAATCTGTCTATGACAGTATTCGATCCTCTTTTGGTTCCGCGGTAACGGTCGGATGCCGGTTAACTTAGGGAGAGGAAATACGTTCTCCGGTCGCTAACGCCTCACAGTTGGATGCTGATCATAGGCGCAATATCACTGTTCAATTCTTTGTGGATTAGTATAGCCTATCCGAGGAATAAGTACAATATGCATTCTGCCATGCATGCCATATGCGAAGTTCCTTTTGTCTAAAATTGGGTAACCAAATCGATTTCCATACGTTAGTGTAAGAGAGGAGGGATTTATTATGAAGAAAAAGACCAAAGTGATGACAAAGGCGATCATCGCGGGTTCAGTTATACTAACCTGTTCTCTATTATTAATGGCTTCAGGCTGTTCACCAGAAAGTGATGAGACGGCTGCGATAAACGTAGGTAAGAGTTTAAAAATGATGCAATACCAGGTTAAAGTTGTGGATATCGAAACGGAGACAGAAGATATGTTGGAGGCAATAGAGGCAAAATTGAAGGTAGAAGAAGCATTCAAGCCATTATTGACAGAAAGGGGATACGAAGGTTTCGTAGCCAACAGACAAAGCGCAATAGCTTCACAGTATGCAAGTAGGAATATGGTTAATATGCAAGTGAAACAAATTCAATTCGAAAATATGAAACAAGATAATATGGAAAAGGATACATTCTCCTTTAGCTATAGCATAGATATTGAAATAAGCCCCTCAGAACTAACTTCGTCCCGTGGCCATAGTGTAATCACCAAAACAGGACATATGACAGTCGTGAAAGAGGATAACCAATGGAAAGTATTAAAAGACCTAGACAAGGGGTTCTTCGAGGATGAATTAATGATAGATGAATGAAAATATAATGGTGTGTGTAATCACGTAAGTATTCTAACGGAAGCAGAAGACCTTATTGGGCTGAAAACAGTACTTTTGAATTTCTAAGGGAACTGAGTGACCTTATATGGCCATTTCCTCTGGATGTAGGTCGTTTATTTGCATATAGAGGCGTGTATTTCCGTTAGAATTTCATAGAGGCGTTGTTTCACGAAATAGTGTCTGTGGGTGCCGTTAGAAATCCAATTATAAAAGAAGAGGATGGGTATGGAGCATAAGCCCCTTCCCACCCTCGCTAGTTACTATAATCATACTTATTACAGATCGTCAAACCCGTTATCGTCGCCCACTTTACCGTAGTTACGAGATTTAGCTTCGAAGAAATCCGTCTTCGTTGAATTCAGAGCGTCATCAGAGAAAGGCTTAATCCAAGGCATACAGTTCACATCAACACCTTCATAAGCTTTGTCCATCCCCATTAAAGTAAGACGCTTATTCGCTGTATATTTGATGTAATCCTCCAATTCATTCAAGTCAATTCCACGAATATTGCTAAGAGTATAATGTGCCCAATTGATCTCCAATTGAACAGCTTCGTCAATCGTTTTGTATACATAAGCGATGTTCTCTTTCGTGTTAAGCTCTGGGAAATCAAGAAGAAGTTGCTTGAACACCTCAGCAAAGAAATAGCAATGCTGATTCTCATCACGTTGAATATAAGAGATCATTTGGCTAGTACCCATCATCTTCTGATCGCGAGCCAAGTTATAGAAGAAAGCAAACGTACTATAGAAGAAGATACCTTCCAAAATCAAATCCGCAACCATAGCGTGGAAGAACGTTTGTGGAGACTGCTCATCCCGGAAGGTTTGATAAATATTTGAAATAAAACGATTGCGTTCTAGAAGAACCGGATCATGCTTCCAATACTCAAAAATCTCCTTCTGCTCTTGATCAGAAACAATCGAAGAAAGAACATACGAATAAGATTGGTTATGGACAACTTCTTGTTGAGCAATAATAGCTGAGATCGCTTCTAATGAGGAATCAGTAAAATATCTTTTTACATCCCCGACAAACATCGTCTGCATAGAATCCAATACAGCAAGTAATGAAATATTAATCTTGAATACGCGTTGCTCTTCAGGATCCAATCCTGCAAACTGCTGTGCATCCTTAGACATCGGAATTTCATCGGCAATCCAGTGATTTAACAATAGGACCTTATATAATTTATACATATGAGGCATACGAATATCGTTCCAGTTCAGAATACCCGAGCATTCACCTTGAATAATTTTTGTAGATTGGTTTGGTGCTTCCGTGTTGAAAATTTGTTGCAATTTCATTTCTATTACTCCTTTTATTAAAAGTACTTTTAATCTTCCGTATTTGCGTAGCAAACAGGTGCAGAGAAAGTTACTTCTGCATTTTCTTGGGGTTATGCCCTTCCGCATTTGCGGAGCAAACAGGACATGTAGCTCGCGAAGCCAGAGCTACTCACTCGCATTTGTTTTAGGTTATGCCCTTCCGCATTTGCGGAGCAAACAGGACATGTAGCTCGCGAAGCCAGAGCTACTCACTCGCATTTGTTTTGGGTTATGCCCTTCCGCATTTGCGGAGCAAACAGGACATGTAGCTCGCGAAGCCAGAGCTACTTCACTTCACTCGTAGTGGAGCGGGTCCCCACCGCATTCGCGAAGCGAACAGGGAGGACGATAAGCGCTCCTAGCACGAAACGTTCCTCACAGATAAGCACCCCATCCTCTCACTCCGCCAAAGAGTTTCGGGTGTCCAGAGGGCAGAGCCCTTGGGGCCCTCCCTTGGAAGGGAGGGTGGGGTGGGATCGAAGGTTATGACGAGCAGCTCTCACATTCATCAATCGTCAACGCCCGGCTACGTACATAGTAAGTTGTTTTCATGCCGGAACTCCAAGCATGAAGATGCAGCGATAGGAAATCGGTCGCTTTAATGTCAGGACGAACGTACAGATTGAAGCTTTGGCCTTGATCCACATGACGTTGGCGGGCAGCCGCCATATTGATGGACCAATGTTGGTCTAGATTAAACGCTGTTTTATAGAACCAGATCGTCTTATCAGATAGATCCGGTGCTGGGTTAGCAATCTTATACGTTGTTTTCTCTTCATAAGATAGCAATTCATACAATGGATCGATGCTGGCTGTGGAGCCGGCGATAATGGAAGTGGAACCATTAGGTGCAATAGCGAACATCCAAGCGTTCCGTACACCATTCTGTTGCACCTCTTGTTGCAGTTCCTGCCACTGTGAAGTCGTTACGTACTTACCTTCACGTTGGCCATCTGTGTAGCCACGTTGTGTAAAGTACTGACCACTTTCCCAATCAGAGCCCTTAAACTTCGGATACTGACCTTTTTCCTTGGAAAGTTCCATACTTGAACGAACGAGCAGGTAGTTGATTTTCTCATAAAGATTATCATTATAAGTGACAGCCTCATCGGATTCCCAACGAATACCTTCGAGAGCTAATAGATGATGAAGTCCGAAAGTTCCTAAGCCGATGGCGCGATATTGACTATTCGTATATTGAGCTTGAAGCACTTCAATATTGTTAATATCGATGACATTATCAAGCATCCGTACTTGAATAGGAACGAGTCGATCTAGCACACCCGCTGGAACAGCGCGAGCCAAGTGAATGGAGTTCAAGTTACACACGACGAAATCACCAGGGATTTTCGAGATAATAATTCTCGTTTGTCCGTCTTTGGTAACGAGTTCTTCCTTTTCCACAACGGTTGCTGATTGGTTCTGCATAATTTCCGTACACAGGTTAGAGGAATAGACCATACCATGTGCACTATTCGGGTTAGCCCGGTTGACTGTATCACGGTAGAACATATATGGCGTACCTGTCTCAAGCTGCGACTTCATGACACGCTTCATAATATCGATCGCTGGAACGGTAATACGAGACAACACAGGATGATCAACGGCTTCGGCATATTTATCACTGAAGGAACCTTGACCAAGCGTTTCGTCATAGAAATCTTCAAGTCCAAGTGGACGACCGTTGCTATCTTTCCAGCCCATAACCTTTTTGACTTCATGAGGACAGAATAGATTCCACATCCCACGATTCTCTACAGCACTCATGAATAGGTCAGGAATACAAATGCCGTGGAATACGTCATGTGCTCTCATACGCTCGTCACCATTATTTAATTTGAGATCAAGGAACGCGAGAATATCTTTATGGAACACATCGATATAGACTGCAATGGCACCTTTACGTGTACCTAATTGGTCTACGCTAACGGCGGTATTGTTGAGCTGACGGATCCAAGGGATGACACCTGAACTCGTATTTTTATGTCCACGAATATCTGAACCACGGGCACGTACTTTGCCGAGATAGACACCGATTCCACCGCCCATTTTACTAAGACGAGCCGTATCGGTGTTAGAATCGAAGATGCCTTCCAAAGAGTCATCAACGGTGTCGATGAAGCAACTGGAGAGTTGTCCAGCAACTTTCTTGCCAGCATTAGACAACGTCGGGGTAGCTGCGGTCATATATAAATTACTCATCGCCCAATAGGACTCCTTCACAAGCTCCATGCGTCTCTCAGCAGGCTCTTTATGCATAAGGAACATAGCGATGATCATGTAACGTTCTTGTGGAAGCTCCATAATATGTCCATCGAAATCTGTCGTAAGGTAGCGCTCTGTAAGCGTTAAAAGACCGATGTAATCGAATAAAAGATCACGTTTATAATCAATGAGTTCACCAAGTTCTTGGATCTGCTCTTTCGTATAGTATTCAAGTAATTCTTCTCTGTATATACCTTTGTGTACCAAATCTGTGATCAGTGGGTAAAGCGCACCATAAGGCTCATCGGCATACGATTTATAACGGCGGTGATGAGCAGCTTTTTTATATAAAGTAGTAAGTAAAGAACGAGCTGCAGCAAACTTCCAGTTAGGTTCCTCTTTCGTAACTAACTCTAATGCAGACATGGTAAAGGCGTTACTAATATCTTCTCCTGTAACTTCATCACGGCGAAGCTTGGATAATACACCGCGGATCAATTGATCCTTATTAAGCATGTCCAATCCTTCAAGAAGGCGATCAGTATAGATGGAGAGACGCTTCTCATCAAAAGCGAGCTGGCGGTTATTCGGTTTTACTACGAAATGTGGCATGAATGTCTTCCTTTCAACATGAGTATTTCAATTTGTGATATTTAAATTTACAACAGTATGGCATCGTTGTAAATCAAACTTGCCTGAATGTCTATAATACGCTGATTTGAACTCCCACGGAAGGGGAGACTGGTATTCTTTAAAGATTGTACAAAAGGACCATCGATGACGACTTGGCATTTCTGAAGCAGACGGTACTCTGCCGAATGAACGGAGGCCATGAGATCCTCATATATATAGCCGGTATAGATCCATACAGAGAAGTTAGGGAGGCTTAGTCGGACCTTATCAATGAAATCAGCCGCCTCATCAGCTGAGAAGAAAGGATCTCCCCCAGCAAGCGTCAATCCTTCAAGTAAGGGGTTATTAGCCATGTCATTGATAATTTCTTGTTGACGCTGTTCCGTAAAAGGTTCTCCGTAGTTGAAATTCCACGTTGCCGGATTGAAACAACCTGGACAGCGGTGACGGCAACCACTAAGAAAGATGACGGCCCGCAGGCCATCACCTTCGTTAATGGATTCAGGATAGTAGCCACAAATATTCATCGATGTTTGACCCGATCTCGTACCTCAGCTTGCTTAGCAGCATTAAAGCGCGTCTGATAATCACCTGTTAGGTAACCGGTCACTCGCCGTAGACGGTACATGGGTACGTCGGATTCGAGTGTTCCACACTGTGGGCACGTATCCCCGATAATACCTTCGTAATGGCAAGAACCACAACGATCAATAGGATGGTTAATGCTGAAATAGCCAATATTTTGTGATAATGCAAACTGAACTATTTTGAGAAAGGCAGTTTGATTACTACGCACATTTCCATCTAATTCAATATAAGAGATAGCTCCTGCATTGCACAATTCATGAAAAGGAGCCTCAAGCGAAATTTTACGCGCAGCTGGCAGATTATAATATACCGGTACATGAAAAGAATTAGTATAATATTCGCGGTCTGTTACACCGGGAATGGAACCGAATATTTCTCGATCCTTTTTCGTGAACTTACCCGATAGACCTTCAGCTGGTGTAGCCATCAATGTAATGTTAAGATCATACTCGTCACTCTTCCGATCACAGTAACGACGCATGGAGGAGATAAGTTCCAAAGCTTTGGCATAGACTACATCACTTTCAGCATGATGTTTACCGTACATGGCCTTCATACATTCACCTAGACCGATGAAGCCTATAGATAAGCTACCATGTTTCAAGATTTGTTCTACCTTGTCGTCAGGACCTAGTAGTTCTCCACCTTCCCAGACTCCTTCGCGCATCATAAAGTCTGAAGCTTTGGCAGGCTGTCGGGCTTGGATTTTGTAACGGTGTAATAGTCCATGTAGTGCGATATCCAGGAAGTGGTTGAGATCTTGTTGGAACCCCTCCTCATTAGGCGTGATATTACCATTAACTACACCGTGTTTGATACCTAATTTAACAAGATTAATCGTATTGAAGGATAAGTTCCCTTTACCGGATAGACGATTGCGACCATGTCGATCGGCAAGAACACGAGTACGACAACCCATCGTAGCGAATTCAGTATTGGCATCTGTTGGATCATAATACTGTAAGTTGAAGGGAGCATCTATGTTGGCGAAATTAGGATATAACCGTTTGGATGAGCATTCTACGGCCTTCAAGAAAAGATCATAGTTAGCATCCCCTGGTGATTGATTGATACCACGCTTACATTTGAAGATTTGAATGGGGAAGACAGGTGTTTCGCCACTTCCAAGTCCATTCATAGTTGCACTAAGCAAGCTATCAATGATCATTTGGCCTTCAAGTGAGGTGCATGTCCCATAATTGATGCTAGTGAAGGGGATCTGACCTCCAGCACGGCTGGACATCGTATTTAGGTTATGGATTAAGCTCTCAGCAGCTTGAAGGCATTCTGTCCTAGTTTCTTGCATAGCAAAAGAATAAGAACGTGGATGAGAGTTAGGTAACGATAAGTTACCTAGATGGATGTTACACTCTTCGACCACAGAAGTCTCATTAAAGTAGTGTACCCCTTTTTGAAAATGCTTCGCAAATGACTTGGCGACATATGGAGCTAAATCATGATCCAGTTTGCTCCCGGAAACGCCGCCGTATTGAGAATTTTGCTGACATTGAAATATTATCGCAACTAATGCCATCGCAGTTGAAATGGATTGTGGTGTGCGAACACTACCACTGCCAGTGCTGAAGCCCCGTGCTAGGAGTTTGTCGAATGGAATGAAGATGCAATTCGTGCTACCCACCGCATATTGATCAAGATCATGTACATATAAATCATTGTGATCCACGGCAGCCATGAGTTGTTTGGGGATTATGTAATATCTTGCGTACCATTTAGCATATTCACTGCCGAATTTTCCTATTTTTCCTGAAAAGCTTTCGCCATTTAGATTGGCATTCTCACGTAGCATTTCCACGTTGAGACTCTCTGTAATATCGTGTCCAAGACCTGATACCTCATGTAGCATTTTCTCTTCCAAGGAGAAGCTACTTCTAGGTTCCATAAGTACCATGATTATATTCCACCTTTCCTATTTCACCGTAGGATGTATTGTGTATGTCGAACAGGCAGGTCTCCTGACTTCCCAAGCAAACGAATTCGTGCTTCATATGTAGATGAAGTTCGTTTATTCAGCAACTAGCGCCTTCCCATAAACTTATGCTCACAGTGGCAATGGCTGTGCCTATTCGACTGCGATATGCAGCTCGAATCTTGGGTTACAGTGGCGGGACCGTGATGGAATTGCACCATACTTCCCTTTTAAGATCCGGATTTGATATAGTAGCCGAATCACCTGTTTTCACTATATTTAGTGTCGCTATATAAATCTAACTCAATATATGGTGTTTGTAAACATGTATTAATGAAATATTCTATGAAAAAAATCATGAAAACCCTGCCAAGCCTTCTATGACTTGCGTTTGGGGGAGGAATAAATATTTATGTTATCTTGTGAGTTCAAAAATCCAGATTTTGCGAAAAAAATACGAAATAGCTACAATAGATTAAGAAGTGTAAGAGGAGGAAATAAACATGGCGATTGCAGAAGTAACAGTTATCCCGATAGGGACGCAAACAACAAGTCTAAGTGCTTACGTTGCAGATATGCAGCGAGTTCTGAAAGATCAGCAGGGAATAACGTATCAATTAACATCGATGAGTACGATTATTGAAGGGCCTCTTGAATTCGTATGGAGTGCTATTGCCGCTTTGCATGAATCACCATTTCTATCGGGGGCAGAGAGAGTCTCTACGTCTGTTAAACTGGATGATCGTCGGGATAAGACTTCCTCTAGTGCACAGAAAATACAGTCGGTTCAAGAAAAATTAAAGTAATCTCAAATCTGCCAAAGAGTGACCATTGCTTTTTGGTAGATTAGAGTTATAATCCATGTGACGCGGATTCTCATAACTGAGAATTCGCGTTTTTTTGCTAGAGTAGAAAGTATAACCTTTCTGTACCATGACAAGAAAGACGCATCTAACCCATGCTAATAACCCTTTAACTAAAGACACGGACTGGCGATTTTCATATGTGAAAACGTATCTTTTAAGAGATTAGTTAAAAGCCGTTTCGAATCTTGTTTTTTACCATTTAATAATACAAGAATATAAAAGAAGATTTTCAAAATGAATGGGGTGAAGAAGTTGAATGATAAAGATGTAAGAGTGCTTATGATTTTGGATACCTTTGACATAGGTGGAACAGAGACGCATGTTCTTTCTCTTACAAGAGAATTATTAAAACAAGGAGTGACAGTTTTTGTAGCAGGGAACTCAGGGCCTTTGGAAAGTAAATTTAGAATGCTGTCATGTGAAGTCTATAATTATACAAAAAATAAGGAAGAATTTGTTGAATGGATACGAATCAATGAAATAAACTTGATCCACGCCCATTTAGAGAAAAGTGCCAAATATGCAGTACAGTTATCTCGGAAGTTAAATATTCCGTTGATTTATACGATTCACGGAACTTACTACGAAAACTCGATATTGCTCGAGGCAATCAATAAATGCTCAATTAAACCTACTTTTATTAGTGTCAGTAAACCTGTTAAGAAGTGGTTGGAGAAGAAAGGCATATATTCGATCCATGTCCCTAATGGGATTGATATGAATGAATTTACTGTAAAGAAATCAGATCTTAAGGAAGAATTAAATATCCCTAAAAAATCTAGAGTTTTACTGTACGCTAGTAGACTGGAAGATGAGAAATATGAGATATGCAAATTGTTGTTAAAGGCATGTGATAATAAATTGTTTAAAAAGTTTCCAGATATGCATCTTCTTATTGCCGGTGACGGTATGAAGACCGAAAAAATAAAAACGCGTATTAACGAAACAATCAAATCAAATCGTATCCAGTATATAGGGAATCGATTGGATATGCCTGATTTGTATTCAATAAGTAATTATGTTGTGGGAACTGGAAGAGTTGCTTTGGAAGCCATATTTTGTGAGAGACCAGTAATAGCGATTGGTGCAGCTGGAACCTTCGGATTGGTAACATTAGATAATTTTGATAAGGCCTTGCAGTATTACTTTTGTGATCATAAAATGCTTCTTCCCTTGAACCAAGATAATATTACAAACGCTGTAAAAGATGCATTGCTCTTGGGAAACAAGAACTTACTTGGTAGCAACGTACTGAGACAACAGGCCGAACAAATATTTGAAATTTCCGTTGTATCCAATGATATATGCAAAATATATAAGAAAAGAATAAGGAAGGAGGAGGGCTATGACTTACAATAAGTTAATGATTGTTGCACATCCGGATGATGAAACTATTTTTGGCGGAGCTCAGCTGATACAAGAAAAGGGATGGAAGGTCATTTGTGTGACAAACGGTGATAACAAGGTAAGGTGCAAGGAATTCAAAAAAGTAATGAAAGAGGTAGGTGCAGAGTATGAAATATGGCAATATGAGGATAAATGGGGCGGTGATTTTGACCAGTCTCGTTTAAAGTCAGATTTGGAAGAGATGTTAGCAAGGCAACCATTCAACAAAGTTGTAACTCATAACCTAGAGGGAGAATATGGTCACACGCAGCATCAAGTCTTATCGAAACTACTTCATGAATTAATAGACAAAAATATATATGTATTTCATACTTCAAATATAAAATTAGATGACGAGATATTAAAGAAGAAAAGAAAAATACTCAAATACTTTAAGAGTCAGGATATCAAATGGTTGAAGAAATATATTCAGTTTGAAGAAATTAAGAAAGTACGCTAAGGAAAGAATTCGCTAGAATTCACACAGAATATCTCCCCGCCTCAAGTCCAGTATTTCACTAGTCCGCGGACTAGTGCTAATATTTCCCTAATATTGTATGATAAATAAATCAGAACACTGAATTGGAGGAGTTACTTTATATGCGCGGAAAACATAGGTCAATCATGATGGTGGCAGTCGTTTCGATAATAATACTGGCTGGATGCACCAATAAATTTGAGGATTCGATCTCGGATTGGACTGAGGAATTAAAGAAAGATGGTATTCAGAAGGAGATATCTCTCACACAAGAGATAGGTTCTGCCTCGGATCTGTTGCTGGAAAATGAGGTTGGAAGCATCGAGGTAACAGCGACCACGGGTGATCAGATGACGGTGACCGCAACGTTCTCATTTCCTAACAAGTCATCACGCGAATCTAAATACCAGGAAATCCTTGATCAGGCTGAAATCTCCGTAGTTACACGTGGAGAGCAAATGGAGATTAGCACACACCCTAAGGGGAACGTGAAGATGGATATGTGGAAATGGATAAAGAAGGAATATGGGTTCTCAGATTTCAGCATCGATTATAAGGTGGAACTTCCGGATTCAGTGAATCACTTCAAGATCGAAACAAATGTGGGTCAAATTAAACTCGATCATTTGCAGGGGACCTATGATGTTCGTAATGATGTTGGCACGATTCATATCGAAGGTGCTCATATTCAAGGGAAATCTAAGATAACGTCAAATGTTGGTAGTCTTCAATTTGGGATTAATCAAATGGACAGCAAGAGTAGTCTCACAGCAAAGACGGATGTTGGGAGTATCAAGGCAACACTCGCAGAGGAACTTCAAAGTAGTTTACAAGTGAGCAGCGAGGTCGGTCGAGTAATTGGAGTACCCAAAGGAAAAAGTGATCTGAATGGCGGTGGACCATTAATATCTCTGACCTCCGATGTGGGATCTATTACGGTAGAGTAGGCGACATATATTACAAAAAGAGACCACTGGAAATAGGCATTTTTATGCCATTACCAGTGGTCTCTTTTGATTCGAAAATTTCGGGTTTTATTTTAAAATCCTTTATATTGAGGCTCTTCATTCTCTAATTGCTGCACACGCGTTTCTACCTGTTGAACGATTTGTTGCGTTTGTTCAGCCGCGTTAGTAAACGTTGTTTTTGCTTCTTGATTTTGCGTTTCTATTGCAAATTGTTCAAGACTGGCTTGAGCCCCTTTTAAAGAGGCAAGGCATGTTTTTACTTGAGCACCAACGGTCATCTAAGTTCACCTCTTTTAATTACACGTATTTTGTTATAAAGCAACGAACATAATATATCCGTCTTGAGTTAAGGCTATACTTCGCATCAGAAAATAAGTTGTATTCGGTTAAAAGAGGACATTTGGGGACATCTTACTTGTATCAACCTTTGGGAGGTAAGTCCATATGCAGGATTGGATGTTAGTTACTATACGTACGATCTTAACGCTTGTCGTTCTTTTTCTTATGACGAAGCTTCTTGGGAAGAGACAAGTGTCTCAGCTGTCTCTGTTTGAATACATAACGGGAATTACGATCGGAAGCCTTGCAGCAACAATACCGATTGAAGTTGATGGAACCTGGCATTTGGGCCTCATATCGATGTTAGTGTGGGTCGCTTGTTCTTTGGGGATCGAATTTTTAACGATAAAGAGTAAAAAGGCTAGGGATATTATAGATAGTAAAGGAACAATCCTCATAAAGGACGGTAAAATTCTCGAGGATAATTTGAAGAAGGAACGACTTACTTTGGATGAATTAATGGAACAACTGAGAAGCAAGAATGTGTTCAGGGTGGCAGATGCCGAATTTGCTGTGATGGAGCCGAGTGGAGAGGTCAATGTTCTATCAGTGAAAGAAAATCAGCCCATTACACCGAGTTCACTGGGCATTACAGTAGCGCCAGAACAAGAGCCGCAAACTGTTGTCATGGACGGGAATATTATGGATGAGCCACTTGCTACCATCGGATTAAACCGCGAATGGTTAGATGTAGAGTTGGAGAAAATAGGTGTGGCAGTCGAGAATATATTTCTTGCTCAGGTTGATTCTTATGGACAGTTATTCGTGGATTTGTTCGATGATCAGATTATTGTACCCAAACCGCAGAACAAGGCAACCTTATATGCGACATTGAAGAAATGTGAAGCTGATCTAGAAATGTTCGGCCTATCGACTAACAATAAGCAGGTAAAGCAAATGTATGAGCAATGCTCAGTTGAACTAGAAAAGGTCATCGACAACGTTAGGCCAGTACTCACTCGTTAACGGCATCATGATCATTTGAATAATGGAGGTTATGCCCATGGCAAACAATAAAAAGAAAAATTTAACCCCTACGCAACAGGAATACCAGGAATTAGCTCTGAAAGTTCAACCGCGAAGACCCGTTATTAAAAATTGCATACGTGCGTTTATTGCAGGTGGAACCATTTGTCTGATCGGGCAAGCGGTTCAGGAAATGTTTGTTCATTGGGCAGGTTTTACGGAGAAAACAGCGGCAGATCCTACAGTTGCGGTCATGATTCTCATATCTGTTATATTGACCAGTTTTGGTGTATACGACAAAATCGCGCAATGGGCAGGGGCTGGTTCTGCGGTACCTGTTACAGGATTTGCGAACTCGATGGCTTCTGCAGCGATTGAGCACCGAAGTGAGGGAATTGTCTTAGGTGTGGGTGGTCAGATGTTTAAACTTGCGGGTCCAGTTATCGTATTCGGTACGGTCGCTGCTTTCGTTGTTGGAATTTTGACATGGCTATTTCAAGGTGGGGGAGGATCATAACATGTTAAAGGGACATCAAAGCTGGGTGTTTGAGAATAAGCCAGTTATTCTTGGAAAAGCGACGGTTGTGGGACCATTTGAAGGAAGAGGACCGCTGTCTAAGGATTTCGACATTGTACATGGTGATTCTATGTTGGAGGAAGAGAGTTGGGAAAAGGCTGAGAAAGTGTTGATTGAAGAAGCGGCTAAATTGGCTATTGAGAATGCCGGATTAACGAAGGAACAAGTACAGTTTTATGTTGGTGGTGATTTGATGAATCAGATTATAAGTAGCAGCTTTGCGGCACGAACATTATCGATTCCTTACTTGGGTGTGTTCGGTGCTTGTTCCACATCCATGGAGAGTCTGGCTATCGCTTCGATGATCGTGAATTCTGGAAACGGTCAATACGCTCTTGCTGGAACTTGTAGTCATAATGCAAGCGTTGAGAAGCAGTTCCGCTACCCGACGGAATATGGATCGCAGAAACCACCAACGGCTCAATACACGGTAACGGGAGCGGGCGCCGTGATCGTATCGGCCGTCGGAGATGGACCAGTCGTTACTTCTGCAACCATTGGTAGGGTTATCGATATGGGGATCACAGATCCGTTTAATATGGGAGCGGCTATGGCTCCTGCTGCAGTAGATACGATGGAGGCACATTTCCGTGATTTGAATATTGAGCCAGGTCATTACGATCTAATCGTAACAGGCGATCTATCCAAGGTAGGCTATGAAATCGCCTGCAAATTGTTGGAGAAGCATAATATCCCAATTCACCAAACGGAGTATAAAGACTGCGGGATGATGATTTATGATTATGACACACAAATGGTTCAATCCGGAGCAAGCGGCTGCGGTTGTTCGGCAGTTGTTACCTACGGACATTTACTTAATCGTATGCGCAAAGGGGAGCTTAAGCGGATTCTCGTTGTTGCAACGGGGGCGTTACTTTCCCCGCTTAGCTTTCAACAAGGGGAGAGTATTCCTTGTATCGCTCACGCAGTATCCATCGAAGCCGGGGGGAGTATATCATGATATTTCTATGGGCATTTCTGGTTGGAGGCGCTATATGTGTGTTTGGACAAATATGTTTCGATGTGTTTAAGCTGGATCCTGCACATACGATGACCTTACTTGTGGTAATGGGCGCGGTCTTAGATGGATTGGGATGGTACGAGCCGCTAATTAGTTTTGCTGGAGCAGGAGCTTCGGTCCCGATTACGAGTTTTGGTAATGCACTGGTGCATGGAGCACTAACGGAATTGAAGGAGGATGGAGTAATCGGTATTATAACCGGGATATTTAAAGTGACTAGTGCCGGGATATCAGCCGCGATTATATTCTCCTTCTTAGCCGCTTTATTTGTCAAACCGAAAGGATGATATCTCTTAGCCTATACATTTCTATTAACGCTGTGCTATCCGGGTCGTATAGAGTCTTCTTATCACAGCGTTTTGATAAATATGTATGTCCTAGTTCATGAGCCCTTCAATGTACAAATACTAGTGGCAATTCCGCCTGAAAAAATTGAAATGACCGAGTAGAAAAAGGTTTCCCATGAAATAAGTAGTCCCCCCATTCCAATAACTAGTCCATCAATTAGAAAAATGATGACGCCAATATTCAATGGAGTATATTTGGTCAATAGTTTGGCTATGAGATCAGTTCCCCCGGTGCTTGCCTCGTACCGAAGCATGAGACCGAGTCCGGTTCCGAGAAGGAATCCTCCGAACATAGAACTTGTGAGAGGGCCTAATTCAATATAATAAAGAAAATGGTATTGAAATGGTACCAGCAACTCTATGAGTATCGAAGAAATAAGCATACCAGATAAGCTATTATAAAAAAAAATGCGGTTTTTGACCCAAGCTATAATGAAGATGGGAATGCTACAAACGATAATAACCAGACCAGTTTTGAAACCAAACATATAATTCATAATTAGCGCAATCCCAATAAATCCGCCATCTAATACTTTGAAGGGGATGAGATAGAAGTCTGTACCGATCGCAATTAACAAACTACCAAATACAATGATTCCAAATTTACGAAAAAATAACATAGTGGACATCTCCCTAGAAGGCATGTCTAATTTATATGTTAGTTTTTTCTAATACATGATTTGTATTAGAAAATAGTTGGTTATCACGGCACTGATCTACAATTCATCATATGTGAATAAGTACAGGCAATCACTAGCGAATCAACATCTAATGTATGAAGAGGTGATGATATGCAGAAGCGAAGCTTAGACCATGCACAGGGAATTGATATTTCGCATTGGCAGGGAATAATTAACTGGGAACAAGTTCGAGCAGAGGGTAAAGTCTTTACGTTTATTAAAGCTAGCGAGGGCAGTACAGTGAAGGATAAGCAATTTCTAACGAACGTACAAAAGGCCACGGCAGCAGGCTTGTTGGTAGGGGCGTATCACTTTTCAAGAGCAGCCAGTCCAACAAGTGTGAAAGCTGAGGTTGATCATTTTCTTTCAGTGGTATCTCCCGTAATAACACATATGAAACTACCTTTGGTACTTGATATTGAAACGAAGGAAGCGGGCAGTAAAGCGAATGTCGTAAGGACGGTGCGGGCATGGGTTGAATATTTCAAACAGCGAACAGGCAAGTATCCGATGATATATACATTTCCGAACTTTATAGATACGTCATTAGACGCGTCATTCGGAGATATTAAATTGTGGTATGCCTATTATAATAGCGACGGCAGCCCAATAAATCGAGGTGGTTGGAAGGAGTGGGAATTCCTGCAGTATTCTAGTTCGGGAAAGGTTAATGGAATATCAGGCGATGTGGATATGAATGAATATCGTGGGTCCGAAAAGCAACTAAGAGACAAGTACGATCCCACAATGGTGACCCCTCCACCAATAGAAACGGATGCTAAATCACCGTTGTGGAAAGAAACGGGCCGACAATGGTTGATCGATGAATTAGGAATTTCGGAGGATTGGAAGGCAACAGATGGGATAGATATTGGCACATTGGGTACAATTCTTAGTAGAGCTATGAACAATAAAAAATAAAGTAAGTGTGGTACCTCTATCGAATGCAGAAGAGGGCCTTTTTTTTTAAACTTACTTCGTAAATTCATGACCTAAGTCGTGAGGAGTTCAAGGTGTGCATCTAGGGTGAATATATTGTATGATGAATTAATCGTACACTAAATCAGAGGTAGCTGTAACTACAAGACAGCTATGAACGTTGGAAAGGAAGTGGAGTTATGAAAGAGAATGCGACATTACTTAAAGATGCTACTAAAGTACTAGCACAAACCAGCAGAACATTTATTATACCCATTAGCCACTTAGGTGCTGGACTTCAAGAGGCTGTTACAGCGGGATACCTTAGTATGAGAGCGATTGATGAGATTGAAGATCACGAGAATCTAGCTAAAGAAGATAAAGTGTCTCTTTTGCAATCGGTTTCTTCATTGTTGAAGACGAATTATACAGATGATCAATTCACATCATTATTTGAGCCGTATAAGAAGGATCTTCCAGAAGTAAGTCTGCGGCTGACAGATTGGGTTAAGCTAGCACCTGCACAAACCAAAGAAATGATATGTCACTATACTTCCATTATGGCAGAAGGAATGGCTATATGGGCTTTGAAGAACTGGAACATTCAGAATAAAGAGGATTTAGATGACTATACTTATTATGTTGCCGGATTAGTTGGAATTATGTTATCTGATTTGTGGACCTTGTACGGAGAAAGTGACGTAAATAAGGATCAAAGTGTCGCATTTGGACGCGGATTACAATTGGTGAATATTATTAGTAATCGTTCTGAGGATTCCGAGCGTGGAGTGAACTTTCATCCTCCAGGATGGAGTTTTGATGAAATGCTAGATTATGCTCGGCAGAACTTGAAGATTGCTGATTCTTATACGAGTCGAATTAAGTTAGATCCCATATATAATTTCTGCAAAATTCCTCTTGCACTTGCCAACGGAACATTAGATGCTATCGTCGCTGGTAAGTCCAAACTTAATCGTATTTCTGTACTCAAAATCGTAAGCGGAGCGGTCAGATAACCTATTCAAGGGCGAATCGTTACACGCGTGTGTATGGGAACAAGTGAAGATAGCGTAAGAACATCACTATTAAACATTCGAATACATCCGTGGGATACTGCCTTCCCAATGGATGAAGGGTCGTTCGTCCCATGAATGCCATAGTGGGGTTTGGATAACCCCATCCATAGCACGCCGAATGGACCACCCGGATTCATTTGCTTGTTAATAATGGTGAATTCACCTTGTGGAGTTTGGGTTAGCATTTTTCCGATTCCTACGGGAAAGCCCCTAATGACACGATTAGAGTCGTCGAGTAAATACAAACTTCGATCTGAGAGATCTACAATGATTCGATTCGGCATATACCTGAACACTCCTTTGATATGAATTCGAGATCAAAAAGTCTTCCTGCTATACTTCGTGATCAAAAGATGACTCCTCTATAAGGGTATGTGATAGGTGAGTTGGATGTGAATATGTAGATAAATAAGAAAGGCGCCGATCGGCGCCTTTGGTTTAGGAGTTTCTCTTTATCTCATCTTTGCGGATGAAATAACTTCACTTTCTGCAGCTGATTGCACGCGTTATCTTATATTGCTATTGCTATAGCGAGGGATCACGCAGTTAGTTGCAAATTTGTCCTCTAAATTCACCACTATTGCTCTTTCCCACACTTTAATTGCTCAAATGCATCTAATTTCTCGGAAAACCCACTTTTTTGCGATTCTCCCGATTTTAACTGTCATCTAGGCACTTAATTTTCACAAACTAACCTATTCTTCTAATTTAGCTGTTGTTTAAGCGCTTATTCCGTTCCTGTGGATCTATCTACATAGCTATTCTGCTGTGCGCTACCTCCCCCCAACGAAATAGCTGCGAAAAGTGCACTTAAAATAGAGTGAAAGGTACGGAAGCGGGAAATAGTTGCACAACCTACAGTTAAAAGTGGCGATAACGATGTAAAGTGGGAATTAGAGTAATCTAGATGTACTCTGTGCAGCTAAACTTAGCGTTAGAGGGAATTGGTCGGATTTAGATGTACTTTGTGCATCTGTTGATTAACAAAAAGGTGGAATACATCTAAAGGTCTCCCAAAAACTTATACTCTCTACTATGCTGAAAAAGCCCCCAGAATATACATTCTGGGGGCTTTGTTAAAATATAAGAAAGTATAAGTTTGACTTTATACTCTATCTTTTATATTTCCACAGAGACGGGTACCGTCCTTGAAAAAGGACAGCACAGCCATTTCTGCTTGGCTTGCAGCATAACAAGCTATATATTTAACCCCTGTCAACCAAGTTAAGATGGTTACAGTTGGTCCCTTTAGCACAGATGGGTTACAGAATAAATGACTTCCAACACAACAAAAGCCCTACCTCTCTTTTGTCCTTACGGCTCCAATGACCGCGCCAGTGTGAATCAGATACGTCCTTAAAACTCTACTTCATTAGGGTTTGTTAAAATAGAAATTTCAAACTTCATTAGGTGAAGGGTTATTCTTCTTGCGAGGAACGCTATGGGGTTAAATTTCAAAATACAAATCTAATCATAGCACAAATAAATTCGGATAGCAACCTATTTGTGCTACAAATTAAAATAAGGATTACGCC
Source organism: Paenibacillus sp. Y916 (assembly GCF_056786435.1). NCBI lineage: Bacteria > Bacillati > Bacillota > Bacilli > Caryophanales > Paenibacillaceae > Paenibacillus > Paenibacillus sp. Y916. Next base: position 101,073 of record NZ_JBXCJA010000005.1, on the reverse strand, counting down.
ATATCCAAAACGCCATAACGTTAGAGTTCAATGATCTTTGTAGCGATGTTGTTATAAAAATTACTGTCATGCTCTACAAAAAGAATGGTTGGTGAGTATTCAAGTAGTAATTCTTCAATTTGCATGCGAGAAATAATATCGATAAAATTAAGCGGTTCATCCCAAATATGCAAATGAACGTTCTCACAAAGGCTTTTTGCAATCAGCACCTTTTTCTTTTGACCGCCGCTAAAATCTGAAATATCCTTCTCAAACTGAACTCTGGAAAAATCAAGTTTTCTTAAAATAGATTTAAAAAGGCTTTCATCAATTCCACTGTTTCTAGCGAAGTCCGTTAAATTGCCCTGTAAATGTGAGGTGTCCTGTGAAACATAGGATATTTTAAGCTGACTTCCCATCCTGAAGGTGCCAGTATAGTTGATATGATCACCGCAAATAAGTTTGATAATACTTGATTTACCGGAGCCATTTATACCTGAAAGTGCAATTCGTTCACCTTGTTCAATCGTAAAACTTATATCTGTGCATACCATCTTATCACCGTAATAAATTGAGACATGTTCAAATTCCGCAAGTTGGCTTTTATGAAAAGAAAGTTGTGAGATCTTTAAGCTGTCAGAGTCTTCAATGTTTTTAAGCAGCATAGACCTTTCATCAATTGCAGATTGCTGTCTTTGCTCAATTGTTTTAGAGCGCGTCATCATTTTAGCAGCCTTATGACCAACATACCCTTTATCTAGCTTGGAACCGGAATTTCTTGTGCCGTTTTTAGTATTTTCCACTTCGTGTGACCAGTTGCCCGTTCGTTTAGCGGCATCCGACAAGCGTTTAATGTCCTTTTTTAGTTTTTCGTTCTCTGCAAGCTCAAAGTTATCTTGTCTCTTTTTATTCTCCCACCAATCAGAGAAATGCCCCTTTTGAATTTCTATGTTCGTTTTATTAATTGAAAGTATGTGATCTACGCAGTTATCAAGAAATGATCTGTCATGGGATACTAGAATAAACCCGCTTTTGGTACTGAGATAATCACTGACAAGTTTTCTTGCACTCATGTCAAGATGATTAGTTGGTTCATCAATTAATAGAAAATGATTCTCCTTAAGAAATAATGTAGCCAATAGCACTTTCGTTTGCTCTCCGTTGGACAATGAATCAAAGGGCCGATATAAAACATCCTCAGAAACCTTTAGCAATGAAAGTTCACGCATTAATTGCCAGTGAAGATAGTCTGGAACAATGTCGTTGATCACATCGAGGGTATTACTTTCCTTGTTTTCGACAGGGAAAGGGAAATATTCAAAACTAACATGAGCAGAAATATGTCCACTGTATTCATATTTACCAAGCAACAAGCTGAGGAATGTTGTCTTCCCTCTGCCATTTCTCCCCGTAAAACCTAATTTCCAATTCGTATCGATTTGAAAACTTACGTTCTCAAATATGTTATCGTAACTGCCATCATAGGCAAAAGATAAGTTTGTAACATTGATTAATGACATAATATTATCCTCCTGTATACAAAAATAAGAGCTACAAGAAAGTAACCTTCTTGTAGCTCAAATAAATACAGCAAACCCAACCCGCGCTAGGGTTAGATATGGATATATCGATTGAGTGAAAAGAAGAAGTAACTTTCTTGCATATAAAGAATAAAACATGCGAAATAAGTCGCATACATTGTTTTATCAATTTACATGTTAGCAAGAAATATACATTCTACTTTTCAACTCCAATTCATTCATTTGCAAATATTCTATCATAGTCATTTCTTAATTTCAATAAGTAAAACCGGCTACTATTACTCTTCTTTCGAGACTAAAGTGTAATTGTCATTCGTAATTGTAAGCAAATCTTGTATACCTGAAGATGCAATGATTTTCTTATCGTTAGTAATAAATAAGGCATGAGTATGCTCTAAACTCTCAATGAATGCTAGACCTTCCTCAATACCTAAGGCGAACAAAGTGGTAGATAGCCCATCGGCATCGATGGATTTATCAGTTAAGATTGTGACACTATTAATATTGTTTTCAACCGGAAAACCTGTATTGTAGTCTAGAATATGGTGATAGTGCTTACCATTCTCCACGAAATAACGTTCATACACACCTGAGGTTACAATGGTCATATTGTCTACATGGATGTTGCCGATTGGGTTCCCACGAGATTCATCTGGATCTTGAATACCGATGGTCCATAATTTATCTCCCGGCTTCTTCCCCATAGCAAACACATTTCCTCCAAGGTCAACGATAGCGCTGCTAAACCCTTCTGATTGTAAATATTCAACGATTTTATCTGCTGCGAACCCCTTGGCTATAGAGCCAAGGTCAAGAGACATCCCTTTTTCAGTGAGATACACTTCACGCTTGTCCGGATAGAGATTTACGTTCTTATAATTGCTAAGTAGTATCGCCTCATTGATCTTATCGGTTGGGGGTACTTTGGCACCTTCATTACCAATATTCCATAGTGAAACTAGGGGGCCGATGGCCATATTGAACCGACCTTCAGAGCGTTCGGAATATTCATAAGCTGCAGATATGACATGGAAGGTATCCTCAGAGACTTGCACAGGCTTTACGCCCGCGTTACGATTAACGTCGGCGACTTCGCTCTTGTCATTACTACGGTTCATTTGAATCTCAATCGTATCGAGAATATTCTGAATATCATCGAAATTCTTCTCTGTCGTTTTATCATCGTACACTTTCACTTGAACAATCGTATCAAATACATAGAAGGATTTGGCTACAGGCTCAACCTTTGAGTTAGAGGATGATTTGGAATTTCCGCACCCTGCTAAGATGATCATCAGGCATAGCATTAGCAGCCATGGTGCATGTTTGAATGGTTTCATAATGTTCCCTCATTTTCAGCGCATTTTCGAGATGGATTATAACAAAAATAACGAGGAAAGGAAAGGATTAGCATCATTTTGACAAATAGATATAGAACGAATACGAATAAGACATTGAAGCTTTTTCAGAAGATAGGTATAATTAAGACGTGTCCATATTAAACAATTAAAATATAAGGGAGTTATCCATGAAACGCGGAGACCTACTGATTATTACGATCATTGCTGCTGTGGCTTTATTCTTCCTAGTTCCAAGATGGTTCCCCGGAGATGCTAGTGAAAATAATCACATTGGAAATTTGACGGCCGACATTACTTTGAATGGTAAGCTTTTTCAGACGATTGAGTTGACGAAAGAAGAACAAATCATCGAGATTAAATCAACGAATGGAACGAATGTTATTAAAGTGCATGACTATGGTGTGGAAATGTATGATACGGATTGCCCAGATAAAGTATGTCAAACCTTTGGATTTATTGACCGACCTAAACAGAGTATCATTTGTTTGCCCCACCGGGTTATGGTTGAAATCAATGGCGTGCAAGATGTAGGAGATGAGCCAGATGTCATTGTCAACTGAAGAATCTACTCGTATGTTGAAAAGAATAGTGATTGTAGCGATATTTGCTGCAGTAGCTGTTGTTCTCAGTATTGTAGAATCTATTATCCCTGTTAATCTTCAAATTCCAGGTGCCAAATTAGGACTAGCGAACATCATGATTCTGACCTGTTTATTTTTTTTAAGAGGTAGAGATGCACTGATGTTAGTTATATTAAAGACTATTATTACAGCTTTTATCTTTGGAACATTCTCTAGCATGTTGTTCAGTCTATTTGGATCACTATTTAGCTTTATCGTCATGTTCATGGTGATTAAGTTAGGTCGTAATCAAGTCAGTTTAATTGGAGTAAGTGTTATAGGCGGCGTCGGACATAATTTCGGACAAATTACAGCGGCGTCGATTGTTTTCCAAACATCGAATATTTATTATTATATGCCATTGCTATTGTTGACAGGTCTTGTTACTGGTGTGTTGATTGGAATTGCAGTCAAATACCTAGTACCTTCTTTAACGAAGCTATCTTTATTTGAGGAATTTCAGGGTGATGGTTTAGGCAAGCGCCAGTATACAGGAGATGAACCTGAAGCTGTAAATCTAGAGCATAGAGACTCGATCACCATGCAAGGACAGAACGGTTCAGCTCTTGAACTTCAAGATGTAACCTATGGATACGCGAAAGATCAGCTCGTTATAGACGGTGTATCATTAAGCATTCCACAAGGACAATGGGTGACTTTGGTCGGAGCGAATGGCTCTGGCAAATCAACACTCGTCAAGCTTTTGAACGGTCTTCTTCCGAAAAGCACAGGATCCATCGTGGTGAAGGGACTAGAACTGCAATCAGATACAATCGGGAGAATTAGGCAGACGATAGGAATGGTCTTCCAGAATCCAGATAATCAATTTGTCGGTACGACGGTTGAAGATGATATTGTTTTTGGTCTTGAGAGCCAATGCCTTCCTATAGAAGTGATGGAGGAAAGGGTGGAAACCTACGCCGCAAAGTTTGGAATTTCCGACTTGTTACACAAGCACCCGAGTGAGTTATCAGGGGGGCAGAAGCAACGTGTAGCCATTGCATCTATATTAAGCATGGAGCCGGAAGTGGTTATTTTTGATGAAGCCTCTTCCATGCTAGATGAGAAGACTCGAAATGATCTGATGATTATTTTGTCTGATATGCATAAGAGTGGACGGTATACAATTGTTTCGATTACGCATGATGCGCAGGAGATTGCGGCTTCAGAGCGAGTGCTCATATTGCACGAAGGTAAGCTAATTGCAGATAGAACACCAACGGAACTATTTCGGGATGAGTCTATGCTAGAGATGTGTCATTTGACAGCTCCATTTGCCTTTAGGCTAAGAAATGAGTTGTATAGGCATGGAGTAGACATTCCAGTTCCTAGTGATGAAGAGGAGCTTATAGAGGCGCTATGGCCATTACATTCAAACAAGTGAATTATGAGTATGATGCTAACAGTATGTGGAGTCAAGCCGCCCTCGAAGGGGTCGATTTGCATTTAGAGGCAGGTAAGTTAGTAGGCATAGTTGGTGCGACAGGTTCTGGCAAATCGACATTGTTGCAGATGTTCAATGGAATATTGAAACCGACCTCAGGAACTGTTCAGGTACTTGATCTTACGATGGTAGCCGGAGAGAAATCTCCAAAGCTTCAGCAATTGCGTAAAAGAGTCGGGCTTGTCTTTCAATTTCCTGAACAGCAATTATTTGAAGATACGGTGGAGAAGGACCTATGCTTCGGCCCTATGAACTTCGGATTAAGTTTGGAAGAAGCAAAGGAACGCGCACATGTAGCGATGGAAAGAATGGGATTAGACTTGGACTTACTCTCTCGTAATCCGTTTCAGCTGAGTGGCGGACAAATGCGCAAGGTAGCGATTGCTTCGGTACTCGCTATGGACCCTGATATATTAGTGCTCGATGAACCGACAGCTACGCTCGATCCAGTCAGTAGAGCAGAACTTATTCAATTGTTATATCGTTTGTGTCGGGAGGAAGGTAGAACGATCATAATAGTCACGCATCGGATGGATGAGTTACTTCCTTTTGCAGATCAGTGGATAGTTCTACACGAAGGTAGAACGGTATTTCAAGGGGGCGTACGAGCCTTCGTTGCACAGGCGGATCAAATGGAGAACTACGGAATAGCTATTCCAGAGTCTATCCGTTATTGGCGTGCGCTGTCTGAGAAGTTCGGATGGAGTGAAGAAGAACCTTGCTTGAGTGCAGAGGCTATGTCCAATAGGATTGCGCAATCGGTTGACTCAGAGGATGTACAAGGGGAAGAGGGATCGGTATGAGCGAGAAATTGCTAATCGGCCGAACTATTGATACAGGATCATGGGTGCATAGCCTGGATCCTCGTGCGAAGATGATTGCGATGCTTCTGTATGTTGTTATGATCATTATGTCTAACACATGGATAGAAATGGTTTGTATGCTTCTGTTCTCGATGACAGTCATAGCTTCAACGCGTATTCATATAAAGTATTATGTTCGAGCTGCTAAGCCATTATGGATATTGATGGTCTTTATATTTATTGTTCAGTGTATAAAAGTTGTGGATAAGAATGGAATCGTACTCATAAGTATTGGTTCATGGAATTTATATCTAGAAGGATTTCGCTTAGGACTATTTGCTGTCTTAAGGATGGTGTTCCTTGTGTCTTTCACAGCGATCCTAACATTCACAACGACACCGGGACGCCTTAACCAGGGGCTTGAGGGTGTGCTAAAGCCACTTCACTGGATTAAGATATCTCCTGACCGTCTTACGCTTATGATTAGCATAGCCCTTCGATTTATTCCAAGTATTCTAGAGGAAACGCATATTATACTCAAAGCCCAAGCCTCAAGAGGAGCAGATTTAAAGGAACTCCCGTGGAAAGAGAAAGGGAAAATGTTGGTTTCTTTGCTTGTACCTGTAACGGTAGGTGCATTTAGAAGGGCGGAGGATCTAGTTCACTCCATGGAATCAAGAGGATTTCGTATAAGAGAGCCACGAACAAAGTATCACCGTTTGGTATGGAGGAAGAGAGACACCTTATTTATTAGTTTATTTATCATCATGGTCATTGTTGTTGGATGGATATCAAGTTCTGTAAGTGGAGATATTTGGACGTTCTAAAAAGTCGTGGAGATGAAAGAAGCAGATGGATTTTAAAAAGGTGATTTATAAAGGTAAGCAATTTGGTGAACTAGTGATGTTCTCGCATACATTATTTTCACTACCTTTTGCGCTTATTTCAATGGTATGGGCTGCGAGCGGCTGGCCTTCTTGGTGGGTTATGATCTGGGGGTTAATTGCCCTAGTCGCTGCTCGAAACGGAGCCAACGCCTTCAATAGATTGGCTGATCGTTGGTTTGATGAACAGAACCCGCGGACGGCATCAAGGCATCTGCCGCAGAGGTTATTGCAGACGAGAGAAGTTTCTATTTTTGTTATTATTAATTACATTTTATTTGTATTCGCGGCATGTATGTTAAACCCGTTATGTATGATATTATCACCTGTAGCGATTCTTCTGATTACCGTGTATTCATACACGAAGCGGTTTACATGGCTCAGCCATCTATATCTCGGGTTCGTGATCGCATCCGCTCCAATAGGAGCATGGTTTGCCGTAACAGGGCAGTTCGCCTTTACACCCTTTGTGTTAGGAACAGTTGTCATGCTTTGGATTGCTGGGTTTGATGTTATATATGGAACACAGGATATTGAGTTCGACCGTACTCATGGGTTATGGTCTATCCCTAGCTTCTTCGGTCTGAAGTCAGCGCTTTGGATGGCCAAAGGAATGCATGCCATTATGGTGTTGTTGTTATTGAGCCTCTATTTCTTCAGAGATTTGAGTTGGATGTATCTGATTGGATTAGGCATTGCGGCCATACTGCTCATGGTGGAGCATGGCATTATACAACCGAACAAACCTACATTAATGAAAGTTGCCTCGTATCATTTAAATCAAGTCATCAGTATGGTTATTGTAGCTTGTACTTTATTAGATTTCTTTCTAGTGTCTTGATTAAACCGTTCATTATATATCGAAAGATGGGCTATCCCATAAGGAGCCACTGAAAAAGCCAGTTCACATTTGTGTGGGAGGCCGCGACGATGACGGATTGTCCTTACGATCGCAGAATAAGAATAAGACAATTCTCCCGGTTTTAACTGTCATCCGTGCACTTATTTCTTGCAAGCCAACCTATTTTGCTAATATAAGTGTTGTTTAGTCACTTATTCAGTTCCCGTGGATCTTAGCACGGAATTTACCTTAAAGGTCTCCGTAGAAACGTATACTTTTACTATGTTAAAAAAGACAAAGATTGTGAATCCTTTGTCTTCTTTATCCGGTATATTAGGTTAGCTATCTTAAGTTACTTGGTTACTTTTAACTGAATGCTGTTGGATTTGTAGATCAATTCTACTTTATACTGGCTTGGCAAACCAACGGTTTCAACAGAAGAGAATGCGCCATCCCGTTCATTAAACGTGATAATCGTGTTACCATTAACGGGAATATAATTTTCCGTGAAATTTAGGCGTAATTTTCCGTTGAGTGTTGCCACTTTATTGATTTTGAGCAGATCAGTTTTACTACCGATGTTAAGCTCGAGTGTACCTTGCGCAGATTGTTTATAATGTTCACCGATAATCAGTTGTCCGGCGACATCTTCCCGGAGAGTTCCTCCGTTGTTCGTCACACTCGCTGCTCCGAAAGCTGTCTTCGAATGACCTTCTAGTGTACCTTCCTCAATCTGTGTTCCTCCAGAATACGTATTGTTGCCTTCGAGCTTCAATTCGCCGGTTCCCTTTTTCGTCAAACTTCCAATGCCAGAAATATCGTTACGCCAGCTATCTAATGCATGGAACCCGCCTTTTTTAGAATCCATGGTCACTGTTACGTTATTAGCAAATGCGCCATAACCATCTGCAGCCGCAAAGAGATTAAGACGTCCCCATCCCTCTGCATCATCAAGCACGGGGTAACCTGAGGGAAGACCCGTAGTAGCTAGTACCCAACGGCGCTGGATGTTATCAAGGTAAGGAAGACGTGTTTCAAGCAGTACTTCAGCTCCTTTAGGAACGACCATTGGCGAATTTATAGAGTCAACCTTGCTGAAGCCATATGTTAAACGTTCGGTATAGCTTTTTTTGTTCATGGCGTAATCGCTGTATAGATCCGTGCTTGTACCGGTTTGCGTTAATAGTTCACTGTGTGCTTCCTGATAAGCGGCCTGTTTCAAACTATCATTGTCTGGATCAGATAGGATAGCGGCGGACACCGCAGTTGCCATGACGCGTCCTCCGATGACATCAAGCGGTGAATGCATCCCGGCAACAATACGATTGTTACCAACCTCTGAAGCGCGAGTTAGTAGTTCCTGATAACGCTCTGGCACGGCATAGGCTAGCGCGTAAGCACTGAGATATGCGGCATTCGTATGACCGCTAGGAAATCCGCCATCCTTACTTGGGTCAGAATTTTGCACAGGAATGAGTGTCGAAACTACGAGAGAGTTGTCGACCCAACGGAACGGGCGGGGATAATTAAAGTACGCCTTAGCTGGATTTGTCGTGGAAAATTCACCGCGTAAAGTATTAACCAACCCTACCATGTTACCCAGACTAGAGTCTGTGCTACCTGCGTTGTTGCCTTCATCACTGTATTTTTGCGTTGTGGCATCTGCTGCGACATCATTGATCGTTGTGGTAGCTTCTGCTTTAGCTCGGTATGTATCAGCATGCGAACCCAGACCGTCGATCACGCTGTAGCTCTGCTTTCTGCGGTCATCCAAGTATGCTGCATCAGCCTCAGCGGCAGTGCGGCGAGTATACGTGTTAAACACTTTTAGAATATTGAGATTCAGGACGCTATCGTTCAGCTTGGTACCCGTATTCCAGGTCGATCCCGCAGTCCACAGCTTATTAAATCCGGATAGTAAGTTGATTGTCGGATTTGAATCTACTGTTGAATTATCCGCTTTATTATTTTTGTAATTATCTACAAAATACCCCGCAGACGGTGCTGCTGGTAAAGTAACTGTTGTGGGAGGTGTTGCCGCATTAGCGTAACTTCCCCCTAGGGAACTTAGAAGTAAGGGTACAGATAGCACAGCTACGGTTACTTGTTTCTTTATTAATTTCATTCTTGAATCATATCCTCTCTAGTTGACAATCTAGATATGAATTATATATCTCGATTGTTAACTGGAGAGCATACTTTTGTTAATTTAAAAATTAATGAGAAGAAAGGGGTAGAATCAAGGGGAACAATGTATAAATAAGAAAATATATGTTTAAATGGTATCAAAAAAACTGGAAGAGTCGCAAAAGTAGGACTTTCCAGTAATTTGGATACATCTATTAATGATCGCGTCGAGCGAAGTAATGTAGCAAGGATTGAAGATCCCGATGTGCGGGAAAAGAGGTTAACTGGTCAATAATACATTGGGCTTTCTCCAAATAATGTTGACTGAGCTGTTCTGTCTGTTCCAGTGCTCCAGAGGAGCGAATGGCATCCATAGCATTATTAATCTCTTCTGTGGTAGAAGTGGCATTTATAGACCGTATAGTAACCGCCAGCTCAGCTCTTTGCAGAGCATATATGACTGGTAAAGTGACTTGTCCCTGAATGAGATCGCTACCCACCGGTTTACCTAGAAGTTCAGGGCTCTGGGTGAAGTCAAGTAGATCGTCTTGAATCTGAAACGACAACCCAAGGTACTCGCCAAATAGATATAATAGTTCCGCGACTTCAGGTTCAGTTTCTGTAGATAAAGCGCCAACACGTAGACAGGTAGCCATTAACTGAGCAGTCTTATTACGTGATTTCTCTAAATACTGTTCCAATGTGAAATCATAGTTATATCTATGTTCAAGTTGCTCATATTCACCTAGGCAAAGCTGGGCGGTGGCGATTGCTGACAAGTCATGGACATAATGATTTCTTTGAGAGGAACCTTCAGAGAGAAGTTCGATAATTCGTGCAGACATATAGCTGCCAATATAAACGGCTTCTGATACACCTGTATTGATATGCATAGCGGGTTGCCCCCTGCGCATATCAGATCGATCGATGATATCATCATGAACAAGTGAAGCTGCATGAATAAATTCTGCTGCTGCAGCTAATTGAATCTGTCGATGTCCAGATGTTGTGGTGCCAAATCTACTTCCTACAATGACCATCAAAGGTCGGATCCTTTTACCGCCTGAACGAATAAGTGTAAGGATACTTTTAGATATAATGGAGGAAGAAGGTACATCTTTATCTGATCTGACGATATGCTCAATGGTCCTGTTGATGCGAGGTAGATTAATATTTAGACTCTCATGTAGTTTCATCTTTACCCTACCTGTTCAACGGCTGTACAGTTCGCATGACGTTGAAATTCAATATTTAAGAACTGTTCCAAGCAGGTGGATAACAACTCAACTTCGGAATGTCCCTCAGCCCATTTGATTTGCCATTTCTTGATGTGGGGCGCCAGGAATGAGATCAGATCGTATTCTTTATACTGGAGGGCTAGTTGAATATAAAGGCTGTATAAATAATCTCCATCCAACACCTTGCGGGTTAGATTAGGATCAGAATAGTGGCAGTCTTTATGACGGCTTGTGGCAAGCTTCAACACGGTGTAAAGTGCTAGAAGATGAACTTTGCGCTCATAAGCTAGGTCATAACTATTCAATAGTGATTCCACAACCGGCATGTCCGTCCAATCGATGTCCAACGTAATTCCAGCTTTAGGTGAACATTCAGCCTGGAGTAAACGGATGGTTTCATTCATAAGTTGTGTGTGCATATGCTTCACCCCTTGGAATCGGTTTTGTAGTCGTAATTTGTAGTTCAAAATCATCTAGAAATAATTAGAGTAATGTGCGAATAGCACATTACTCTAATTTACCTATATTGGTAATTTATCAATGAATACTAGCTTCAGTCTGTGAATAAGTACCAACGTCTAACGAGAGGGATCCTCTTCCACTGTTTCTTTAACCATGGTAGTACATAGTAGTCAAGACCGAACACGCTTCCTGAGCCACCAATTGTAGCGATACCTGCGGATGCATACCAGAGCATTTCATAAGGTGCCATGCCTGAAGTCCAGATCATAACGCCCATACCAATCGTTGCAATCGATGAGAATGCTGTGAATAGACCCAACATAAGAAGTGCACCGAAGGTGATCTCTGCAAGAACCATTCCGATTTGGAATATTTCAGCTAGTACAGTGTAACCTCCATCGGAAGTATAGAAGAATATATCCATAAAGGTATTCATAATGCTAGTAATAAAACCAGGGACAGGTAGAGCTGTTAGCGTCTCGCCTGTACTAGCAACGGCAGAAGCAGCTGTTTGAGCATCTACAACTTCAGCGACATTAGATACAGCTTCACTTGCAGCTGAAGTGGCATCAGATATTGGAGATGGAGGGATTAAGAATATCCGTGAAGGATCTTCGATAATATTCCCAATCTTATTCCAACCCTCTTTGAACCACATAAATCCTACGAAGAGACGAAGTGGCACAATCCAGAAATTCGGTGAACGCTTGGAGAAGTGACCACCTAGGAAGCTTCTACGGTTCTCTACATGGAAGAATTCATGCATCATGTAGGACCATACTTTATTGAATCCAGCAACAGTAGATAGATAGAATAAGTTGATGAAGTGCTTGGATAACATAGCCATGAATCCAGTAAGCATGAACATTTTATTAGGAAGACCTACATTGGCAACGCCATATCGACTACCAATCGAAACCATCGTACCGTGAAAGGCAGGCTTGTAGGATTTCTTCGTTGTACCCATGACATCGGCATGTATATTATGTGCAATAAGTGGAGCGGCATGCTCGGCATTCTCTACCATTTGTGGTACAGGGCGTGTCTCGCCTTCAGGAATAAAGAAAATGTTATCTCCGACAACGTACACGTTCTCGTGATCTAAGCTTTGCAATTTATCATTCGTTTCAATACGTTTGCGACCTTGTTGCTTCACATCTAGTGAACCTACGATTTCGGAGCCTTCTACACCAGCTGTCCAAACAATCGTACTTGCTGCAACTTCCATATCTCCCAGCTTGACAGCTGCAGGATCAACACCTGTAATTTTGGCATTTGTAATGATCTCAACACCAATTTTACGTAGGTATTTCTCGGATTTAGCGATCAACTTATCTGGTAGGATAGGTAGAATCTTAGGGGCCATATCTGCGACAACTAAACGAACATCTTGTTGATCAATATAGAACTCTTTACACAATTCATCACGATACTCAGCCATTTCACCGATTAATTCAACACCGGTGAATCCAGCGCCTACAACTACGAAGGAAAGCTTCGTCTTACGGATGATAGGGTCACTTTCTTTCGCAGCTTCAGTGAACATATTGCGAATTTGTTTCTTTAACCGAACAGCATCGTCATGTGACCATAATGTGAAAGTATTCTCTTCCGCACCTGGGATTCCGAAGAAGGTTGGTTTACTACCCGTTCCGATGACTAGATAATCATAGTCATATGTTGCTGTGTCGGACGTTAATTGTTTGGCATCAAAATCGATGTTCTTGATTTCATCAAGAACGACATCGACCTTTTGATTGGCAAAGATTTTCTTGAGATCAATCTTAACCGCATCTTCAGGCGTACGGTTAGCCGCTACTTCATGTAATTCTGTTAATAGGGTGTGATAGGGATTACGGTCAATTAGCTGAATTTCAACTTCGTTATTCTTCTTGAATTTCTTGGCTAATTTCTTAGCGGTGAGAACACCACCGTAACCTCCGCCCAAAAGGACAATTTTCTTCACAATTAAAGTTCACCTCAATGGTTTCTAATGTATTTCAATGTCTAATAATACCAAGCTTTATTAAAGATTAACAGTTATTATTTGGCACCTTCAAGAGCTTGTTGAGATAATGTTACAAAGTCGGATACAGTGATGGTTACACCTGATACCGCATCTGTTTTTCCTTCTGCATTTATAGTGATTGCTGCAGGGTCTTGTTTCTCAATTAAGAAGTCTTGAGCTGCTTGAGCTTGTTCATGCCATTCAGATAAAGATCCACCATTGGCTTTCATGCCGTATTTACCTTCAATAGAGTTAGCTTGTTTGTCTTCGCCAGCATCATTCACACCACTGAAGAAAGCGTTAATGATGTTACCATTCGCGATTGTAAGATCAGCAGTACCTTTCCAACCGGAAGCAGAATCGAATTCTGCAGCTTCAGCATGGTATGATCCATCTTTATAAGCACCTGTTTCAGTAGGACCAGCATTCAATGCTTGTTGCGCTAGAACAGCTAGGTCATTAACATGAATAGATACGCCTGTAATGGCATCCGTTTTGCCTTCGCCATCTAGAGTGATTGCTGCAGGGTCTTGCTTCTCGATCAAGAATTGTTCAGCTTTCTCTGCTTGCTCATACCATTCAGCTTGGGCATTACCTTTTTCCTTCATACCGTAATTACCTGCTTTATCTACAGACTTCTTATCAGGCCCTCCCTTGGAACTTACGAAGTTCCAATCAACGGTAGCGATGGCGCCATCTTTCACTGAAAGAACGACATAAGGTTTCCAACCACTGCTCTCATCCAATGTACCTTCAGCATAATAAGCTCCATCTTGATACTTGTCTTCCCCTTCAGTTACTGCTGGTGTAACGGCTTCGTTCGTTGGTTCAGTAGTAGGTGGTGTAGCATCCTTATCGTTTCCACATGCTGCTAATACTCCGACTAACATCACACTGCATAGTAGTAACGTCCATTTCTTTCTCATCGTTAAATCCCCCCCTAGTTGTTTATTATGAATTGGATCATATATTTAAAATGTGAACCGTGTTGATGACGGGCACATTCAATAGCTACTTCTTTTCAAATATGATGTCTACGAAGAGGTTAGCATGATAAATGTCTCAATGTATGTGAAATTAATCACTTGAGAGGTATTGAATATCTACAATTAGATTTAAATCGTCCTGTTGCTTATAAACTATATCAGCTTAGGTCGAATTAGGGAAGAGGTAAATTGGAAGAATTTTAAATAATATTTAAATTATAAGGAAGTATAGGTTCCGCTTGATACTCTATTCCTCATATTAACGAAGTTATTTGAGTCGTTTCATATATGAATGTAATTGTCGAATAAATAGGATTGACAGATGTTTACTTGAGTGTAGAATGGGGACAAAAGAGAGAGTTTTTTAATAGATGGATATGAAAAGGAGTGCATCCTCATACGTGCGGCATCTAAGTTAAAACAAAGACGGAAGTTTTCGTTACAACGAAGGAATTTATTTATTGCAACAGCGGAAGGAATACCTTCTACTATGTTTCAAACGTTGCTTGGAGGACCGTTTCTTACAGGATATTTATTGTATTTGGGTGCAGGTTCTAGCGTTATCGGTTTGGTTCTTGCAATTACAACGCTAGTAAACGTCTTTCAAGTGTTTATCGCTTTTATGATTCAGAAATTACAAAGTCGTAAGTGGACGCTGGTTATATTCATTGCGATTCATAGATTACTCTGGAGCTCTACAGGTCTCATTCCTTTTATCTTTGATAAAGAATGGTGGGTACCTGTCTTTATTATTGTATATACCTCCGCATTTATTGCCAATGCTGTAAGTGGTGTATTATGGGCGTCAGTTATTAGTGATATCGTTCCTGCTGGGGTAAGGGGAAGATATTTTGGAATTAGAAATACGTTCTTAAATGCGCTTGGTAGTATCATGCTGTTTGTTGGTGGTAAAATACTTGATAGTAATCCTGAGAGTACAGGGTTTAAAATATTATTTATTCTTATATTTATTTGTGCAATTGCTAATATTGTTACGTTTTGTTTCTATCCAGATATGCCTTTCGAACGATCCCATGAGAACAAATTATTACCTATGATGAAGAAGCCGTTTCATGATAAACCTTTTATGAAATCAACATTGTTCCTAGCGTTGTGGCTACTTCTTCAGACGATGGTCGTTCCGTTGTTCTCCTATGTAATGCTAGACATATGGCATATTAATTACCAGACAATCTCATTGCTTACTATTGTTCAGACGGTATCCATGATGGCTAGTTTCTACGTATGGGGTAATCTAAATGCTAAATTTAGCAATAAGACACTATTATTTTGGACGCTCCCGATTATAGCTGGATCTTGTATGGTTTGGGGACTCCTTTCATTTCTACCACTGCTACTTGTATTAATGATCTCGCATATATTGTTAGGAGCGGGTATCGGTGGATTCAACCAATTAGTATTCAACTTTACGATTGGAGATACCCCCAAGAGCGAGCGACCTATGTTCATAGCAATGTATGCTGCAATCACGGGTATTACTTCTTTCCTAGGGCCGATGATTGGTGGACAAATATTTAATATGATAAAAGAACTTCCAGATTGGGTTCAACAGTATGGCTTGCAAAGTGTAGTGGGGACGATTATGTTAATTGTAGCGTTGACGTTCGGACGAAGAATTCTTAAAGATTCATAGGAGGGAACTATGGGAGTTCAGGCTGTTGTATTAGGTGCCACAGGATTGGTTGGAGGATTCGTAGTTGCGCAATTGCTACAACGGAAAGAATATGATGTAGTTAAGGTGCTTGTCAGGACGCCATTGAACATGCAGCATCCGAAACTTACGCAGATTGTAGTGGAATGGGATAAACTAGATCAATGTCGCGAGGTCTTTACGGATGTGAGAGATGTGTATTGTTGTTTGGGAACAACAATTAAAAAGGCTGGATCACAGGAACAATTTCGCAAAGTAGATTTTGAATATCCTGTTCATGCGGCTCAATTAGCACATGCTCAGGGTGTTAGTCAGTTTCTAGCTGTATCAGCAATGGGGGCCGATTCTTCATCTCGTGTGTTCTATAGTAGAACCAAAGGAGAAGCGGAGGCTGCTCTTTCGGCTGTTGGAATTCCCTCAGTACAATTATTTCGTCCATCCCTTCTTCTAGGGAAGCGTAACGAGAAACGTTGGGGTGAAGAGGTGGCTGCTAAATTCATGACCGCTTTCGACTTTCTCTTGCGTGGAAAGGGTGCCGTTTATCGTGCGATTCCTGCTGAAGTAGTAGCTCGAGCGATGGTGAATATCGCATTAACGGGATCGTCGGGCTTTCATATTTATCCGAATGAGGTCATTCATATTGTGGGATTGGCTTAATAACTGCGTTAGTAATGTGGTGTTCGGTTGTTATTGGTTCTGTTCATATGGTATGATATACAGTGGTAAATGGAGTTTAATGTCATTGATATAATGAAAAAAAAGTCCCGATTTTATGAAACAAGACTATTAAACTCACCTTTGGAAAGTAAGATTTAGGTGGGTTTTTTCACATGATAAGTTCGATTGTTGCAACAAAAATATGTAAGCAGTGAAACGACAGGAGACAACGATGACTCAACCGCTATATGGCGTATGGTTAGGCGATGTATTTTTTTGTTTTTCAGGTGAGGTATCTGAGCCAAGGGTGGATGCTTGGAGTCGAGTAGTGAAACAGTTTGAATGGAAGGATGGAACTCGTCCTTTTGCTAATGGGGTGTTACGGTTAGCGGAACTTCGATATCCATCCACTACCGCGAACCCTAAAACAAGCAACAGAAGAGGGGAAAGACGTCAACTAATGGGCAGGACATTAGAAGGTCTTGCACTTTCTCCGCAAGATGCATTCTTCATGCTCCTAGCTTGGGATGATGAGACTTGTATAGCACATGGAATACAACCTGGTGCTGAAATGAGTTACTGGGTGAAAGTAGCACGATTTGCATTGGAGCTAATGCTTCGTGGTCGGGTTGCACCTGGGACAGCGCCACTCGTTACAACGGGTTCACGCAGACGTACGAGTGAGCAGATTGTGACCGCTCGATGGAAACCTAAATTGAAGGGCAAACGAGAAGCAGAACGCTTCTTACAATTGGCAGCTTCGATGCCCCCACTTGCATTTGGTGTTCCTGCATTCGTGGGTTCAGAGACGAAGGAGGAAGCGGGCGCTGCCGTGCTGCATTCCTTCTTAAGTGCGATTATTCATATGGAAATTAAAGATGTGATACAGGGATTAGATGCTAAGCTTTCCCGGTATATGGCGAATTATCGGAGAGGTTACTCACCGATTGCTGAATTATGGTGGGATGGGCTCTTGACGGTAAGTCGCGATATTTCAATTCAAGGAACGCCTAGTGAGGTGGGAGAGCTAGCGAAGACGGTATCTCTCATCGGAGGCACTTCTGTTCCTGTAAGTGGAAACGGTGAAGATGAAGAGCATGCTCAGCAGAAGGGACGCCTGAATTTAGGACTACGGATGGAGCCGAGGATGCTAGACGATGTACAGCAATGGCATGTGTCTTTTTGGGGTGAGATCCAAGATGATTACGGGACGTGGCTGCCTGCAAGCTTTATATGGGGCAGAGCTCCTTCGGATTTGGAAGTCAGAGGGAGACATTATGAAGCGGTTCAAGAACAACTTTTGATAGCATTGGGTGAAGCTTCTTTCGTATCCTCTGAAATTCGTGATGCTTTGAATTTCCCGGCACCAGAAGGAATGGAGCTTACACCTGAACAGTTATTCACCTTTGTTCGCGAATCGGTTCCATTGCTAACGGCTGCGGGGGTGAGCGTCCAGCTTCCTTCTCGTTGGAGTAGGGATCGTCGTCGTGTGGGCCTATCACTTAGAATGGTACAGCCTGAAACGATTGAGAGTAGAGAGGGTGTGCCGGCGGCTTTAGGCATGGGGCACTTAATTTCCTTTGAGGTTGAAGCTGCGCTTGGTGGAATGACACTTACGCTAGAAGAGATGGCTAAGTTGGCAGAAGCGGATGTTCCATATACAGAATTTCGTGGTGAATGGATTGAAGTGGATCTCAAAGAAATCCGTCAGGTGTTGCGATATATTAAGCGTCACGAGAAAGGTCAGATGGAAGTATCTGATTGGATGCACTTAACTGCCGAAGATGGCGATGAGCGGATGTGGAAGGGTCTTACCGTCATGGGTATGCAGACGGTGGGAATGTTGTCATCTCTTCTCGAAGGAACAAGTTCGCGGCGTGTGCCAATCCGACCTGTGCCTGAATCGTTGCACGGCGTGTTGCGTCCATATCAGGAGCGAGGTTATCAATGGCTTGCTGCCATGCGGGACCTTGGCTTCGGTGTATGTCTAGCTGATGATATGGGACTTGGAAAGACCGTTCAGGTTATCACTTGTTTACTTGAACGGTTGGCTGAGCAGACTCAGCCTGTACTGATTGTTTGCCCTACATCGTTACTGGGGAATTGGCAACGTGAATTACAGCGTTTCGCACCGGATATGTCTATTTATATCCATCACGGGAATAAGCGACTGCATGGTGAAGAGTTCCTCCAAAAGGTTACACAACATAACATCATCCTTACAACGTACCATTTATGTGGTAGGGATGGCGTAGATTTGGCACAGGTATTATGGGCAACCATCGTGTTGGATGAAGCGCAATATATTAAGAATTACCGAACGAAGCAAGCTCAAAGTGTGATGAAATTGTCTGCTGCACATCGAATTGCGATGACGGGCACACCTGTAGAGAATCGCTTGGGAGAACTATGGTCGATTTTTCAATTTCTAAATCCCGGATATTTAGGGACGTCATCTTCATTCCGTCAACGTTATACTGGGGATGTAGATCAGGAACGTTTGCAGGAATTGCATAGATTGGTTGCGCCTTTCATGCTCCGCAGGCTCAAGAGTGATCCGGATATTGCGAAGGATCTACCCGAGAAGATTGAACTGAAATCTTACTGTACGCTAACCGATGTGCAGGGAGCGATGTATCAAGCTGTTGTTGATCAAATGTTGGTGCAGATTGAACAGCGCACAGGTATCGCGAGGAAGGGTCTCGTGTTATCTTCATTGACCAAATTGAAGCAGATTTGCGATCATCCCCAGCTATTAGGCAAAGAGGAAACTAGGGTGACGAAACAGGAAGCTTCTGGCAAAATGGAGCGCTTGTTAGAGTTACTTGACAGTATTGAAGAGATTGGCGAATCTGCGCTTATTTTCACGCAATACGTGGCTATGGGGCATTTGCTTGTATCACGTCTAGCTGCAAGGTATGGTAAGGCTCCGGCATTCCTGCATGGAGGTGTACTGAAGCAAGAACGCGATGAGATGGTTCGTAATTTCCAAGAGGGAGAGGGCACCTCGTTCTTTGTACTCTCGCTAAAGGCGGGTGGAGTAGGTCTCAATTTAACCCGTGCCAACCATGTGCTTCATTATGATCGCTGGTGGAATCCAGCCGTTGAGAATCAAGCGACGGATCGTGTATTCCGTATTGGACAACATAGGAATGTGCAGGTACACAAGCTCATCTGCCAAGGGACTTTGGAAGAGCGAATTGATGAACTTATTGAGAATAAAAAGTCACTGTCTGAACAAGTAGTAGGTTCGGGTGAGACCTGGTTGACGGAGATGTCAGATACTGATCTAAAGGACCTAATCGCCCTACAAGGCGAAGACTGGATGTGAGAGGAAGTTCAAAAAGTCATCTTTTGATCACGAAGGTTACCAGGAAGCGTATTCGGCATCGAATATTGAATTCACCCGGTCCTTCCGGTGCTCACGTAGGTACTGCCTACGCTCCGCTCCTCAGTCCCTAGCTTCATCCAATCTTCTCGGTGCTGAAAACCTGACTTTTTGAACTGGCATTGTAAATAATAAGAGGAGGGATGAGGGTGACAGATGTAGCGAAAGTCTTACTTGATGCGCGTCCGGGCATATTGATAGGGACGTTTACCAAATCCCTTGAGGAACAGACTGAAGATAACAACCACGAGGTGAAGATACCTGTGGAGATATGTTCTCCTCAAGTTCAAGAGGGGATTCTCTCGGAACTAACGGGGAACCCTCATGATTTGTACCTTCTTCTCAGCGGAGAGGCTCCGGTATGGCTTCGTGATGTATTGCCTTCATCAGCAAATATCATGTTGACAGAAGCAACTTGTCATTGCGGAGATTCGACTTGTCCAAGGTTGTTATCTGTGCGTGAATATGCTTCTGAGCAGTTGGCTACTGATCCGATGATTGGGTTAGCCCTTATAGGATTGCCTCGTAAAGAACTGTTGTTCAGGGTTTTTGGTACATGGTCTACTTCAACGACCTCTCAGGCAAAGGAGATAGCGGCAGTAGAGTCATCACTTCTCGAAGAGAAAGAGAAGCTTGGGCCTACTCCAGGAGATTGGCTAGCAGAGGCTGCTGAGCAAGGAAGACTGCATGAGCCAGGTCCTCTATTTCGAGATGTAACCGTATATCTTTCGCGAGCAGAGGATTCGGAACTACATGCAGATGACTGGACTCCATTGTTGGATGGGGTTCCCGGGGTTCAAAAGGCGCTACGAATGATTCTGAAGAAAACAGCCGACACAGCTGAGAAGCGCCGTAGGGTATGGTTTAAGGAATGAGTGGACCGTGCACATAAACCTAATGTTGTGTATTATAAATAGTAAAGTGAAGTAAGGAGAGTTTAGAATGAAATTACAGACATGGCAAACGAAGCATTGGATTCGTCTGTTTGCTCCAGTTCTTTTATTGTCCAGCATACTTCTTGCTGGTTGCGGATCTGAAACAGGGGGTTCCGCTCAAGGAGAAGGACAAGCGTTGCAGGCATCACCTGCTGGTCAAGGGGATCAGCAGGAAGTAGTAAAGGATGGACAAGCTATCGATTCGGTCATGGCGATGCGTAATGAAAATGCACTTCAGGCTACCATTCAAGAAGTGGACGGTCATGATGTAGTGACGAATCCAGAAGCGGTAACGGTGATTGTGAATAAACAACGGCGTCTTCCTGAAGGTTACGAGCCAAAGGATCTAGTGGAGCCGAATGTTCCTTTTTCTTTCGATGGACCACATGAGAAACGAATGATGCGTAAAGAAGCTGCGGAAGCGTTGGAAAAGCTATTTGCTAGAGCAGAATCCGAAGGTATTGAATTGCGAGCCGTCTCGGGATACCGTTCCTATGCACGTCAGAAGGTGATCTATGAAACTAATGTTCGTAATAGGGGAGAGGAAGAAGCTTCTCGCGTTAGTTCTGCACCAGGTAATAGTGAACATCAGACGGGTCTTACAATTGATGTCTCCAGCCCAAGTGTAGGTAATGCACTTGAAGAGTCATTTGGACAGACTAGAGAAGGCAAGTGGCTGGCGGAGCATGCACCAGAGTATGGTTTCGTTATCCGATACCTAGAAGATGCTGAGGATAAGACAGGCTATGTATATGAACCATGGCATATTCGGTATTTCGGTACTGATTTGGCACCAGGACTTGCTGCTAGTGGACTAACGGTGGAAGAATATTTTGATGAGAGCAATATTAAACTCTAGTTATGTTGTGTACTTATACATTGAAGAGAATGATGCGCAAAGAAATAGCAGATCAGGGTTATCCTTGGTCTGCTATTTCTATTTATTAGTTGCGGATTCCTATTTAATTACTTGCTAGTGTTAGTTTGACGGCGAAGCACACCAAAGGCTTCGAGTAGGAAGCGAGATGGCTCGACAGCTTTGCCATGGTAATGAAGTGGTGAAGTAATGTAAAGTCGCTCCTTAGCCCGAGTAACAGCTACATACGCTAGACGCCGTTCTTCCTCAAGTGCAGCAGCCTTAGCAAGTTTGGCATCCATCGTCTGTGGACGAGTGGCCTTCATTTCTTGGGGAAGCTGTTCTTTCAACACGGTACTATGAGGAAGAATTCCCTCACTTGCACCGATCCAGTAGACTTGGCGGAACTCCATCCCTTTGGCCCGGTGAATGGTTAATAGCTGTACTGCTTGACCAGCACCATCATCACGGAGGGCTTCCATTTGCTGATGTCGCAACGTTAATTCATCAGCATGAGCTATGAATAGTTCGACCGTATCGAACCGTGCCGCAGCACTCTCAAGCTCATCTAGGTTATCAGTCAGCGTTTCTTTATATTGGGTATGAAGAAGCGGGTCCCCGGCTTCTAAATATTTATCGTAGAATAATCTTCTCATTTCCTGAATAGCGTACAGCGGCTTGAGAGATGCCAGTTTCTTAATTAATTTGATCCGCTCTTTGACAGCGACCTGCTGGAAAGGCTGAAGACGATCCCATCGCGTGAGGTGAATGAGTGGATATTTCTTCGACTGCTTCTTCTCTTCATTCATTAAATAGCTCATGCCATCTTCACGCGGGATATAGAGTGGACCAAGTGCGCTCTGATAAGCTTCTTTACAGCGTGGATTCACAGATAATCTAAGATGATCCATCAAGGTCTTAATGACCGTCTGATCATAGAACACCGTGTTACTTCCATATTGAACAAAAGGAATTCCTCGAAGTAATAGTTGTTCTAACATAGAGCGACTACTACCTGCAGTTCGATGAAGAATAGCGATGTCTGAGTAAGTAACTTCTCCCAGTCGTACTTGCTCTTCTAAGTGATCCGCAACAAAGGCGGCCTCGTCCTCTACAGTAGCGGGAGAAGCATAGTAAGGAGCGTCACCTTCAGATCCTGCGGCCACAAGTTGCTTATGACGTCGGAATTCATTGTGAGCAATGAGGGCTGTACCTAGGCCAAGAATTCTAGAGTCGCTTCGATAATTGATCGGAAGTGTAATGATTGTGGCATCCGAGTAGATTTGATCGAACTGTAGAACAGATTCCTGTCGTGCACCATTAAAAGAATAGATCGTTTGATCATCATCTCCTACAACCATGAGATTGCGTTGTTCAGCAGATAATTTCTGCACGATTTCATATTGGACTGTATTGGTATCCTGAAATTCATCGACCATCAAATAGGTGAATCGCGATTGCAATTGAGTTAATCGAGAGGGATCATTCAATAATGATGTTGTATGTAACAATATATCATCGAAATCCCATTGATTACGTCCTTGTTTCCATTCTTCATACGTAAGCAGGATATTCTTGATCTTTCTTTCTTCCTCTGTGTTAGAGGGGAGTTCAGAGGGCCGTTTGCCGCTCATCTTCCATGATGAAAGTGCTGCTAAGAGTGTTTCTGGCTGATAGGTTTCACCTAATTTTAGGCGACGAAGTATGATTTTCATGATCGTATGTTTGGTTGAGAAATCACTAAGTATTTGCTCTTGTTGCCCAGACTGACGTAATAGAGATAATCCGAAAGAGTGGAAGGTACGAGCTTGTACAGATCGTGCTGCAACAGGTGAAATACAAGGGATGTTGGCAATTCGCTCCTTAATCTCTGATGCTGCTTTACTTGTGAAAGTTACTAATAGTATTTGGGAAGCTGGAACATTACGAACGGCGATTAAATATCCTGTCCGTGCGGCTAAAACCGTTGTTTTACCACAACCAGCTCCAGCAAGTGTAAGTAAAGGTCCCTGACCGTGGCGCACGGCATCAATCTGTGGTCCATTGAGATGAATTCCTTCTTGCTCTAGTGCGCGGAAGTAGAAAGCATCTTCCATAGGTTGAAGAACGAGTTCTTTACTGGTGGTTGTTGGAGCAGATCGCGTCTGTGGTAAGGGGGTGGATATAGGCACGCCTGTCGGGTGTGATTGATATTTAGTAGTTAATTGTGGCAATTACGGCCTACCTTTCTGAACTGTACAGGATATACCTTTTCACAATCCATATATAAATTTGTTATGATAGAGTCAGAGTCACTTGTTTTGGTTTAAAAAGTATCGATAGTTATCATTATAACGCTAATGACAAGTTTAAAGACAATATAGTAATGAAAGTAGAATAATCGCGATCTAAATAATCGCGACCTAATCGAGAAGGAGAATAATGATGAATATTATGCAACGAATCAAAAGTGGAGCGAATCGCGTAACCCAAAAGGCTCAAGATATGGTGGAAATTAATAAAATTAAAACTCAAATTACTGAAGTTGAAAGAGAAATGGATATTCACTTCTTGCAGATGGGTAAAGTATTCTATGTGGGGTATCAAACGGAAGATATGAGCGTGGCTGAGATAGAAATGGTTAAATTGTCAAAAGCTTGTGATACACTGTGGGAAGCTGTAGAGGAACTTCGTGGACGTATTGCAGAATTGCAGAACGAAAGGTTATGTCATTGTGGTCATGTTGTGGAACTGAAGGTTAACTTTTGTCCACATTGTGGCACAAAGATGTCAGGAAGTGAGTCTAAAAGTAGGAAGGAAAAGATGGTTCCTACCGAGAAGCAATCTATACAACCAGAAGAATTGGAGATACTAAACCCGAACTACACTGAAACGAATGAAAAGGAAGATCAGGTGGAGAGCGTGGATATGCAAGTACAGAGTTTAGAACGCGAACGTAGACAAGTAGAGGAACTAGAACGTGAGCGTGAGAGACAATTAGAGCTTGATCGTCGAATTCGGTATTGGAAAGGGCAAGATGACGGTGAGTCGAGTATTAAGGATGAAGAGGAAATCCCGGAAGAAACATTTAATTGTCAGATTTGTGCGGTTGATTTGCCTTTAGGATCTAAGTGGTGTCCGCGGTGTGGTGCGGAACAAATTTAATAATCTAGCCAAACATTGGTTTTTAGAAAAAATGGAATACGTTCATGCAGCTTGGGAGGACAGAAGAATGGAACAATTATTACATCATCTTCGGAATCTAGGGTTTACGGAGATGGAAGCCAAAGTCATGGTCGAATTGGCAGGAAAAGGCCCCTCATCAGGATATGAGGTAGCTAAAAGATTAGGTGTATCGCGTTCTAATGTATACACTACGTTACAACGGTTGTCCCTGCAGGGATTCCTTCATCATAGTTCTGGGGAGCCTATCCGCTATAGTATGATTAGTACGGAAGAGTTAACGCACATGATCTCAGGACAAATGCGCGAATCTCTTTCCTATATCGAGAATCAAATGCCAAGAATAGAGCCAGAACAGCCTCCTTTCCTTTCTGTAGAGGGCGACCATCATGTCCTAGCAGCGTTAGTACAGAGGTTGGAGAGGGCAGAAAAGGAAATTGTCATTGATGTATCGCATGAAGAAGCTACGCTGTTACGGGATGAATTGGAGCGTGCTGAGAGCAGAGGAGTAAAGCTGCTCTGGTCTACAGATGGTGGGGAAACGTCCCTAAGCCGTCATATGTTATGGCCAGGATGGAACTTATCATTCACACAGACCTCAGTAAATGTAGGGCGTAAATTCTCATTTGTTATCGATCGGACGTGGTGTATGCTCGGCATGCGCGGAGAGGATTTGCCAACGAGTGCTATGGTGAGTGTTCACCCGGCGATGTCGGAGTTACTGCTTAGTCATTTCACACAGGAGATGGTTCTTTATGAAATGGAGCAAGATATCGGAGATACTCTAACAGAACGCTATGGTCATCACTATGAACAAATTTACAAGAAGTATGTAGGCGTAGATAACAACATTAAGGGGGAATGAAGACATGCAGGAGTGTCTCGTTCATTTCGAAGTGAAGTATAAAGAAGAAATCAAACATTTGCGGGGAATTATTTTTCTTGATGAGAAGCAACAGCCAGGTGATGAACAGCTTTTGGATATGCTTAAAGATATGAATTACAACGTCGTAATTGCTGATCGTGAAACATTATTGTTTAAATCAGTTGATCCCTCGTCGGAATACATTTCCATTAGGATTACTGAGTTAGATATGGGGGAAGAAAAGTACACTGAGGATAGAGATCTTAAGTCTATTCTGAGTAATCTACTGTAGTGGAATGCTAGTATTCACATCATTCTATTATTTTCCCCTTTATTTAATGATGTGCTATGCGTTATAATACTTGAGTTACATTTCATTTCATACTAACATTGTCATATGACTCCGTATATGTGCAGGAATAGGCCTGCATGTCTCTACCTGATCACCGGAATGATTGGTCTACGGGTTAACTGCAACATGCCCAATCCATCCTTCTATTCAGAGAACTTGACTGAGAAGCATAGTACGATTAGGTATGTCTGTTAATCTAAAGCCCTGGATTCCCTGCTGCAAGTTGGCGGTGATGAAAGGGTTGTTTTGCGCAAGTATAGGAAAAAAGTATCGCCATGTATATAACTAGAGGGGGAATTAATATGCAATTGCTAAGAAAGAAAGTCATCAACGAAGGTATCGTACTAAGTAACCAAGTATTGAAGGTTGATTCTTTTTTGAATCATCAGATGGATCCAGAATTAATGAAAGAAGTAGGTAAGGAATTCACACGCAGATTTGTTGATCAGAAAATTACACGGGTGTTGACCATTGAATCGTCAGGAATCGCACCAGGGATTATGACGGCGCTAGAGTTAAATGTCCCGATGATCTTTGCCCGTAAACATAAATCATTGACGCTTAAACAAGATATCTACGTGGAGAAGGTATTCTCATTCACGAAACAAGAGACCAATGAAATTACAGTCTCTAAGAAATTTATTGATCCTACAGATCGCGTATTGATTATCGATGATTTCCTCGCGAATGGTGAAGCAGCATTCGGATTAGCTCGGATCGTGGAGCAGGCAGGAGCAGAGGTTGTAGGAATTGGGATCGTTATCGAGAAATCCTTCCAACCAGGTCGTCGACTATTGTTAGAAGCAGGGTATCGTGTAGAATCCCTTGTACGTATTGCTGCGTTGGACAATGGGACTGTGACCTTTGTAGAAGAGGATATGTAAGATAGTTTTACTATGAACTAGGGGGAAGAAACAGCATATGCAACAGCAAGAACAGGGTCATGAACCTATTTTTCAGAAAAACAGAAATCCAGTCCATACATTATCTTTAGGACTTCAGCATGTGTTAGCGATGTATGCGGGTGCAGTTATTGTTCCGCTCATTGTGGCGGGGCAATTAGGTCTTACAACGGAACAATTAACCTACCTCATCTCTATTGATTTACTTGCTTGTGGTGTGGCGACATTGCTACAGGTATTTGGGAATCGATTCTTCGGGATCGGTCTTCCTGTGATGTTAGGATGTGCCTTTCAAGCTGTATCTCCAATGATCGCGATCGGACAGAGTCATGGCGTGTCTGCCATATACGGAGCGATCATCGCTTCGGGTATCTTTGTCATTCTATTCTCGGGTTTATTTGGCAAGCTTATAGCCTTATTTCCACCTGTTGTAACAGGATCAGTAGTGACGATCATTGGTGTGACGCTTATTCCGGTTGCATTAACGGATATAGGAGGCGGACAGGGAGCGGTAGATTTCGGAAGTTCCTTGAATCTGTCTCTTGGATTCGGCGTGTTATTGTTTATTATTTTGATGAACCGCTTTACTAAAGGGTTCATACGCTCTATATCTGTTCTAATAGGATTAATTGCGGGTACTGTCGTAGCGGGTATGTTAGGTCATGTTGATCTAGCCCCGTTGAGAGATGCGAGTTGGTTCCAAGCCGTACAACCATTCTATTTCGGGAAGCCGACATTTCATGCCTCAGCTATTATTACGATGATCTTGGTAGCTATCGTGAGTGTCGCGGAATCGACGGGCGTGTTCATGGCACTCAGTAAAATTGTTGGTAAAGAGCTTACCTCGAAGGATCTGACTCGTGGGTATCGTGCGGAAGGAATCGCTATCGTTGTTGGGGGAATATTCAACTCTTTTCCTTACACGACGTATTCTCAAAATGTAGGGCTCGTACAAATGAGTCGTGTTAAGACGAGGGATGTCATCGTCGTTGCAGGTGGAATATTAGTGTTGATCGGCTTCGTACCGAAGATTGCTGCATTAACACAGCTCGTGCCAACTCCTGTGTTGGGCGGGGCGATGGTTGCTTTATTCGGAATGGTTGTCTCATCAGGAATCCGGATGCTTGGTGATCAAGTGGATCTGAATCGGTATGAGAACTTGTTCATCATTGCTTGTTCTGTAGGTATGGGACTTGGAGTAACCGTAGTACCGGAAGTATTTATACAATTGCCAGCATGGCTTCGTATTCTCGTTGACAATGGTATTGTGGCTGGTAGTGTTACTGCTATTGTCATGAATCTTATTTTTAATGGTCTCAAAGGGAATGACGCTGTTCAATCGGAATAAGGCTATCCAAGTACAATGAGATCGTGATAGATCAGGGGCTGCTCCACTCGTAGATGACAATCAACGAGTAGAGCAGCCCCTTTGTCTTTGAAGATATGGGAATTAATTTATTATGCGCCTCTAGGGATCATTAATTGTAAGCCGCTAGGGGATACTGTGGAATCGTAAGGACGGTTAGGCATAGTCTCTCCATCGCCAAGTGCCAATCTCTTTTGCTCAGTATGAAATGAAATAGAACGACCTCGAAGCATGGTGACGAATGGAAGATTGACATGATTCCCGGTTAGCGCTCTTGGAAATAGGCGAAGTAGCTGCAAGCGAGTGCAACCATGGACGACACATATGTCCAAGAGACCATCATTTGGCTGGGCCTGAGGTGAAATTTTGAATCCACCTCCGTAAGAGACAGCATTGGAAATGGCAGTCATCCAAGTGTTATCGTAAGTCGTTGTATTATTATCGCAAGTGACACTGACCTTTGTAGGTTTGTATGTAAGCACCGTATGGAGAATGCCGATGATATAGGCGACCTTACCTACTCGAAGCATATTACACCATTTCTTATACTTGCTTTGGTTCACATTCTCTGCGACCTGGGCATCGAAACCTATAGCGAGCGCTGTTAATGTTAGGACCCCTGAAGTTGAGATCAGATCAACAGCCTGAATCTTCCCTCTGAAAATAACTTCTAGCGCGCTTTTTGTATCAAAGGGTATACCAAAACTTCGAGCTGTATCGTTACCTGAACCGGCTGGAATAACGGCTAAGGGTATACCGGTCTTGTGTAGAACGGGCAGAGTGCTGTGAATTGTACCATCGCCACCGATGATGGCAACAGCTTGCCATGACTCCGGTTGCTGAAGCATTTCAGAGAGAAAGCTTGCGGCTTGAGCGGAACTTTCTGTAAAGATATGACGATGTGGAATCTTACGATCTTGTAGGATGGTGTGTACTTTGTTCCATGTTCGGAGCCCATTTCCACTTCCTGACTTCTTGTTAATAAGAAATAGATACATCGATTTACCTCCAAAAATTCAATAATAATGTAATAAAAATATAATCATGTGTTCTAACTACTGTAACCTGTGGCGAAGTATGATACAATAGGAATGAGTGATTCAGCTGCACTGGTTTTCGGGTAACTCGTTTGTCAAATACTCGAGCGGTGATCGAAGAGCTTTCTATCCACACATAATTCATATTACTCCACGATGTTTCAAGGAAGATCTTTTCGGCATTCTCTTAACCCGAGCTTTTCATTCAGCGATTTGGGAGGGAACAATTATGGCAACTAAAGGTCATAACGAAGTCAAGGAAAGTCTAAGGGAAATGACACGTATTTTCCAGCCTAAGGATCCAAAGAAGTTTGTGAAGGATTACGTCAGGAAATATCATATTATGGGAGGATACGAAGAGGAATTAACCTCTGTGGTAGAGCATGAACTAGGACGGATGAATTCTTCTACGTTATAATGCAATGATTATTGAATTTTATGAAAGATCCTTATAAACTGTCTTCTGCGGTATTTACCGCGGAACTCGGTTTTTTTGTTATGGGTTATAAGAATGACATGTGACAGATATGTTTCAGATGACACAATGTTGGCAAATATAGAAAGAGTAGTCTAGCGACGTATTTTTCAGGTATATTTTATAAACCTTATTGTTTATTAAAACTCTTTTCTTTATATGAAACCGATTACAAAGCTTAGTCTCATGCTATTTTTTGAAGATTTGAACAATTTGTGAACTAGGCGCCAATCATTGACAAAGTGGTACCTTAAACTTATATTAAAATAGGTGATACTTTTAATTGACAAATACATATTTTTCGTTATTTTAAAGGTGTTTTTAGTGATCGATGTTTGAAAAAATATATTAAATTGCATAAAAAGTGGGGTAGATTATGATGAAAAGATGGCAGGCCATGAAGAAACTCCTTCCTATGCTAGCGATGTTCACCTTGCTGTTGGCAGGTTGTGGCCGTGAGGACTTGTCGGTGCTGAGACCGCAAGGGCCTGTGGCACAGGGGCAGTACAATTTAATATTGCTGTCCATCTCAATTATGTTCGTTGTATTGGTTATTGTTTTTGCGATTTCAGCGTTTGTACTTATTAAATTCCGTAGAAAACCAGAACACACAGAAATGCCTGAACAAGTTGAGGGTAATTTCAAGTTGGAAATCATTTGGACAGTTATTCCATTGATATTAGTACTTGTTCTTGCAGTACCTACTGTTAAAGAGGTATTTGCTTTCGGAAACGATCATTCTAATGACAAGGATGCTATACAAGTGAAAGTTACGGGACATCAATACTGGTGGGAGTTTGAATATCCTCAGTATGGCATTACTACAGCACAAGATCTGATTATTCCAACGAATAAGCATATTGCGTTTGAACTGAAGACAGCAGACGTAATCCACTCATTCTGGGTACCATCCCTATCAGGGAAGCTGGATACTAACCCAGATGGAACCTTGAACAAGTTCAGTTTCGTTGCTCCTAATGAAGGTGTATATCTAGGTAAATGTGCGGAATTATGTGGGCCTTCACATGGATTTATGGAGTTTAAAGTGAAATCGGTAAGTCAGGAATCTTTTGATCAATGGATTACGGCTATGGAAGCACCGATGGTAGCTTTGGAGGATGAAGCACTTGCAGATACATTCAAGAACCAATGTTTAACATGCCATGCCGTAGGTGATCAAGGTGGTCTGTCTGGCCCGAGTCTAACGGGAATTGGTTCGCGTGAAGCGGTTGCAGGTATATTATTGAACTCCGAGACGCCTGGAGAATATACGAACACCGTTGAGGAGAACTTGAAAGAATGGCTCCATGATCCTCAGTCAGTGAAGCCAGGTAATAAAATGCCTGCACCAAAAGACTTAGGGCTTACCGATGCAGAAATTGATGGTATTGCAGCATACTTAGCCAATTACAAATTAGATTATTAACTAGTGTGTGTTCAAAAAGTCGAGTAGTCCTCTTGATATACTTCGTGACCCAAAGATGACTTTTTGAACAACCTCTAAATAACAGCAAGGACTCTAAAGGGGGTACAAACCTTGGCTCACGCTCATAGTGTCAAGCGCTACAAGGGCTTAATGGACTGGTTGACGACTGTTGACCACAAGAAAATCGCTGTCCTATATTTACTTGGTGGAGGATTGTTTTTTGGGATTGGTGGTATTGAAGCGATTCTCATTCGTCTTCAGTTAATTAAGCCAATGAATAATTTGATAGACGCACAAACATTTAATGAATTAATTACAATGCACGGAACAACGATGATCTTTTTAGGTGTCATGCCAATTGTTTTTGCTCTGATGAATGCTCTTATTCCTCTTCAAATTGGTGCGCGTGATGTAGCATTTCCATTTCTGAATTCTTTAGGTTTCTGGACATTCTTGTTCGGGGGAATTTTATTGAATCTTAGTTGGGTTCTAGGTGGAGCGCCTGATGCAGGTTGGACTTCCTATACACCATTGTCTGGTGCTGAATATAGTACCACACATGGAGTGGATTTCTATACGGTAGGTTTACAGATTGCGGGGTTAGGTACGTTAATTGGGGGTATTAACTTCCTAGCAACTATTATTACAATGAGAGCACCAGGGATGTCGTTTATGCGTATGCCTATGTTTACGTGGACTTCATTCATTACTTCAGCGATGATTTTGTTTGCTTTCCCGGCTATAACAGTTGGTCTCGTATTGTTATCCTTTGACCGGATACTAGGCGCGAACTTCTTCGATGTAGCAGGTGGCGGGAATCCGATCCTTTGGCAACATATATTCTGGATCTTCGGGCATCCGGAAGTTTATATTCTGATATTGCCTGCATTTGGTATCATTTCAGAAATTATACCTACATTCTCACGTAAACGTCTCTTCGGTTATAGTTCGATGGTGTTCGCTACGATTTTGATTGCCTTTTTGGGATTCATGGTCTGGGCGCATCATATGTTTACAACTGGGCTTGGTCCAGTAGCTAACGCTTTATTCTCAATATCTACGATGTTAATTGCTGTTCCGACTGGAATTAAGATCTTTAACTGGTTGTTTACGATGTGGGGAGGTCAAGTGTCCTTTACGACACCTAATCTATTCGCAGTTGGATTTATCCCAACATTTACAATGGGTGGAGTTACGGGTGTGATGCTTGCGTCTGCTCCTGCAGACTTTCAATTCCACGATACGTATTTCGTGGTAGCCCATTTCCACTATGTTATTGTCGGTGGTATGGTATTCGGATTATTCGCAGGACTTCATTATTGGTGGCCTAAGATGTTCGGGCGGATGTTAAGTGAACCACTAGGCAAGTGGACCTTCTGGACCTTTGCAATTGGTTTCCATATGACATTCTTCATTCAGCATTTCCTTGGACTGATTGGAATGCAACGTCGCGTATTCACGTATTTACCGAATCAAGGATTTGATACGATGAATTTTGTCAGTACCATTGGTGCGCTCTTAATGGGTGTGGGTGTGATGATATTCCTAGCGAATATTTACATTACATCGAGAAAACCTATTGGTGTGGCTAATGACCCTTGGAAAGATGGACGTACATTAGAATGGACGATTCCTTCACCTCCACCGGAGTATAACTTTAAACAAATACCACTTGTACGTGGTCTTGATGCTTACTGGAAGGAAAAAGAGGCTGGTAATACGGAAATGACACCTGCCGAGCCAGTAGGACCTATCCATATGCCTTCACCTACTATACTTCCTTTTGTAATGTCTCTTGGGATTTTTATAGCAGGACTTGGTTTCATGTTCAGCAATGAGAAATTCTCTAATTCCTTTATGAGCTTCATATTTAATAACTGGGTTGTGTGTGGATTGGGGCTTCTCATCACGTTCGGATCTATGTTGCTTCGATCTCACTTTGATGATCATGGCTGGCATATTGAACCAGAGGAACTGGAAGAGGAGGGGGTATAAGGATGGGCTCAGCACATGTAGAACAGGTAGACGGCCAATTGCCTCATCATCCTGAGAAGGCAACACTTGAAGGTCGTAATAAGATTCTTGGTTTTTGGCTCTTTCTTGGTGGCGAGGCCGTACTCTTTGGTACTCTTTTCGCAACATTCCTTACATTACGCAATCAGACTAATGATGGTCCATCGGGGTTTGAACTTTTCAGTTTACCGCTGACGGGAGTGGCAACGTTAATCTTACTATTGAGTAGTTTGACAAGTGTGTTTGCCATCCAGGCTATGCATCGTCATAATATAGGCTCACTGAAGAAGTGGTTAATGTTGACTGTGCTGCTGGGACTTGGATTTCTAGTTATTGAAATTTATGAGTTCTATGAGTATATGATGCATAATGATTTCAGTATGACGACAAGTGCATTTAGCTCGGCATTTTACACGTTAGTCGGATTCCACGGTGCTCACGTTATATTTGGAATTTGTTGGATCGCGTTTCTGATAAGACAGTTATACACCAAGGGATTAACCGTTGTAACGGCACCGAAGGTTTATGTGTCAGCTATGTATTGGCACTTTGTCGATGTTGTATGGGTATTTGTCTTTACGGTCGTTTACTTGCTTGGAAAGGTGGGCTAAAGCATGACTGCGGATGAACAGATCAAGCACAAATTGGTTAATCGCCGCCCTCGACACGAGGGGCCTCAGAAACATATTGTAGTGTTTATCTTTTCCATAGTACTGACTCTAATCGCATTTGCAGCAGTAGCCGCAGGAGGAGTAAACAAAGGCTTCACGATTACCTTATTATTGGTAATGGCCGTGTTACAAGTGTTTGTTCAAATGGGATATTGGATGCATTTGAAGGATAAGGGACATCTGTTACCGATTGTGTTTATGCTAGGTGGTTTTTTCGTAGCAGGGACGGCAGTTATTACAGCAATATTCTGGATGTGGTGGTAAGATAAGAAGAGGTGGCTTAAGCCACCTCTTTTTTAAAATATAAGAAGGTGTAAGTTATTTGGAGGAATGTCTACTCTAACCTTTATGATATTTAAAAGTCTATCTATTTTTGCAGAGAGTGGCGATGTTAGAGTGACGAACAAAGCTTCGTGATGATGGTAGTGAAGATGAGACAAGAATAGATGCATAAACTGCATTTAATTAGAAGTAAAAGTAGGGAATGAAGGAATTAGTTGTTAAAACTACAGTTAAAAATGGCGATAACGGTGAAAAGTAAGGATTCCAGTAATCTAGATGTACTCCATGCAACTAAATTTAGCTTCAGAGGGATTGGGTTGAATTTAGATGTATTTAATGCAGCTAAATCGAGTCGCGTAATTATGAAATTGATTCTTGATACTCTATTCCTTATATTTCCGCCGAAACGGGTGCCGTCTTTGAAAAAGGACGGCATTGCCGTTTCTACTTGATGAAAGAATGTTGAAGAAACATGTTAAGTTAGGAGGTTATCAGATGTTAGGCTTGGAATACTTTAGTTTTTCTGACTTATGGAGCCCATTGTTCATGGTGTTCATGCTGCTCATATTAGCTGGTTATTTACTTGTGATAGGTCCATTCAGTGAGAAGTTTGCAGCAGGAGAACCGCCAGTCTCGTGGGGTAAGAAGACGATGTTTATTATAGGAATATTTATGCTCTATCTAGCTCAGGGTGGTCCAGTAAGTCTATTAGGTCATATGATGTTCACATTTCATATGTTGACGATGGCTCTTTCGTATTTAGTCGCACCACCGTTAATTATTTTGGGTATGCCCACTTGGCTATGGCGTGCATTGTTGAGGGTGAATCCATTTCGACGGTTAAGAGTTTTGGCCAATCCAATTGTTGCTGCTGTTCTATTTAATGGTTTGTTCTCCTTCTATCATATTCCGGCTATTCATGATTACGTGATGTTGCATTTTAACGTTCACCGTTTGTATTATATCGTATTGTTCGTGAGTGCTATGCTCATGTGGTGGACGCTATTGAATCCACTACCTGAGAAGATGAAAGGATCAAGTCTTGGTAAAATGGGCTATATCTTTTTGAATATGATATTATTGACTCCAGCATGTGGTTTAATTATCTTCGCAGCTCAGCCTATGT
This sequence comes from Paenibacillus sp. Y916, assembly GCF_056786435.1. NCBI lineage: Bacteria > Bacillati > Bacillota > Bacilli > Caryophanales > Paenibacillaceae > Paenibacillus > Paenibacillus sp. Y916. Next base: position 65,594 of record NZ_JBXCJA010000005.1, on the reverse strand, counting down.
ATGCTACATATAGTGACCCAGATATTTGGGCGAAGGCAATGGGATATTGTTTTTCCGGGGATACATCTGTATTGTTAGAGAATTTCGGTGGACCTACATTTTTTAACTTGATGAGTCCGTTGGTTGATCAGCAGGTGGGAGCGATTCTGATGAAGTTTGTACAGGAGATCACTTTTGTTTCTATGCTAGCTTATATATTCTATCACTGGTATAGGAATGAGAACCGCGAAGAAGATGATGATATATTGCTAAAAAACATTTAGGTATATGCTTTCGATGCAAGTTTTTCCGAAGTATTGCCTGTGTGTAACTCAAAAAACTCAGGTATATGCTTTCTATGTAAGTTTTTTCGAAGTATTGCCTGTGTGTAACTCAAAAAAACTCTTAGGAGGATATTCATGGATTTATATTTCTTGTTACCAACGTTAAGCACCACTTTTATAGTGATCAGTGCAGTATTAGTAGCCATTGGCTGGAATCTTATTATTAAGGGCAAGAAGGAAGCGCATAAGAAGGTTATGATCAGTGCAGCGATTGCAGCATTGTTGTTCTTCATTATTTACATGTCCCGTACGATATTCGTAGGTAATACTGAATGGGGTGGCCCAGAGAACCTTCGAGTGTATTATCAAATTTTCTTAATTATGCATATTATTCTTGCTACCGTTGCGGCTGTTTTCGGGCTTACGACGCTGACGCTTGGATTTAAGTCCAAGTTCGCGAAACATCGCAAATGGGGGAAAGTGACATCGATTATGTGGTTCTTCACAGCGATTACAGGTGCCACGGTATATGCTCTCTTGTATCTTCTGTATCCAGGTGGACATACGAAGCCTGTATGGGAAGTCATCCTCGGGATCTAGTACAACAGAATAAATGCTTTATAGGTAAGCTAATGATGAGCATGATGAGAGATCCGTCAGTATAACTGCGGGTCTTTTTTTGTTTGGGAAAAATGTGAAATTAAAGGTTGACGTAGAATGTTACAGACATTATACTGTGTATATTGATATATACAGTGAGCACAGTGATCGGACAATGAATAATAATATTTTTTAAAAGTGAGGCGAAATGATTGAAGATATTAATAAGAGATGCTTGGATGATTTTCAAAAAAGATATAAAAATTGAGAAATACATGTTCATCGTTTCAATAATATTCATGAGTTATATAGGTATAATGGTTAGCACGCTTATAGCGGGGCAATACGAACATCAGAATGAATTAAATCCAATGTCGGATATGCTACTACTTACACTGATTCCGATGCTAGGCTTTTATTACTCAAAGAAGTCATTTAAATATCTCACAGAGGACTCATACACACAGATGTTGATCTATTTACGTACGTTGCCCATCTCTCCTCAAGTCATTATGTGTTATAGGTACATCCAGATGTTCATAGCATTGACGATGAATAGTGTGATTGTGTTCAGTATCATATATGGAGTTAACTATCAAATGAGATCGGAAATGTCTGTAGGAGCTTACATCTGTTTCGCACTAACATGGATTGGATATGGTCTAGCTTTTACAGGGATTTATATTCATCTCGAATTGACATGTAGTGGTAGGAAATATTTCTGGTTAACGATGGTGATCACGGGAGTGACGTTTATTGTAGGAATTATCATTTGGTTATTTGATGGCAACCTGCTGTTATATACGGTGAGAATGAGCCAAGAGTGGGGGATACTATCGCCAGTCATGTGGGGGGCTTTAGTAGTTGGAGTGATAAGCCTGGCTTTAATGGGTAAGTTAACTCTCCGCAGATTACAACACAGAGATCTTCTGTAATTAGTTATATATGAGTTGAGGAGTGAGGTGTGAAAGGTGTGGATACCAATTCAAATTAACGAGAATAGTGCAGAGCCCCTGTATCATCAGATAGAGACTCAACTAAGATCGCTTATCATAAATGGTCAGATCGAGGAGAATACACTTTTGCCATCGATCAGGGAATTTGCCAGCTGGTTAAATTGCAGTGTTATTACTATTCGGAGAGTATATCAGGATCTTGAGGGTGAAGGTCTTCTAAGGACGAAACAAGGAACTGGAACGTTTGTTGCTAAAGTAGGAGTGTCTCAAATGGAAGCATTCAGAAGAGAGTCTGTAGAGGAAGCACTAAATAAAGCTGTTGACATCGGGATATCCGTTCAGTGTAGTGAAGAGGAGATTAAGAGGTTATTTCTAGATATAGTAACGCGTAAATACGATCCTGAGCATGGGAAGGAGTAATCGTTAAATGGAGCAGAGCGTCGTTAATATGGTTGGTGTTAAAAAAAAGCGAAGAAATAAAATGATAGGTCCCCTTAATCTCTCTATTCCACAAGGGTATATCGTTGTTATCGTAGGAGAGAATGGGTCAGGAAAAAGCACGATGATCAATATGCTGATGCAGACGGTGATACCCGATGAGGGAGAGGTCACATGGTTCGGCCAGTCCTATCCTAATGGTATTCCACCTGAGATTAAGCAACAAATAGGATATGTGTCAGAGAAATCTAACGTCGAAGAGGACCATCTTACGGCGGAGGAAGTCGCAGCATTTCGTTCACACTGGTATAAAGATTGGGATCATGCGTTATTCGAGAAATTAATGATAGGTTTTAATATCCCTCGGAACACCAAGCTAACGAAGATGTCCAAGGGAGAAAGACGGAAGTTGGAAATTGCGGTGGCATTGGCGCCGCGTCCTAAGTTACTGCTGCTAGACGAACCTTCTTCGGGGCTTGACCCTTTTGCTTGGAAGAGAATGATTGATGAACTGCAGGAATATATGCAACAAGGAGATACAACGATTCTATTGTCCACTCATATTGTAGATGAGATTAAGAAACTAGCCGATTTCATTATACTAGTACATCAAGGTCAAGTCCTCGGGATGGTTGAAAAAGATAGTCTTATGGATAACTGGAAGGAAGTATGGATCAGAGGCGATAGCGCGATGGTAGAGAATTTACCAGGAATTGTTCAAGTTGAGCAGGAACCAGCGAATATATTACGAATGATAACAACTGAGTGTAAGAAATTGGAGAATGTTCTACAGGCTTCAGGTATACAATTAGTGAAGACACGAGGGCTGGAGCTTGATGAAATATTAAGTCTATGGATACAAAGAGATGAGACTGTCGTTGGGCAGTCAGAGAGGGGAGTATAATATGGAAGCTTTGAAGTTGGAGAAAGTGGTTAAGCAATTCGGAGACAAGACGGCAGTGAATGAATTATCTCTTCAAGTTGGGGAGGGCGAAATTTACGGATTGCTGGGGGCCAATGGAGCTGGAAAAACAACGACGATGCGGATGGTCCTAGGACTTATATATCCCGATAATGGAAGTATTATGTACAATGGGAAAGCTCATAGCAATGAGCTCCGACAAATCATGGGTTATTTACCCGAAGAGCGGGGTCTATATCCGAAGATTAAAGTGAGTGACCAACTGACTTATTTAGCTCAGCTCCGGGGCATGGGACGTAAGGATGCAGATAAGAGTCTGCGCTATTGGTTGGAGCGTTTCGAAGTTCCGGACTATTATGATAAAAGAGTTGAAGAGTTATCCAAAGGTAATCAACAGAAGATTGGATTCATCGCGGCTGTCGTACATCAGCCTCAGATCCTCATCCTAGATGAAGCATTCAGTGGATTGGATCCGGTCAATGTAGAGTTGTTGAAATCAACAGTGAAGGAACTTCGCGATCAAGGTACGAGCATATTATTCTCGACTCACCGGATGGAGCATGTAGAGGAACTATGTAGAAATATTACCATTATGGATCGTTCCAATCCTATTATCCAAGGGAGCCTGAAAGAAATTAAAGGTAGATATCCACGTGAACAAGTAGCGCTTGTAACAACGAGTGAGGTATCTGGATTAAAGGATATTGCTGGAGTAAGTCATGTGGAAGTACAAGAACAAGGGACGTATCTGATCACAATTTCAGATGTTTCTGCTGCGCAACAGATTTTGCAGACAGCGATGCAACAAAGTGTTGTCGAGAAATTCGAATTGAAGGAACCGACACTGAATCAAATCTTTATTAAAGAGGTAGGTGAATCTAATGAATAATATAAGGACTGTCATTGGTTTTACATTTCGTAATAAGGTGAAGACGAAGGCTTTTATCATTACGACATTAGTATTAGCTATCATTATGTCTATTGCGATTAATATTCCGTACTTCATTCAGTTGTTTACGGGTGAAGATTTGAAGGAAAATACGGGGACTACACGGGTAGGACTGGTCTATGGACAGCAGGCTGAATTGGCTGGACAGCTAGAAGACTACTGGAAAGCGCAGAATAATGAAGATTTCACATTTGTGAAATATGATACTGCGGATATGGAAGTTTTACAGAAGGATATTGAAGAGGGAAACATTGAAGGGTATCTACAGTTCGCAGAAGATCAAGCTGCGATATTCCCCGCAGTGACTTATTCTTCGAAGGATGGAGAGTATCTGAATCCAGTTGCTCACGCTGATCTTGTTGGTGCGTTGCAGACTGTCAAAACACAAAGTATTGTGAAGGATTCACTCACAACGGAGCAAGTTACGGAGTTAGGAATTCCAGTACAGTTTAATACTCAAAGTTTCAGTCCGGAGACTTCTACGGATGATAAAGTTGTTAAAGAAGATGGACCAGACAATATGTTGAATTTCGCTGTAGTCTATCTCTTGATGATTCTATTCTTCTTCACCACTATGACAACTGGGAATATGATCGCTGCCGAAGTAACAACAGAGAAAAGCTCACGGATTATGGAAATTCTAATTACGAGCGTGTCACCGTTGACTCAAATGTTCGGTAAAATTATCGGAATGTTCCTCGTTGGCTTGACCCAGATTGGAATCTTCGGACTGGTGCTTGTAGCGAACGTACTCATGCCGCAGAATAAACAAATACTGGCAGATTTCGACTTGAATCTATCACAGGTTAGTCTAGACGTATTGATCTATGGATTCATATTCTACGTGTTAGGATACTTCTTATATGCGGTCTTGTTCGCTGCTGTTGGCTCCATCGTTAGCCGTACAGAGGATCTAGGTCAAGCAGTCATGCCAATTACGATGTTATCACTAGCTGCCTTTTATATCGGAACTTTCAGTATTAGTGTTCCTAACTCAATCTTGATGAAAGTATCTTCATTCATCCCGTTCTTCTCACCAACGACGATGATTGTACGGATTGGGATTGGGGAAGTAGCGGCTTGGGAAATATGGTTGTCACTACTCGCGTTAATCATATTCATTCTTTTCTTCGGCTGGTTATCCGCCAAGATCTATCGTACAGGTGTACTCATGTATGGTAAGCGTCCAACGATGAAAGAGATTCGTAAGGCGATGAAGGCTTATAAAATTTAAAAGAATCTAAGGAACTGTTGTGAGTAACGGTTATAGTTGAGTCAAATTACGGGAATAAATGAGACAAATTAGAGAACCTTGGTGGCCAGATTGATTGGTCTATCAAGGTTTTTTTTGCTATTGGCCAAAATATCATGAGTGATAGAATCGAATAATAGACTATAATAATAGAATGGATACGAATCCTGAAGCAAATACATAACGCACGATCAAAGGAGCATTAAGTTAATATGAACTATGATTGTTTAATTGTGGATGACGAGACTGTTCTTGCGGAAGCAACGAGTGAGTACTTTAATATGTTCGAAGTCAAAACGACTTATGTGACTAGCGAAGATGCGTGTGTGCAATTTTTGCGAGAAAATGAAACATCACTGATTCTCCTGGATATCAATCTCGGGGATACATCCGGATTTGATCTATGCAAAAGGCTACGGCAAACAACGCAGATTCCTATTCTGTTTATTAGCGCTCGTTCTAGCGATGATGATATTCTCATTGCACTCAACATAGGCGGGGACGATTATATTCAGAAACCATATACGCTCAGCATATTGCTTGCCAAAGTTAAGGTGGTGCTCAAAAGATATGGCAATAACAGTTCGGCTGAAAATTTGGAGTTTGGCCAGGTCAAAATCGACTGTTTGCTTTGCCGTGTCCGCGTGAATGATATAGAAATCAAACTCAAAACGCTGGAATACAAACTGCTCTGTTATTTGGCAATAAATAAAAACAGGGTGGTTACAAAAGAAGAGCTGTTTAACAATGTGTGGGGTGACTCCATTACTGGTGACGGAACGCTCAATGTCCATATCCGCCATTTGCGTGAAAAAATTGAAGTTAATCCTAACGAACCGCAATATATCAAAACTGTATGGGGAACGGGATATGTCTTAGAGGATGGCAGGATATGAAGGTGAAATGGTTAATCATAATGATTCTTGCTATTTTTATTACAGGCACCGTTTTCTCTACTTTAGTGATCGAGTCTAAGGTGAATACCGACGTGGATGTTGTAACAGTGAATGAAATAGTAAATAAGGTTGAAAACCATTGGGAGCATATCGAACAAGGAGATTACAGTACCATCAAGCTGCAATTTGCCGTTCTTGATAATAGTGGGAAAGTGCTTTACCGAACGTTGGACGGGCCTTCCGCAACTTTAAATGATGCCATTAGAAATAGAAGCACAATCATAGACGTGACAGTAAAGGGCAGCCTCGTAGGTAAGCTTATTATTCAGAATGATTATAAACAAGTTATACAGCATAACAAGGAACAACTTGTAATCGTGATTGTCGCGACATTTTCCATTTTAATGGTGCTGTGTATCCTTTATGTTTTATTTTTGAACCATACCGTATTTAAACCGTTCAACAAGCTGCAAAGTTTTGCTGTTAATGTGGCGCGAGGCAATCTGGATATTCCTTTGAAAATGGACAAGAATAACCCGTTCGGCGCTTTTAGCGAAAGCTTCGACATCATGCGCGAGGAATTAGCTTCAGCACGTCAGAGTGAATATGTAGCGAACCGCAGTAAGAAGGAGCTTGTTGCCAGCTTGAGCCATGATATTAAGACACCGGTTGCCTCCATTAAAGCGGTGAGCGAATTGATGCTTTTGCGGGCTGATGATGAGAAAGTGATCAAGCAGTTAAACACGATTTATTCAAAGGCAGAGCAGATTAATCTGTTGGTGACGGATATGTTCCATGCCACTTTAGAAGAACTTCAGGAATTGAAGGTAACGGTTACGGAGGAATTAAGCGATGTCCTAAAAGGGATAATTGCAAATGTAAATTTCGATGATCAAATTAGTTATGAGCCTATTCCGGAGTGTATTATTGTAACGGATGTCACACGTCTACAGCAAGTATTTGATAATATTCTGAGCAATTCCTATAAATATGCGGGCACTTCTGTCACGATTGCTTCTCATATCACACATACGCATTTAGAGATTAACATAATGGATTATGGGAATGGCATTCATAAGGATGAACTGCCCTTATTGTTCAATAAATTTTATCGAGGAAATAACGTAGAGGGACAAAGTGGTTCAGGGCTTGGGCTGTTCATATCCAAATATCTCATGCAGAAAATGCTGGGGGATATTGAGTGCCATAACCGAGATGACGGTTTTACCGTTACCCTTAAAATTAAGCTTGCCTAAAAGATTAAGAAACAGTTAAGGATTGGACAAAGATTAACTAAGAATTGCTCTCGTATGATAGGACTGTAATATTTATTGCAGTCTTATTTGAGTTATAGGTCAGTATAAGTTCTGTTACTTATACTGACCTATAATTCCGGACAAACGCACCTTTCTCCTTCGGAAAGAAGGCGTAGCCGTTTATCCTTGTTTGGCAGGGAATACATACCATTATAAATTCGAATAAAAGGGGTGGTTAAGTTATGGAAAACGGGTTATTAAGAACAGAGAAATTATGTAAAACCTTTTCCAATGGTGGCGTTCAACAGCATGTGCTGAAAAATCTGGATATCAGCCTCATGGAGGGTGATTTTACGGTTATAATGGGCAGCTCAGGTTCGGGGAAATCCACCTTGCTCTATGCGCTTAGTGGTATGGATAAACCGACATTAGGAGAGATCTATTATGAGGAGAGGAATATCTCGAAGTTAAATAACGATCAGCTTGCGATTTTTAGAAGAAATAATTGCGGGTTTGTGTTCCAGCAGGTCTATTTACTGGACAATATGAGCGTACTGGATAATGTGCTTGCGAGCGGTCTGCTGGTGAGTAAAAACAAGCGGGCCATTGTTGAGAAAGCAAAGAATTTGCTGACCCAAGTCGGATTAAATGAAGCTGCATGGAACAAATTCCCCACACAGCTTTCCGGCGGTGAAGCACAGCGCGCAGGTATCGTGCGCGCACTGATCAACAGTCCGAGAGTCGTGTTCGCAGATGAGCCAACAGGTGCCCTCAACTCTGCGGCAAGCGACAGTGTGCTGGATGTTTTAACCGCGGTCAACCAAAATGGACAAAGCATTGTGATGGTCACACATGACATCAAGACGGCTTTGCGCGGGAACAGAGTGCTTTACTTGCGTGATGGCGTTATTTGTGGGGATCTCAAGCTGGATGCTTTCCATTTGGAACACAACCTTGCACGGCATAAGAAGCTTAAAGCCTTTCTCGCCGAAATGGGGTGGTAAGATGAAGATCGGTAATCTTGCCCTAGCTAACATAAAAAAAGCTAAAAGTGCAGCTCTTTCCCTGTTTATTTTGATTTTTATGGCTGGACTGCTGCTCAATGTAGGGATGACGGTTCTCTTCAAAATGAATACCTTTTATGATGATAAGGTTGAAGAATTACATGATCCGCATATAAGCATACTTATGAAAAAAACCGATTACAAACAACCCTATGTGGATTTCATCAAGAGCTATTCTGGTGTAAAAGGAACAGAAATGGAACCGATTATTCTGATGAACGGAGCCAAGTTCCGTTATGGCGATAGCGATTTGAGCAGTGGCGCTGCGCTGCTTAACGCAGATACCAGCCGGGAATTTTCGCCTCTGAAGCTGATTGGGAAGCTGGATACTATCCAAGACAATGATATCTATGTGTCCTATAGCTTTATAGCAAGTGCTGGTTACAAACTAGGGGATACCTTAACAATAACCTATCAGGAGAAGGCTTATATGTATCGTATCGCAGGATTCTTTGAAGTAACCATGCTGGGTACGCCCAGTACAGGCCTAATGAAATTCTTTTTACCGGATGCAGCTTATCGTCAGTTGTCGGATCAGCTGGGTGACACAGCGGGGGGAATCATTTTGTCTGCGGTCCTTAAGGATAGCAAGCAATCAACAAAATTGCTTAATGATTACAATAGGAAATTCTCGGATTCAAGTGGGAATGCGAATTTCCTAATACTTTGGGAGATGGATATTGAAACAGTGAAAAGCATTGGAGCGATTACGATCAAGCTCGTCGCTATGATCCTAGTCGCGTTCTCAGCGGTGATTGTACTTGTCTCCCTGATTGTCATTAAGTTTCGTGTGGAGAACAGTATTGATGATGGCATCGTTAATATTGGAGTCCTCAAAGCGGTGGGCTACACGAGCAGGCAGATTCTCGCCTCCATTATTTTACAGTTTAAGCTCATCACACTTTCTGGAGGTATTCTTGGAGTTGCAGTATCATATGCGATGATTCCCGTATTTGGTGGAATTATCAGTTCATTATCGGGACTGCTGTGGCCCCAGAGCTTCGATGTTGTTATTAATCTTGCTAGTGTTCTCATAGTTGCCCTATTGGTGCTGACAGTGACACTTCTCTCTTCCAGACGCATACGGAAAATTCACCCTGTGGAAGCATTGCGCGGCGGCATTACGACACACAGCTTCAGAAAGAATCCTTTTCCGCTTGAGAAAGCCAAGGGTGGACTCCAATTCTTGCTTGCTTGCAAAACGATAATGATGAACAGTAAGCAGAATATCATGATTGCCTTTATTATCGTCGCCGTTACCTTTGCTTCTGTCTTCTCCGTTGTGCTGTATTACAATGTGGCATTAGATAAGACAGCGTTCATTCATCTGGTAGGCTCAGAGACGTCGAATGTAATGGTTCAGTCTAAATCCGCAACGGATAGTAAAAAGCTACTTGCTGCTATCGAACAAATGGATGACGTAGCAAAGACCGCAATCCTAGATATGATTTCAACGAATCTTGACGGACATAGCATTTATACGAATGTTTCGGATGATTACAGCAAGCTGGAAAACCAAACGGTTTATAAGGGGCGATATCCGCTGTACGACAATGAAATTGCTGTATCCTGGGCGGTAGCCAAACTGCTTCATAAAGACATCGGCGATACCGTTGAGGTGGAAATCGGGGGGGCTTCCTATCCGTATTTAATTACGGGGCTAAGCCAGGCTATAAGCAATTTGGGGCTAGCCTCTTATTTAACTCTGCCCGGTATACAGCATTTAATTCCTGACTACACAGCTACTATGATCAATGTTTATCTGAGAGGAATAGATAATACGAGCTTTATCCAAAGCCTCAAAGAGCATTACGGGAGTATGACGGAGTATATTATGGATGTAGATGAGACGATAGAAAGCCAAAGTAGCTTATATATATCAGCTGTTTTTACTATTATGATCATGATTATTGCGATAACGGTGTTGGTTGTCGTACTGATTCTATATCTAGTCATCAAGACGATGATTCTCAAGCGTAAGAGGGAATTTGGGATCTTAAAAGCGACGGGATATACCACTTTCCAGTTGATGATTCAGATTATGCTAAGCTTTGTACCTATTGTAGTAGCGGGTGTCATTATCGGCGGTGTACTTGGCGGTCTATACACCAATTCGATGCTTACGCTGCTGTTCTCTGGTGCCGGCATTCATAATGTACAGTTTATTGTGAAGATTCCGCTTATCGTCATGCTTTGCGTCGGTATTGTTGTGCTGGCTTATTTCGTATCGATGTTAGTGGCATCGAGGATCAAGCGGATAACAGCCTATGTGTTGATTACGGAATAAACCATGCATGGAAGAAAATACGGAATAGGAGCTGAAATCATGGCAGAACATCGTAAAAGTAAGGTGATCATGAGAAAGATTGTGAAGATAACGGGCTTAGGTATAGCAGGAATTATTGGAATTTTGTTCATAGCTATTTTAGTCAGCGTTATTAATCATAATATCAAATTGAATCAAGAGGCTGAATTATTTAAGCCATTGGGTAAAATGGTTACAGTAAACGGACATTCTATGAGCGTATACACGGAAGGCAAGGGTGAAGACACTTTAGTATTTATGGCAGGAGGAGGAACTGTGTCCCCAAGCTTAGATTTCAAAAGCCTATATTCTCGATTAAGTGATGAGTATAAAATTGCAGTAGTAGAGAGAGTAGGATATGGTTTCAGTGAAATTGCAGATGTTCCAAGAGACATAGATACCGTTCTAGAAGAAACGAGAAAAGCCTTAAATCTAGCTGGCGAGAACGCTCCATATGTATTGTTTCCTCATTCTATGGCTGGATTGGAGGCGCTATATTGGGCACAAAAGTATCCAAATGAAGTTTCGGCGATTGTAGGATTAGATTCAGCTGTTCCAGCTGCCTATAAAAACGTCCAATTGCCAAGCAAGGTTATATTCGACTTGTTTTCATTAGGTGCTAAAATGGGTATCACACGATTTATTCCCTCTTTTGTCAACGGTGAATCCGCAATTAAAGGGGGGACACTAACGGATCACGAAAAAGATATATATAAAGCAGTGTTCTATAGAAGAACAGAAACAAGACCCATGATAAATGAAATTCAAATTGTTAAAGATAATGCCCAAAAGGTTAATGAAAAACCAGCACCGCAGATTCCTATGTTGTTTTTCACATCGAATGGTGATGGGACGGGAATTGATAAGAAGGAATGGCAACAATATCAAAAAGACTTTCTTGAAAATGTGAATGACAGCCAACAGGTTATGCTAGATAGCGGGCACTATGTCCAAGATTTTAAGTATGAAACTATTGCAATTCAAAGTGAGAAATTTATAAATAACCTTAAGTAAAATGAGTATCATATGATCAAGAAATAAACTTACCGAACCATTTCTTGATGTTACAGTTATAATCCCTTATAAAACACTTTATCTCATTTATAATCGAAATTTATCTCTAGTAGACGAAACCGGACAGGGACAGTGGCTACAGCCCTATTGATAGAATTAGGTCTAGCATCTAATTTGGAAGAAGCAGAACAATTAGCCAAAGCTAAAAGACCTGATATCAATATTAAGCAAGAAATGCGTGAGGTTTTGAAGGGTTTTTACACATTTCATATATTTTATGATCATACGTGAATATCTTCCCGATTACATCAGTTGGACAACTTTGCATGAAAAGTAAGTCTGTAAAGGGATCTTTATATGTAACCATCGCACGTACCCTATTTAGGCATATGGCTTACCAAATCGTCGGAATCCTCATAGTGACGTCGTTAGTATCAGAATGTAAGATAAAATACAGGTACCAGTATACAAAAAGCCATCCTCCGAAGAAGATGGCTTTCCCTTATTTTGACCGCTTAAGACGGTCAGGTAATATCTTTTGGGCCGCACTACAGGTAAATCTGCACAGGCACTCTTTACTCAATTATTCACCAGTCACCACATCAGATAGTATTGGGAATGAAAGCTCTTTATTTAACAATCGTGACTGGACAACTCGCATGCTTCATGACCTAGACTCTCCGGACTTAGCGCTAACAGGTATTCATCTTTAGCTTTATTATAATCAGCTACATAGATAATTTTTAAATGCGCCTCCGGTAAATGTTAAGCAAGCATAATTGCATGTTTTGTGGCGCGTAATGCATTGTCCGATCCATCAACTGCTACAGCGATTTTCATTTAAATTCCCCCATTATGTTAATTGTTTGTACAATTGTTCACTTGAAGAATTTAACCCTTGAATCTGTACCTTCACACCTTTTTGCTCAAGCTTCTGTTTCACTTTAAATATTGCCCCGACTGCCGATTCATCCCACAGCTGACTATCTTCAAAATTAATGATAATATCGCTTTCTGTCACGTTATCAAATGTCTGGATAAACTTTGTAGTCGATGCAAAAAATAAAGGACCTTTCACCCTGTACCCTTCTTTGCTATGCGTTACTGTCACACGCGAAATCTGGGCAACAAATAAAAGTGCACTTAAGATAACTCCAACGACAACACCGATTGCTAAATTATGTGTATATAAAATAATCGCAACCGTAATGAGCATAACAAGTGATTCAGACTTAGGCGCTTGTTTCAGAAACTTAAACGAACCCCAATTAAATGTTGTAAAACTAATCATAATCATCACCCCAGCAAGAACGGGCATTGGAATTTTGATAACAACATCACCAAAAACGAGAATTAAAACCATTAAAAATACACCCGCGGTAAATGTCGATAAGCGTCCTCGTCCACCTGATTTAATATTAATGATTGATTGACCAATCAGAGCACAACCTGCCATCCCACCGAAAAAACCATTGATAAAGTTGGCGATTCCTTGTCCACGTGCTTCTTTATTTTTATCACTCGGCGTATCAGTCATATCATCCAATACCTGGGATGTAAGTAATGATTCCAATAAACCGACAATCGATAAAGCCAAAGAATAAGGTAAAATAATTTTTAGCGTTTCAAAGTTAAGTGGAATATCTGGAAGGAAAAAAACCGGTAATGAAGTTGGCATCGTGCCCATATCACCTACTGTCTGTAACTTCACACCACTTATGAGCGCAATACCCGTCATCACGACAATCGCAATAAGAGGTGCAGGAATAGCAGTGAAAAATCGCGGAATCGCATACACTAAAATCAATGTAGCAATCGCAAATATATAGGTTATAATGTTTGCCCCAAGTAAATAAGGCATTTGCGTCATAAAAATCATAATCCCTAGTGCATTCAAAAATCCAAGAATGACGGAGTTTGGGATGAAGCGCATTAAATTCGAAACACCAAATATTCCGAGTATTAATTGAATAATTCCTGTTAAAATTGTGGCTGCAAGTACATATTGTAGGCCATGATTCGCCATTAAGCTGACGAGCACTAGAGCCATCGCACCTGTCGCAGCTGAAATTAAACCCGTTCGACCACCTACAAACGAAATAACGACCGCAATTGTAAACGAAGCATATAGCGCGACACGCGGATCCACACCCAAGATGAACGCAAAAGCTAATGCTTCAGGAATGAGCGCCAACCCGGCTACGATCCCTGCTAAAATGTCAGCGCGTATATTCCCAAACCACTGTTGTTTAAAAGTATGCATACTGTTCCCCTTTCATTAAGACCAAACTATTATAATAAAGCTTAATCAAATGTTATAATGTTTGTATCATATCATTTTTATTCCTATAAGTATATAATTTTGGGAAGAGAGGAGTGGAAAAATGAAATACGGATATACCCGTCCGATTGTAAGTGATCAACAATGCACCCATCAATTAAATGAACTTTTCATTGATACATTATTTAAAGAGACACATGGACTTTCCGGGAAAAGAACAGAACTTGAACACTTATTAATGACTGTCCAAAAAGATGACGAACTAATCATCCAAAATATTGTAGTATTAGCCGATTCCCTGCAGCAGCTTTTAGATATTTTACGACTAGCAGAACGAGATCAAATCACCATCCACTTTATCGATGAACAAGTGACCAATCAAACGATTCAGAAATATTCACTACTTCAAAGTGCTACTTTTTTTGCGGATTTACAATCTAAATTTCTAAGCCATTCTTCTACATTTACGCTACAAGCTGCTAAAGAGAGGGGCAAATTGATTGGTCGTCCACGAAAATCAGATAACAATTTACAGCTGGCTTTTGAAATGTATGACAGTAAGACTTATACGCTATATGACATAAAAGAAGCGACTGGAATTAGTAAGTCTACTTTATATCGTTATTTGGATGATCGCTCTTCATCGTTATCCGATGAGAAAGAGTAGTAGAATCAAAGCAAAAGCATCGCTTATATAGAAATGAAACCAGGAATACAGCTCTCTTCTTTTCTCCGACACGTTCAAGTTTATGATCTTGTGATGCTGTCATGTACGAAACACCAGGATCCGAAAACAATCGAAGCATTACTGATACGCTTCCAAAGAAACTTCCTCTTATTTTCTCTGGAGATAATCTAGCAGTTGCAAATGCGTCTCTAGCAGAATAATCTTTAGGTAATCAGAAGTTCGATCGTAGAGTTCACCTTTAGGATCCGTTAGAATCATACTTTCCCCAGCGATTGCATTAGCGTAAATCGTAGGGTAAATAACATTTCTTGTTTTACCAGATCTTGTAGCACCAATAAGTAACTTCATTGGAATTGCCGATGTGGAAAATAACAAAATATACTTTTTTGAATATAACATGTAATTTGTATTGAATCCGCTTCCTCGTGTATTGAGGAGGCGGATTTTTTAAAGGAAATGGCAGCCCTTATTTGCTTAAATCGTCACTTTTGGAATTCTGACGGAAGTGAGCGACCTTATTTGGCTTCTACCTTCGGATTTGAGCTGTTATTGTGCATATTGAGGTCTGTATTTCCGTTAGAATTTCATATAGGTGTTTTTTCGTGGAATAAGGTCTGTGGCTTCCGTTAGAAAGGTTGCCGTGGATTTAGAGAACAAATCTGCAATTAAAGCTGGGTGCTATTTCACCAGCTCAATAAACTTGCTGGCTGCATTGGAAAGTGGCATGTTGCGCATAATCATGAACCCCACTTGGGAAGGTGGCATCTTGATATCTAGTTGAATTTCAAAGAGGGATCCCTCTTCTAGTTCCTTGGAGATGAATTCTTTCGTGACGTAAGAGATTCCTAGGCCTTTCCGCGCGAACTCGATGAGAAGATCCACGCTGCCCACCTCAATCTCAGGTTTGATTTCATAACCGTAGCTATGAAATAGTTCCGTTATGGCCATCCGCACCCGACTATTACGGGAGAATAGGATGATCGGGTATTGAAGTAGTAGGTCGAGTGAGAGTGTTTTTCCCTTAAGTTCGGAATAGAGAGGTCCTGCAACAAAGCAATCCTGTAGCTGGATTCCCTCCATCACTTTAATCTGGGAATCGACGATGGGCAACCGAACGACGCCTAAATCGATTTTTCCTTCTTTCAAGAATGCGATCGTTTCTGGTGTTGTCCCATGATTCAGATGCAATTTGATGTTGGGATACTTCCGATGGAAGTTTTCCAGATAAGGAAGCATATAGTGCTTGAACAACGAATCGCTACCGCCGATCCGCAGCTCGCCGCTGTCCAGATTTTTAAGTGCCGCCATCTTTTCTTCTGCCAAGGAGATTAAGATCTGAGACTTCTCGATGTAAGAATAAAGGGTGGTGCCTTCTTGTGTTAGGGTAACTCCTTTGGAGTTCCGGTAAAACAAGGTCAGGCCGAAACTTTCCTCCAGCTGCTTGATAGCATGACTGACGCTTGGCTGGGTGATAAACAATACTTTGGCGGCCTTGGACAAGCTTCCTGTCTTCGCAGCCCAATA
This sequence comes from Paenibacillus sp. Y916, assembly GCF_056786435.1. Taxonomy (NCBI): domain Bacteria; kingdom Bacillati; phylum Bacillota; class Bacilli; order Caryophanales; family Paenibacillaceae; genus Paenibacillus; species Paenibacillus sp. Y916. Next base: position 49,186 of record NZ_JBXCJA010000005.1, on the reverse strand, counting down.
GAAAACTTTATATAATTCGTAGTTTATCATAGACATGGTCTATAGCTCCTGTAAGATATATTGATTACCTGTATAGGTGATATCTGTATTATAGTAGATTGAAGAAATAGAAACCAGTGCTGACATAGAAGCCCTGCTGGAAGGAGAAGTAAAATGGAGGCTACCACGTTTGTCTTATTTGGAGCGACAGGAGATCTAGCGAAGAGAAAGATTTATCCTGCTTTGTATAATTTGTTTGTCGATCAGAAGTTACCTCAATCCTTCTCCGTAATCGGTCTTGGAAGAAGGGAATTATCCGATCAAACCTTTCAAGCTAATGTCGAGCAATCTCTCGATATGTTCTCCAGACGAGAAGCGAAAGATCCCGTATTATTGAAAAAATTCTTAAGTGCATTTCGCTATAGTGTACTCAATGTAAGTCATAAAGAAGATTATCAGAAACTGCTACAGATGATCGAGCAGCAAGAAGAAGAGCTTCGGATGGTGCCGAATCGGATGTTTTATTTGTCCGTAGGACCTGAATTTTTCGAAACTATTGCAGCGAACATCCATGAAAGTGGACTTGGTTCCGCGAATGGCTGGAAGCGTCTGGTGATTGAGAAGCCTTTTGGCCATGATTTACAGTCTGCTCGGGAGTTGAATCACAATCTGAGCAAAGCTTTTACAGAAGATGAGATATTTCGAATCGATCATTATCTCGGCAAGCCGATGGTCCAGAAACTTGAAGTTCTACAGAGAAGTAATCCGGTTCTTAAGGCATTATGGGACAATCGTTACATTGCTAACGTTCAAATAACGGCGAATGAAATCGTTGGTGTTGAAGAAAGAGCGGGCTATTACGATCAAGTTGGTGCTGTAAGAGACATGTTCCAGAATCATATGCTGCAATTGCTCATGATGCTGACGATCCACCTCCCGAATAATAGTAGTGACAATGTTCGAAACAACAAGAAAATGGTGATGGATTCCCTGGAGGTGTTACCAAAAGAGGATGTTGGATCCCATGTTGTCCGCGGGCAGTACGGAGCAGGAACGATCCAAGGGAAATCGGTAGTCGGTTATACATCCGAACCTAACATTGCCGCAACCTCAAGAAACGATACATTTATCGCAGCCAAGCTGCAAATTGACGATTATTTTTGGCGGGGTGTTCCTTTCTATATCCGCACAGGAAAAAGAATGAAGGACAAATCGACGCGAATCGTGATCGAGTTCAAAGAACCATTGAAGCAGGCCGGTGCAAACGAAGATAATACAATGCCTAATCTTCTCGTATTTGAGATCAGTCCCAATGAAGGTATTTTACTTCAATTAAATTCAAGAGATCCTCTGCATAAAGGGGAGTTCAAGCCATTAAATATTAATTTTCATGAGAGTCAAGAGAATGTGCCGGAAGCTTACGAGAATTTGATCTTTGATGCTTTGCACGGAGATTCTACGTTCTTCGCACATTGGGATGAAGTTGAATTGTCTTGGCAATGGGTTCAACCTATCTTAGAGGCATATGAAGAGGACATAGTACCACTTCATCTCTATGAAGCCGGTACCTATGGTCCTGCGGAGTCTGATGAGTTGTTGAAGCAGGACGGCTATCATTGGTGGTTCGATAATCATAAGACGGCAGAGATAAGAGCAGAAGTTATGGTGTAATTTAAAATATAACTAATAAAGAGGTAGTTCAAAAAGTCATCTTTTGATCACGAAGTATAACAGGGGGCGTATTCGACATCGAATATTGAATTCAGCCGGTCCTTCCGGTGCTCACGTAGGTATTGCCTACGCTCCGCTCCTCACTCCCTATCTTCATTCAATCTTCTCGGTGCTGAAAAACTGACTTTTTGAACACTTACTTAAATTAAAAACGGAGGTCATTATAATGAAATTTTTTATCGATACTGCAAACTTGGTGGATATTAAGAAGGCTTATAAAATTGGTGTTTTGTCTGGGGTTACGACAAACCCATCACTGGTTGCTAAAGAAGGCGTGAAATTTGAAGATCGTATCGCAGAGATTCTTCGTGAAGTACCTGAGGTTGAATCGGTTTCGGCTGAAGTGACACCTGATGCAGAAACGGCTGAAGAGATGATCGCACAAGCGAATGAACTGATTAAAATTAATAACAATGATAAGAACATCACTATTAAGCTTCCGATGACGTTGGCAGGATTAGAAGCATGCCGTTATCTTACGAAGAAAGGTGTTAAGACAAACGTAACACTGATCTTCTCCGTGAACCAAGCACTACTGGCAGCTCGTGCTGGAGCGACTTATGTATCTCCATTCCTCGGTCGTTTGGATGATATTTCGGAAGATGGCGTTCTACTCGTAGCAAAGATCGCTGAATTGTTCCGTACACATAACCTAGATGCACAAATCATCGCGGCATCTGTCCGTCATCCTGATCATGTGACACGTGTAGCCATGGCAGGTGCGCATATCGCAACCATTCCTTTCTCAGTCATCGAGCAAATTTCCAAGCATCCTCTTACGGATCAAGGCATGGAGAAATTCGCTGCCGATTGGAAGAAGACAGCAGAGGTTTAAGTTATATTGTACGATAAAGAAGGTTAAAGGGGAGTCAATCATAATGAAGAAGCAACAAATTGGTGTAGTTGGTTTAGCTGTTATGGGGAAAAACCTAGCTATGAATATCGAGAGCAAAGGGTTCTCGGTTGCAGTGTATAACCGTTCACCTGAGAAAACAAAAGAACTATTAGTGGAAGCGCAAGGGAAAGATTTCGTCGGTACGTACAATGTAGAAGAATTCGTTCAATCTCTAGAGAAGCCACGTAAAATTCTTATCATGGTTAAAGCGGGTCAACCGACGGATGATACGATTAATCAGCTTGTGCCTTTCCTAGATCAAGGGGATATTCTGATTGACGGTGGAAACGCCTATTTCCCTGATACACAACGTAGAAATAAAGATCTTCAGGCTCAAGGATTCCGCTTCATCGGTGCAGGTGTTTCTGGAGGAGAAGAGGGAGCGTTGAAAGGACCTGCCATTATGCCAGGTGGGCAAAAAGATGCGTATGAACTAGTAGAGCCGATTCTGACAGCTATTTCGGCTAAGGTGGATGGCGATCCTTGTTCAACGTATATTGGAGAAGATGGTGCGGGTCATTATGTCAAAATGGTGCATAACGGCATCGAATACGGCGATATGCAACTCATCGGTGAAGCTTACCATCTTCTCAAAGATGTATTGAATTTAAGTACAAGTGAGCTACATGACATTTTCACAGAATGGAACAAAGGTGAGCTAGATAGCTATTTGATCGAGATCACAGCTGATATTTTCAAGAAGATCGATCCAGATACAGGAAAACCGATGGTGGATGTTATTCTTGATTCGGCAGGGCAAAAAGGAACTGGTAAATGGACTAGCCAAAGCTCATTGGATTTAGGCGTTCCATTGTCCATCATTACGGAGTCCGTGTTTGCACGGTTTATCTCCGCGATGAAAGAAGAACGTGTAGCAGCAAGCAAGATTCTGAGTGGTCCTACGGTATCTAGCTATGATGGTGATCCTAAAGAATTCATTGAGGCTGTTCGCCAAGCGTTGTATACGAGTAAAATAGCTTCCTATGCCCAAGGATTTGCGCAAATGAGAGCCGCTTCTGACGAGTACAATTGGGATTTGAACTATGGTCGCATCGCAATGATATTCCGCGGAGGATGTATTATCCGTGCAAGATTCCTGCAAAATATTAAGGATGCCTATGATCGGAATCCGGATCTGAACAATTTACTTTTGGACGAATATTTCAATCAGATCGTTGAAAAATATCAAGAAGCTTGGAGAAAAGTCATAGCGATTGGTATTACTAGAGGAATCCCAGTTCCTGCTTTTTCTTCGGCATTAGCCTATTATGACAGCTATCGATCAGAGAGACTGCCAGCTAATTTACTGCAAGCACAAAGAGATTATTTCGGAGCACATACGTTCCAACGTCTTGATCAAGAGGGAAGCTTCCATTTCCAATGGATGGACGATAACAAGTAACAAGTAAGTGTGATCACTATGGAATAATTCATTCATTGAACGATACAAAGGCACTCCTTGCGAAGGAGTGCCTTTATATTTTTTTCTGCGTCCTTTCACAATATTTGTTGCCTTTCCTTCTTCATAAGAAGGATAACAGAATAAAAGCCCGGGTTATAATATAACCGGGCTTAAAAGGCTAGAAACATTACTATTTATTTCTTACATACTCAACCCATTGCTCATGGAACTCTGACTCAGAACATTGAAAAATCTCATTAAAACCATTGGGATGTCTAATCACTTTATTTAATGCATTTACTCCATATTTATCAATAATGAACTCGACAATTAAATAAGAAAATTGAAATCCTTTCATCGTTTCAAAATCCCAAGTATCATTATCTAACTCTTGAAAAGACGGGATAACAAGACTATGAATGGGATCTAAGGTACTGTTCCTTATGAATTCTTCGCTCATTCCTTTTGACTCATATCCACCAATACCCTGACGCACCCATTTTGGAGCAAGTGGATTAATGTCAGTGATTAACCACATTGTGAATAAGTGTACGGTGGATCTAAGAATCGATTGATACGTATGCTCTGGACCGGGATCCAAAGGAGAAACAATTTTTAAATAATTCTCCTCAAAAGTACCCATGAACCAATTGGGAGCATTCTCCTCTCCCACAGCTTGATGGAAGGTCGGAAGATCTGGATAAATTTCAATGATAATTTTTCTGGATGGCTGGTGTTTATATTTCAATGAAATTGTTTCAACATTACTCTTAAGCTCATTAAATAAGTCTTGATGAACCTTCTTCAAACTATCAGTCATCTCATTTGTTTCACTTTTATTTACAATTGATATCATATCTTGAATAGACATTATGGCAATGTCACCCCATTCTTTTAATTCTCTTCTTAATTTCTCTAATGATCGATACAATCTGTTCTTTACTGCACTCTCACGCATTTCAACGATCTTGGAGATTTCCAATAAGGTACAGTCAACAAAAAAACGTAATGAAATAATCTGTTGGTCTAGCACATTTAGCTTTTTTAATGCTGAACTAATATCTATACGGATTTCAATATACTTAGCAAAATCAAGAGAGATAGACTGTGATTCGTAATCTGTAAAGTCATATGGGATTTCTCTCTTTCGTGATAAACTTCGAAATTCATTTTTCGCTATATTTTGAGCGATTTTGAAAATCCAAGTGAATAAACTGGAATTTCCTTTAAAAGTATGGATGTTTTCTATTGCCTTTAAGAAAACTTGTTGAGTTAAATCATCTGCAACCATAGGATTTACTTTCAAAGAGAAATATTTACGGATTCTTTTGCGATATTGATCATAGGTAATTTCAAAGTTTTTTATAATCTCCTGTTTATCCGGATAAACAGGGCTTTTGTCATGAGCTCCAGACATTGTAAGAACCTCCTCTTGACCTTACATTTAATTAGACACCGGAGGGGCATAAAAAGCCACATACAAGTAAAAAAAATTCTTTTGGATTGACCTATACCAAAGGGGGGAAGAGATCCACAAGAACAATCTCCTGAATTCACAGCCAACTTCGATCTGAATACAAAGCTCTTACAACTTGAAGGATGGACATCTAGCATAGGTAAAGTCCCTGATATGATCAGAAGTCGTGGTCTATCAGGGTTTATTTGTATTGACTCCACCAAAATCACATGGTACTTTGAATTGTCAGAGAGGTGGAATCTAGAGCATGGCAACATTTTTTTTAATTATTATATATTTAGCTTTTATTAGTTTGGGTTTACCCGATTCAATGTTGGGATCCGCTTGGCCGATTATGCAATCCGACTATGGTGCTTCATTTGAAACGGCTGGCTTAATTGCGATGGTTATATCAGGAGGTACGATCGTTTCAAGTTTATTTAGTGGAACGATCATTGAACGGCTGGGTACTGGGAAAGTAACATTGATTAGCTGCATGATGACGGCAGGAGCTCTAATAGGATTCTCTTATTCTCCATCTATCATCTGGCTACTTCTCTTTGCTGTGCCACTTGGGCTGGGGGCAGGTGCCGTAGATTCGGGATTAAATAGTTATGTGGCGATACACTACAAAGCGCATCATATGAGTTGGCTACATTGCTTCTGGGGCGTTGGAGCAACATTGGGGCCAATTATTATGTCTCAGTATATTGCGAAAGATAATTCTTGGAGAAACGGTTATACTGCCGTTTTTTGGATTCAAATCACATTGGTTGTGCTATTGTTCTTAACGCTACCTTTGTGGAAACGAGTTGCTACGAGTAGTCAGAACCATGTAGATGGAGATCAGATAGAGAAGAATGATCTTCATTTTGAACATGAGAAGACACTCAGACCCTTGCAAATTAAAGGTGTAAAACTAGCGCTGGTATCATTCTTGCTATACTGCGGAGTCGAAGCAACGATGGGCTTATGGGGGAGTAGTTTTCTTGTTAACGTAAAAGAACTACCTGCATCGGTTGCCGCGCAATGGGTATCGATGTATTACGCTGGAATAACAGTCGGCAGGTTAGTAACCGGGTTTATTACGTTTAAAGTCAGTAATCGTACGCTTATTCGAGGTGGGGTATTGTTGGCACTGTTCGGGGCGCTACTGTTGATATTACCATTTCCTAACATATTCTCTCTTTTTGGTTTTATTATGGTGGGCTTAGGATGTGCGCCGATATTCCCGTGTTTAATCCATGAGACGCCAGCTCGATATGGGCAGAAGCATTCTCAGAAAATTATGGGCTATCAAATAGCCGCGGCCTATACAGGAAGTACCCTTTTTCCGCCACTTCTAGGCTTGCTAGCCGCTAAGACTACGATAGGCATTTTCCCGTTTTTCGTTGGGGCTTATATTGTGTTATTACTTCTTTCATCTGAAAAAATAAATGGTATCGTGAAAGCTCGCCTACGCAATCATGAAAGTATAGGATGAGGGCGTTGATGCGATGAATAACAACATATTATAGAGGCAACAGGGGTAGTTCAACGAACTACCCTTTTTTGCATTTGTAGAATCATCATATATTCGCACAAACTATCATTTTTTGGTAAAATAATAGAGGTATTAGTTGTTACATGCAGTTATCATATTAATATATTCATAGAATAGGAGAGACAAGATGAAACGATTTGCTCAATTATTACTGTGCTACATGATCGTCATGGGTGGAACGGTTGTAATGGATAGCAATACGACTCAGGCAGCGGAAGTTGGCGGAGTTAGTATTGTGCTGGACGGATACCCGCTTCCATTTCCGGTACAACCTAAAGTTATGAATGGGACAACTCTAGTACCGTTTCGGGCGATATCTGAGGCCCTTGGAGTTACAGTGAACTGGGATCAGGCAACACAGCAAATTACGGCATCTAAGCAGGGACTAGCGGGGACTAAGCAAGTAGTCCTTACGATGGGTAGTACGAATGCTGTCGTTGACGGTGTCACTGTTAAGTTAGCGGCTGCTGTGCAAACGCTCAGCGGGAGCACGGTGATTCCGCTGAGCTTCTTCAGTCAGCAATTTGGGGCGTCTGTCGCGTGGAATCAAGGGACGAAGACAGTTTCCATTACATCCCCGCGGGAAGATATATATACGATGGGGTTTTATGCTTTGTCTTCTTTTGACGAACGGTCCTTGATCCCATCCTTCGATTCGGTTGCATTCGGCTGGAGTCGGATTGATACGAACGGTCAATTTACTACGGAAGGTAAGGAATACAGATGGCCGAAGCCTGCTGGAGAGATTACCCCAGAATGGATCATTCAAGAAGCGGAAGGCCAAGGTACAGCACCTTATCTGATGGTGTACGCGGTTGATGGGAACCTTGAACTCACGAAGAACTTAGAAGATAAGTTGCTCCAAGAACAGACGATATCTGGGATCGTAGATACCGCAACACAAAAAGGATTTAAAGGAATTGTACTCGACCTGGAGGGTCTGGGTTGGAGCGGTGATAAGGCCAAAGCGCGTGCAGACTACAATGCATTTATCAAGAATCTATCTATCAAGGCACATCAAGCTAGTCTTAAACTTACTGTCGTTCTTCATCCGTTGAATAGTGCTTATACGGGATATGACTATACTACATTGGCAAGCCTGTCCGACGACGTAATTATTATGGCGTATGCTTATGAACAGGAGAAAAGCCCAGAGCCACTTGGAAAGGTGGATGAAGCCATTACGTTGGCTCTAAAAGAAGTAGACAAGGATAAGTTGATTCTCGGAATATCCATGGGTAGTGAAAATGAAAACTCTGTAAACACCAAAGTTGGACTTGCTAAACGCTACGGTCTAAAAGGGATTGCGATCTGGCGTATTGGACTTATCGGGCAGGCAGCTTGGTCCGAAATGAGTACATCGGTAGAGTTATAGATGATGTAACCTACATTTTTTTACATGTTATTCCGATATGAGTATAGACCTATCTATTTGCGCATTAGAAATTCCCGTAGATTCTAGATAGAGAAAAAAGGAGAAAAGGGAGTAGAAATGATGTTCAAACGTGTCGAGAACGAATTGGAGTTAGCACGGTATCATACCATTTGGACAACAGTCTGGTTAGAGAAAGGGTTTGAACTGGAGTTTTCAGAACAGGTTCTGGAAAGATTCGTGATCGTTACGAGCGATGGAGACTATGTGGGTACCTCTGAAATTAAGCCGTACAGTATCCATGAAAGTATGATCAATGAGGCTGCTCCGTTTGCTACCCATCCGAAATTGATACAGGCAGAAGGCGCAGTAGCTGAAATTGATAAAATGGCGGTTCTCAAATCATATCGAGGAAATTTTATCGCAGATTTATTGTCAGCGGCTGTTCAGTATGGGGAGAACAATCAGTTGCGTTATTATGTGGCATTATTGGAACCTGTGTTTCTGCGAGCACTCCGTATTACGTTTCAGGTACCCTTCGAAAAGATTGGGGACAAAGTGTTCTATAAGGGTGATCATGTTGTTCCGGTTATTATCGATTTAGAGGAGGTATGTAACAATAAGGAACAATATCCATGGTTAACAAACTCAGAAGAGAGTAGTCGTATGAAGCAAACAACATGATGTTCTAATACACTATTACAGCAATGGAAAGGATAACTATGGAAACGACGAATCTTACAGAACTGGATAAACGTAATCGATTGTTCATTAAAATTTCATGGGGGATGCTGGTGCTTGGCATCATTACGGATCTCGCTATTGGGCTTAAAATGCAAATGATTCTTACGCTTGCATGTCTAGGGGGAGTTGCATGTGCTTGGGCAACATTTATGACTTACCGTCGTATTGGGGTCACATATATCAAGTATTTTGTAGCTTCTATATTTACCTTAATCGTACTCTTTTTAATCGTTTCAGATCCCAATCCTATTATTAGTACATATTTTTTGATTTATGTTAATTTGGCAGTAATGACGTTATATCAAGATTATAAGCCTATTATATTTACAGGTATTCTAGGGGTAGGTGTAAGTACATATCTATTCTTAACGCCTTCATTCAAAGAGCGGCTATTTCCGGACGATTCCTTAATCTATATTTTCATGTATATTGCATTCGCTACGGCTGCACTTGCTTTCTCAGCTAGATTTAGTCTAACTTTGCAGAAGCAGGTAATAGCTGAGCAACAGGAGACACTTACGGCTAAGAATAAGGCAGACGCACTACTGGATAAGCTTAAAGATTCCATTCTGATGCTGAACGAGTTCAGTGATAGACAGAAGGAGAATGTTCACGTTACCGGTCGCATATCCAAAGAGGTAACCTTGACCTTCTCTGAAATGGCAGTAGCCATTGAGAAGCAGACGGGGAATGTTATGAATGTAAGCGAGTCGACCCAAACCATGGAAGAAGATGTGAAGGGATTACTGGAGGGAACGACGCAATTACAACAATATTCTACGGATAATGCGGATTTGACAGGGCAGAGTAGTACGCAGATGCAGGTCTTATCGGCAGAAGTAGAAAGTGTACGACAAATCATCGAACATACAGTGGAGAACATGAGGCATCTGAATATGGAGAATGATCGCATTAGCTCCATTGTAGCTACAATTAGCGAAATCTCTGAACAGACCAATCTACTTGCGCTTAATGCGGCTATTGAAGCTGCACGTGCTGGAGAACATGGTAAAGGGTTCGCAGTTGTGTCGGGAGAGGTACGCAAGCTGGCAGACAGGTCTAGTACAGCAGCGAATGAAATCGATGGCATTCTCCATAGTGTACGCGAGCAAATAAGCGCAGTCGATCTTCAAGTGAAGCAGGGACAGACGGTTGTGACATCAAGTAGTGAGGTGTCGCAAGAGGTACAACAACTAATTCAGCGTATTAATGAAAATAGTGATCAAGTGAAGGAGCATTCCAACATGATCGATCAATCTGCGAGTCGCCTTCATAATCGTCAGATAAGCATAACGGATGATATGTCTAATATTGCTGCTACTACGCAACAGAACATGGCAGCAGTGGAAGAAATGTATGGAAGCATGGAAATGCAGGATGACAAAATAAGTGCGATTGTGAAAGACTACGGAAAGCTGGATCAACTGATATCAGACCTGAAGGAGCTTGTCTCCAAGCATTAAAATACGCGGGATTGCAACGAGAACAAGAAAAAGCGCTACTAGATTAATCTTTAATCTAGTAGCGCTTTTTAACATACTAACCGGATCGATTATCCATAAATCTGGAAGTAACAGAACCCTCGTAATAGAACAAGAGAAGGGAATGGATATGGAGCGAAAAGTTTACGTTCCGCCTTTAAAAACGTGTCCCACCCACTATGATAGCTTGTGTACTATTCATTTTATAGTAAGAATAATAATATAAATGCACTCAGTAGGAAACAGTACCAAGAGAAGTATTTGAGTTGACCTCGTTCCATAATTCCCATGAACCATTTCATGGAGAAGTAGGAGGCAACAAGTGAACATATGAAAGCCAGCGAATAAGGAAGAGCTAGTGTTCCAATCTCTGGGTCGCGTATAAGGCTTGAACCTTCAAGAATCATGCTACCTACACTAATAGGGATGTATAGGAAGAATGAGAATTTGAGTGCAGTAGATTGCTTCAGCCCAAGCCCCATACCAGCTACAATGGTTGCGCCTGATCTGCTAATTCCGGGAATTAAGGCAACGGTCTGAGCAAGTCCAATAATGACAGCATCTTTCAGTTTGAGTCCAGCCTCATTCTTACGTCCGCGTAGATTACGGATCAACCACAGCGCAATTCCTGTGATCAGAAGGGCGATGGCAACCGTCAGCATTCCTTTGAAGACTTCGGAGATGAGGTCATTGAACAGATATCCAATCAACCCAGCAGGAATGGTTGCGATAATAAGATACATGATAAAGTGGAAATCCTTTTTATATTGTTCTTCTTTTCCACTAAGGTATAACCAAGCATGCTTAACTAACTGAATTAAATCGTTCTTGTATATAAGTAGTATGGCTAACAGTGATGCAAAATTGACGAGCACCTCGAATCCTAGTCCTGCAATCTCTAATCCGAAAAGCTTTTGAACGATAATAACGTGAGCGCTGGAAGACACTGGGATCGGTTCAGTAACTCCTTGTACGAGACCTAAGAAGGCATATTTCAGTAGTGTGAAGAAATCATTCATAATGCAGTAAGCACCTCATTAACGTATTTTGTAAAGAAACAGCAGACTATTTGAAAAAAAGTACGCATTGTATCATAATAAAGTATGCAACTTACAATTTCAAATCTAAAGAATAAAGGAACTTGCTAAAGTTTGGATATCCTTAGTTTGGAAATGAAGTGGTGGAGAAAGGAGTGTATTCAATATGTGATACTAAGGGCACAATACGACAGAGAGAAAGTCGGAACAATATTAGTATCGAAGTATTTATTGAATAGATTGATTAATAGATAAGAAGGAGCATGACATGTTACTGAATTTATTTTTGGTTGCGTTACTAATTATACTTACGGCTTTTTTCGTGGCTACCGAGTTCGCTATTATTAAGCTTCGCCCTAGTAGAGTGGATCAAATGGTTATGGAGGGCAAAAAGAACGCGGTGGCTGTTCATAAGGTTACTAATAATTTGGATGGTTATTTATCAGCTTGTCAATTAGGTATTACCATTACTGCTCTAGGTCTTGGATGGTTGGGTGAGCCGACTGTAGAGAAGATACTATTCCCGCTGTTTCAACGATTTGGGGTTGGTGAAAGTACAGGACATATACTCTCCTTTATTATTGCATTCGTTTTCATAACATTCCTTCATGTTGTGTTAGGTGAACTTGCACCAAAGACTCTAGCGATTCAAAAAGCAGAACAAATTGCAGTCCTTACAGCACCCCTCATTATTATATTCAATAAAATGATGTATCCTTTTATATGGATATTAAATGGTTCAGCGAACGCGCTTGTAAGAATGTTCGGAGTTATGCCTGCTAGTGAACATGACGAAGCCCACTCAGAGGAAGAGATTCAGATTATTCTGACAGAGAGTTATGAAAGTGGGAAAATCAACAAAGCGGAATATGGCTATGTTAGCCGGATCTTTGCCTTCGATGATTTGTTAGCTAGAGAAGTTATGGTACCACGTACAGATATGATTTGCTTAGATGTAAATCAGACACTAGAAGAGAATATAGCTATTATTAAAACAGAACAATATACTCGCTTTTTAGTTACTAAGGGGAGTAAAGACGATATTGTTGGTTTCGTAAATACAAAGAAGTTTTTCTTGAATTACGATAATAACCCTGCTTTTGAATTAAAGTCACTGATTCAACCGGTGCTAACCATTCCGGAGAGTTTACCTGTAAAGACACTTCTTCTAAAGATGCAAGAACAGCATGTACACATTGCCTTATTGTTAGATGAGTATGGTGGGACAGCTGGATTAGTTACGATTGAAGATATTTTAGAGGAAATTGTCGGTGAGATACGAGATGAATTCGATACAGATGAGATCATGCCAATCGAAACACTAAATGAGAATCATTATTTAGTTGAAGGAAATACAGCCATTGACGATATTAACCTTCTACTTGGAGTGAACATAGAACATGAAGATATTGATTCTATCGGAGGTTGGTTGTATAGTCGACAACCGGAACTACCCAAAGGAATTGAGTGGCAATATGGAGATTTGACGTTCATTATTCGACAAAAAGATAAATATCGTATTCGTAAAATTGAAATTATTCGTCAAGCTCAAGAGGTAACAGAAATCGATTAATAATTTCATTAACGAGAAGTCGCAGGGTGCCTACAGAGGCACCCTGTTTGTCTATAGGAGGGATATGTTTGAGTGATCTATGTAAAGTGCTGATTGTAGATGATGAATAATAGATACGCTCCTTAGCCAATAAAGCCGGGAAGCGTATTTTTACTCGTGAAGAATGTTCAATGATCATGGCACTTCTTTTAATATATCTATCATCATTATGAAGCCCTCCTTCGTAACTAAGCTTTTAGTTGTTGGTGTGCTTTGACGATCGAGGTGGCAATATCAATCATTCGTTTACGCTCATTCATGGCTCTCTTTCGGAGAATATCATAAGCTTCGGCTTCTGATATTCGGTTAACGTCACTTAGGATCTGCTTAGCCATATCGATCCATTTGCGTTCCTCGAGGCGGGATAATAGTTGTAATCGCTCGTTCTGCCAATGATGTCGATCATAGAATTGCTTGGTACCGATGTGGAGCGCCCAATGAAGTTCTTGCTCACTCATGCTAGGTGTTAGGATGCCATCAATGGTAACGTCGGCTTCACAAGAAGAGATGGAGGCAGTGGCTACTGCAGAGCCACACCACCATAGAAGAGGAAGGGGTTTCCATTGTTGAAGGATCGCTTCCCAGCCCTGTATATCCCCAATAGGTAAGTGGAGTATAGCAGCATCCACTTCCTCAATGATTTGTTGAATATCCTGTACCTTAGATGTTGCGAATATCTGATAACCATTGGATTCAAGTAGAACTTCTGGTTGTACTTCTGGAGGAGAAGGAATCTTACTCTGGTCGGTATGGATGGTATTAGACGGATCCTGGACAACCAATAAGAAGCTCAACGGCAGATAACACCTCCTAAATACAGAAATTTAATTATAAATCATAAAAATACAAGGAGTAAACCTAACATCGTAATGATTTGGAAGAAAATAATAGGTCAGTTAAGTTAAACACAGAATATAGGGTTGAAATGGATAAAAAAACTTGAATACCATTTGAAAGAAGATGTTTATTTTTTATTCTCACAATTTTTAATGAAAAAAGCAATAATAATTTAAATTTTATCAAGTTCATTAAAAAGATTAATCCAATCCATATGTGAGGTAACATTACATATATGGAGGTGTATTATAAGTAGTTTCTTGTTTTTATTGTTTTATGTTAAGTATATTGACATATACGGCGATGTCTTATATAGTTAGTCTCACGAACAAGAATTGAATGTCTTTCACGAATACATCGACGTATTCGTATAGAAGCGGCAACGAGGCCTGTCTTCGCTTAGTGGGGAATGTTTTCTTTTCCCTGAGCGCAGCAGGCCTTTTTATGTTATTTGAAGGAGGAGACTACCTATGAATCAAGTGAAAAGAATGGTGTTAATCGGGAATGGAATGGCGGGAATACGTACGATTGAACATGTTCTAAAACTTTCGACAGAGGCTTATGAAATCACAGTGTTTGGTGCTGAGCCACATCCTAACTATAATCGGATCATGTTGTCATCGGTGCTGGCAGGAGGGTCCGAAATGAATGATATTGTGATCAATGACTGGGCTTGGTACACAGAGAACAATATTAAGTTATACACAGGGGATGCAGTTACGAATATTGATCCAGTGAACAAAAGGGTGATTTCTGAGTCTGGAATTGAGGTTGCATACGACATATTAATTATAGCGACGGGATCTAATCCTTTCATGCTTCCGCTTCCGGGAGTGAACAAAGAAGGTGTTATTGGATTCAGAAATATTAAAGATTGTCAGATCATGATGGAGTCATCCAAAACATATAAGAAGGCAGCCGTTATTGGCGGTGGATTACTTGGCTTAGAAGCGGCTAGAGGGCTTCTGAATCTAGGAATGGATGTCAATGTTATTCACATCAATAAATATTTAATGGATCGTCAGCTTGATGAAGCAGCATCGATGATGCTACAGAGAGATCTGGAACAACAAGGGATGAAGTTTCTACTTGAGAAGCATACAGCTAGCATAGTAGGCAAGCGTCGCACACAAGGGCTGGCATTTACTGACGGAAGTGAGATAGAGGCCGATCTTGTAGTCATGGCGGTTGGGATTAAACCTAATGTGGAATTGGCTAAGAAAGCAGGGGTTATGGTTAAGCGTGGGATCATTGTGAATGATTTCATGGAGACAAATATAGAAGGTATTTATGCAGTTGGTGAGTGCGCAGAGCATCGTGGGATTGCATATGGACTAGTAGCTCCGTTATATGAACAAGGTGCTGTATTGGCGAAGAGACTGGTGGCTGTTAAGACAACGGGGTATGTCGGTTCGGTAACATCGACGAAATTGAAGGTATCCGGTGTGGATGTATTCTCGGCAGGTTATTTCAATGATGGGCCTGAAATGCGCTCATTACGTTTTCAAGATGATATAGATAATGTATATAAGAAAATTGTTATTCGAGATGATCGATTGATTGGAGCTGTTCTATTCGGCGATACATCGGATGGGGCATCGTTATTCTCCTTAATCAAGAGTGGAGAGTCGATTGCGGGAAGAGAGAAAGAGTTATTACTTGGATATTCGCCCCACCAAACAGGAGAGTCGGCGTTAAGTAAGATCGCAAGTATGTCAGATGACGAAATCATATGTGGTTGTAATGGTGTCACCAAAGGAACGATTGCAGAGGTCATTAGCAATGGTTGTACAACGGTCAGGGAGATTAAAATGTGTACAAAAGCTACAGCTTCATGTGGTGGCTGTAAGCCTCAAGTGGAAGCTTTGCTACATTTGTATGCAGGCGATACCATAGGCGAGCCGGTAAAAGAGGGGATCTGCGGATGTACAAGCCTTAGTCGAGATGACATTGTTGAAAGTATAAAGACAATGCGCTTAATGAGTGTCATGGAAGTCATGAATGTACTAGAGTGGCATGAACCTGAGGGTTGTTCTAAATGTCGTCCTGCACTGAATTACTATCTAGGTATGCTATATCCAGCTGAATATGCCGATGAGAAAGAATCGCGATTTGCCAACGAACGGTACCATGCGAATATTCAGAAAGATGGTACGTATTCTGTTATTCCTCGAATATATGGCGGAGTGACATCACCAACTGAACTTAAGAAAATTGCTACAGTGGCCGAGAAGTACGGTGTACCTTTGGTGAAGTTTACCGGGGGTCAAAGATTAGATCTGTTCGGTGTAAAGAAGGAAGACTTACCCAAGGTATGGGAAGAGCTTGATATGCGTTCTGGTCATGGATATGGAAAAGCACTTCGTACGGTGAAGACCTGTGTGGGCTCAACATTCTGTCGCTTTGGTACGCAAGATGCAATCGGAATGGGAATTGTCTTGGAGAAGGCTTTTGAACGGATCAATACGCCTGCGAAAGTGAAACTGGCTGTATCTGGATGCCCTCGTAATTGTGCGGAAGCGACCGTTAAAGATTTAGGTGTAGTTGCAATCGATGGAGGTTGGGAGATTTACGTTGGTGGAAATGCTGGGGTTAAGGTAAGGGCATCAGAATTTCTCTGCACAGTGAAGACGGAGGATGAGGTCGTAGAGTGGACTGCTGCTTACCTACAATATTACCGTGAGAATGCGAATTGGAATGAACGGACAGCTAGTTGGATCGAACGAGTTGGTCTTGCTTCGATTAAAGTAGCGTTAGAGAGCGTAGATGATCGGCGAGATCTTGTCAGCCGAATTGAAGAGACGCGGAGTTATACAAAGGATCCATGGCAAGAGATTATTAAGAATGATGATCTCCGCAAGAATTTCCAACCGTTATCAGGTGTTGAGACATTAAGTTAGAGAGGAGGAGACATAGTTATGGCGAAAATACAGGTAGGACTAATATCTGATATTGATTTAAAAGGGTCACGTACGATCCGTGTCCATGAAACAGAGGTTGCAGTATTTCGCCTAAGCGATGGGACCGTGAGGGTAGTTGAGAACCGCTGTCCTCACAAGGGTGGCCGGTTGTCGGAGGGTATGGTATGCGGATCTTCCGTGCATTGTCCTCTACATGATTGGAAAATTGACCTCTCCAATGGCGAAGTCCATAAGCCAGATGATGGATTTATAAGGACCTATGAGACTGAGGTAGACGTAACTAGCGGTATTATTTATATCACCATATAAAGGAGAGGGTCCTGATGGATTATGTGAAGCCTGCTGAAGTGCTAGATACGATGATCGAGGTAGGCTCAACGAAGGCAGAAATGACTAAATTTCAAATGCTGATTAGAGGGTTTCTCGGCGGAGCTATTCTTGCCTTCGCAACAACACTTGCGTTTACCGCTGCTGCGCAGACGTCGATAGGGTTAGTGGGTGCACTTGTTTTCCCTGTAGGTTTTGTCATTATCGTATTGTTAGGCTTGGAGCTGGTTACCGGAAGTTTTACGCTTATCCCACTGTCCTTTCTGGAACGAAAAACTTCTCTGTCACGGATGATGACTAACTTCACATGGGTCATTGCAGGGCATTTAATCGGTTGTGCAGTATACGCTGTATTGTATGGATTAACGATAACGAAGATGGGTACAGATATGAGTAATCCGATGATTCAGACCATTATAAAAGCAAGTGAAGCTAAGACAATCGGTTATAAAAGTATGGGATGGAATGGTATGGCTCTTGTGATGATCAAGGCTGTGTTATGCAATTGGATGGTTACATTAGGTGTGGTGATGGCAATGACTTCAAAGTCTACCTCCGGCAAAATTATTGCAATGTGGCTTCCGATCTTGATCTTCTTTGCTCAAGGATTTGAACATGCTGTGGTGAATATGTTCGTCATTCCTGCTGGAATGATGCTGGGAGCGGATGTAAGCATGGGGGATTGGTGGATATGGAACCAGATTCCTGTTCTAATTGGGAATTTCTTGGGTGGTGCTGTATTTACAGGGTTATTCATCTACTTGTCACATAAGAAGGTGAGTAAGATGAAGCTTGTGATTGCGGGTAGTAGTGAACACGACACGCGTGCAGAGAACAGATCATTACTTTCAATTACTGTGGAAGAAAGCCTATGAGTACGATGGGGAAGGTCAGTATTGTTGGTGCAGGACCAGGAGATCCAGAATTGCTTACGATCAAGGCGTTGAAGCGAATTGAAATGGCAGATGTTATTATGTATGATCGACTAGTAAATGAAGAAATCCTTACCTATGCTCGTGGTAGTGCTATTCTCATATATTGTGGTAAGAAACCAGGGATGCATACCATGTCTCAGGAGGAAATTAATAAGACGATAATTGACTATGCGTTAGCAGGGAACCATGTGGTCCGTTTGAAGGGAGGAGATCCCTTGGTCTTCGGACGTGGTGGGGAAGAGGCGCTCGAATTGGCTGCATGTCGTATCCCTTATGAGATTATACCGGGAATTACTTCTGCAATAGGTGCAGCTGCTGCTGCGGGAATTCCCTTGACCCATCGAGGATATGCGACTTCGTTCGCTTGTGTGACGGGAAGCCGGTGCCATGGAGAACAATCCCCTGTGAGATGGGATCTTCTCGCTCATAGTGTGGACACCTTAGTGATTTATATGGGTGTTAGTGAACTGAAATCCATCCGTGAAAAGTTGTTGAAATACGGAAAGGACCCGACAACACCTGTTGCATTAGTGGAACACGGTACGACAGAGAAGGAGCGTACATTCACGGGAACATTATCGAATGTACATCTCCTTGCTGAGGCGGTGAATCTAACGAATCCTGCACTTATTATTATCGGAGAAGTTGTGAGCATCCAAGAGCAACTCACATCATTTGAAAGACAGCTTATCTCAGGGATTGGTTAGTTGTGAGTCTATTCGTGAAATAGGCTCATGCCTTTTTTCTTCTTCGAATCCAAAAAAACAATACAATAACGATTCCAAGAGCGATGACTGCATAAGCGATGTTGGAGTATACATCCATAAACTCGACGAATTTACCCCAATTATTACCAACCGCGGCGCCCACTAAGACAAGAATGATATTCCATATTAAAGTACCAAACATAGTATATAGTAGGAAGAGCCCGAATTTCATTTTTGCCATACCTGCAGGGATGGAAATAAGACTACGGATCAGCGGGATCATTCGACAAAAGAACACAGTCCAATAACCGTAGCGCTCGAACCAAGCATCAGCTTTTCGTATATCCTCTTTCTTCACGCGAAGGAATCGTCCCCAACGATCGATCATCATCTCCAGCTTGTCCACATTGATCAGATAACCTAATCCATATAAAATGACTGCGCCGATAATAGATCCAAGCGTTGCCACAACTATAACGCCTGTAACTGTTAAATTCGTATAGGTGGTCATAAAGCCGCCGAAAGTAAGAATAACTTCTGAAGGAATGGGAGGAAATACATTTTCCACCGCGATAAGTATAAAAATTCCCCAATAACCAAATTGCTCCATGATGCTTGTAATCCAATTTTCCAATTTTCATATCCTCCAAATAAATGATTATATCAATAAACATAGGGTTGATTCTATCATTCTAATATATTGAATTACTCTAAATAGTATAACTGAAAAATCTACTCATATACAACAATTGAAGTCCTAAGGAGCATCTCCAACGATGACAGTGAGGATGGAATATTGAATGAGTTGTATTTACTTCATAAGCATGATATAATAAAATGTTCGCACATGCTATGAAGTTTGGGCGTTCTTGTGATACGAATTGATGGAGGTAAACAATATAGTGGAGCGTTATCCTTTTGTGCATGATCCTTCCAAGCCTTTTATTCAACAAGTAGGCGATTGGGTGGCAGACGTTTTCTATGAACTATTACCAGAAGCGGGCTTTGAGGTTCGCGATGAGCAGATATATATGGCCTTTCAATTAGAACGTGCTTTTCTTGAGAAGAAAGCGATCTTTGCAGAGGCAGGAGTAGGTACAGGAAAGACGTTAGTCTATTTATTGTATGCGATTTGTTATGCTCGTTATACACGGAAGCCGGCTATTATCGCTTGTGCGGATGAGTCGCTGATTGAGCAGCTGGTCAAGCCCGAAGGGGATATTGCCAAGTTGGCACAGCATCTTAGCTTAGCGATTGACGCGCGTTTGGGGAAATCTCCAGATCAATATGTATGTCTTGTGAAGCTGGACGATGCAAGATTCAAGGACGAGGATGGGGCCGAGTGGGAGGATTTGTACGACAATTTACCTGAATTCGTTCAGAATCCTCAACCGATGCAGAAATTTTATGCCTACGGTGATCGGAAGAATTATCCGCACCTGAACGATGAACAATGGCATAAGATTAACTGGGATTCCTTCCAAGATTGTTTTACTTGCGATAAGAGGCATCGTTGTGGACAAACACTCTCTAGAGAATACTATCGTCATTCGTCAGATTTAGTCATCTGTTCTCATGATTACTATATGGAGCATGTATGGACATCTGAGGGAAGAAAGCGGGAGGGTCAACTCCCGCTCTTACCAGATCATTGTGCGGTCGTATTTGATGAAGGACACTTACTAGAGTCGGCTGCGATGAAGGCACTTGGATATAAGATGAAGCATGTCGTGTTCGAAGAGTTAATCACCCGTTTGTTAGAGGGGGAAGTACGTGAAGCCCTTGCCGTGCTGATCGATGCAGCGATTGACCAATCGGAGTTAATGTTTCAATTGTTGGAACAGCACAGTGAGAGTATCCCTGGTTCAGATCGGAAACAGATTAACCTAAATGATAAATTGTTGAAGGCAGTTCACCAATTTCGGAGTATTCTGACAGCGATTGAGGAAGAGCTTGTATTTGAAAGTGAGCTATATACGTTGGATGACTATCAACTGCGGATTGTTGAAGAGCATATTGAGATGATGCAGAAGGCTTTAAGCCTTTTTGAGAATTCTGAAGCATTGATTTGTTGGGTGACGGACAGTGAAGAAGGGCTAACCTTGTCGATTATGCCGAGGACGGTCAAAGAAGTGTTACAGGAACGGGTATTTAGCACAAATATGCCGATCGTCTTCTCATCCGCTACATTATCTATTGATGGGTCATTTCAATATGTTGCGGATAGCTTAGGCTTAGAACATTACTTATCCTTCTCGGTGAATTCGCCGTATGATTATCCGAATCAGATGCAAGCTTTCGCGCCGAAGTTAACGCATGGGGAGACTTTTTCTGAGAAAATGGAGATCGCAGTTCAGCTACTGGAGCGCACGAATGGGAGAGCTCTTATCTTGTTCCGGACACAGGAGGAACTACAACGGTTCAAACAACAGATTAAGGTAGAACCGAGATGTACGGATATACCATTTTACTATGAAGGCGATCAGGAGATTAGTTATCTTATCTCGGCTTTTCAAAGTAATGAAGCCAGCGTCCTATGTGCGGTTAGTCTATGGGAGGGTCTTGATGTACCGGGCCCAGCGTTATCCAACGTGATTATATGGTCACTTCCATTTCCTCCTAATGATCCGGTGTTTATGGCGAAGCGTAATGCATCCACAGCTCCTTTTGAAGAAGTGGATCTACCCCATATGCTGTTACGTCTAAGACAAGGTATGGGGCGTCTAATAAGATCCCGTGGAGACCATGGCATTATTGCTATTCTATGTGAAGAATTACAGCAGAAAGATTCTGTACGGGAGCGTGTTCTATCCATCATGCCCGAAGGTGTTGTGTTACAAGAGACGCTATGATGATAAAATTATTTTGAATGAATGGCCAAAGACCCTAACCCATTAGTAGTGATGGTTAGGGTCTTTACTGTGTGTTAGAACTGAGTATACATAAAATGGATGATTTAAGCGGGTGAATGATACTCTACCCTATGAAGGGAGACAGATGAGGAAGGGACAATTGCATAAATGGTACTTACTTAGCAGAAAGGAGGAATCACTTAGATTTAAGTGTACTCTATGTAACTGTTGGTGATTGAGAAGGAGAAAGGTTTGTGTTCAGACTTTACCAGCGGATATTATCCGTACCTGCTAACGATACAAAGTATCGCTAGCTACGGAAGCATGAACTTTACCTAATAATAATTCAACGAATTATCAGCTACTGCATAAAAGAGAAAAATAATGATTATAAATGCAATAATAATAGCGTAAAGCGCAGTACCCACAATTCCGCATACGAGACCAGCTACTGCCATACCACGGCCTTGTTCATTTTTGTATTTGAGCTCTTTTAAGGAAAGGCTTGCTATGACAATAGCTATGATTCCTATAAGGAAACCAATGTATGGAAGAACAATAGCTAATATGCCAAGCACAAGTGCGGTGATGGATTTGCCGTTTGTTTTGGCAGGTGGCATCGGTGGTGGATAGTTATTATAAGGTCCTTGTAGATCATTTGAAAATTGACTCATAGGATAAATCCCCCTCTTATTGTGTTTATAACAGATCTAAGTATACCTTCGTATACCCATAATTACCACGATTTTCTTATAAAAGATATTCAAAAAGTCATCATTTGAACACTGACATATAAAGAGGACACGATCGACAAATACAATGTTGATGAATGTATAACGAGTGGATCGTCTATGAAATATGTCGCTTTTTAATGGAAATATGATTATTATATGTACGATCCTATTAATGAAATCAATCTACCCGAAAGTGAATTGAAAGGGGCTTCGCATATGCCGATATTGACAGTTCATGGACAGAGTCAAGAGGTCGATGCCATTCTTTTCGATAAAGATGGTACACTGTTAGATTTCATGTCCCTATGGGGGCATTGGGCTGAATTTATGACGACACAAATCATGGAGAGAATTCATATCCTTGGTGTCGTGCCAACGGAGGGCTTGGCTTCGAAGATGCTCGGATTGGTGCTTGATGCAGACGGACAAGCGACTTCATATGATATAGAGGGGCCGTTGTCTATGGGTTCAGTCTCTGAAACAGAGGGTGCACTTGCTTGGCAATTATATAACGTTGGACTTCCGTGGAATGAATCGATTCAGCTTATTCGGCAATTCGCTGTGTCTGCTAGTGAGGAATTAGAGCGAGAGCGACCTGTACAAGCTCTTCCGGGCTTGATAGACTTCCTTGGACGATGCAGGGAATTACAACTGCCGTTAGCTGTCGTAACTGCTGATCATACAGTTGAAGCATGTAAACATCTGACTTGGATGGGCGTGGAGGGACACTTCGAGCATATTATTGGAAGTGATATGGTGACTAAAGGCAAGCCTTCACCGGAAATGGTCCAACTAGCTTGTGCTCGACTTAACGTATTGCCAGAGCGTGTGGCAATGGTTGGTGACACAGGGGGAGACATGCAAGCAGCTAAAGCGGCGGGTGTGGGACTGATTATTGGAATAGGATCATTCGAGACTTTACAGCATGCGGATGTGATGATTTCTTCCTACGATGAAATGACACTGACAGTTCCAGCGTTGTAATGTAAGGGGTGTCCCAAAGGTCGTAAATAACGGTCTATGGGACACCCCTCTGTGTAGTTATGGTTTTGAAATGTTTATCTTATCTAGGTAAGCCTGCAATGATTGACCGAGTTGCTCTAATTTTGTTATGTCGGTGTCTGACAAGTGATCCTTGTGAAATTCCCCATTGGCGTCAACGGATTTTTGCGAAATCTCATGCATTTCAATAAAAATATTGTCAAACTCTATATACTCCTCGGGGCTCAATATTTCCTTAGCTTTATCAGTGTCTATAAAGATAGAATTATCAGGGTATTTTCTTGGCGACATATGTTCATTTAATTTGATGAAGCACTCTTTCTTTCAGTTCCGGTGGAGCGATCCATCCTTTGGTTTCTTCTTGGGTATATTCGCTTAAATAATGTAGAATCACGACTTGCTTCAGCTTATACGGAAGACGGTCAACGGCGGCAAGTAATGAATGGTTGTATCATAATATATATTGGAGAGTTGATAGAATATCGTTCGATTTATTTTGAAATGGAGAATAGCATGGTTCGTTGAAAGGATTACCTCAATGCAAAAGAGTAAGCGCTTCATCTTATAGTTGACACTTCTGATTAGGAGTATTAAACTTATAATTAATATTACTGTTAAAACATAATATAAATATTAACAATTGAAAGTGAGGCTATACAATGGTTAATCAAATTACGATTCATGCAGATCAATCAACGGGCACAATTAACCGTAACATTTATGGTCATTTCTCCGAACACTTGGGACGTTGTATTTACGAAGGATTCTGGGTAGGAGAGGACTCGTCTATTCCTAATACTCTAGGGATCCGTAATGATGTAGTTGACGCTCTTAAACATATTAAGATACCTGTATTACGCTGGCCGGGAGGCTGCTTTGCAGATGAATATCATTGGAAAGATGGTATTGGTCCACGTGAGGGACGTAAGCAGATGGTGAATACACATTGGGGCGGTCTAGTGGAGAATAACCACTTTGGAACACATGAGTTTCTTCTATTATGTGAGATGCTAGAGTGCGAGCCTTACATATCTGGGAATGTGGGTAGTGGTACCGTTCAGGAAATGTCCGAATGGGTGGAGTATATGACCTTTGATGGCGTGTCTCCGATGGCGGAATTGCGCAGTGAGAACGGCCAAGAGAAACCATGGAAAGTTAAATATTTCGGGGTAGGTAATGAGAACTGGGGTTGCGGTGGTAATATGCGACCTGAATATTATGCAGACTTATATCGTCAATTTCAAACTTATGTTCGTAATTACGGAGACAATAAAATTTATAAAATTGCTTGTGGTCCGAATGTGGATGATTATGAGTGGATGGAAGTTGTTATGGCGAATGCACATCGTCATATGGATGCGATCAGTCTGCATTACTATACTATTCCTGGAGAATGGGCAAACAAGGGCGCAGCTACAGGATTTGCGGAGTCAGATTGGTTCGGTACGTTGAAGAAGGCGCTATGGATGGATGAGCTAATTACGAAACATACAACCATCATGGATCGCCATGATCCTGAGAAGCGTGTAGGGCTTATCGTTGATGAGTGGGGTACTTGGTTTGATGTAGAGCCAGGAACGAATCCAGGTTTCTTGTATCAACAGAATACGATTCGTGATGCATTGGTTGCAGGATTAACCTTCCATATATTCCATGAACACTGTGATCGGGTAGAGATGGCGAATATTGCCCAAGTCGTGAATGTATTGCAATCCGTTATTTTGACAGAAGGCGAGAAAATGATTCTTACACCTACGTATCATGTGTTTGATATGTATAAGGTGCATCAAGATGCTGAATTGTTATATAGCCATACCGTAACGGCAGATTATGAAATGGATGGCAACAAGATACCGCAAGTATCTGTATCTGCTTCTAGAGATAAGCAAGGCATAATCCACATTAGCTTGTGTAACTTGAGTCACCAAGATGGAGCAGACTTGAACATTGATCTACGTGGATTAACTGGAAGTAACGTGAAGATAAGCGGAACAGAATTAAAGGCTGCAACAATGGATGCTCATAATACGTTTGATCAACCTGACAATGTTGCACCATCGAAATTCACTGCATTTAAACAGATAGGAACAGATATTCAAGTGAAGCTTGCTCCAATGTCGGTAACGGTGCTAGAACTGATTGCGGAATGATTGGACAAGAGGCTACATGTAAAGGATGCCGTGAAGAGTACAAAGTAACGGATCAGCAAATTGCTCGTATACTCTCATCAGTTAAATTAACACCAGAACAAAGTGTAAGCGATTCGATATATGCCGAACGATTACAAATATGTAGTGGCTGTACCAAGCTGATGAATAATCATACTTGCACGTTATGTGGCTGCATCGTGCCAGTTATAGCGAAGTTTAGAGATAAGAAATGCCCCTATCCAGGGGATGATCGCTGGGCAAGTTGTAGCTAATGCTGATCGATAGAGCACTACAAGTGTTAGATCCATCATTATTCTGGATTAATCCAGACTGTGGCTTGAAGACTCATGGTTGGAAGAGACGGTAGAATCCCTGAAACACGTGGTTCAGGCGACTGAAATAGCAAGAGAAGCGAGAAGCATTGCGAAATAAATGAGTAGATGACATGAATGAATAAATGAATAGCAGACATGAATAGGCTTCCCTGTTAGATGGGGGAGTCTATTCTGTGTAACATATTTAGAAAGTATAAGTTTTTTTGGAAGACACGTAGACCAATTCCTTATGAGTCTTAAGAGAGTCCGTTCCTGCTTGAAAGTCGCTAGAATAAGATGGAATAGTTGCATAAATGGTACTTACTCAGAGGAAAAGGGGAGGTGATGAAGAAATAGTTGCACAGAGGGTACTTAAAATAGGTGGAATAGTGAGATTAGATGATTTTCCAGTAATTAGATGCTCTTTATACAACTAAACTTAGTGATAGGGGAATATGGCCGAATTTAAGTGTACTTTTGCATCTATTGGTGATTGGAGGAGATGGTATATTAGGAACTAACACTGTTGCCAAGGATGCCGGTCGGTATTTCTCTTATTTCAAAAAATTACACGTAAATTATGAAATATAAGGTAGAATAAACCGAGATGAAGATCTAGTATGTGATGAGCATGAGCATAAGTAGGAGGAGTTCCGATGAAGCCTAAGAAAAGATCGCCACTTAGACTATTTATAGGGAAGCGTTATTTCGTCTATCGAAGATATATAAAGTGGATATTAGGTAAAGAGAGATACGCGAAGAAGATTTCCTTAGTTCCCTTGGAGCACACCATAAGTACACATAACACACCATTGCTAAGAGAGTTGAAGAATGTAGATATGTGGATGCAGCATAACAAAGTGAATAATTTGAAGATCGCGATTAAGCGAATGAATGGAGTTATCTTGCAGCCTGGAGAGACCTTCTCTTATTGGAAGCTAATAGGGAATCCTACGAAGCGTAAGGGGTATCAAGAGGGAATGGTACTGTTCTATGGAGATTTCAAAGCGGGTATAGGTGGTGGATTGTGCCAATGCTCAAACCTTGTTTATTGGATTACGCTTCATACTTCGTTAACGATCACTGAGAGACATCGCCATAGCTATGACGTATTCCCCGATGCAAGTCGGACACAACCATTCGGTAGCGGGGCAACATGCGCATACAACTATTTAGATCTTCAGATTCGTAATGACACCGAGGTTCCCTATCAGCTTTGTCTTCGTATGGATGACAACGATTTAATTGGGGAATGGAGATCCATGAAGCCAGAGCCTTGTACATATGAAGTGTATGAGCGAGACCATCGGATTGTACTTGAGCTATGGGGAGGATACACAAGACATAATATCATTCATCGTAAAAAGTATAATGCTCATAAAGAGATAATTGATGATCAGTTCGTAACAGAGAATCATGCGATCATGATGTATCAGCCGCTATTGAAGGAATCGGGAACGTGAAAATCCCAAGATTGGAAATAACTTCGCGATCTGTTACTATAAGTGTGAATCTAGCAGTTCGACATAATTCTATCAAACCCGAGAAATGGATAGCCCATATTCTTCTTGAAGGGGTTTAGTTGGGAGGGTTAACATGAGAAAAGAATCGATGATTGGCGTTTTAGCTCGAAATACGAAGCTTGGAAATGAACAACTGTACCAAATTCGCAGAATATTATCCCGTAGTGAGCTATCAATCGTGTATATTGTACGGAATTTAGAGACAGGAACGATGAGTGTAATTAAAGAGTTCTTCCCGAGTGCCTTGGCTTGCCGTTCTTCTGATGGTAAGACAGTTCAATGTTTGAAATCTTCGCTCTCACCACAGTTTATGAAGCTCATGGAAGCATTTCTACGCGAAGCTATGGTGTTACGTGATCTAATGCACCCAGGAATCGTCCGTTACGAGGATTACTTCGAAGCCAACGGGACGGCCTATATAGTCATGGAGCATTGTGATGGTATAACGTTGGATCGATTCGTGAGAAAGAACCAACAAAGGTTGAATGTTGCCATGCTGCGTAAGTCTATGCTCCCACTGATCGGAGCGCTGGAGCATATTCATCAACAGGGATACATTCATCGAGATATCAAACCTGCCAACATCATGATAGGGAAGGATGGAGGGAGTAAGTTAATTGATTTCGGGTCTGTTATTCGTTATACAGATGCGGATACCGAACGACCCATCTTTACCACGGCCGGATATTCTCCCTTAGAATTGTATTCAGACAAATCTTTGCAGACACCGCTAGCGGATATTTATAGCTTAGCAGCGACGTTATACTTTTGCTACAGCGGATCGGCGCCCGTAGCTGTACAGACACGGTTATTTGAGGATAAGCTAGTGTCGGTTCGCGTCGGGAAGGCTGATATTTCACCGCTCTTATCGCGCGTCATTCATTGGGGACTTGCTCTATCTGCAAGTAAGAGATGTAGTTCCCTTCGTTGGTTTAGAATGGCATTGCAAGCAGAATATATATTACAGAAAAAGAGTGTGGTCCGGTTAACGGGTCGTAAATCCGCAGCCATACCGCACTCTATTCCGCACTCCATTCCTAAGGAAAGGGAATACCAACACTCAGATTAAGCGGAGTGTTGGTTATCGTCTCCTGTATAAATCGTAGTAACGGGTTTAACCGCTTTGTAACGAAGTTCTAGTTCTGTCTTTCCATCTTCAAAGGTAATATACAATTTATCATTGAATTGGAGGGCTTCTTTTTTGTTTCTAGAAAGCGGTAATTTTCCATGAACTACAGCACAACGTGTATGATGTTTGACGAACAATATCCCTTTCTTACCAGGCTCGAATACAATATATTCACTCTCCGGAAGGCTCTCATTCACATCAAGGCTTCGAAATAACTGCATTAGAGTGATCTGTCTTCCAGGGAATGATGTAAGCGGCCATGACTTGACTGGAATATCCGTGCCACTGGCTGTATTTAGGAAGTATCCTTCCAGTTTCCCTGTGAATTCCGGTTTTGGTCTTAACCAGAAATACAGAAGAATGCCAGTGATGAGAATAACAGCTACGGCAGCACTTATGATCTTGTGGAGTGTATATTTGGATTGAATAGAGACATGGAAGAGGGCAGTCACTGCTCCTCCTTCAAGATCTGTTGCCACAATGGATAGTTCTGATTCTCCCGTACGTTTGGGGGTTAAGGTTAGCGTAGATTCAAGTAAATCTGAAGAAAGCTTGTCCTCAACTGTCCCCTGTAGTGAATAGGTCATGAGATCCTGATTAGGGTCCTGAATATACTTCGCAAGATCCAGTGTTACTACCCCATCTTCTTTGATCAATTCCAAATCCAAAGACCCAATTATCTGTGGTGGTAGGTTGGAGATACTCACTTCACTTGATGAGCTCTCACGATAGAAATCGGGTCCGTCAATCATGATTTTCCAAATATATTCCCCCGAATTCGGAAATATATAATCTGTTTGGAATCCAATCCCTGTATTAGTCATGGGAATACGCTGTTCCACATTACTTTGTACCTCTGTCACTACCAATTCTGCCTTCAATGCGGTGTATACCGCATCGTCTTTTACACTTGTTGTTGCTCCCGGTGTTAAGAGATAAGCTTCAATCCCCGTGGGTTGTCCCTTGATCACTTCATCCTTACTGAGCTTGGTTTCTACTTCTAGATTATAACTACCTAGCAAATTGATCTTGACCCAATCGCCTTGCTGGCCCTTGAATTTAAGTACCACTGTCCCTTGTGGTGGATTGGAAATTTTCATTAAGGAATACTTGTCGGATTTGAAAAGTCTAGTGTTCTCAGAGTTGAAATACATTTGTGTTTCTTTCAGAGGATGATCTGAGAGCAGAATAATATTAGCTTCCTCCATGCTTGAATTGGGGAGGTTTACTTTGACTTCTTGTAGATCACCTGTAGCAGTAAGACCAGCGATAGGTACGAGTACAGACCTCATCTCGCTAGCGAAAATTTGATTGAATATTTCAGGCAAATCGTCAGCACTACTAGTCATGAAAGAAGCTCCTCCCGTCTGGGAAGCAATTTGTTCTAATTCGTTCTGGTTCACGGAACCGTCATGATTAAGTCCAATGGTGTATATAGGGAATCCATTCTTGTTCGCTTTGGTGATTGCGGCGGTTACATCTCTAGCGGAATCTTGTTTCGTTCGCCCACCGTTAGTATTTCCGAAACTGGTCTCCCCATCGGATAACAGAATGAGGAATGGTAATCGGTCATGCCCTTGAGAAGATGGTTCTGAACTCCCTGTCGCTAGTACATTTGCACCTTTAAGCAGTCCTAGTCCTAAATCGGTATAACCAGATCGTCGTAATTGATTGATCTGCTGTTTTAGCGCTTTCTTTTTCTCCGCTACAGCAATAGAGGTGAGCGGTTGGGAGGCGACAATACGGTCATTATAAGCTACGAAACCGACCCGTGTACGACTAGCCTCACTCATATCCATGAATAGCTGGATAACATCTGCTGAGATACGATCTTTGTCGCTTGTACTCATAGAATAACTCGTATCTAGTACGAAAACAGCATCGAAAGCCTTACCATTGCTATCTTTAACGGGTGCTTCTGCAAAGATTGTCGAAGAAACAATAAGTATAAATCCGAAAAACAGGTAAAAAGTCCTAATTAACAATTTCATGTTTTTGTGAAACCACCTTTTTTAGTTACTAGATCGGGTTGTGGAAATCCATAAAAGAGACTCGGGAAGCGGCAGTAGAGGCATTGGTGTTTGAATAAAAGTAGGGCTACGGGTTCAATTAAAGTCTTGATTGTTTGTAAAAAAGTTACACAAGGAACTTTATCGGCATTACTTACTTAATCCATAATAGATATCCAAAATTTAGGTCTTTATAAGCACAAAAAATACCAATTGGCACCTAATATTAGGACATAAGTCCCCTTAATAATACTCATACCCTATATATTGACAATATAGAGCATAATTACTTAAGATAGAATCCATGACACGGGAAATATTGGGAATGGAGTCTTATTTACTCGGATAACCACACTTCTCAAGTCGGAGTAGCAGTAAGCGGGGAGAGAGGAACATTCATGGACATTATCAATCAAACGAATCGGACAATGCTTTTTGAAGAAATCAATCCAGAGAAATTAGATCTTGTAACCATCGTAGGGGATGTTAAAGGAATTGACAGCCTGAGTGATGACAAAGTTAAAGAGATCCACCAACACCTCTTGGTGCGCAACTTTGATGAATTTCTAGACAAGTTCTCACCAACGGTGTATTCATTCTTTAATGCTGCCAATCAGAAAGTCATGTATGCCTTGAAGAAGCCAGAAGGATTAGCAGAAGATTGTATTTCTGAAATTCGCATCGATCAGAATAATGATTTCTTAAAGATGTTATTTACGCTTATCGATACGAAACGCAGTCAGGGTATTACGAATGTAGATTTCAAATTTGAGAATTTACTCGATATGATTTCTCCGAAAAAAGTGATGGATGATATTCGCCAAGTGCGTAAGGAAATTCATTACCTATTCGGGCAATATGAGAAATTAGATGAGGGCGATCCAAAGAAGTTAGATCTTGGAGATAAGCTGAATACGATGTTTGAAGATGCAAGCCAGAATTACAACAATGTCATGGCGATGTTGCCACTTGCCATTGAGGATATCAAGACACGTCTTCTACTGGGCAACACTCAAGATGAGAATATGTCTGAAGCGATCCGCATCGGTACTCTGACCATTGGAGACAGTGGTGAATTGAAGATTATCGAGGCTCCGAAGAGTGCCAGCACAGAATTGTTACTGCTTGATGAGAGTGGAACCAATGAACTGGTGAATGTCTTTGAAGAAGATTATAACAGTGTGACAGAATCTCCTTCAGGGTATGTCAAGGATCTCGTCGTGCGCACGTTCTGTCCACTTCCGGCTGTGCATGAAGAAGTAGATATCACAACAGAAATCCAAAATTATAATACGTATTTGGAATTTTACAAGACGGCTAAAGATGATTTCGTCAAAACGGTGAAGCCGTTAGTTGAGAAAATTCTGGGCGTCAAGATGTTCTTTGACCAATATTCGATCAAGAACAAAGGGATGTTACCTTCGCTTCTGGTCACCAATACTAAGCTTGAGATGATGGTCAAAAGCAGTAATATTCCGAGACTTGAAACATTCCTGAACACAGTGAATTCTAAGAATGAATTCTCGGATACGATCTGGTTCGGTATTGTACCTTCCATCGAGCTAGAAACGGCAGGTAATGCGAAAGTTAGTCGTGAACGCTTCCGTGGGAATGAGAAAGTCGTTAAGCAGGATGGGAATAACCTTGAATCGCTAACGATGCTGCTTCAAGTCATTAAGGATTACAAAGTACAGTTGTTCTTTAATTTCCAATCTGGAGAAGATACAACATTTAGCAGTATGGCAACAGCGGGCATCGATAAATATATCGACAAATGTGCCCCGCTACTTCGTAAGGAGTATAGCGAATTTGCCATTCCGTGCGTACCTAACTTCACCATTATTCCGAAAGATAAATCGGGTGTCGTGATTGATAGCCGTATGCTTCAGACGGAGGATGGAGTACAGCTCTCGAGAGAGAAGGAAGATATTCTGAAATTATGGATTGAAGGCGTGTATGTTGGCGCTTCCTATGTGGCAGCTGGACTAGTAGCTGCTTATCAATGTCCAGAGTATTTGAAAGAAACCTTCAAGAACGTGAGTAGGGAGTTCCCGGGCGTACGTTATGACATTGAAGCTAGGGACAATAGTCTGCGCTCCGTCACAACGATGGCGAAGGAGATCACTGGTTTCACCAACAACATCAAGGATTCGATCAATCGTAAGAACTTCGGATTTGTATTCTCGTCAGAGAGTGCTCAGCTACAGGATAAGGACATCCGTCGGATTACTGTCTATAAGGCGAGAAGCCTTGCTACTTCTGAGGACGGATTCGATTCGATCTATAAGACACTTGTCAGTACCTATGTAGAGCGTATTCTTCGCTTTCAGACAGGTGATTTCAAACATGAGAATATCTTGAAATTCTTCAGTAACAATCCCGGCAGTCAAAAGAGTAAGTGGCTGGGTACGCGAGGGTTCATCAACTCCATTCTTCAAGATGGAGACGATATGACTTATGTGATCGATGAGAAGAATAACCTGTGTCACATTGACTTGATCTTTAACGGTAACGTGAAGAACTTGGAAGTGATGATTACCAAAGCAACGAGCCCTGTCAAGGTATGACAGGTTCACTAAAGCGTATGTTCGGGGCGATCTTTAATAAGTTCGCCTCTATACATAAATTCTGGAGACGTTCTAACGCTCTAGAC
Organism: Paenibacillus sp. Y916; assembly: GCF_056786435.1. Taxonomy (NCBI): domain Bacteria; kingdom Bacillati; phylum Bacillota; class Bacilli; order Caryophanales; family Paenibacillaceae; genus Paenibacillus; species Paenibacillus sp. Y916. The sequence goes on along the minus strand of NZ_JBXCJA010000005.1, from coordinate 15,841 downwards.
AATAAGTTAGTCAATTTAAAGGAGGAATTATGTATGGGATTTATACTTAAAGTTGAAGGTGCAGAAACGATTGAACTAGGAATGGATAACATCCAAAAGGTCGTTTACGACACAGATACACCGGATGACTCTAATGCAAGATCAACGGATGTAGGTTCAACACTGAGAATTAGTGGTAAAATCATCACCGCAACAGACGGAGACAAAGCAGATGATACGTTGAAATTGGCTAATTGGTCACTTGTACCTGCTGAGAAGGCTGATTGCTACCGTAAAGTGACATTGAAAGTGATTGCAGCGGACCAAGTTGTTCGTGAGGTAAGCTTCCCTAACGCTTTTGTGGTGGATTATACCGAAAGTTTCGGTGATTCCGAAGGGGTCGGAACATTTAATTTGTACATTAAGCAAAAGAAAGACAAGACAGAATTCGCTAACATTCTAGGTGGATATGCATTCTCGCAATAAGCATATGCATCATTTGCTACCTAATTAAGGTTGCAAGCTATTGGATTTTAAGAGGCTTCGGCCTCTTAAAATACTTTGTTCTATACATAAAGGCGGGGATATAGGTCAGTGACTAACTATTATCATGTTCTCGGTATAGGTCGAGAGGCACAAGCAGCAGAGATTAAACAAGCTTATCGACAATTAGCCAAGCGATATCATCCAGATACCAATCAGGGAAGTGAAGAAGCAACAGAACGATTCAAACAAATTCATGAAGCCTATGAGGTACTGAGTAACGAGTCTTCAAGGCAAGAATACGACGCTAGATCGTCTAGTACGAATAGCCAGCAGTCACAGCAACACAAGAATGCACAAAGTGGGCCTAGTGGTAGGGCGAAGAGTAATCCCACAGCATTCAATCCAGAACAAATGCGCAAACAGTTTGATCAGTTTTTTGGTTATCAAGGCAAGTCGAAGGATGAATCATCTCAACCTAAAGATGGACGGAATGCCGCCAATCCGCTTGATACTTCTGCCATGTTCGATCGCTATTTCGGTACGAAGAAGAAATAAGTTGAATCATGAATCCCCCTTAAGAGATGGAGGTGACGAATATGAAGGCGAAGAAATCCGTGTGGATTATAGTTATTGATGTGATCATGTACGGCATTGTAGCCGGCATTATTCTTTATACCTTATTACATCCTAAGGATCAAATATTGAAAATTTCAGTCACCGTGGGAGCGGCCTTTTTTGTAGGTGCAATCATATTGCAACGCTTGACTAGAAAGACTTCACGTATAGCAGAAGATTCGGTCGTGAAGTTGATTCTATTAGATGACGATGGAGAACGAATGAAGGAATGGTATATCGAAGGTGAGACATCGTTACTCATTGGAAAGAACAGTCAACGCGGTGAAGTTGATATAGATTTATCGGAATGTGAATATGCGTCACTTATTAGCTCGGAGCATGCGGTACTGAATCGGGCAGGTACAAGATGGTACATTGAGGACATGGAATCAAATAGCGGGACCGGTATTAGACAGGCAGGAAAGAGTACCGCCAACAAGCTTGTTATTGAAGAACCGCTACAGATTGGAGCAGGAGATTTGATCTATATTGCCAACACGCGACTGCTAGTGAAGTAAGACTATAGCCGCGTTGTGGACTAAGACCTATTGGAGGAATGAAGACAAGATGAGCTTGACTAGATGCGCTAACGGACACATGTTCAGCACGCGAAAACACGGTAATACATGCCCCTACTGCAACATAACGGTAGATGCAACGCCGAAGGGGGAGCAGAGAAGGCAGGTTTCCGCGGACACGGAAGAGAAGACGATGCCTTATCTAGGAGAAACGGTCGGTATTCACCCCGTTACGGGCTGGCTAGTTTGTATTGAAGGACCTCAATTTGGTCATGATTATCGGATTATGTCAGAGAAGAACTTCATTGGACGAGCGGAGGAAATGCATATTCGTATTCTTGGTGACAATACCATATCTCGAAGAAACCATGCCGTTATCGTCTATGATCCGAAGAAAAGAAATTTCTATTTACTACCTGGGGATGCTTCGGGACTAGCCTATCATAATAACGAAGCGGTTTATTCGCCTGCAGAACTGGCGGCATATGACGTAATTCAGCTGGGGAATAGTAAGTTCCTCTTCCTTCCACTGTGCGGCGCCCATTTCGTATGGGAAAACAATTGAGGACGTGATGTTAACGATGCAGCAGAATGTAGAGTTAGAGCATTATATCGTTATTCTGTCGGCACTCATCTTATGGATTGTGTTGTACTATGTTCGGCGAGTGCTCGTACGACGTCAATCCACCACCACCACTGGAATTCATATTGGGAATGGACAAAGTATCGGAAGACGAGAGGAGCAAGATGATTACTTCTCGAGTTCAACAACCTCTGTCGGTACACTTGCAGTCATTGCTGATGGGATTAGTGGCTTGTCGAACGGAAGAATGGCTAGTACGCTCGCTGTGACGGTGTTTAGTAAGGAATTTCTGATGCTAGAGAAGACGGAGGATTTCACTGATTTCTTTGCTAGTGCAGCAATGCAGAGTAACAATGGGATTCTAGCTAATCTAAGCGGAAGTCATGGTGGAACGACCTTGGTCGCAGCTGTAGTAACTTCTGGAGTGCTGCATTGGGCAGCGGTGGGAGATAGTATGATTTCGGTATTCCGTGACGGAGAATTCATCCCTATGAATTCCAAGCACACGGTCGAGACATCTTTACTCCGTGAGCAAGTTCTCAGTGGTGAGTTGACCAAAGAGGAAGCTGAGGCAAGTCCTGTGCGTAAGCATTTGGTCAATTATTTGGGATATGAAGGATTTAGAAATATGGAGATAGGCGAACCATTCTCGTTACGCAAACAGGACAAGATTATGCTTGCCAGTGATGGAATATATGATGCATTAAGCGAAGTAGAGCTCGAACTTGTGATGAAGCAGAAGAAGCCAGTGGAGGACATCGCTGATGACATTATCGAACAGCTCGATGCCAAAGGCTTAAGAAATCAGGACAATGCGACAGTTATTATACTAGAAAAGGGCTGGTGATTCCTTGCGGCATCCGCAAAGCTCGGATCGCTAGAGACAAGGGGGAACGCATGAGGAAGGAGAACAGTGATTTCAAGACCGGTTTCGTTTCCGAAGCGGGTTCTTTTATTGATAATAAGGATTATTTCGCTTATATCGAACTTGATGATATGGCTTGTTATGTGATCGCGGACGGAATTGATAACGATCAAGAGGCTCATAGCGCTGAGATAATAGCTAAGATTGTACTAGAGAATTTCATAGAGCGTCCAACCATGTCACGGAGGCAACTGCAGCACTCATTGCGTGAGGCGCATGAATGGCTGAAGTTCGAGAGTCGGAGGGTCCGGCTGAAGGCAAGTCTACTCGTGGTTGTAACCAACTATACGAAGATGGTATGGGCATCTAGTGGTCACGTGAGGCTATATCACTTTCGTGGGGGGAGGCTCAATCAGAAAAGTAAAGATCAGAGTCTATCCCAGGTTATGGCAGATGATGGATATCTCCCGGATGAGACCGTATCACAGCATGAGGAACGGGGAAATTTACTGAATTATATGGGTAATCCAGACCGTTTCAACCCGTATGTATCCCCACGCATTCCACTGTCAGATGGTGATGTGTTGTTGCTATGCACATCAGGATTATGGGAGCAGGTTAATCTACCCGAAATGCTCGATGCGTTGGAGGAAAGTAAAGAACCAGAAGCACTGACAGATACGCTGGAAGAGATCCTTCTTAGTAAACAGCAGAGAACGGTCAATAATTATACGGCTGTCGCGATCTATACAGATAAGACCTATAAAGAGCCTCCTAAGAATCGTAAGAAATGGATCAAGCGTATTCTGATCGTTATGATGGCTCTTCTATTAACAGGTGGGGGACTCTGGATATATAAAGCAAGGGAAGCGACCCGCATTGCTGAAGCGGCCGCCAATATGGTGGAATTCGAACGTGACGGAGATGAATATGCAGCGGACGGCGATTATACGAAGGCGCTTAAATCATATAGCGAGGCAAGAAATGCAGCTTCTAAAGTGAAGGATAAAGTTCATACCAAGCTCATTGGAGATAAGCAGAAGCTAGCTCGGACCTTAGTGGATGGCGATGACTATTTGAAGGATGGCATCTACGATAAAGCGGTGTCTAGTTATACGAAGGCATTAGATGATGCGGATCGTTGGGATGCGTTCGATGAAAAGGATATTCAAGAAAGAATCGATCGTACGACCGATTATGAGCGAGTAACGGAAGAGATTAGGCAAGGAGATCTCAAATTTCAGGGTCAAGATTACAGTGGTGCGCTTGTTCTATATAAGAAGGCGAATACATCCGCAATCGAAGTGTCGTTCACCACCGCTCAGAAGGATTTACAAGATAAGATGAGTAAGGCTCAAGAGAAGCTGGATGCGGTGCAAACGGAGACCATTAACCTGCAGGGTGATAAGTTAGAGCAAAAAGGCGACCGTAGCTTCGATGCTCAGGACTATGCGGGTGCTATAGATGGTTATATGCGGGCGCAGGAGAAATATCAGGCTATCGGCAAGCTAGAGAAGGTATTGGCCATGGAGCGTAAGATTGCTAAGGCGGATGAGAAGTTACATCCCATAGTGCCGGTATCAGCAGCAAGTACAGACAATAGTAGCTTAGGAGAACAAGAGATTTCCAATCCCTACGAAGCGATGACGGAGCCTATTCAACAGGCAGCTACGAAGAAAAATGTGACAACAACACCTCCAGTAGTAGATGAAAGCACCCAGAGTGAGACGGATGGTACGTCTGATGGTACAAGCCCGACAAGTTCTACCCCTGATAGCAAGGAGGAGCTGTGATGATGAAGGATATCGTACAAGACCGAATTAGCAAGATGGAGGATTTACAGCAACGTCGTATGCTGAAGAACATGATGACAGGTGTATTCCTGAATCTAGTAGAGTATCAAGATGATTTGAATCGGAAGTTGGAGCGTAGAGTATTCGATGAGATCGAGGGTGATGACGGGAAGCATGATATATTCACAGCTCTATGCCCAAGGGATGAGTTGGACCCCATTCACGAATTTCTATACCCCATCATCCCTCAGGATGCGGAAGCGCCAGTCATTGATATGAAGCATATCGTCGATGCTCTAGGTCAGAAGGAAGAGGTTGTACTGACTACTTTTTTTCTACAATGCAATTATTCATTAATCAAACAGTTACTGCAAAGCGACAGGGAATTCGAGGGAGTGCTGGTCACTCAAAATGGACGATATACGGTGAAGGTTCGACTGAAGCAGAACAGAACATATCAGGATGAAATTGAGAAGCTATACCATGTGTTTATTACTAACGGTCTTCCATGGAGAACGATCAATCATCCTTACATACATAAGTTCGTTGATGTCGTGCTGACTGAATGTGATGGCGAATTAGAAGATTCGGAAGAAATCTCCGAAGTGACGGTCCATTTAGAAGAATACGAGTCATATAAACGAGTGAATCTTATACCGCTGTGGAATATTCAGAAGCTAGAGCTGAGGACAGGGGGATTTCCTATTCCAGCAGAGGACCGTATCAATTATGAACATGTGCTACCGCTACTTAAGACCGGGATTAGGCATGGTTATCTGGTGAATGGAGATCAAGAGGATATCCGGTATATCAAGCGTACGGGGGATGAGATTACAATCGTATCCTCTCGTGACAAATCAGATATATGGCATTTGCTTCAGATCGCAGAACCAGTAGATACGGTGATTGGTAAGCTGGCTTACGACGTTATATCCAACCGTAAGGCGGAAGGATTCATCGGCAAATACAAGCATAAACAAGATCAAAGAGTGCGCTCAAAGGGGGAAATCATTCGTATGATTCACTCCTTCGAAGAATCAAAGATGCTAGAACTAATAGATCACGAATTAGATGAGTCTGGTGTGTGCCGTTCTGTCACTTATGAACTGAATCCATTTGTTAGTGATCATGTACGGTCGGAGCAAGGGAAGACGCGCATGATTTTGCGCTTTCGGAGCAGTGTGATTCGGGGAGAGAGTCAGTTTATTCTAGAGGATTTAATGAGCTTTCTCGTATCTGAGATTCAGCTAGCTTTCCCTGAATATAAGTGCGAAGGAGAATGGGCTTGAATTATATCTGGGACCTCATTATCCGCGGACAGGAATTAGGAATGGCCAAGAGAGACATCCATTTCTTGCCTGCTAAAGTATATTCGCCATATATGGAGCTTAGTCAAGAGGACTTGAACGCCATGACGGTTGCGGGTGACGTTGAGGTGAATCCGTACTATCGCTTCTACGATATTTTTAATGGCATGTTTGATATAAATAATACAGAAGATACGGAACTTCGTGGCGCATTGTTTGATATATTAATTCATTTCTTAGCTGATATCGATCTAATGCAGGGGATGAACAAGCGGGAGTATTATATTCGCTTCGTGCTGCGAGATATCCAAGATGGCCTGCTGGGAAAAGTAGTGAAAGAGCATATTTCATTATTCGATCGAGAGGAACAGGAGATCATTGCAGCTAATGTGCTACGACTATACGATACCGGAGAGGCACTTTATTTGTTCAAAGATACGGTGAGTCGGATGTTCCAACGTTCAACCATATATGCGATCTGTGAGGAGAAGGATGAACTTCTGCTCTACATTGGGCAGCGGGAGAATGAAACAACACGTAACAAACTGCAATTGATTATGGAGCTACTACTCCCTATCCAGTATAGCGCAGAGGTATACTGGAACGATCATTTTGGCATTATTGATGAAGATTACACGATGATTCAAGATCGTATCGCAATCTATTGAAATACAGGTCTGCATTGGCGGATAGGATGACTTCACAGATGATCAGTGAGGAGGAAAAGGTATGAAGGGTTATTCCTACAAATTGTATAACGATCTAATAACGAAAGCCTCTGAACGCGGTGTTGTTAGGTATACCCGGGATGAACTTATGGATATGACCACATTTCAGTTGAGGAATATTTGCTATAAACAAAGACTGGTTGAAGGACTGGGCAATAGCTTGGACCGTGAGGGATTAATCCGCATCATCATGAAGTATTTAAGTGCGGAGGAACGGTTATTCATAGGCCCGATCTGTGAGGGAGGCTTTGATCGAGTTCAAAGTACGATCCGCAAGTATATGCAGCTCCCACTCCAAGGTGACGGAGGCATTCGTGTACCTGCAAGATTGATTCTTTACTCAGGAATGGCCACGGATAAGTCCGATAGCTATCGAGTAACTACTACAGTACCGCTACCAGAATCCAATGTGTTACTGGTGAATGATCGTATGGAGCTGTGCGGCATTCTTCATCTACAACAAGATGATGGGAAGCAGGGACAATATTATTTGACTACGGATCACGAAACACAGTGGCTTCTTACATCTAATCGCCATTATAGCCTATTATTCTTGCGTAAACGAGAGTCGGAATATATCTACAATACCTATTATCAGGTGCATGACCAACCCCCAGCTAATATTCAATATTATAAGATCCCTCTCGCAGAACTGGAGATAAGAGAACTAGAAGAGACAGACGCTGTGCTTGCTATTGATTTCGGTACATCGAATACGACAGCGGGTGCCTTTCTATATAACGGTTATGCAGCATCGCCAAGTAGTCTAGATCTGCTAAATGGACAGATTCAGATGGATACCATCAACTATGTTAAGTTCCCAGATACCACGTATAAGGTGACGGATTGGATTGAAGCATTGCCCTCAGTAGTTAGTGTGACGGACTGTTCTGACCCAACCAACATTCAGTATAACTTCGGTTATCAGGCGCTTCGAAGCATGCGTCATAGTAGTTATAGTAGCCGTGCTAGTGTGTTTCACGGGATGAAGCGATGGGTGAACAATTACACCAAGCAAGAAGAAGTCATGGATACACAAGGGAATATTGCAATGGTATCTAGGAGCGAGATTCTTCGCGCGTATATTCATTATGTGATAACGAGAGCGGAACAACAATTCAAGTGTAAATTCAGACATTTGCACCTATCTAGTCCTGTGAAGATGAAGACACAGTTCCTTGATATGTTCACTCATATTTTACCGGACTATAAGATTGAGCGAGACAACGCGCTGGATGAAGGAATGGCCGTACTGTACAACACCATTGCCGATGGAATTGAACGGGGAACGTTTGAGGATGGAGAGGAATATAAGGCATTGGTTATTGACTGTGGGGGAGGAACAACGGACTTATCCTCTTGCAACTTCCGAGTGGAAGACGGTCATATGTCTTATCGAATCGATATTAATACGACTTATGAGAATGGAGACACCAATTTTGGTGGCAATAACATTACATACCGCATTATGCAATTCATGAAGATTGTCTTTGCCGACTATTACATGGGTCAACGTAATCTAAGTGATATTGATAAGCTGATCAATATTCCTGCGAATGATCTATTCCGAGAGGTCGATGAACAGGGTGTTGAGCAAATATATAGTGAATTAGAACGAAGGTACCGTGAGGCGGAAGATGTGATCCCAACAGCATTCACATTATATGAGAATCGTTCACGTGATGAGTATTTACGTGTAAGAGGTAACTTTCACTTCTTATGGGAAATTGCTGAACAAATGAAAGAGCAGTTCTTTCGTAGAACGGGGATACTGCGTAATCGATTCCATTCTGAGCACGATGCGCTCGAAGAAAGCGACTTACAGATTACGACGATAGATCGCTGGTTCTTGTCGGTCTCTCGCAATGGAGTGATGAAGGATGAATACGAATTTCCCGATGTCGTGTTCAATATTAAGGAGATCACGCAATTAATCAAAGCGGATATATATGACGTCGTCCGTAAATTCCTCGATGATTTCTACCGTGAAGGGCGCATCAGCGACTATTCCATTATTAAGCTTACCGGTCAGTCCTGTCGTATCGACGTGTTCCGTGAAGCACTGAAGGAATTCGTCCCTGGACGAAGCATTGAGTTCCGCCAGAAGCCTGTAGAAGGAAGGATACCTGATCTTAAATTATCCTGTCTACGTGGGGCGATTCGGTATTTGCATGCACGTAAATTCGGTAGCATTGAAGTGAGTATTACGAATTATTCGTCTGTTATTCCTTACGCTGTTAGTGCACATACGCATAATCATCAAGAGAAAGAACTGATCAGTAGCTTGGAACGTAGTAACCGAGTGCTCGGTTCCATCTCACGTCCATTCGATACCGCAGAAATAGAATTCTTCCTCCATGGAAGTGATGGCGGGCTCCGTCACAGTTACTTATACGTAAATAAAATCGCGGATTATCATCCCATTACGCATCAGGAGATCAATTTGGCCTATGCGGACAAAATCCCACAGGATGACACGGATTCTATCGTCAATGGAGAGACCAAGTGGTTCGTGTTCGCAGATGACAATCATTGGGGGTTCCACGTACTTCCTATAGCACGGCAGAAGGACGGATTACATCTTGGAAGGAAACAAATATTTGCATTTGAGAGCGATCTGTCTGAATTGGATTTCTTCGATGGATTGAAATAAAGATACGAAGCGGCAGAGGAGGAGCACATTGTTTACACATCTATATCCCCATTTCAATAAAGGTAGAATTCTGAAGACAGAAATGTTGACCAATTTGCGAGACTTCCCTCGAGAATTCGTAGATATCCACTATGCGGATTATTCCGATGGTATTGTGACAGGTGCTAATCTCAAAGTCGGTCCTAAGCATCTGATCATCTCACCAGGTATTGTACGGCATGAGGGAAGGCTCTACATATTGAACGAATCTACGGAGATTACCTATTTGGCTACAGGGAAGGAACTAGTACTCAAGATCCGTTTCCTCGAAGTGAAGGAAGGTAGTGACCTGACAGTGTACTCTAGCGAAATTGTGCTAGACGAACAAGTAGATTGCAATTCATCTGAGTTGGAACTGGGTCGGTTCAAGCTGAAGGAAGGGGCCAGACTCCGCCAGGATTATCAGAACTTCGCGGATTTCACGACCGAATACAACACCTTGAATGTGCTGCACACATCTTATGCTGCACATGGGGAGAGTACATTATCCCCATTGATTATGCGCTATTTCGCAGATCAGATGCTTCGTAGTGGTAGCGCGGACCCGCGTGATCTAATCTTCGCAATGATGTGCGGCAATGAAGGAACCGTGTCACGCAGCATGATTCTACACTATATCGCCGGCCGTATGGGCATAGCCTACAAGGAATACACCCATGTGCAGATTCATAAGCATCTAGGTCGAATTCTGGATAACGTTCGTGGCGGCGGTAAAGCCCGAGGTAGTTTCTCCATGGGTGGGCCGCAGCGGGTGATTGTGGATTAATAGATTTATAACGAGAAGGAGGTTGTTAATGATATGGAGCGTGCAGATGAGAAAATATTAAAAATATTAAATGAAATGAAAGACAAATCTAGTGAACCTCCAAAAATCACAGATGGTCCAATAAAAATCGGAGCTTACTATTACGAATTTGAAGAAGCTACCTTTTTTGATCAACGATTATTTGTCCAATTGCCTAATCACTTTAAGGAAATGGAAGAGAAACATAAGAAAATGAAATATCCACATGAACAACGACCTGAAATTATTAAAACCGATGATACAGGAGCCATTAACTTTTCATTGAGTAATCTGGAAGAAGACTTAAGTGATCATTGGGTGAAGGAACTTACTCTTGGTATGAGGGACGTCATTAAGAAAACAAATCCTTCAAATGTCTTTTATACGACTGAAGTCGAGAGTGTGAACGGTAAACAGATCGGTTACTTTGAATTCAAAAGTTCTGCACTTGACGGTTTTGTCTACAATATTATGTATTTTCTAGCCGTGGATGGAAAAACGATCATGGGAACATTTAGTTGTCTTTATAAAGATCAGCCTCAATGGAGAGATATAGCATTTCAAGTTATTCGATCCATTCAAACGGCTGAAATTCGTGAACAGGAGGTATAGCCATGAGTGAAGCTATATATACCATTTCAGATATATCGATGAAATCCAGTCCGTTCGATAAGATAACCAACTTGAGCTTAATTAGACAGGTCAATGAGCATGTAACGTGTGCCATTAGTGGAATTATTCCTGAAAGTAAACTAGATCAATATATTGAACAAATCGATGAGAATGAAAGTATTGAGATATGTGTAACCAACGATAACCGAGAGATGGCCTTATTCAAAGGGATAATTACGAATATAGCCGTTCAAGTAGATAGAAATGTGAGAACGATGACAATTGAAGCAAGTAGTAAGACTTTCCTGATGGATATCAAGAAGGAGAGTCGATCCTTTCAACATAGCCAACAGTCCTATTCAGATGTGTTCGCAGTGATCACCAACTCCTACCCAGAGTCGGACGTAGTCGATGCTGCCTCCAATGGAGCAGCTATTGGAGGGCTATTGGTTCAGTATCGAGAAACGGATTGGGAATTCGCCAAGAGACTAGCTTCTCACTTTCAAATGCCCTTACTTCCTATCAGTACATTGGACGGGATTAAATACTATGTGGGTCTGTCAGATGCTGGGCAACCTGTTGAACTCAATGAATATAATTATAAGATACACAATAACATGAAAGAATTTAAACAGATCACCGAGAATAGCGATGATCCGTTTGTTGGTCAAAGTAACTTCAGTTTTGAAGTTACAAGCAATAAGCTGCTAGAGATTGGTTGTCCTGTGACATTTCGTGATCATGAATTATATGTCTATCGTGCTGACATAGTGATCGAGAAAGGGATACTCGTAAATCAATATCAATTGCGTGATCGAGAAGGCTTTCAATGTCATAAGCAAACTAACCATGCCATCATTGGCAGCTCTTTATTCGGTAAAATCACAGCGATTGCTAAGGATAAAGTGAGGCTACATCTACAGATAGATGATAGCCACACTCCATCTCAGGCAATGTGGTTCTCTTACTCAACAGTGTACTCATCACCAGATGGAAGCGGCTGGTATTGTATGCCTGAGATAGGAGATGAGGTCCGTCTTTACTTCCCTGATGCGGAAGAGAAGAATGCCTTTGCAGCAAGTTCAGTAGACTTAGACTCTTCAGATACGACCAAGAGAAGTGATCCATCCGTGAAAAGCATTAGTACCAAGTATGGGAAACAAATTGTATTTCAGCCAGGAGCTGTTGAGATTATCGGCAATGGACAGACGTTATTGCGATTAACAGACGATGGAGGAATAGAGATCAAGAGTGACAAGAAAATTGTGATTACGGCTGTAGATGATATAGAAATTACAGGTGGAGCCAAGGTTCTGATTCAGGGAGATGAAGGGGTAGATCTTAAGCAGGCGGATACGATGCTGACGATCCAAGATGAAGTTGCGTTGACCGGATCCAAGGTGAATATTCGATGAACTATATGAATAAAGAGGCTGCCATTTCCGAATTTTTAGAGAAATTCGTATTTCATCAGTGGATCCAAGATGTCATTCTCATTGACGATGCTTACAAAGAATGTCAAGAACAGATTGACCGTAGCCTGTATGAATCCTTCCATGATTTATTGGTGAAGGCAAGCATATTACATGAACAAGGAGATAAGGGGAAGATACGTTATATCTATTGTTCCTATTTACGTACAAGTGTAATGGAGAATAAGGCTATGTACAGACTAGATGCCTATGATGCTAAGTGGTACCTGGATTCAACAGAGTGTAGCACGACATGGGAGGCAGCCTTTATGTTCGAGCCTTTGTTTAAACGGATGGAGATGCTTGAGCAAGAGAAGAAACATTATGCAAGAAAAGTTACTTCGATGGATATTGAAGAAGTGAAGCAGATCGAAGGCTATAAATATCACTTGTTAACCAAAGAGTTGATCAAAGAACAAATCCCTTCCATCATGGATACATGTCATTTCAACCATATAATAGATGATTCTGGCTTGATTGTGGCGGTGGGGGAATATCGAGATGAAAGTGAAATTGTCTTTGAATACAACGGTCAAGGTGGGGATTGTGAATAATGGATTACTTCGTATTAAGGCAGGACGAGCGGTATACCCAAATCCCGATGATAGAACAACTCAGAACTCAGATTGACACTAGACATATTCATCTAACGGATGCACACCATATTCCGGACACATCAATTTTTTATGTGAAAGCAGATCAAGAAACAACCTATTTAGATTTCCTTGATCGACAGATCGTGCTGATGTCTAGCCATATGAAACAATTGATAGACTTATATCAGCCTGATTATGTCACGAAATTAGTCGTTCTTATCGATAGAACCATGCAGAAACAATCAGAATATTATCTACCGATCTTTAAGGAAATCAGTTGTCTCAGTCCAAATACGGAATTTCACCATGATCATACCACGATTAAAAGACTCGTTCTGCAAGAAAGTCTGATTGAGAATCATCACATATTTCAAATTAAAGAGAGCGAAAATCCGCTCATTGTCGTTCGACTAGATGTTGCAGAAAGTATACTTCGGCGTGGGTTTACGGGCATCCACTTAGATCGAGTTTCTGTTGAATAGAACTATTGAACTGTAAAAGGGGGACTAACATTGACAGATCAAATGATATCAAATACTAGAATTTATCCGATAGATTCAGATTCTGGTCAAGTCATCATTCTTACGCCAGATTATATATTTGACAAAGTAAATCAAGATGAAGTTGAACAATTTATTGAAAATGTATATGGAGATGAAGACTTTGTTTATAGCTTGAAACCAAGCAGAGTACATTATATTGACACTATAAAAAAAGTATCTTCTAACCAAAAGACATCACTCATCACGATTGTTACGAAAGTGAACGGTAAGAAAGAAACGGACTTTCTAAGTATAGAAGATAAGGAGCAAACGGAGCAATTTCTCCAAGAATTATACCAACTTCTAAAGGATGAATGTAGTTTCAAAGTGAAAGAGTATAACCGATTCAATGCAACGTTTAGGCCACTTCTAGCATTGCTGATCATTATCGGTTCAGGCGTATTCTTGACATGGTTTGCCCAAGAGGCACGAAACGGTCTTAGTAGAACTAGAGTAGTGAAAGCGTCCGTGTATTATTTGTATAAAGTCATGGATTTCATTGGACCTACGGGTGCCATCATTATTACGGGAATCGCCTTTTTGATTGGGATGGCAGTATTGGCATACAGAGTAAAGAATCCGCCAATCATGACATTGATCAAGAGAAATAATTAAAAGTTTCTGTTGAATAGAGAGGAGAAAGATACTATGTCGGATCATCCCGCTTATGTCGTAAGAGGAGCGTTGATGGAATGTGGAATGGGATCTCACCATCGGCGCATTAATCTTCCAGAAAGTCATGGTTCTTACGTCAATGAAAAGCCGATGATGAACGTGGAAGATTGCAAACCGAATCATATCCCTTACTTTGGTATATGTAATAGTGTGCATAACCTAAACAGCGAGGTCGTACATCTTATCGCAGAAGATGGATCCGGGACGATCTCGGGTAAACCATGTGTACCTATCTTTTATGGGAAATGGGTGAATGCTAAAGAAGGGACATTGGTAGAGGGGAAAGCAGCACTGACCACAGATTCAGTCATCTTCTGCCATTGTGTGGATGGTGTAGTCAAGTTCCTCAAAGATGGACAGCATGATGACTAGTCTAAAGGGAGGTTGCGAACATGATTACGTACGATAGTCTCGTTGTCCACACACCATATTCTCTGCAAAAGATTATCGATCTGGACATCATCATGAGGCCTGGAGAACACGTTAAGGCGACTATGAAAGGCATCGTAGACGATTCATTTCACATCCAATCGACGACCAGAGCGATGTGGCAAGATGAACTAACGATCTATGACAAGAGGGATGAGAAACAAATCATCGTCTTTAAAGGTTTAATTACGTCAGTGAAAAGTACGAATGTGAATGGCGTATATTATGTGGAGATTGAAAGCTTATCCGCAAGCATTCAACTAGATATCCAGCGAAGAAAACGAACCTTCCAGAATAGTACGATGACCTATGAAGCCCTACTTCAGAGTATCATGGAAGAATATTCAGGAGGAGATGTTTCGTGTAACGTCGGAGTAGGAATTCCTATAGGGGAACCCATCATCCAATATGAAGAGACAGACTGGGAATTCATCCAGCGTCTAGCAAGTCATTTCCAACAATTCGCTACATCGGATTTAAAGTATGCGGACCCGAAAATATATTTCGGTACACCTCCAGGGAAAGAATATAACATGTCAGATGATGTATCTTATACGGCAGGTAAAGATTTAGTCGCGTATCATCGCGCGGGTGGTGCAGAGGCAGGACTACATCATACGGACTTCTTCTATTATGACATCATAAGTGATCAGCAATATAACATCGGTGACATTGTGAACTTCAGAGATAAACAACTGGTCGTTAGCCAAAAGACAGTATGCTTAGAGGAAATACAGCTGGTATATAGCTATCGCTTGTCTCGCCAGAAAGGAATACATCGAAGAATTATACATAATGAACGGCTGTCTGGCGTCTCACTTGAAGGAGAAGTGCTAGATGTTCAGGGAGAGCAAGTCAAGCTACACCTCACAATAGATAAAGATCAACCGAAGCAGACCGCTCACTGGTTCATATTCGCTCCACCAACAGGGAATGCCATGTACTGCATGCCCCAAATCGGAACAAGTGCCACACTGTACTGTCCAGAAGCGGATGGAAAAGGCGCGATCGTGACGGGATGTGTACGAACGAATGGAGAAGAATGTGAGAAATCTGGGGATCCTAACATTAGATATTTCGGAACAGAGCATGGGAGTGAAGCCAAGTTATCTCCAACGGGCATAGATATTGTAAGCGGCTCGAAGGAACCGTTAAAGCTAACGCT